>NZ_CP119147.1:6262500-6862500 GCF_029167645.1 Streptomyces sp. AM 2-1-1 | reverse complement strand
CGGGGAGTTCCAGCGTGATGCGCTGCTCGTCGCGGAGGGCGCGGCCCGCCTCGTCGAGCCGTGCCCGGGCGTCGCCGACGCGTGCGGCGTGCGTACCGTCGGCCTTGGCCGCCGACTCCTGGGCACTGCGTTTCAGGGCGCCTGCCACGATCTTGGGCAGGCCGGCGCTCTTGATGGTGCGGGCGGCGTTGCTCGAACGGCGCTGCGCGCGTTCGCGTGCCTGCTGCATCTCCCGCTTCTCGCGCTTGACCTCCTGCTCGGCGTTGCGGACGTCTCTCTCGGCGACCTCCTGCCCGGCCCGCACCATCTCCTCGTAGGCAGTGAAGTTGCCTCCGTAGAGACGGAGTTCGCCCCGTTCGAGCTCGGCGATGCGGTCCATCCGGTCGAGCAGCTCCCGGTCGTGGCTGACCACGAGGAGACAGCCGTTCCCTTCCTCGATCACGGCGTAGAGCTTCTGGCGCGCTTCGCGGTCCAGGTTGTTGGTCGGTTCGTCCAGGAGGAGGACGTCGGGGCGCTTCAGCAGTTGCGCCGCGATCCCCAGGGAGACGATCTGGCCCCCGCTGAGGGTGTCCAGACACCGCGTCAGCGCGACCTCCCCGAGCCCGAGCCGGTCCAACTGGGCCCGGGTGCGATCCTCGATGTCCCAGTCGTCGCCGATCAGGGTGTAGAGCTCCTCGCTCGTGTCACCGGATTCGACGGCGTCGAGCGCGCGGATCACCGGGGCGACGCCGAGCACGTCGGCGACGGTGAGGCCGCCGGTGAGCGGCAGGTCCTGCGGGAGGTGGCCGAGCGTGCCGCGCACGGAGACGGAGCCCCCGGCAGGGCGGTACTCGCCGGCGATCAGCTTCAACAGGGTGCTCTTGCCCGCCCCGTTGGGCGCGACGAGCCCGGTGCGGCCGGCGCCGACGGTGAAGGAGAGGTCCTGGAAGACGGGGGTGCCGTCCGGCCAGGAGAAGGAGAGGTGGGAACAGGTGAGGAACGAGGTGGACATGGAGGGTCCTGGTGACGTGATGCGGGCGCGCGTCGACGGCGGCCGCCCGGCGGCGAACAGGGATGAGGGGTACGACAACGGGGGCCACGGCAACAGCGCGAGAACGCGCGGCCGTCGGCCGATCACCTTCGGGTGTCACCCGGAGATGTCGTCGTCACCCTTCACAGCTGCTCTCCTTCATCGGCGATCACCTCGCTGATCACGTGCCGTCCACGATAACAGGGGCCCCGTGGCGGCTGCCGGGAATTGTCTGCGACGGCCCGGCGCGCCGGGCTTCCACCGCCCGGCCGCCCCGGCGTCTCAGCAGGTCACCGGGGCTGCTTCCCGCGCGGGAACGGCCCTGGGCGGCCCGTCCGTCCGGCCGCCCGGCAGCCGAGGCACTCCGGGTGCCCCGCGCGGGCCCTGGTGTCCCGTACCCGCCGGCTCCACTCCTCCGGCGGCCGGGGGCCACTGGGCTTGCCCCGGCCCGCCAGGTCGAGCACCCAGGTGACGACCCCCGTCAACAGGGATCCCCGCCCTCCCAGGACCGCGCCGGCAGGGGAGGCCGCGCAGACGGCGGCCCCCTACCCGTCACGCCGACGAGCGCGCGGGGGCCGCGCCCCTCCAGCCGGCCAGGGGGTGGCCGGGCGTACCCGCTCCGGACCTCCGCGCGCTCCGTCCGCCCCCGTGTGCGGGGGCGGACGGGGGAACAGCCTCCGCGCACCCCGGTCACCTGCGGACACGCCTCTCCCCCGGCACCGGATCCGGTGCCGGGGGAGGTCGCGGGCCGTCGTCCTACAGCTGCGGGTAGATGTCCCCGCTGCTCATCCCGGACTGCTGTTCGCTCCGGGCGCGCATCTTGCTGGCCTTGGCGGTGAGGCGCTGCCGCTCCTCGGGGTCCTTCGCGCTCTCGGCCGCCTCACTCAGCTGCCGCGCCTTGTCCCGCATCTGCTGGGCCAGCTTGGCGGGTTCGTCCGCTCCGCTCATCACCACTCCTCGTCCGCTGGACATCCGACGCCTCCAGCGAACCAGCTGAACCGAACGGACGCATCTCGGCGGGATCGGGAGCGGCCACCGCCGACCGCCCTCGCCGGTCGCTTCCCGGACTCCACTCCGCGGCTTTCACTCCGCAGCGCTCACTCCTCGCCGGTCTCCGCCTCCGCGGCAGGCTCGGCCAGGGGGAGCCTGGTGGCGGTGTAGTCCTCCACCGCCGTCTCCAGGCCGATGTCGCGCATGGCCCGCTCGGAGAGGAACCACCGGTGCTCCAGCAGCTCGTGGTAGAGCTCGGCCGGGTCCATGGAGCCCCGCAGGGTGAGGGGGACGGCGCGGACCGTGGGCCGGAACTGGTCGCGGACCCACCGGTGCGCGAGGACCTCGGTGCGCGCCCCGAGCGGATCGCCGGGAGCGTAGTCCTCCTGGGTGGCCATCCAGCTCTCCAGGTCGTTGAGGAGGCGGCGGGCCTGGTTCTCCTCCGTGTCCAGTCCGGTCAGCCGGAGCAGCTGGCGCTGGTGGTGTCCGGCGTCGACGACCTTCGGGACGAAGGTGACCGTGTCACCGTCCGGGGAGTTGACGATCTGCATCTCGGCGACGTCGAAGCCCATCTCGTTGAGCCGGCGCACCCGGCGCTCGATGTAGTGGTACTTGCCCGCCGGGTAGACGGAGGTCCGGGTCAGCTCCTTCCACAGCCCCGCGTACCGGCGGCTGATCTCGGCGCCGAACGCGATCGGGTCCACGGAGGGGTGCAGCGCGCCGGCAGCCTCCAAGTCGAGCATCTCTCCGCTGATGTTGACGCGGGCGAGGTCGATGTCGTACTCCCGCTGACCGTCGCTGAGCCGCTCGTGGGTCTCCCCGGTCTCCGCGTCCACGAGGTAGGCGGCATAGGCACCCGCGTCGCGGCGGAACAGGGTGTTGGAGAGCGAGCAGTCGCCCCACGCGAAGCCGACCAGGTGCAGTCGGACGAGCAGGACGGCGAGGGCGTCCATCAGCCGGTGCACCGTGGACGGGCGCATCGTGGTCTCGAACATCGAGCGGTAGGGCAGCGAGCCGTTGAGGTGCCGGGTGATGAGGACCGGCTCCAGCGGCTCCCCGTCGGCCCCGACGCGGCCGGTGACGACGGCGAGGGGGTCGACCGCGGGTATCCCGAGCCGGTCGAGCGTGCGGAGCTGGTCGTACTCGCGTACCGCCGGCCGCTCGGCGAGCTCCTTGACCGCGACCACGTCCGCCCCGGCGCGCGCGTAGCGCACCACGTGCCGGGAGATGCCGCGTGGCAGCGGTACGAGGTACTTCTCCGGCCACTCCTCCAGCGGCAGGTGCCACGGCAGCTCTAGGAGGAGCGCGGGGTGTTCGGGGTTGGTGGCGCTGATCTGCAAAGCCATGGCTCGCCTCGCTCGTACGGGTGCGGGCCACCAGTGTGCGGGACGCCGCCGTACGGGCCGGGGGGCGGGGTGCCCGGGTCTCGCCCCCAGGCGGTGTGCGGTGGATCGTGGCCGGGTTCCGACGCCGCGCAAGGCACCTCGCGGAGTTGCCGGACGCCGCGCCGCCCTGCCGGTCACTGATCCACCGCTCCCTAGCGGTTCCCGGGCCGGACGCCCGGGCGCGCGGTGTGGTCGGGCCGGCCCCGGGTCCGCCGGGTCTCCTTCAGCTCCGCCTCGTACAGGTGGGTCCGCCCCGCCGCGAGTTCGTCGGTGAGGCGACGCTCGATCTCGGCGAACGGGCGGTAGTAGGTGCGGTCGTACTCCTCGACGATCTGGAACGTCCAGTGGCCGGGGATGACGTTGCGGCCCACGATCTCCCGCTCCACCAGCTCCGCCGCCCGGTCGTGGCCGGCCTCGCGGAGCAGTCGCACCGCGTCGCCGAGCTGGAAGTCGGCGCCTCCGGTGAGCTGGTGGAACGTGTAGAGGGCGCCCCGGGCGCGTTCGGTGGTCTCCAGCGCTTCGGAGAGCGCGCCCAGGGCGCGTACAGTCTCGTCGCCGACCCCCTCGGGCCGGGTGTGGGCGGTGTCGGGGCGGTCGGTGCGCTCGTCGCTCATGTGCGGTACCTGCCCGGCCCGAGGGCTGCGGCAGGGCGTGGAACCGGGCCACCACCCGACCGGACGAGCCACCGAGGTGCCGGGCGGTCCGCTCCTCGGGCCGGAGTGCGTGCGGGGAGCGGGCCGCCCGGCCGGGAGCCGGGGTGCGTCGTGCGGGAAACGGTGGGGCCCGGCGGGCGGTACGGCCCGATGGGCTCGGAGCCGTACCGTCCCGGGATCAGGCCGCCGGCCGCAGGGCCCCCTCGGCGGCGATGGTGACGCGGGCGCTGCGGGTGACGCCGTCGACGGTCACCGCGAGGGTGACGGTGCCCGGCCGCAGGGCGGTGAGCGTGCCGGTGGCGGGGTCGAGGAGCGCGACGGGGCGGCCGCGCGCCCCGGTGCGACCGCCGGCGGTGTCCGCGATGCGGAGGTTCGGGGAGCCGGTCCAGTCGGCGCTGACGGGGAAGGCGACCGGCACGGAGCGCGAACCCTGGGTGATCCGGGCGGACACCTCGGCCCGGCCGCCCGCCGCGAGGAGGGCGGGGGCGTCGAGCGTGAGGCCGTCCACGTGCGCCCGCGTCTGTACGGAGATCCAGTCGGGGCCGCCCGTCCACGGCCGCAGCCGGGCCGCCGCCCGCTCGGCCGGCGGGACCCGGTCCGTGCCGATCAGGCTCCAGCCGGTGAACCCGCCCGCGTCGGCCGGACCGGAGGGTGCCTTGCCCGAATTGCCGTTGACGAGGTAGGGGACCCCGTCGACGCGGGAGGCGTGGAAGACGCCGACGTGGCTGCCGACGAGGGCGGCTCCCTTGCCGGTCGTCCGGCGGAACGAGGCGAGCCACTCCTCGACGAGGGCCGCCTCCTTGCGGTCGCTGAGCTGACTGGCCCGCTGCACGGTGGGGTCGCGCGGCGGCACGTGCTCGATCAGCACGACGGAGCCGATGGCGGGGTCGGTGGCCGCCGCGTCCAGTTGCTCGCGGAGCGCCCGGATCTGCGCGTAGCCGCCGCCCCGCAGGCTCAGGCTGGAGGTGTCGAGCGTGAGGAAGCGGGTGGACGCGTGGTCGAACGTGCGCTGGGCCGGGCCGAACCGGGCGACGAAGTCCCCGATCGTGCCCCCCATGACCTCGTGGTTGCCCGGCACGTAGATCCAGGGGAGTTCGTCGCCGAGCTCCTCGTCGAGCACCTGGCGGGCGAAGGCGAGGTCGGCGGGTGAGCCCTCGTCCACCAGGTCGCCGTTGACGACGAGGAAGTCCGGGCGTGCGGCCTTGATCTCGCGCAGGGTGCGCCGGGCCAGGGCGACGATCTCGCTGTCCGGATCGCGGGCGACGAACTGCGCGTCCGACATCACCGCGAACCGCGCGTCCCGCCCTTCCGTGACGGCCGCCGAGTCGATCAGGGGGTCCGCCACCGGCTCCCGGGCCGGCACTTCGGCGGCCGGAACGACCTGGGCCACGAGGTCGTCGATGACGACGTGGCCGGTGTAGCGCGCGGTGGCGGCGGTCTCGGCGAGGTAGAACCGGTGGACCGACAGCGGGGCCGGTGCGCCGGCGGGTACGGCGAACGTGACCTGCCGCCAGCCGGTCCAGGTCACGTACGGACCGCGGAGCAACTGGTCGGATCCGGCGGCGTCCTTGAGGTGGAGGGTGGGCCAGGCGCCCTTGCCGTCGCCGTTGATCCACAGGGTGAACGACCGGGGCCGGCCGGGAACCGCGACCGGCTGGGGCGGGGCGGCGTAGGCGGCGCGGGTGGCGGTGGACTGCGTGAAGTCGTAGGTGAGTTCCAGCCCGGTGCCGGTGCGGCCGTCCTCGGTCGCGTTCAGCGAGCCGCTCCCCCGGGCCTGGCTGAACTTCCAGGTGGCCGCGTCGTCGAAGTCGCAGACCGCCTGGTCGGCGAGGCCGACCGTGGCGGCGAGAGCGGTGGTGACGCCGTGCACCGACGCGGTGATCAGCCCCGCCGTTCCGCCGCCCGCGCGGGCGGTGACGGCGAAGGACCCCTGCCCGTCGTCGCGGACGTCGAAGAGCGCGCGGTCGTAGTCGAGGGTGACGTCCCGGGGCTCGACGGGAGCGCCGGCACCGTGGGCGTCGAAGCCGACGATGCCGAAGGTGCCGGTGGTGCCCCGGCCCGGCAGGCCGAGGCGTTCGGTGGTGGGCCGCAGGCGTGCCAGTTCGTCGAGGACGGTGAGCCGGACCGAGCCCCGGGCCCTCCCGCGTTCGGCGACGGCTTCGGTGGTGCCGCCGTGCCGGGCGGTGAAGAGGCCGCGCGCGTCCGTGGTGCCGACGCCGGGTGCGGTGGTGCGCCAGCGCGGGGCGCCGGCCGCCGGACCGTACGTCTCGTCGTGACCGGCGGCCGTCAGGGAGCGGGTGAGTCCGGGGAAGACCCGGTCGGGGTGACCGCCGGCGACGGGGTCGTCCCCCGGTGCGGAGAGGGCCGGGGTGCGGGTCCCGACCCGGTACCCGGTGAGGGTCCCGCTGCCGTCCGGCACGGTGAGAGCCAGGCCGTCGGGGACGGCGCGTTCGCTGCCGTCCGAAGGGCTGTTCTCCACCGGGAGGGCGTCGCTCCCCGGTTCCCTCGCCAACAGGGTGGAGGAGCCGCCGCCGTCCAGGTTGAGCGCGCTCCAGGCGCCCGCCTCCCGCATCATCCGCCCGAGTTCGGTGAGGGTCGCCCCGCCGCTGTCGGCCTGCCGGCCGTCCACGGTCAGCACGTGCAGGATGCGGCCGTCCCGGGAGAAGCCGACCGCGGTCCGGGGGGCGGCGGTGTTGTTGCTCCCGCCGTCGTGGTTCTGCTCCACACCGTCCACGACGAGCGGTTCACGTCCGCCGACCGCGGTGCGCGGCAGGGGCCCGTCGTCGGTGCGCACCCGGTACGAGATCTCGACGGGATCACCGGGCCGCAAGGCCTTCAGCAGTCCCGCCCCGGCTTCCCGTCCGACGAGGACGGTGGTGCCGCCGGGGACGGGGCCGCTGCCGGGCGCCGTCGACACGGAGACCACCCGGCCCTCCCGTACGGCGGCCTCGGCGACCGGCTGCGCCGCGTCCACGGTCAGCGCGCGGTCCGCGCCGCCCCAGGCGGAGGTGTACGCGCCCACCGAGCCGGCGGGGACGTCGGCCGCGTCGTACGCGCCGAGAGGATGCGTGCCGGAGGGCAGGGTGAGGGTGCCCTCGAAGTACAGGTCCAGCACCCGTCCGGCGCCCTCCGGGCCGATTCCGACCGCGTGGGAGGAGCCGGCGGCCGGCGAGTGGACGAGTGCGCCGTCCCGGACACCGGGACCCTGGGGTGCGCCGGTCTGGTTGATGTCGAAGAAGTCGCCGTTGAGGGCGGCGACGGTACGGCGCCCGGAGCCGGGGTCGTGGCCGGCCGCCAGCTCGGAGACCGTGCGCCGTTCGCCGACCTTCCCGGTGGAGAGGTAGTCGGCGCGCACGTCGCTGTGCAGGTCCACGGTGAGCGCGTCGACGCGGAGCCACTTGTCCGCTTCGAGCCGGTCGTAGGAGGTGAGCCCGATCCCGGGCGCGACGGGCCGGGAGGCTCGGGCGGTCTCGATGCCGTGGTCGTCGACGACGGGCCGCCCGGCGCCCGCCGGGAGGCTCGGTCCGGGCGGGGAGACCGGTCTGAGTACCTCGGCGGCGTTGCGGGGGCGGGGGTCGGGGGTCGTACCGGCGGCAGCCGCGGGGACGACGGCCCCCGCCATGACTCCGCAGACGGTGGCGAAGAGTAGGAGCGGCCGCGCCGGGCGGGCGGCGGACGGTGGACGTCGACGCACAAGTCCTCCTGCTGAAAGGCGGGTTGGACGGTTCATCAGCGCTTGTGGCGGACAGCGTGCCGGGGGCGTCCGAAGAGCGCCAGAGGGCAGGAGTCACGGCGGGGACAACAGAGTACGGCGGGTCCGCCACGGCGCCGGGCTCACGACGCGGCGTCAGCGCCCCCAGGACGCGCCGCACGCCGGCCGGTCCGGCGACGGGCGACCGGATCCGGCCGTCCGGTATGCCGGAACCGGTGGCGAAGGCGGCGCGATGTACGGAGAATTGACGACATGTCGATGAGCAAGCGCAGCGCGGGGGTCCTTCTCTACCGGACCGGGACCGACGGCACCGGGGTCGAGGTGTTGCTCGGCCACATGGGGGGCCCGTTCTGGGACGGCCAGGAGGATGCCGCGTGGTCGATCCCCAAGGGGGAGTACGAGCCGGGCGAGACGCCGGAGACGGCGGCCCGGCGGGAGTTCGAGGAGGAGGTGGGGCTGCCGGTGCCGGAGGGGTTGTGGGTGCCGCTGGGCCAGTCCCGCCAGCCGAGCGGCAAGATGGTGGTCATCTGGGCGGTGGAGGGCGAGGTGGACCTCGCGAAGGCGGTGTACGGCACCTTCGCCATGGAGTGGCCGCGGGGCTCCGGCGTGGTCCAGGAGTTCCCCGAGATCGACCGGGTCGCCTGGTGCACCCCGCAGGAGGCGGCGTCCCGGCTGGTGACCGGCCAGCGGGTCTTCGTGGAACGGCTGTTGGCGCACCTGCGGCCGTGAGTCCGCCGGGGGGTACGCTTCCCCGGCTCCGGTCCGACGCGGTGCGGGGCCGCCGGCCGTCCGGCGCGGATCACCGCACGGGAGCCCGCCTCCCTCCGGCCGACGTGCTCCGGACACGCCGATGCGGGCCGTCGCAGAGGTGCGGCGGCCCGCGTCGGGGTGGGGGCTCGCGAACCGGATCCGCGCCGCCCGCGGGCACGACGGATCCGGGGAGGCTCAGCCGTTGGGCAGGATGACGGCCCGGCCGTTGATCTTGCCCGCGTGCAGGCGCTCGTAGGCGAGCGGGGCCTCGTCGATGGAGTACGTCTCGACGTGGACGTCGACCGCGCCGGTGTGCGCCAGCTCGATCACCTCGGCGAGCTCCTTGCGGGAGCCCCAGTACGGCGCGCTGACGGAGGTGGCGAACGGCAGCACTCCGAAGCCCACGGGGAGCAGTCCGCCGCCGATGCCGACGATGGTGACGTCGCTGTCGACGGAGGCGACCGCTCCGGCCGTCCGCACGGTCGCCGGGACACCGACGAAGTCAAAGACGACCTTGGCCCCGACACCGCCGGTCAGCTCCCGGACCCTGGCGGCCGCGTTCTCGTCGGAGAGGACGGTCTCGTGGGCACCGACCTCGCGGGCCAGGTCCAGCTTCTCCTCGGTGACGTCGAGGGCGATGACCTTGACGGCGGTCATGGCGCGCAGCAACTGGATGGCGACGTGGCCGAGGCCGCCGGTGCCGATGACGACGGCGGTGGCGCCGGGACGCAGCTTCGGCAGCGAGCGCGTGATCGCGTGGTACGGCGTCAGGCCGGCGTCGGTCAGGGAGACGGTCTTGACCGGGTCGAGGTCGCCGATCGGGACGAGGTGGCGGGTGTCGTCGACGATCATGTACTCGGCCATGGCGCCGGGGTTGCCGAGGCCGGGCGGCATGATGCCGAGCTCCGTGGCGCGCAGGCAGTAGTTCTCACGGCCCTCGGCACAGTTCACGCAGGTGCCGCAGCCCCAGGGACCGTAGACGGCGACGTTCTCGCCGATCGAGACGCCCTGGGCGCCTTCGCCGAGCCCGACGACGGTGCCGACGCCCTCGTGGCCGAGGGTGAGCGGAAGCGGGTAGGTGAGCTCCTCGGCGGACCAGCTCATCACGGCGATGTCGGAGTGGCAGACCCCGGCCGCGGTGACTTTCAGCAGGACCTGGCCCGGTCCCGGCACGGGCTTCGGTATCTCGACCACCTCGGGTGCCCCGCCGATGGTGCGGTACTGAACTGCCTTCATGGTTCTTCCTCTCTTCTGTACCGGGCCCACCGCCGGACGCCGCTCAGGGACGGCCGGCCGGTGGTGGGCCCCTTTCCGGGCCCCCGTCGCCCCTGACACCTCCCGGGGGAGGGTGGTCAGGAGGCGGAGTAGCCGCCGTCGACCAGGTGGTAGCTGCCGTGGACGAAGGATGCGCGGTCGGAGAGCAGGAACGCGGCGAGTTCGGCGACCTCCTCCGACGTGCCCAGGCGGCCCGCGGGGTGGAGCGAGACGAGGTGGTCGCGTGCCGGGGCGTCGGTGTCGCGCAGCAGCGGGGTGTCGATGAAGCCGGGGCCCACGGCGTTGACGCGGATGTTCTGTGCCGCGTACTCCAGGGCCGCCGTCTTGGTCAGGCCGACGACACCGTGCTTGGCGGCGACGTAGGCCGGGGACTGGGCGAAGCCGTTGGTGCCGAGGATGGAGGAGATGTTGACGATGGCACCGCCGCCGGTCTTCAGGAGTTCGGGGATCTCGTAACGCATCGAGTGGAAGACGCCGCTGAGGTTGGTGGCGACGACGCGGTTCCAGTCCTCGACGGCGTACTCGCCGGTGGGCGCGGCAGGGCCGCCGATGCCGGCGTTGTTCACCGCGAGGTGGAGCACGCCGAAGGTGTCGACGGTGAAGCGCACGCCGGCTTCGACGGAGGCGGGGTCGGTGACGTCCAGCCGGACGGCGGCGGCGCGGGCGCCGGTGGCCGTCAGCTCCGCGACCGTCCTGCGGGCGCCCTCCTCGTCGTAGTCGGCGACGACGACCGCCGCGCCGCCCGCCGCGAGGCGCTTCGACAGGGCCAGGCCGATGCCGGAGGCGCCGCCGGTGACCAGCGCGACCTTGCCGGTGAACTCGGTCGCGTAGGAGAGGGTGAGGTCAGTGCTCATGATGGGGTGCTTCTTTCTGTGGTGCTGCGGTGCGCCGGTCCTGGTACACGGCCGGGTGGGGCCGGGGCCAGGAGGTCCGGGGAGAGTGCGTCGAACGCCTGGACCACGAGGGCGGGCAGGGCCGCCGGGAGGCCGCCGCGTACCCAGGCGGCTTGCGCGGCGAGCAGGGCGCCCGCTCCGGCGGCCACGGTCACCGCGGGACGCAGGTCCACGCGGCGGTCCACGCCGAGCCGGTCCGCGAGGATCGCGATCGACTCCTCCTGGGCGTCCACCCTGATGTGGTGGTAGGCCGCGTAGAGGGTCGGCTCCTCCTCGGCCAGGACCAGCAGGTCGAAGATCCGGGGGCGCAGGTGCCAGGGGCCCGCCTCCGTGTCGTCGAGCCAGTCGAGTACGGCACGGCGGTACGCGGTGAGCGGGGGTTCCGCGGCGGGGCGGGCACGCAGGGATTCATTGATGCGGTCGCCGTCGCCGCGCACGGCGTCGAGGACCGCGTCCTCCTTGCTCCGGAAGTACCGGCTGAAGGTGCGCCGGTCGACGTCGGCCGCTTCCGCGATCTCCTCGACCGTCACCTTCCGCAGTCCCCGGTCGAGTACCAACTCGAACGCGGCTCGCGCCAGCGTGTCCCGGGTCCGGCGGGCCTTGCGGCTCCGCCTCTCCGGTTCCCTCTGCTCCGTGCTCATATCTGCACCGTACACCTGAAAGTGTCGCAGTGGGACATTGGTCGCACCGGGACGTTCGGGGCGGGTTCCGGGAAGTGATCCAGCGCTCCGGCCGGTGGGATCTCGGCCGGCGCCTCACTGCCGAGGTGATCACTGCCGAGACGCGGACCGGACGGGTCACGCTCTCGCCGAAGGCTCGCCGATGAGCCGGTCGAGACCCCCGACACGCTCGTCGACGAGGGTGAACTGATCACGGAGAAGGTCACGGAGCTCGACGTCCGGCGCCACCGGCTGTGACCGGGCACCGAGGGTGGAGTGGACGGAACCGGGCGAACGGGGTCCGAGCGGACGGTCGAGGCGCGGTCGCCCCTGGAAAGCGCGACCGCTGGGCGTCACCGCGTGCCCCCCGTCCGGGCACCAGTGGTTCGACGAGCCTCCCCGGTTCCGACCCGGCTCCCGCCCGGGGCCGGACCGGGCGGGAGCCGGGCGTGACGGCGGGGCGGCGCGTATCCCCCGCGCCGCCCCGCCGTCACGCGTGCGCCGGTCTACGACGCGCGGGACGGAGCCTTCGGGGCGGTCGCGCCGCGGAAGACGATCCCCCGGCGGAGCCGGAAGCCGAGGGCCTCGTAGAGCCGGATCGCCCCGGTGTTGTCGGCCGCCGCGTGCAGGAACGGTGTCTCGCCGCGCTCCGTGATCCCGTGGGCGACGGCCAGCACCAGCCGGCCGGCGAGACCCTGGCCCCGTACGGCCGGGTCGGTGCAGACAGCGCTGATCTCGGTCCAGCCGGCCGGGTGCACCCGCTCCCCCGCCATCGCGACGAGTTCCCCGCCGCGCCGGACGCCCAGGTACGTACCCATCTCGACGGTGCGCGGGAGGAAGGGGCCGGGGCGGGTCCGCTCGACCAGATCCAGCATCTCCGGCACGTCGGCCGCGCCGAGCCGCACCGCCTCCGGGTACGCCTCCGTGCGCAGCCCTTCACCGGTCAGCTGGACACCCTCGATTTCGAAGCCGTCCTCCCAGTCCGCGGGCGGCGCCTGTGCGGCGCCCATGAACATGACGAAGGCGCCGGGCCCGGCGAGTGCGGCGGCGTCGGCCCAGTCCCGCGCGTCGGGCTCGTCGGGCATGGCCGTCCACGGGGAGACGTCGGCGGGGTAGCGGACGACGCGGCCCCGCCGTTCCGCGAAGTGCGCGTGGGGACCGTGGAGTGCGGAGAGGGACGGATGGTCCAGGGGGTGGCCGGACGGGGCCGGGCTCTCCCGCCGCGGGGCCGGGACGTCCACCGGTCCGCTCCCGTGGCTCGCGGGGGCCGGGCGGTGATCGGTGACGTGTGCCTCGGACATGCTTTTCCTCGCTCCGGGATTCCTGGGGCGCGCCGGACGTCGACGTGCATCTGGCGAGAAGCGCCTGCGGCGACCGCGTATTCCCGGGCCCCGCGGGGTTGCCCGGTACGGCTCCGCCGGGCCACCCCGGCGTGCGGGAGAAACGCGGGGGAACCGCGGTCGACCGGAGCCAGGGCAGCGCCTCGCCGGTCTGCCTTCTCCGGGACCTCAGCGGGGCACTCCGGTGCCCGCCCGCCCCACCGGGCGCCCCCGTACCGGTGGGGCCGATCCGTATCCGGACGGCCCGGCAGCCCCTCCCGGGACGGCGGGCGGGCGCCCGCGCCACAGGTTCCCGGCCAATTGCGAACTCCGGCCCTTTTAAGTTTCGCTGACGGCGCATGAGGCGTTGGACCCGGGGAAGGTGCCAGTGACTGAGGGGCACTCGACCAGAGGAGCGTGAGGGGATGACCGCACACACGGCACGGATGACGGATGTGGAACAGGCGGAGGTGGCGGACGGGCTCCCGTGGATCGAGGACGCCGGGAAGGTCGCTCCGCAGGACGCGCGTCAGCTCTCGCGCGTCTTCTTCGACCGCCTCCAGGAACTCGAGGAGGGGACCCACGCGTACCAGTACGCGCGGAACACCCTGATCGAGATGAACCTCTCCCTCGTCCGCTTCGCCGCCGGCCGGTTCCGCAACCGGGGCAGCGGCGACATGGAGGACATCATCCAGGTCGGCACGATCGGGTTGATCAAGGCCATCGACCGTTTCGACCTCACGCGCGAGGTGGAGTTCACCTCGTTCGCCGTGCCCTACATCGTCGGCGAGATCAAGCGGTTCTTCCGCGACACCAGCTGGGCGGTGCACGTCCCCCGCCGGCTCCAGGAGCTGCGGGTCGACCTCGCCAAGGCCAAGGACCACCTCGCCGTCGAGTTGGACCGTGACCCCACCGTGCAGGAACTCGCCGACCACCTCGGCCTGACGCCCGAAGAGGTCACCGAAGGCATCGTCGCCTCCAACGGCTACACGGCGGGTTCGCTCGACATGCCCACCGACAGCGGCGAGGCGGGCCGCCCGCACACGAACGGCCGCACTTTCGCCGACGTGCTCGGTGAGCCGGACTCCGCCATGGAGGGCGTGGAGAACATCCACGCGCTGGCGCCGCTCATGAGCCAACTGGACGCCCGCGAACGCCAGATCATCAACATGCGCTTCGGCCAGGAGATGACCCAGGCGCAGATCGGCGCCGAACTGGGCATCTCCCAGATGCACGTCTCACGGCTGCTCAGCC
Source organism: Streptomyces sp. AM 2-1-1 (assembly GCF_029167645.1). NCBI lineage: Bacteria > Bacillati > Actinomycetota > Actinomycetes > Kitasatosporales > Streptomycetaceae > Streptomyces > Streptomyces sp. AM 2-1-1. The sequence continues at coordinate 6,848,601 of NZ_CP119147.1, read as the reverse complement.
GCCTGCTGCGCAAGCTGCGCGAGGGGATGCTGACGGAGGAGTGACGCGGGTCCGGGACTGCCCGGAAGAAGAACGTGGGGCGCGGCCTTGGGGCCGCGCCCCACGTGCGTGCGCTTTCCGCCCCACGCCCTCGACAAGGCTGCGGGGCTGCGGGCGGACCCAGGTCGAAGGGGGAGGAGCGCGGTCGTCGGGCCTCGCCGGCGCTCGACTGTTGCGCGCACGTTGCAGGTTCGTGGCGGGGGGTGCGAGTCCCTTCCCGACGGGGGCCGCTCGTCCTACGGTCCGTAACCGGCCCGCGGCGAAGCCGCGCCGCACGACCGCCCGCAGCCTCCGAGGAGCGTCCATGGTTCACGCACCGATGTCCGAGTCCGCCTACGACCGGATACGGATGCGCCAGTGGGCGGACGGCCGGGCGCGGTCGGCGGGGATCGACCGGCGGGATCTGCTGAAGCTGGTGGCCGCCGCCTCCGCCGGCGTGCCGCTGGCCTCCCTCGCCGCGCCCGCGCACGCCGCCGAGTCCCTGCCCGGTGTGGTGAAGCCGCTGCCCGCCGACCTCTTCACGATCCGTGGCACCAACGCGGAGACCAACTTCGCCTCGCTGCGGGGTACGGGGCTGCTCACCCCCGCGGACCGCTTCTTCGTGCGGAACCACACCGCGACCCCCCGTATCGAGGCGGCCGACTGGAAGCTCACGGTCTGGGGCGACGGACTGACCGGCGGCCCGGTGGACTTCTCGTACGACGCCCTGCGCGCGCTGCCCTCGGTCACCCGCACCGGGTTCGTCGAATGCGCGGGCAACGCCCGCAGCTTCTACACCTCCCAGCAGAACCAGCAGGTCAGCGGCACGGCGTGGACCCTCGGCGCGATCGGCAACGCGCGCTGGCGCGGGGTGCCCCTGCGTACCGTGCTGCGCCGCGCGGGGATCGGCCGGCACGCGGTCGACGTGCTGCCGCGCGGCCTGGACGGGGAGGTCGTGACCGACGGGACGAACCTGGGGCACGTGCGCCGGCCACTGCCGGTCTCCAAGGCCCTGGACGACGTCCTCGTCGCCTACGAGATGAACGGCGAGCCGCTCCCCCCGGACCACGGACACCCGGTCCGGCTCATCGTGCCCTCCTGGGTGGGGATCGCCCACATCAAGTGGCTCGGTGACATCGAGGTGAGCGCACAGCCGCTGGTGTCCCCCTGGAACACCACGCTCTACCGGCTGTTCGGCCCCGGGTACCCGGCCGAGGGCAGCGCCCCGCTGACCCGGCAGACCCTCAAGAGCGCCTTCGAGCTGCCGATCGGTGCCTCCTTCACCGCGCACCGGCGGGTCGAGCTGACGGGCCGTTCCTGGTCGGGCGGGGCCCCGGTCCGTTCCGTGGAGATCAGTACGGACGGCGGCGGCCACTGGCGGCGGGCCCGGCTGCGCGACGCACCGCGCGCGGGGAGCTGGGTGCGCTGGTCGGCCGACTGGGTGCCGGAGCGGACCGGACCGGGTGTCCTGTCGGCCCGGGCCACGGACCGGTCGGGGCGCACCCAGCCGGCGTCCACGGCCCACAACACGCAGGGGTACCTCTTCGACGCCGTGGTCCGTCACCCGGTGACGGTGGTCTGAGGCGGGGGCGGGGCGGTCGGACCGTCACCGGCCGCCCGCACGGGGCCGCTCCCCGCCCGTGCCCCTCTCCTCGCCTTCACCGCGACGGTGGGCCAGTGCCCCGTCGAGTACGGCAGCGTGCACCGCTCTCGCCAGGCGTGCGCCCCAGCGCGACCGGGGGCCCGCGAACGGTTCCGCTCCCTGGGCGCCCGGGCCGGGCACGGCCACGCAGACGGCGTCGGTGGGAGTTCCGGAGCAGTCGAGACCGGCGTCCAGCAGCGCCTGCACCTTCGCCTCGGTGGCGGTGGCGACCGCGTTGACCAGGGCCGCGTCGCCGAGGGCGACGGGGAGGTAGACGACGATGTTGACCGTTCCGGGCGGGAGCGGGCCTCGTTCGCCGGCCGCGCGCGCGGCCGCCCAGCCCCGTACGCCGAGGCCGCTGGTGACGGTGGCCGTGACGCCGTCGTCGTACGCCTCGGTGCGGGCGCTGACGTCGGCGGCGGTCATGAGTCCGGTGCCCGGCCCGGCGAGGCCCTCCGCGGCCGCGATCTCGGCGAGGTGACGTTCCGGGTCGAGCCTGGGGTAGCCGCCGGGCACCTGGGCGTTGAGGATCCAGGCGCGCGGGCCGATGCCGCCGCCGAGGACCGCGCTGCTGCACACCCGGCTGCCGGGAGCCAGCCGCCAGACGAGGTGGCCCAGGCGGTGGCCGTCCTCGTGCCGGGTGCGCAGCAGGCCTCGTGGGGACGGGAGCTGGTGGGGTACGGAGGCGATGACGGTTCCCGGTGGTTCGGCGGCCGGCCGCGGAGGGCGGCCCTCCGGTACGGACGACGACGGCCGATCCTATGCGGGCGCCCGGCCGGCCCGGACACCGCCCGGCACCGGCTGTCCGGGCCGCCCGCCACCAGGGCCGTCACCCGTCTGGCCTAACGCGCCGGTGGCGCCGACTTCCCGGGCGGGCGCGGGCGGGGACGGCCTGGCACCCCCTCCCCGCCGGGCCCCGGACGGCCGGTGGGTTGCAGGGGCCAACCGGGTGAGGCGCGATGGAACCGGGCGTGCCGTACCTGAGTGGACCCACCACAGGACGCGTCCGGGCGAGGAGGCATCGGTCATGGCAGCCGCTGACGGTTTCACGGATTCCGGAGAGCTCGACGGTCTCACCGTCTACGACAACGGGGGCGAGAAGGTCGGCAGTGTCGGCCGGGTGTACGTCGACGACGACACCGGCAAGCCCGACTGGGTCACGGTCAAGACCGGCATGTTCGGGATGAAGGAGAGCTTCGTCCCGCTCGCCGGAGCCCGGCGGGTCGGCGCCGACCTGCATGTGGCGCACCCGAAGGAGAGCGTCAAGGAAGCGCCCCGGGTAGACGCGGACGCCCACCTCTCCGTCGCCGAGGAGGAGGAGCTCTACCGCCACTACGGACTCACCAGGAAGCCGCGGAGCTCCGCCGGGACGGGGACGGGCGCGGACGGCAGGACGACGGCCGGGACGGGGGCGATGGGCGCCGCGGCAGGTGGCGCGGCGGGCGCCGGAGCGGCGGGCACGGCGCGCACCACCGGTACCGGCAAGGCGGCCGGCGGCGCCGCGGGCACGACGGGCACCGGCATGACCGGCGCCGGTACGCACCCGGGTTCCGACGCCGCGGCCGGCACCCGGCCGCTGGCAGGCGCCGGCGCGGGTACGAGGTCCGCCGCCGACATGACCAAGGGCGATCTCGCGGGGCGGGAGGAGATGATCCGCTCCGAGGAGCAGCTGCGGGTCGGCACGGAGGAGTACGAGAGCGGACGGGCCCGCCTGCACAAGTACGTCGTGACCGAGGAGGTCACCCGTACGGTGCCCGTCTCGCACGAGGAGGTGCGCATGGTCCGCGAGCCGCTGGCACCCGGCGAGAAGGTGACCGGGCAGACCGCCATCGGCGACCAGGACGTGGAGGTGACCCTGCACGCCGAGCGGGCGACCGTGCGCAAGGAGGCCGTGCCGGTGGAGCGCGTACGGCTGGAGAGGGAACGGGTGACCGAGCAGAAGGAGGTCTCCGCCGAGGTCCGCAAGGAGAAGATCGACTACGCGGACGGCACGGACGCGGGGACCGGCAAGGACAGGGGCGGCGGTGAGTTCGGGAGGGGTCGGCGCCACTAGCCGGACGCCGCCGCCGGCGGCGCGACGGGCCGGGACGCCGCCCGGCCGTCCGGGGTCATGACGAACGGGGTGCGGGGCGGGTCCGTGCGACGGATCCGCCCCGCACCCCGTGTGCCCCACGCCCGACGTCACACGCCGTCGAGGGGCGCGGAGCGGACGGCCGCCGGCAGGAACCGCACGCTGGGGCGCCCTCGCGGGCCCTCCCGGGTGACCACCGACCGCACCCGGTAGACGTCCGCGATCAATTCCTCGGTGATCACCTCGTCCGGGGTGCCCGCCGCGACCACCCGTCCCCCGTCCATCACGGTGATCAGATCGCAGAAGGTCGCGGCCAGGTTCAGGTCGTGCAGGGCGACGACACAGGTGAGGGGCAGTGAGGACACCAGTGACAACAGCTCCAGCTGGTGCTGGATGTCGAGGTGGTTGGTGGGTTCGTCCAGGAGCAGTTCGCGGGGCTCCTGGGCCAGGGCGCGGGCGATCTGGACCCGTTGGCGTTCGCCGCCGGACAGGGTGTGCCAGGACTGCCCGGCCCGGTCCGTGAGTCCGGTCCGCTCCAGGGCCCGCCGGACGGCTGCGTCGTCCTCCGGCCCCGGTGCGGACCAGGCGCGGCGGTGCGGGATGCGGCCCAGGCGTACGACGTCGAGCACGCTCAGTTCGACCTGGGTCGCCGCGTGCTGGTCGACCACCGCGACCCGCTGGGCCACCGTGCGCCGGCCGGTCGCGGCGAGCGGCTCCCCGTCGAGGGTGACGAGGCCGCCCTCGGGCGGCAGGACACCCGCGAGCACCCGCAGCAGGGTGGACTTCCCGGAGCCGTTGGGGCCGATGAGGCCGACGGTGGAGCCGGGCGGCGGGGCGAGGGTCACGCCGTCGAGGATGAGGCGGCCGCCGGCCGCGCGGCTCACCCGGTCGGCCCGCAGCCCGGTGTCGTGGGCGCTCATGCGACACGCCGGGTGCGGTACAGGACCAGGACGAAGGCGGGGACGCCGATCAGTGCGGTGACCACGCCCACCGGCACCTCCTGCGGATCCAGCACGGTCCTCGCGAGGGTGTCCACCCAGACCAGGAAGATCGCGCCGGCCAGCGCGGTCACCGGAAGCAGCCTTCGGTGTCCCGAACCGGCGAGGGCACGGGCGGCGTGCGGCAGCACCAGGCCGACGAAGCCGATCGCCCCGGCGGAGCTGACCAGCGCGGCGGTCAGCAGCGCCGTGGTGCAGAGCAACACGGTCCGGGTGCGGGTTACACGGACGCCGAGGGTGGCCGCCGCGTCCTGGCCGAACGCGAAGGCGTCGAGCGTACGGGCGTGGCCCAGGCAGATCAGCAGGGCGAACACGACCACCCCGGAGCAGAGCCGGACGTCCGTCCAGCCGACTCCGCCGAGCGAGCCGAGCAGCCAGAAGAGCACCCCGCGTGTCTGCTCGGCGTCGGCGGCGGTCATCACGACGAAGGAGGTGAGCGCCGAGAAGAGCTGCATCGCCGCCACGCCCGAGAGGACGACCCGGTCCGTGCTGCCGCCGAGGGTGTGGCTCAGCAGGAGGACGAGGGCGAACGAGGCGAGCGCCCCCACGAACGCGCCCGCCGAGAGGGACACCGCTCCCCCGCCGACGCCCAGCACGACGACCACGACCGCGCCGGTCGACGCCCCGGAGGAGACGCCGAGGACGAACGGGTCGGCGAGGGGGTTGCGGAGCAGGGACTGCATGACGGTCCCGCACACCGCGAGCCCGGCGCCGCAGACCGCGGCGAGCAGGGTGCGCGGCATCCGGAGGTCCCACACGATGCCGTCGCGGAGCGGACTCAGTTCCGTGGTGCCGAGGCCCAGATGTGCGGCCACCACCGACCACACGTCGGCGACGGAGATCCGGGCCGGCCCGATGGTGACGGCGACCGCGACGGAGAGCAGGAGGAGAAGGACACCGCCGCCCCACAGGAGCGGCTTGGGCAGCGTGCGCAGGGCCGTCCGGCGCCCGGCCGCCGCAGGGGGGCGGGGAGCGGTGCCTTCGAGAAGACCCGACGGCCGCCGGAGACCCGTGCTCACCGGTTCGTGGCCGGCCGTCGTCCGGTGGTCGGCCGTCACCCGGCGAGCCCGAACCCGCGCAGCCCCGCCGCGACGCGCTCGATCCCCTCCACCGTGCGGATGGTGGGGTTCATGGCCTGGCCGCTGAGCAGGACGTACCGCTTGTTCCGTACGGCGTCCATGTTCCTGGTGGCCGGGTTGGACTCCAGGAACGCGATCTTCTTCCCGGCGCTCTCGGCGGTCTGCGCATCGCGGGTGAGGTCGCCGATGACGAGGACGTCCGGGTCACGGTCCGCGACGGTCTCCCAGTTGATCTGGGGCCACTCCTCGTGGGTGTCGTCGAAGACGTTCTCCGCGCCGAGTGCGGTGGTGATGATGCCGGGCGCCCCGCAGCAGCCCGCCATGTAGGGGGCCTGGGAGTTGGCGAACCAGTAGAGCAGCGTGGTGCCGGAGGCGTCGATGCCCGCCGTCGCCTTCGTCACCCGGTCCCGGAGACCGGCGACGAGCGCCTCCCCGCGCTCCCGGACACCGAACACCGCGGCCAGGTCGCGTATCTCGGTGTAGACGCTGTCCAGCGTGAGGGAGGCGGAGCGGGCTCCGTCGCCGTCGCCGCTGTTGTCCTTGCCGGTGCAGTCGGCGGGCGAGACGTACGTGGGGACGCCCAGGTCCTCGAACTGCTCCCGGGGGGCGACCCCGCCCTTGCCGAGTGTGGACTCGAACGAGGCGCTGACGAAGTCGGGTTCCCGCTCCAGCACCTTCTCCGAGGAGGGGGCGTTGTCGGAGAGCCTCGGCACCCCGGCGTTGGCCTTCTCCAGGCCCTTCATGACGGGATCGGTCCAGGTGGCGGTGGCGGCGAGCCGGTCGGCGAGGCCGAGGGAGAGCAGGATCTCCGTCGATCCCTGGTTGAGGGAGACGGCGTGGTGCGGGGCCGCGGCGACGGTGACGGTGCGTCCGCAGTTGTGCAGCGTCACCGGATAGCCGTCCCCGGAGTCGGCGGACGCGCGGGAGGCGCCCGGTGTGCCGGCGCCACCCCCGCAGGCGGTCAGCAGCAGGATTCCCGCCGTCAGCAGGGCAGCGGAACGGGCGGAACGGGCCATGGGCGGCACGAGGTACCTCGGCGTCTCTGGGCCCATGCGCGGGGCCCGTTGTACGGAGTACTGCGTCCCGTACGGGGCGCAGGGCGCCAGCAGGTCTTCGGACTCGGGTTCGTGCGGACGGGGCGCCTTCCCAGGACACCCGTGGGTCTCCCAGTGGCCATGGCCCCGCCCGTCCCCCTCACCGCTGCGCGTCAGTTCCGGATTCGCACCGGATTCCCTGACCCCTGTGTGGAGTACGACTGGCACTGGGAAGCTATCACGCCCTTCCGGGCGCTCCGGGCCCCGCTCCGGTCCCGCACGGCTGCCCCGCGGGACCGGAGCGGCCGGGCGGTCCCGGACGGTGATCGTGTGACGGCTCCCTCCGGCTCCGACCGCTCAGGGGAGACGTAACGCGATCACCGCGTTGTGGCCGCCGAACCCGAAGGAGTGGCTGACGGCACGGCGGACGGGGACGGGCCGGGGCGCTTTGGTGACGCAGTCGATGTCGAACCCGGGCGCCGGGGCGTCCAGGTTGGCGATCGGCGGGACGAGTTGGTGCTGGAGGGTGAGCACGGTGAGCGCGGCCTCGATGGCACCCGCCGCCCCCATGCAGTGGCCGAGCACCCCCTTGGGGGCGGTGACCGGTGGCCGGTGGGGGTAGGCCCGGGCGATGAGGGCGGCCTCGGTGGCGTCGTTGAGCGGGGTCGCCGTGCCGTGCGCGTTGACGTGGCCGACGTCCTCGGCGCACCAGCCGGCATCCCGCAGGGCGGCTTCGACAGCCGCTCCGGCCACCTTGCCGGAGGGATGCGGACTGGTGGGGTGGTGGGCGTCGGTGGTCGCCCCGGTGCCGGCGATCAGGGCCCGGGGTACCGCTCCCCGGGCCAGCGCGTCCTCGGCCCGCTCCAGCACCATGATGGCGGCCCCCTCCCCCATGACGAGGCCGGCGCGGTCCTCGGCGAACGGGCGGCAGAGCCGCGACGGGTCGCCGTCGGGCAGGGCCGCGGCTCCGGAGCGGGCCAGGCCGGTCATCGCCACCGGGAAGACGATCGACTCGGTGGCCCCGGCGACGGCGATGTCGCACTGGCCGCTCACCAGCATGTCCCGGGCGACCGACAGGGCCGTGACCCCGGAGGAACAGGCCGTGCACGGCGCCAGACTGGGGCCGGTGGCGCCGAGCTGGATCGCGATTTCGGCGGCCGGCATGTTGGGGATGGTGAGGAGGATGCCCGCCGGTGAGGACGCCTCGGCGCCCTGCCGGTCCAGCACCACGGCCTGCTCGGAGAGGGCCGCCGACCCCCCGCTGCTGGTGCCCACCACGACCGAGACCCGGGCGCCGTCCCAGCCGCCCGGGTCGAGCCCCGCGTCGGCCACCGCCTCCCGTGCGGCGAGCACGGCGAACTTGACGTACTTGCCCATCCGGTAGGCGGTACGGCCGCCGACGGCCTCGTCCAGGTCGATGCCGGTGACCGTGCAGGCGAAGTCGACCGCGCACCCGCGGAGTTCGGGAACGGTGCGGGCCGAGGACACCCCGGCGAGCACGCCCTCCCAGGTGGACGCCGTGTCGTTGCCGGCCGGGGTGATCATGCCCAGTCCGGTGACGGCGATCTCGGGCCGCTTCATCGGGCGTTGCTCACCGGCTCCTTGCGGCGGGACGCCGCACGGATGAACTCCGAGATGTCCGCCAGGGTGGCGTCCCGGTGGAGGGTGTCGACCGGTGTGTGGATACCGAGGTTCTCCTTGATGATGACGGCGAACTCCGCCACCGCGAGCGAGTCCATCTCCAGGCTGTCCATCGTGGACTCCGGGTGGATCTCGGCCGGGGGCACCTTGAACGTGTCGGTCAGCACGCCGACGATCTTCGGATGAATGGCCTTCATGATCTTCCTCTTGTATGCGGCTCACGGCCGGGGCACGGCGGGCGCGTTCAGCGGTCCCATGCCCGGGTAACTGCCGCGGCCCCGTCTGGTTACGCCCTCCGACGAACCGATTCCTCTACGCCCACCTGCGGCTTCTTCCGCACCATCGAGACGACGAACACCGTTCCCCAGTAGGCCAGGAGGACCGCTTTCGTCCCCAGCGAACCCGCCGCCTCGCGTGGCCGCCGGGTCCGTCCGCCGCCCGTCATCGGGTGGCGCCTTCCGCCGTACGGACAGGGGTGCGGTGCCAGGGGCCCGCGGGGTCGTCGTGGGCGTCCGCGTAGGCAGCCCCCGCGATCGGGCGGTCGGCGAAGACCTCGTCCGGCAGGGCGAAAGACTCCACCAGCGCGGGGGCGTGGGCGGCGACGGCGGCCACCGCCTCCTCGTACAGGTCGGGCAGGGCACGTACCTGTTCGGCCGTCACCCGTCCGACGGCCAGCAGTTCCCCGGCCGCGCGGCCGGCCTGCCGCAGCAGGAACAACCGCTCGACCTCGGCGAGCCGCCGGCGCGCGGGTCCCTCCGGCAAGGCGGCCAGGGACGTCGCGAACGCCTCGGCGGCCTGGCGCGCGGCGTGCGCCTCCACCCCCCGCAGGGCGGCGCCCGAAGCGGCGTTCCAGCGCCCGAGCGCGTCGCCGGGCGGGGCGGCACTCATCCGCGAGCGGGCCCGGGCGAACCACGCGGCCTCCGTGTCGGCGAGCAGTCCGCGCAGGAAGGCCGGGTCGCGCAGATCGCCGACCGGCGCCTCCCCCTCGCCGGAGCGCTCCCCAACGGCGTCCGGGGCCGAGAGCAGCATCTCGGCCGCGGCCTTGGCCTGCACGGCGAGGTTGTCGCCCTCGGCGGTGATGGTGCCCTCGATACCGGTGACCAGCTCCGCGAGCCCGTTGTGTTCCAGCAGGCCCTGGGCACCGCAGCGTTCGCGGCACTCGACGATCACGTCCCGCGCCCGCCAGGTGATCCACCCCTTGGCGACGGCGACCAAGCGTTCCGCGTCCGCCCGGCCGTCCGCGTCCGTACTCGATTCCCACCGGTCGAGCGCCCGGCGGTGCAACAGGCTCATGGCGAAGACCGTCGCGAGCGCGTCGGCCAGGGGGCCGTGGTGGGTGCGGTGGGCGTAGACGGGGACACTGCCGGTACCGCGTGGGCCCGCGACCCTGCGGTGCCCGGCGTACCGCACGGCGAGGGCGAGCGCGACGCGCGCCGAACCGACCGCGCAGGCGCTCATGGCCAGCTTGCCGGGGGTGACCCTGCCGATGGAGACGAGCAGGCGCCGCCGTCTGCTCGCGAGCGCGCTGCCGAACTCCCCGCCGTCGCCGACGTGCCCCTGGACTCCGGCGAGCAGCGCCGTGCGAGCCACGAAGCAGTCGTCGAACGAGGTGAGGCAGTGGTCCACCGGTGACCCCATCCGGGCGGGCAGCGGGCGGACCCGGACACCCGGGCGGGTCCCGGTCCCGTCGGTGAGCGGGACCAGCAGGAGGAAGACGCCGTGGTCCGTCCCGTCGACGACGAGCCGGGCGGCGACCAGGCCGCTCTTGGGGCCGCCCGCCTCGCTGGTGTTGGGCATGAACTTCTGTGCACGGGCGTGCGGGGTGCGCACCACGAAGCCGTCACGGTCGTGGTCGTACGTGGCGGTCGTCTCCACCTCGGTCACGTCGTTGCCGTGCGCGACCTCCGTACAGAGGAAGGTGCCGACCTCGTCCATCCGCAGGTAGGCGGAGAGGTCGCGGCGGCCCTCCGGGTCGTGGTCGAGCAGGCTGCCGAGGAAGAGGTTGTAGTGGATCCCCGCGAGGGTCGTGAGGGTGGGGTCGACCGGCCCGAGCCACTCGTGCAGCGCGGTGAGGGCGCGCACGTCGCAGGCGAGCCGGGCCGCGCTGTCGAGCGAGCGGTTGATCAGCCTCAATCGTGCGTATCCGAGATCGAGTTGTTCCCGGGGGGTGGCACAAGTGCGGCGCCGGAAGGGCTCGGTGGTCGTCAGCTTGCGCCAGAAGGCGTGCTCGGTGCGGAAGTCGGGGCCGAAGAGCACGGTGGTCAGGGCGTCCCTGACGGCGGTGGACGGCGCCGGGGCGGGAGGAGGGGTCATGCACGATGAACGATCACGGAACGGGGAGGACACCCCCGGCGCCGCCGGTCGTGGTGGAGTACCGCCAGGTGGAGCCGGCGGGCTCGTCGCGGGAGGGCGGGCCGCCTGCGGGGCCCGGCGCGCCCACCCCCCGACGTCGCTGCGTAGGCACCTTCATGATGATCCGTCAGGCGCGCCGGAAGGCCAGGGCGACATTGTGGCCGCCGAATCCGAACGAGTGGCTCACGGCGGTCTCGGCCTCCTGCGCGCGCGGCTCCTTCACCACGCAGTCGAGCGCGAACGCGTCGGTCACCGAGTCGAGATTGGCGATCGGGGGTACCAGCCGGTGCTCCAGCGTCAGCACGGTCGCCACGGCCTCGATGGCCCCCGCCGCCGCGAGGGTGTGTCCCACGACGCCCTTGGGCGCGGTGACCGTGGGCGCGTGCGGGAAGATCCGGCCGATGAGGGCGGCCTCCATCGCGTCGTTGAGCAGGGTCGACGTGCCGTGGGCGTTGACGTGGTCGACCTCCCCGGCGGCCCAGTCGGCCTGCCGCAGGGCCTCTTCGACGGCGCGTTGCGCGCCCCGGCCGTCCGGTTCGGGCGCCGTGGGGTGGTAGGCGTCGGTGCTGGACCCGGCCCCGGCGAGGAAGGCGCGTGCACGCCCGCCCCGGGCCCGTACGTCCCGCTCGCGTTCGAGTACGAGCATGGCGGCGCCCTCACCCATGACGAAGCCGTCCCGGTCGGCCGCGAACGGGCGCGAAGCCCTCGCCGGATCGTCCGACCGGGTGGAGAGGGCGCCCATCCGTGCGAACGCGGTGACGACGAGCGGAGTGAGCACGGATTCGGCGCCACCGGCCACCACGATGTCGCACTGGCCGGTGTTCAGCAGATCGCGGGCGACACCGATGGCCGTCGCGCCGGAGGCGCAGGCCGTGACGGGGGCGAGACTCGGTCCGCGCGCCCCCAGCGCGATGGCCACCTCCCCGGCGGCGGCGTTCGGGATCATCATGGGGACGAGCAGCGGCGACACGGCGTCCGGCCCGTCGTCCGCGAGCCGGCGGGCGTTGTCGACGAGTACCGAGACCCCGCCCACTCCGACGCCCAGCACCACGCCGACCCGGCCGCCGTCCCACCTCGTGGGGTCGTGTCCGGCGTCCGCGACCGCCTGCCGGGCGGCGACGAGGGCCAGTTTCACGAAGCGCGCCATCCGCCACACGGAGCGTCCGCCGACCGTCGCGTCGAGGTCGATGCCCTCCACCGGGCAGGCGAAGTCGACCGGCAGGCCCGCGAGTTCGTCGCATCTGCGGGCCGTGGCGCGGCCGGAGCAGAGCCCGGCCCAGAAGGTGTGCTCGTCCGCCCCGGCGGGGGTGACCACCCCGAGACCGGTGACGGCCACGTCGTCCGGACTCCCGCGGTGCGCGCGGTGACGGGGCGCGTCCGCCGACTCGGCGTCCCGGTTCGGGGACATGGCCCTGGTGCTCCTGTCAGCCGACTGCGACATGCCCGGTTCCTTCCGTCGTGGTCGTCCGCGGACTCCCCGGCGTTCCTTCCGTGGTGGTGGGCGGCGGGGCACCGGGCCAGCGCAGGGCCGCGGAGCCCCAGGTGAGGCCGCCCCCGAACGCGGTGATCAGCACGCGGTCCCCCGCTCGCAGGCGCCCCCGGTCCGCCGCGTCCGCCAGCGCCAGTGGGATGGAGGCGGCGCCGGTGTTGCCCACACGGTCCAGGTGGGTGACACAGCGGTCCGGTCCGATGCCGACCCGTTCGGCGACCGCGCTCAGGATGCGGCCGTTGGCCTGGTGCGGCACGAAGTGATCGACGTCGGCCGGATCCCAGCCCACGGACGCCAGAAGAGTCCGGCAGGATGCGGTCATGCGCGGCACGGCGTGCTCGTAGACCGTGCGGCCCCGCATGCGGAAGAAGGTGTCGCCCTCGGCGGGCGCGCCGCCGGTGGCGCGGGACCGGGCACCGCCCCCCGGCACGGTGATCAGGTCACGGCCCGTACCGTCGCTGCCCAGGTCGAAGGCGAGGATCTCGCCGGGGTCGCCCCTGCGGCCGGCCGCGATCAGCGCGGCTCCCGCGCCGTCGCCGAAGACCACGCCGGCCGAGCGGTCCTGGGGGTCGAGCCAGGTGGAGTAGACGTCCGCGCCCACCAGGAGGATCCGTCGGTAGAGGCCGGAGGCGACCAGCCCGTGGCAGACGGCGAGTCCGTAGACGAAGCCGCTGCAGACGGCCGCGATGTCGAACGCGGGGACCGTCCCCAGCCCGAGCCGGGCGGCGAGGGCGGGCGCCGTACCGGGGCAGAGGTGGTCGGGGGTGGCCGTGGCGAGCACCAGCGCGTCCACCGGACCCGGCACGGACCCGTCGACGAGCCGGCGGGCCGCCTCGTGGGCGAGGTCCGAGGTGGAGAGTCCGGGGCCGGCCCGGTGCCGGCTCACGATGCCGGTGCGACGGCGCACCCATGCGTCGTCCACGCCCCACGCCTGCGGCAACGCGTCGTTGCCCACCGGCTGTCCCGGCACCCACCCCGCGACGCCTTCCAGCACCGCCGTCCGTACGCTCGTCACCCGTCCCCCCACTCCCCTGATCGGTCCGTACCCTGTCATGCGAACGGTGCGAGGGACCGCGAGGATGCGTTCGACTAGCCCGAACGGGTGCTTGACGCTCGCCTGTACGAGTGGAGATCGGCCCAACCGGTGGCGCAGCGCGCGCCGATCGGTCACTTTCCTGCCGTCGCGGGGGCGTACACCGCGTTCCGCTCCCTCCGGGCAACCGGCCGGAGTACGCGACGCGGCCGTCGCGGAACGGACGCCGCGGGAGCGGAACCAAGGGCAGGACCTGCGCTCAGGAACCTTCCTCACGTCCCGCTTCCCCGTATCGCCGTTCGAACTTGGCCACCTGCCCCTCGGCGTCGACGACCCGTGCGCGGCCGGTGTAAAAGGGGTGGCTCTCGGCGGAGATCTCGACGTCGACGACGGGGTAACTCTCGCCGTCGTCCCAGGTGATGGTCTGCTCGCTGGTCGCCGTGGACCGGGTGAGGAAGGCGTATCCGGCAGACCGGTCGCGGAACACGACGGGACGGTAGTCGGGGTGTTTGTCCTGTTGCACGGGGGCTCCCGGGGGCTGGGGCGGAAGGGCGTCCGTCCCCACCTCTTCCGGTGGAAGGGGCGGGACGGATGCCCGGTCGTCCTGACCACCTTCTCCACCCCGGCCCGGGCACGCGATCCGTGACCGCCGTACGGGGCGGTCCGTACGGGCCGCGGGCCTGGCTCCCGCCGCCCGCGTCCCCGTCTCACTCCTCGCGTACGGAGTCCAGTGCGTCGGCGACCAGCGTGAGGAAGCGGGCGTGTGCGTGCGGGCTGCAGAGCGGCTCCGGGTTCCAGGGCACGACGAGGGTCCCGGCATCGAGCAGCGCGGCCCAGTCGGGCTGGGAGCGCAGGCCGTCCAGCGGCGCCGCGTTGACACGGACGTCCGTGAGCAGGACGCGGGGCGCCGACGCGGCCACCTCGGCCCACGACGCGGTGTGCCAGTTGACGCCGGGGCCCGGCGGCGGTTCGACGAGACCGACGCCCAACTCCTCGAGGACCGCCAGTTCGGGCCATTGGGCCGGCCGGGCGACGTACGCCTGCTCCGGGCCGGCCGGGGAGAGCGCCGTCACCGGGACCGCGCCGCCGGCGACGGTGGCGCGCAGCCGGGTCCGGGCGGCAGACAACTCCTCCTCCGCCCGTGGGAGTCCACGTGCGCCGAGCGAGCGCGCCAGGTCCGCGAAGCGTGCGGAGATCGCGGCCAGCGTGCGGGACGGACCGACGTCGATCACCACGAGTGGCACCTGCTCCTCCAGGTGCTTGGCGGCGTCCGGGTCGAGTCCGTACACCTGTCCCCCGCCGTAACTGACGGCCACCACCAGGTCGGGGGCGCCGCGCAGCAGGGCGTCCGCGTCGAGGGCGGTACCCGCCCCCAGGTAGCGCACGCCGTCGAGCGGGAGCTCCCCCGTCTTCGCCGTGTCGATGTCCGGGCCGTCGTGCCCGGAGCCGAAGAGGCCCCAGGAGGGGACCCCCAGGTCCCACAGGGTGGCGCCCGCCTGCACGTACGCCAGCACCCGCCCGGGGAGTCGCGGCGACTCCGACACCCGGCCCCGGTCGTCCGAGAAGCGCCACCCGCTCTGTTCCGCCACGTCTCCCACCCCTCCGTCCGTGCTGCTCCGCGCCGCCCGTAGCGCCTCTCGCACTGATGTACTTGCCCACCTCCACACCGCCGCACCCCTCGTCGAGGCTCTTCGAGGGGCGCCGTCGCGGTGCGCTTCCGGGGCGGCACCGATCGTGCGGCGGGCCGTCGGCGGTGTGTCCTACAGTCCCGCGCTGTCGGTGGTCCGGCCCAGGTAGGTCAGGGGCCCGGGGTCGGGCACGTGGATCTCGTGGAAGCCCAGCCGGTCGTAGAAGATCCTGGCCGGCTCGTTCGCCGTGAGCATCGAGAGGTACACGTCCTCGACCCCCTTGGCCCGCAGCGCGTCCAGGAACGCACGCATCAACTCCCGTCCGTGGCCCTTGCGCTGCCACTGCGGCAGGAGGTCGATGTGCAGGTGGGCCGGATAGGCGGCGACCTGCGGACCGAGCATGTGCTCGGGGCGGTGCAGGAGCGCGACCATCGCCTCGGTCGGCGTGGCGGGCGGGGCGTCGGAGGCGGGGAAACGGTCGGAGACCAGGGGAAGCCAGCGCTCCCGGAACGCGGCGGCGAAGGCCGTGGTGTCGGCCGTCCCCAGGACGTACCCGACGGCCCGGCCGGAACCGTCGTCCAGCACGAACACCAGGTCGGGTTCGAGGTAGGCGTAGGGCGCGGCGAAGAGGGTGGGCATCAGCTCCTGATCGGCGTACAGGTGCCGGGAGTCGCCACCGTTGTCGGCGGTCCGGACGCAGATGTCACCGAGCGCGGCACGGTCACCGGGACGGTAGGAGCGGATGTGTGCGGGGTGTCCCATGGCGGGGAGCATGCCATCTTGGGAGCGCTCCCACAAGGCGTCGGAATGCCTCGCCGGACGCCCGGGAAGGACCGCCCTCACTCCCCGCCGCCGGCCTCCTGGGGTGGCACCGCCGGCCAGGCCGCCCGAGCCTTCCGTTCCGCCGCCAGCTCCACGTTGAACTGGGCTCCGGCCAGCAGCGCCAGGTTGGTGAACCAGACCCAGATGAGGAAGACGACGAGCCCGGCGAGGGAGCCGTAGAGCCGGCTGTACGTGCCGATCTGCGTGGCGTAGAGCGCGAATCCGGCGGACGCGACCAACCAGAGCACCGCGGCGAGCACGCCCCCGGGAAGCCCTTGCCGCGTCCCGCGCACCGAGCGCGGCCCGGTCCGGAAGAGGACGGTGATGAGGCAGGTGACCAGGACCAGCATGACCGGCCACTTGAGGATCCACCACAGGGTCTGCGCCGCCTCCGCCAGCCCGATCCGCCGGGCCGCCCAGCGGGCGAGCGGCCCTGTGAGCACCAGGACGAACGCGCTGGTCAGCAACAGGATGAGCAGACCGATCGCCGAGGCGACGATGGCGTGCGCGTTGCGCAGCGCCGGCCGGGTGTCGCGCTGGTGGTGCATGGCGTGCAGCGCCCGGCGGAAGACCGCGAGGTAGCTGGAGGCCGACCAGATGGCACTGACACTGCCGGTGGCGACCAGGACCCAGCCGGCGGCGCGCTGCTCGGTGGCGGCGAGGAGCGGCTGGCGCAAGGCCGCTCCGGACTCCGCCGGGGCGAAGGCCGTGATGTCCGCGATCAGCGCGGCCGTGGCGTGGGGGCTGGCCAGCCCGATGACGGAGACCGTGACGAGCAGCGCGGGGAGCAGGGCGAGGATGGCGTAGTACGTCTGGGCCGCGGCCCAGTCGGATATGTCGTCGTTCCACAGGGAGACGGGTGTCCGCCTCAGCGCGGCGGACCAGGCGGCGGTACGGCCGCCCGGGCGGTGGTCACCGGCCTCGCGGGCACGGGGAACGGACTTGCTGGACACGCGTCGCTCCGGGGGACGTGGACGGGTTGGGGCCCGTCGGATTTCCGTGATCGTCGCACGGTCACACCGCCGGTGCCGTCCTTTCTCTCATGCCTCCGTTTCGCGGGAGTACACCGCCGCGGGCGCGCTCGGCTTGTCACTCGTTGACCGCCGTGAGGAGGACGACCGCGTCTTCCAGCGCCACCAGTCCGTGCCGTTCCCGCGGGACCGGGGCGAGGGCGCCGGCGGTCAGCTCCACGTCGCCGGAGGGCGCGGTGACGCGGACCGCGCCGCGGAGCACCAGGAGGGAGGCGGCGAGCGGCGCGTTGTGGTCGTCCAGGACCGCACCCGCGGTGAGGGCGATGACCGTCTGGCGCAGCGGGGGCTGCTGGAGCAGACGGTGCGCGCTGCGTCCGTGCGGCGAGGAGCGCGCCGCGGTGAGGTGCTCGTCCACGAGGGCGTTGAGGTCGTTCATACCGCCACTCTGCCGCAGCGCCCACCGGGCCGCCGCCGGAGCGTCGCGGGGTGCGGACCCCCGCGGGCGGTGCGGGCCGCCCCGTAACGACAACCCGTAGAATCGGCGGATGGCTAAGTATTTCGACGTGCATCCCGAGAACCCCCAGCGGCGCACGATCAGCACGGTGGCCGACCTCATCCGTTCGGACGCCCTGATCGCGTATCCCACGGACTCCTGCTACGCCCTCGGGGCCCGGCTGGGCAGCCGGGACGGGATCAACCGCATCCGGTCGATCCGGCGTCTCGACGACCGCCACCACTTCACCCTCGTCTGCGAGAACTTCGCCCAGCTGGGCCAGTTCGTCCAGATCGACAACGACGTCTTCCGGGCGATCAAGGCGGCCACCCCCGGCCGGTACACCTTCATCCTGCCCGCGACGAAGGAGGTGCCGCGTCAGCTGCTGCACCCGAAGAAGAAGACGGTGGGTGTCCGGATCCCCGACCACGCCGTGGTGCAGGCGCTCCTGAGCGAGCTGGGTGAGCCGCTGCTCTCCAGCACGTTGCTGCTGCCCGACGAGGAGGAGCCGCTGACGCAGGGCTGGGAGATCAAGGAGCGGCTCGACCACGAGGTGGACGCCGTGGTCGACAGCGGTGACTGCGGGACGGAACCGACCACGGTCATCGACTTCTCGGACGGCGAACTCACCATCGTGCGCGAGGGTGCGGGAGACACCACGCGCTTCGAGTGAGTGCCTGGTCTTTCCCGCGGCCCGGTGGCGGGCCCGGACGACTCCGGTCCCGCCACCGGGCCGTGACGGTGGTCCGGGCTACCGGCCGAGCAGCGCGCCGCCCGGCGCGGGAACCGCTCCGCCCGACCCGAGGAGCTCTCTTGCCGGCCCGGGCCGGTGGTCCGGCTCGCGCACCCACCGCCCCACCGCGCACTCGGCCGTGATGCCGGGCCCGAATCCGGCGATGAGGCCCTGGGCTGCGTCGTCCGCGCCCCCGTCCTCGAAGAGCCGGGCGAGGGCGTCGAAGACCACGGAACTCGCGATGTTGCCCCGCTCGGTGAGCGTGGCCCGGCTGTAGCGGAACATCTCCGGCGGCAGCCGGAGGAAGTGACACAGGTCGTCGAGGATGCGCGGCCCTCCGGCGTGCACGATGAAGAAGCCCAGGTCCCGCACGGCCCAGCCGTGCAGGTCGACCAGGTTCTGGAGCACCGGGGCGAGCATCTCCATGGTGCCGGGGACCCGGCGGTCGAGCAGGAAGTGGAACCCGGTGTCACGGACGGCGTAGGAGATCCAGTCCTCGGTGCCGGGCACCAGGTGGGAGCCGTTGCGTTCGAGACGCATTCCGGCGCCTCCCTCCCCCCGGACGACGGCAGCCGAGACGGCGTCGCCGAAGAGGCCGTTGGAGAGCAGTGATCCGACGCCGACGTCGGTGGGCTGGTAGAGGAGTGAGCAGAACTCGCAGGACACGATGAGGACGTTGGACTCGGGGTAGGCCCGGCAGAAGTCGTGGGCGCGGTTGATGGCCGCTCCGCCCGCGGCGCAGCCCAGCTGGGCGATCGGCAACTGCCTGGTCTCCGGCCGGAAGCCGAGGGTGTTGATCAGCCAGGCGGTCAGCGACGGCATCATGAAGCCGGTGCAGGAGACGTAGACGATGAGGTCGATCCCGGCCGCCTCGACCTCGGCGTTCGCGAGCGCGGTGCGCACCACCTCGGGGACCCTCTTCTTGGCCTCGGCCTCGTACACCCTGTTGCGCACTTCGAAGCCGGGGTGGCGCAGTGTCTCCTCGATCGGCTGGACGAGGTGGCGGGTCCGCACGCCGGTGTTCCGGATGAGCCTCAGGACCAGGTCGCGCTGGGGGTGGCCGTCGTGGGTCTCGCGGGCGAGGTCCAGGGTCTGCTGCATCGTGATGACGTGTTCGGGCACAGCGATGGCCGGACGGCACAGGGTCGCCATGGGTTCTCCTCGGGTCTGGGAGCGGAGGCCCTCGTCACCACGTGACGGGCAGGGTGAGCGGGTAGCGCCAGATCGACGTGGTGTTCCAGCGGACGTCCTTCGCCGGTACGTCGAGACGGAGGTCCGGGAACCGGCGGAGCAGCGACGAGAACGCGGTCTCCAGCTCCATGGTGGCGAGCGGGGCTCCGAGGCAGTGGTGAGCGCCCCAGCCGAAGGTCATGTGGGGGATGGAGGGCCGGTCCGGGTCGAGGTCGTCGGGCCGCTCGAACTTCTCCGCGTCCCGGTTGGCGGTCAGGTAGGAGACGTGCACCACGTCGCCGGCGGGGATGCTGACGCCGCTGAGCTCCACGTCCACCAGGGCGATCCGGGGGATGCCGACGCCCTTGCGGAACGGAATGTGGCGCAGGAGTTCCTCGAGGGTGCGGGGCAGCCGTTCCGGGGAGTCGCGCACGGTCCGCGTCAGTTCGGGCCGGGTGAGCAGCGAGTAGGCGATGTTGCCGAGTTGGTAGGTGGTGGTGTCCTGTCCGGTGATGAGCAGGACCATCGCCATGACGGTCAGTTCGTCGTCGCCGAGGAGTTCGTCGCCGTCCCGGGCGGTGGCGAGGGTGCTGATGAGGTCCTGGCCGGGTGACCGGCGGCGGCGGGCGGTGAGTTCGCCGAAGTAGGCGCGGAGCTCCGCCTTGGCGCGGACGGCGTCCTGCTTTCCGGCGGCGCCGACGTTCATCATGGTGAGGGCGTGTGCGCGGAGCCAGGGCCGGTCCTCGCCGGGGATGTCGAGCACCTCGCAGATGGTGACGAGCGGCAGCGGCGAGGCGACGGCGGCCATGAAGTCGGCCGGGCTGCCGTCCTCCTCCATGTCGGTGAGCAGCCGGTCGACGATGCGCCGGGTACCCGCGCGCATGGCGTCGATCCGCCGGGCGGTGAAGCTCTTGGCCACCAGGCCGCGGAGCCTGCTGCTGGCCGGCGGGTCCATGAGGTTGATGGCCTCGTCCTGGACGATGGGTTCGGGGGTCATCCGGGGGAAGTCGCGCCCCGTCACGGCGCTGCGGCTGAACCGCCGGTCGGTGGTGACCGTGCGGACGTCCTCGTACCGGGTGACCAGCCAGGCGTCGCCTTCCCCGTAGGGCATGCGGATGCGGGAGACCGGTGCGGTGGTCAGCAGCTCTCTGAGCTGTGGGTCGAACTCCAGCTGCTGCGCGAAGTCGAAGGGGCAGCTGCGTACGGCTTCCGTGTTCTCCACCGAGGTTCTCCCAGGGACCGGTCCATCTGACGTCAAAGGCGGTCCGTCCCCGAGCGGGACCGGACCCCGGCTGCATTCCCTTCACCCTCGGGAACATGTTCGCCACGCTGTGTAGTCAGCCGATCAGGGGACGGCGCGGAGGCACACGGGACCGAAGGGCGCACGGCGGGTGACCCGCACGAATGAATTCGCGCCCGGGCGCACGCCTCGCTGGTAAGGCTCACGAGCCAGGGAGATCGAGCACGTGGAAGAGGCGCGACCATGACAGATAACGACGACCGTCCGGCCATCGGTACGAATCCCGCGCACGGACGGCGGGGGTTCGTGCTGACGGGCGTCGGTCTTGCCGGGGCGGTGGCGGGCGCGCCGGCCGCGTCCGGGGCGCCCGTTCGCGGGGCGTCCGCGGCGCCGGGGGCCGAGCGACGGAGCGGGGTGCCCTTCCACGGTGCGCACCAGGCCGGGGTGGTGACGCCGCAGCAGGCGTTCGCCGGGTTCGCCGCCTTCGACGCGCTCGGCAGCGACCGCGGCGATCTCGCCCGTCTGCTGACGGTGCTGACCGCGCGGGCCAGGGTCCTCACCGCGGGGTCGCCGCGGGGCGGGCCGGACGACCGTCTCACCGTCACGGTGGGGGTGGGGGCGTCCCTCTTCGACGAGCGCTTCGGCCTCCGGTCCCACCGGCCCGCGGGGCTGCGGACCATGCCGGCGTTCCCGGGCGACGACCTCGACCCCGAGGCCTGCCACGGCGACCTCTCGGTACAGATCTGCGCGGAGCACCCCGACGCCGTCCTGGACGCGATGGTGGACCTGAAGAGGGAGTTGCGGGGGCTGGCGAGTGTGCGGTGGCGGAGCGACGGGTTCCTCAACCCGCCCCGGCCGAGCGGCGCGCCGCGCAGCATCGTCGGGTTCAAGGACGGCATCTCCCGCCCGGACACCTCCTCCGAGCGGGAGATGGACCGGGTGCTGTGGCTGGGGACGCGCGCCGGCACGCCCGCCTGGGCACGGGGCGGTTGCTACCAGGTCCTGCGGATGACCCGGCTGCGGGCCGAGGCGTGGGACCGGTTGCCGGTCACCGAGCAGGAGCGCGTCTTCGGCCGGAACAAGGCGACCGGCGCGCCGCTGACCGGCACCGTGGAGACGGACGTGCCCGACTACCGGTCGGACCCGGACGGAAGGAAGATCTCCTTCGACTCGCACATCCGCCGGGCGAACCCCCGGACTCCGGAGACGGCCGACTCACTTCCCCTGCGCCGCAGTTACAACTTCGACCGCGGCCTGACCCCCGACGGCGCGCTCGACGTGGGACTGAACTTCTGCTGCTACCAGCAGGACATCGAGCGGCAGTTCGAGGCGGTGCAGCGACGCCTGAACGGCGAGCGGCTCGCGGACTTCACGGTCGCCCGGGGTGGCGGCTACTTCCTCGTGCTGCCCGGTGTCGCGGACGCGAGCGGCGTACTCGGCGCTGGGTTGCTGACGGACTGACGCCGGCGCGGGGAGTCCGCGGCGGGATCGGCGACAGGTGCCGGAGCACGGCCCCGGAGGCGCCCGCGCGCGGCGCGCCCCCGCGGGGCCGTGCGCCCGCGGAGCGCATCGTCGCGGACGCCGGAACCCACCGCCCTTGTCAGAACTCTTTACGAAGCTGACATGCACGGGTAATTTCCTGGTCGCAAGAGATTGCAGCAAGATTCTGACAGCGGTTGCTGTCAGATGCTCTTCCGCTCGCCCGAACCCCGAGGCGCGTCCGGGTTCTCCGGCGGGATCTCGACCGGTTTCCCTACGGGGACCCGGCGTTGTCGGCAGCCGTGGCCTCACCCGCCGCGGCCTCCCCCTGGAGACATGATGAAACGCTCCCCCTTTCGGCTGCTGAGACGCCCCGTGGCGGCGGCCGCGACGGCAGCCGCGCTGCTGAGCCTGCTCACCGCGATACCGAAGACGCAAGAGGTGGCCGCGGCACCGGTCGCCGCCTCCGAGAACTCGGCGACCGTCTTCTACTGGACGAAGACCAAGAACTGGTCCGCCTACAAACTCCACTGGGCGCCCGACGGCGGTTCGTGGACGAACGTGCCGGGTACGGCGATGACCGCCGCATGTACGGACTGGGTGAAGCTCACCGTGCCGCTCGGGACGGCCGCCGGCCTGGCCGCCACTTTCAACAACGGCCAAGGCGTCTGGGACAACAACTCGGGCAACAACTACGCGCTGGGCACCGGCAACGTCACGGTCAAGGACGGCGTCGTGGCCCACAGCGACCCGTGCGCGGACACCGGGACGACCCCGAGCCCCTCCCCCACCGGGACGAACAGCGCCCAGGTCTACTACTCCACCGCCACGGTCGGCTGGACCACCGTCAACGTCCACTACCAGCCCGTGGGCGGCGCGTGGACCACCGCCCCCGGTGTGGGCATGGAGGCGGCCTGCACCGGATGGGTCCGGCGGACCGTCGACCTCGGTACGGCCACCGGGCTCAACGCCACGTTCAACAACGGCAACGGCGTCTGGGACAACAACAACGGGGCCAACTACGCGCTCGTCGGCGGGCGCACGACGGTGAAGGACCACAAGGTCATCTCCGGTGCGGCCGATCCGTGCGCCGCGGTGGTCCCCGACACCACCGCCCCCACCGCCCCCACCAAGGCGGCCGCCGCCGCCGACGGCGTCTCGGTCGTCCTCTCCTGGGAACCGTCCAGGGATGACGTGGGGGTGACGAAGTACCAGGTCACCCGTACCGGCGGGACAAAGGGGAGCCTGGTCACGGACACCGGCTCCACCGTGTTCTCCGACACCGGTCTGGAGGAGCGGACCGCGTACAGCTACACCGTCAGGGCGGTGGACGCGGCGGGCAACGTCTCGGCGGCCTCGGCGGCGGCGACCGCCACCACCGGCGCCAGGCCCCCGGCGGCCGCCTCGGGGCAGCCGCTCGGCACCGACCCGCGCAAGGACCCGATCTACTTCGTCCTCACCGCCCGCTTCAACGACGGTGACACCACCAACGACCGGGGCGGCAGCCAGGACGTGAAGTCCGGCAACGCGGCCAACAACGACCCCATGTTCCGGGGTGACTTCAAGGGCCTGGTGAAGAAGCTCGACTACATCAAGGGCCTCGGCTTCTCCGCCATCTGGATCACCCCGGTGGTGCTCAACCGGTCGGACTACGACTACCACGGCTACCACGGATACGACTTCTACAAGGTCGATCCGCGTCTGGAGTCCGCCGGCGCCTCGTACCAGGACCTCATCAACGCGGCGCACGCCAAGGGGATGAAGATCTACCAGGACGTCGTCTACAACCACTCCTCGCGCTGGGGCGCCAAGGGACTGTTCACCCCCACGGTCTACGGCGTGCGGGACTCCCAGTGGAGCTGGTACTACGACGAGAAGAGCGAGGGCTTCGACTACGACGGACTGACCGTCGAGACGAAGTCCGGCAAGTCCTACTACAACGGCGACCTGTGGTCGACCGCCGAGCCGGCCGGCAACACCTGTCTCAACTGGGGCAAGCCCACCGGCGGTACGTCCGCCGAGGGGTACAAGGTCTACAACTGCCAGTGGCCGAACGCCACGTCGGGCATGTTCCCGAAGGCGTACTACCACAACTGCTGGATCGGCAACTGGGAGGGCGAGGACTCCCGCAGCTGCTGGCTCCACGAGGACCTGGCGGACTTCGACACCGAGAGCGCCCCGGTGCAGAACTACCTGATCGGCGCCTACGACAAGTACATCGACATGGGCGTGGACGGCTTCCGGGTCGACACCGCCGTCCACATCCCGCGCACCACCTGGAACCGCCGCTTCCTGCCCGCGATCCAGGAACGGGTCACCTCGCGGTTCGGTGCCGAGGCGGCGAAGAACTTCTTCGTCTTCGGAGAGGTCGGTGCCTTCGTCAACGACAAGTGGAACCGGGGTTCGGTCAACCACTCCGCGCAGTTCTTCACCTGGAAGGAGCGCAAGGACTACAGCGCGGACGACGCCGCCGCCTCGCTGGAGATGTACACCTACGAGGAGCAATTGGGCACCGGACAGCAGCCCGTCTCCGACAACGCCTTCCTGAAGGGGAACAGCTACCACGCGCCGGACCACAGCCGGTTCTCCGGGATGAACGTCATCGACATGCGGATGCACATGAACTTCGGTGACGCCAACAACGCCTACGGCAACGGCAAGGACTCCGACGACAGTTACAACGACGCCACCTACAACGTCGTCTACGTCGACAGCCACGACTACGGGCCCAACAAGAGCAGCGAGCGGTACGCGGGCGGCACGGACGCCTGGGCGGAGAACATGGCCCTGATGTGGACGTTCCGCGGCATCCCGACCCTGTACTACGGCTCCGAGGTCGAGTTCCAGGCGGGGAAGAAGATCGACTGCGGGCCCAGCTGCCCGCTGGCGACCACCGGGCGGGCGTACTTCGGCGACCGCGTCGCCGGTGACGTGACGGCCTCGGACTTCGGCAAGGTCTCCTCGGCGAGCGGCGCGGTGGCGGACACCCTCGCGCAGCCGCTGGTCAAGCACGTGCAGCGGCTCAACCAGATCCGGCGCGCGGTCCCGGCGCTCCAGATGGGCCAGTACTCCACCGACGGCATCAGCGGTTCGATGGCGTACAAGCGCCGGTACACGGACGCGGCGAGCGGGGTCGACTCCTTCGCCCTGGTGACGGTGACCGGCGGCGCCTCGTACACCGGGATCCCGAACGGTACCTACGAGGACGCGGTGACCGGGGACGTCCGGACCGTCACCAACGGCACCCTCACGGTGGCCGCGCCGGGCAAGGGCAACCTCCGGGTGTACGTGCTCGGCCTGGGCGGCAGGAACGCGGCCCCGGGCAAGATCGGCACCGCCGGTCCGTACCTGAAGTAGCACCCGCCCTGCCGGTGAGCGCCGGTGCGGCCCCTTCGTCGGGGGCCCGCACCGGCGCTCCCACGCGTGCGGTGCGCGGCGCCGGTCCTCAGTGGGGGGCCCTCAGGTGCGGGAAGCGCCACTCCGTGCGGGTGCGGAGTGTCCGGCCGGGGCGCAGCACCGTGCTCGGGTAGCCGGGGCGGTTGGGCGAGTCCGGCAGGTGCTGGGTCTCCAGGCAGACCGCGCCGTGGCGGTCGTGGACGCGGCCCTCGCCGTCGGTGAAGGTGCCGTCCAGCAGGTTGCCCGAGTAGACCTGGATGCCCGGTTCGGTGGTCCACACCTCCATCACCCGGGACGCGTCGGGCGCGGTGAGCCGGGCGGCGCGGCGCAGTCGGCCGGGGGCCGAGTCGCGCAGCACCCAGCAGTGGTCGTACCCGCCGGCGGCGGCGAGCTGCTCGTTCGGGAGGGCGAAGCGCTCGCGCAGGACGCGCGGTTCCCTGAGGTCGAACGGGGTGCCGCGCACCTCGGCCGGGTCGCCCTCCGGGATGCCCTCGGGGTCCACGGGGAGGTAGTGGTCGGCGTCGACCTCCAGGGTGTGGCCGAGGATGTCGGCGTCGTCGCCGAGGTTGAAGTAGGCGTGCTGGGTGAGGTTGACGACCGTCGCCCGGTCGGTGGCGGCCGTGCAGTCGAGCGAGAAGGTGCCCGAGGCGTCGAGGGCGTACGTGGCGCAGACGTCCAGGGCTCCGGGGAAGCCCATGTCGCCGTCGGGGCTGTGCAGGCGCAGGGTGACGGAGGCGGCGGTGTCACCCTCCTGGGCGGTGGCCGCCCAGACTCTCGTGTGGAAGCCCTCGGGACCGCCGTGCAGCGCGTGGCCGCGGTCGTTGAGGGGGATCCGGTGGGTGGTGCCGTCGAGCGTGAAGCTGCCGTGCGCGATCCGGTTGGCGTAACGGCCCACGAGCGCACCGAAGTAGGGGTGGTCCTTCGCGTAGTCGTCCATCGCCGGGAGCGATCTGACGATCTGTCTGCTCCTGCCGCGGACGTCCGGCACGGACAGGCGGTGCAGGATCCCTCCGTAGGTGAGGACTTCGGCCCGCACTCCGGTGCCGGAATCCAGCGTCCAGAGGTCTGCCTCGGCGTCTTCGGGAGCGGAGCCGAAAGGAGTGCGGTGCGCGGTGGGGCGGGGCATCGGCGTTTCCTTGGTGGAAAGCGGCCGGCCGGTACGGGTGGCGCAGCGGTCGGCCGGAGGGACGGCGGCCGACGGCCGTCGTGGACGGGTGGGGGCCGCGCGGGCCGGGGCCGGCGGGCGACCGGAGCGGCCGGGGCGGGGAGCCCCGGCGCGCGGAGGCCGGGCGGCCCCGGTCAGCCGGCCGGCCGGGGCTGCCGGGGGGCCGTCGACTCGCGGACGACGAGCCGGTATCCGGGGCGCGGGCGGCGCGGTTCGGCCACCGGTGAGCCCGCGAGACGCTCGACGAGGCTGTCCACGGCGAGGCGCGCGATGGCCTCCTTGTCGGGCGCGATGGTGGTGAGGGTGGTGGTGCCGTACCTGCTTTCCTCGATGTCGTCGAAGCCGACGAAGGCGATGTCGTCCGGGACGGCCAGCCCGCGCGCGGTGACGGTGCGCATGGCACCGATCGCGATCAGGTCGTTGTAGGCGAAGACCGCGTCGGGCCGCTCACCCCGGTCGAGGAGGGACGCCATCGCGGTCGCCCCGTCCTCACGCCCGTATCCGTCGGTGACGACGACCAGCGACTCGTCCGGCTCGACCCCCGCGGCCGCGAGCTCCTCGCGCCAGCCGCGCAGGCGCAGGTGGGCGGGTTGGCGTTCCCGTCCGGTACGGGAGCCGAGGAAGGCGATCCTGCGGTGTCCGTGGTCGAGGAGGTGGCGTACCGCGGTGCGGGCGGCGGCCACGTTGTCGATGGCGATGTGGTCGTACGGCGCCTCGTACTCCCGCTCCCCCAGCAGGACCAGTGGCGCGGTCTCCTCGCGGGCCATCAGGTCCTCGGTCTCCAGATGGATCGGGCTCATGATGAGCCCGTCGATCACGTGCGACCTGAACCCCTGGCTGACCAGCAGCTCTTTCTCCCGGAGCCCTGCCGTGTGGTCGACCAGCACGGTGTAGTCGTGCCGGGCGGCGGCGTCGACGACGGCTCCGGCGAGTTCGGCGAAGTACGGGTTGCCGAACTCGGGGACCGCCAGCGCGATGATGCCCGTACGGCCCTTGCGCAGGTGGCGGGCGGTGAGGTTCGGCCGGTAGCCGAGCTCGTCGATCGCCTGCTGCACCTTGGCCCGCATCTTCGGGGTGACGTGCTGGTAGTTGTTGACCACGTTGGACACGGTCTTGATGGACACGCCCGCCCGCTGCGCGACGTCCTTGAGGCTGACGCCCACGGCACTCCTTCACTCGGTTCGGCTAGGGGTCTTTCGTCTGGATCAGGCTGGACCGCGGAGCGGGCTCCGGTGCCGTGCGTCGCGGGGCGGAGGAAGGAACCGACGCGGAACGTCGGCGTCCGACGGCAACGCCGCGAGGTGCGGCACCGGGGTACGCGGGCCCGGCATGCTCCGAACGGGAGGCCCCGGGGGACACGGCTCCGCTCACGTTGTTCTGCGGTTGCGCGCCAGATAGCGCTGCGCCACCACGACAACGATAAGGAAGCCGCCGCTGACCACCGACTGGTAGGAGGAGTTGAGGGTGCCGATCTGGTTGATCAGGTTCTGGATGACGGCGAGCAGCAGCACGCCCCAGAGGGTGCCGCTGATCGATCCGGCGCCCCCGACGAGGAGGGTTCCGCCGATCACGACGGCGGAGATCGCGTCGAGTTCCATGCCCACGCCCACGATGGTGACGCCGGAGGTGAGCCGGGCCGCGTTCAGCGCGCCGGCGAGGCCGGCGAGCAGCCCGCTGAACGTGTAGACGAGGATCTTCGTCCGGGCGACGGGCAGACCCATCAGGGTCGCGGCGTCGCTGCTTCCGCCGACGGCGAAGATCGACTGTCCGAACGAGGTGCGCTGGAGGACGAGTCCGCCGATGCCGAAGAGGACGAGGGCGATCAGCAACGGGTAGCCGAAGCCCCAGACGTCGCCCTGTCCCAGACCGGCGAAGGCCGAGTCCTTCGGTACGAGGTAGGTGGTGCCGCCCTCGTCGGTCAGGGCGAGCAGCAGGCCGCGGGCGCCGAGCAGGGTGGCCAGGGTGACGATGAAGGGGGCCATCCCGGCGCGGGCGATGAGGAATCCGTTGAGCAGGCCGATCGCGGAGCAGACCACGAGCGGTACGAGGAGCGCGGGCAGGAACCCGTACTGCGAGGCCCATGCGGCGAGTACGCCGCCGAGCGCGAAGACGGAGCCGACGGAGAGGTCGATGCCGCCGGTGATGATGACCATGGTCATACCGAGGGCGACCACGGCGAGGAAGGACGCCTGCACGGTCACGCCGCGGGCGTTGTCCAGGCTGTGGAAGGTCGGGTAGATGAAGGAGGCGACCACGATCACCGCGAGCAGGACGACGAGGACGCCCTGGCGCTGGAGGAGGTCGGCGACGCGCTGTCCGGTGGTGGGCCGCCCGGCGGTGTCCCGCGGACGGGGCGCGGGGGCCTTGACCGGAGCGGGGGCGGGGTGCGGGGCCGCGGACCGGGCCACGGGGGCGGAGGAGGTTTCGTTCATCGGGACCGGCGCTCCCGGGCGACGTAGACGGCGGCGATGATGATGGCAGCCTGGGCGATCTGGGCGGTGGAGTCGGGCAGGTCGTGCTTGACGAGGGTGGCGCGCAGGAGCTGCATCAACAGGGCCCCGGCGACGGTGCCGAGCACGCGGACGGAGCCGCCGGTGAGCGGGGTTCCTCCGACGACGACGGCGGTGATGGCGGAGAGCTCCATCAGGGTGCCGAGCGAGGACGGGTCGCTGGCGGTGAGCCGGGCCGTGGCGAGCACGCCGGCCAGTGCGGCCAGCACGCCGCAGAGCATGTAAACGCCGATGAGGACGCGCTTGACGGGCAGTCCGGCGAGTCCTGCGGCGGTGCGGTTGCCGCCGACGGCCACGATCTGGCGGCCGAAGGTGGTGCGCCGGACCAGGAAGGCGACGGCCACGGCGAGGACCGCGGCGATGAGCACGACCAGCGGGACGCCGAGGAGGGAGTCGGTGCCGAGCGCGAGCAGGTCGGGGTTGACGATCTGCTTGAGCTGGCCGTCCGCGATCACCAGGGCGAGTCCCCGGCCGCCGACGAAGAGCGCGAGGGTGGCGACGATGGGCTGGAGTCCGACGAGGGAGACCAGCGATCCGTTGACCGCGCCGACGACCGCGCCGGCCAGCAGGGCGATGCCGAGTGCCGGGACCAGTCCGTATCCGAGGTAGAGGGGCAGGAGGGCGGCCGCCAGCGCCATGGTGGAGCCGACGGACAGGTCGACGCCCTCGGTGCCGATGACCAGGGCCATGCCCAGGGCGACGATGACGATCGGGGCGACCTGGACGAGCTGCGTACGCAGGTTGTCGGTCGTCATGAAGTGGTCGGTGAAGAGTGCGTTGAAGAGCAGCAGCACGCCGACGGCCGCGTAGACGCCGTACTCCTGGTACCAGGCGGGGTCGCGCAGGCGGGCCAGTGGACTCGGTGCGGGCGGGGCAAGGGTGGCCTGGGTCATCGGGGTTCCTCCTGTGCTGCCGGGGTCTTCTCCGGCGGGGCCTGCGCGTCGGCCGGCGCCGTGTCCGGGGCGTGGTCGGCGAGTACTTCGAGCAGTCGGCTCTCGGCCACTTCGTCCCCGGCGAGTTCGCCCGCCACCGCACCGCCGCGCAGCACGACGACGCGGTCGGCGCCCTCGATGAGCTCCTCGATGTCGGAGGAGATGAGCAGGACCGCCAGACCCTCGCCGGCGAGTTCGTCGATGAGGCTCTGCACCTCCGCCTTGGCGCCGACATCGATGCCCCGAGTGGGTTCGTCGAGCAGCAGGACCTTGGGTTCCAGGCAGAGCCAGCGGGCGAGCAGCACCTTCTGCTGGTTGCCGCCGGAGAGTTCGCCGACCTTCTGTTCGGGGCTGGAGCACTTGATGCGCAACCGCTGCATGAAGATCTCGACGACCCGTTCCTGCTTGGCGCGGGAGACGACGCCGCCCCGGGAGAGCCGGGGCATCGCGGCGAGCACGATGTTCTCGCGCACCGACAGACCGGGGACGATGCCCTCGGCCTTGCGGTCCTCGGGGAGGAGGCTGATCCCGGCCTTGATGGCGGCGGCGGGGGTGAGGCGGCCGAGGCTCTTGCCGTCGACGGTGAGGGTTCCGGCGTCGACGGGCAGCGCGCCGGAGAGGGCCTTCGCCGTCTCGCTGCGGCCGGAGCCGAGGAGGCCGCCGAGTCCGAGCACCTCGCCCCCGTACAACTCCAGCGAGATGTCGTGGAGGTGATGACGGCTGGAGATACCGGAGGCGGTGAGCACCGGTGTACGGGTGGTGTCGTGGCCGCCCTCGGTGAAGTTGGTGAGGCCCGACCGCTTGACCTCCGCCATGTCCCGGCCGAGCATCATCGACACCAACTGCATCCGGTCGAGGTCCGCGAGGTCGCCGGTGTGGATGTGGCGTCCGTCGCGGAGCACGGTGACCCGGTCGCAGATCCGGTAGAGCTCGTCCATGCGGTGGCTGACGTAGAGGACGGCGATGCCGCGCTCACGGAGGTTGGCGATGACCCCGAAGAGCGTCTCGACCTCGCGCGGCTCCAGCGAGGAGGTGGGCTCGTCCATGATGACGACCTGGGCGTTGACCGAGACGGCGCGGGCGAGGGCGACCATCTGCTGGGTGCCGATGCCGAGGGTGTTCAGCGGGCGCTTGGGGTCGACGCGGACGCCGAAGCCGTCGAGCAGCTCGGCCGTCTCCCGGTGCATCCGGGCGAAGTCGATCATCCCGAAGCGGTTCTTGGGCTCGCGGCCGAGGAAGATGTTGCGCGCCACGCTCATCAGCGGGACGAGGTTCACCTCCTGGTAGATGGTGGAGATGCCGGCCTGCTGGGCCTCGAAGGGCCGCGCGAAGCGGACGGCTGCGCCGTTCATCCGGAGTTCGCCGCCGTCGGGCCGGTAGACCCCCGTGAGCACCTTGATGAGGGTGGACTTGCCGGCACCGTTCTCACCGACCAGGGCGTGCGTCTCCCCCGCCCGCAGGGCGAACGACACGTCGTCCAGGGCGACGACGCCGGGGAACCGCTTGCTGACGCCGCGGGCTTCGAGGACCGAGCCGGAGCCGGCGTCCTGGGCGGGGCCCGGACGGGAGGTCACGGGCTCGGGGGGCTGGGTTGCTGCTTCGGGTGGTGCCATGAATCCTGGCCTTCCAAGTTCCAAGGTGCCGAAAGGGCGGGTACGGGGCGAAGGCTCCCCCCTACCGGTGCGCGGCGGGGAGGAAGCCCGGCCGCCGTGGCACGGTCCGCGCCACGGCGGTCACGGGAGAGCCGTTGCCGTCCGGGGGGGACGGCGGGTCAGTACGCGCCGCCGACCGACGCCTTGGCGTTGGTCTCGTCGTACGCGCGGTCCGAGATGATGACGTTCTCGGGGATCTCCTCGCCGGCGTAGAGCTTCTGCGCGGTCTGGAAGGCCAGCGGGCCGAAGCGCGGGTTGGACTCGATCACGGCGTTGTACTCGCCGTTGACGACCGCCTGCACGGCGTTACGGGTACCGTCGACCGAGACGATCTTGACATCCTTGCCCGGCTTCTTGCCGGCCGCCTTCAGCGCGGTGACGGCGCCGAGGCCCATCTCGTCGTTCTCGGCGTAGACGGCGGTGATCCCGGGCTTCGACTGGATGAGCTGCTCCATGACCTGCTGGCCCTTGTCACGGGCGAACTCGCCGGTCTGCTGGGCCACGATCTCCATCTCCGGCGCCTCGGCGGCGAGCTGGTCCACGAACCCCTTGGTCCGGTCGGTGGTGACGTTGTTGCCCGAGGCGCCGAGCAGGATGGCGACCTTGCCCTTGCCGCCGGTCGCCTCGATCATCGCGTCGGCGGCGCGCTTGCCCTGCTCCACGAAGTCCGAGCCGAGGAAAGCCACGTAGTCCTTGCAGGCGGTGGCGTTGAGCTTGCGGTCGACGGTGAGGACCGGAACCTTCTTGGCCGCGGCGGCCTTCAGCGCGGGCTCCAGGCCGTCCGAGTTGAGCGGGGCCACGATGAGGAACTGCGCGCCCTGGGAGAGCATGTCCTGGATGTCGCTGATCTGCTTCGACAGCTGGGACTGGGCGTTGGTGGTGAGCAGCTTCTTCACGCCGACTTTGGCCGCCTCGTCCTTGATGGACTGGGTCTCGGCGATACGGAACGGGTTGGCCTCCTTCTCCGACTGCGAGAAGCCGACGATCGCGTTCTTGAGGTCGAGCCGGGGCGCACCGTAGGTCTGGAGGGAGCATCCGGAACCCGAGCTGCTCTCCGGGGTCTTGGCCTCCTGGGCGGCCTGGCCGGGGTCGGCGGAGGCGGCGGTGTCGTTGGTCTCCGACTTCGAGCAGCCGGCCGCGGCGAGCATGGCGGTGGCGGCGAGCACGCAGGCCGCGGCGAGGGTACGGGATCGGCGCTGGATCATCATGCGCGGGACGCTCCTTGGGCGGGACGACGGCACGCGGAACCACGTGCGGTCTGGTTTTTGATGAAGCATCAGCTCGTTCGTGGCTGATGCCGGTTTGCCTGTCCTCGACTCCGGCCGTGGGTACGGACAGGGGTGGGGAGGGGCGGCGCGGCCTGTCGGCGGCTCGGTTTACAACGTTATATAGGCGGCTCCGGCGCGACGGCAAGAGCGCGACGAATGCGTTTCCAAAATGTGTCGTGGGGCGAGAGACGGGGTTTTTGCCCGGCTCGCACGTGCCCGGGTACCACCGCTCGCGGGCGCGCGACAGCACCGGCGCGGCGCCCGGGCGCTCGCGCCGATGGGGTCACGACAGGTGAGCGGGAGCGGGGAGGGAAGCCGCGTGGAAGGGTCCCGGCGCGTGCCGGGAGTGGCCCGCCGGCGCCGTGGACGCGCCGGCGGGCCACCGTCGGATCAGGACTGCCGAGCGTCGTGCAGGGCGCTCACGTCAGCGGCGCCGAGCGCCTTGTCGAAGACCTCGACCTGGTCGACCGAACCGTTCCAGAAGTCGGTCGGGTTGCCGTTCCACTTGGCGCGGCCCACGGAGAGCGGACCGGTGCTCACGTCACCGGGGCCGCCGGCGGGGGCGGACGCGGCGAGCTTGCCGTCGAGGTAGATCGAGAGGGTGTCGCCCTCACGGACGCCCACCAGGTGGTACCACTTGCCCAGTTCGGGGGTGGTCACCGCGCGGGCGCGGTTGCCGCCCGGCAGGGAGAAGGCGAACGCACCCTGCCCGTACTGGAGGTAGAACGGGTTCTCGGTGCGCCGGCCGTCCTGACTGACGGCGGAGGCGTAGTTGCCGGGCAGTTCGTCCAGCGTCACCCACGCGGAGACCGAGTAGTCCTTCGTGGTGTCCACGACCGGACCCGCGGTCTGCGCGTACTGGCCGTCACCCGAGAACTTCAGCGCGGAACCCGTGACGCCCGGCGTCCACGAGGCGCCACCGGTCAGGGTGAGCGGAGCGTGGTTCGGGCCGCTGTCTGCGGCGGCGGTGCCGGTGTTCTCGTCCAGGTTCCAGGCGGCGCCGCCCTTCACCTCGTCGCGCTCGCCGGCTGCGGCGCCGGCCGCGATGACCTTCTCGTTGATCGCGCGGACCGCCGCGGCGTCGACCTTGATCTCACGACGGTCGTACGTCCACAGGCCGTTCAGCTCGTTCTCCAGGTCGGTGACCTGGGTGTAGACGGATCCGGAGAGCTCGGCACCGGCCGCTTCGAGGTAGTACTTCTCGGTGTTCTCGACGTACTTGGCGGTGAGCGCGGCCTTGTCGTCGACCCCGCTGTAGATCACCGTCGGCGCACCCGGCCACATGTGTCCAGGAGAGCGCAGGGTGAAGCCGCCGTGCTCGCCGTCCATCGCCGCCCGGGTGGCGTCGGGGAAGGCGGGGTCGTTGTTGCCGTAGTCGTGGTGGTCGATGATGTCTCCGGCGCCCGAGTCCCCCTTCGAGGCACAGCAGTTCACGCCACTGTGAGCGTTGACCACACGCGAGGGGTCGGCGGCCTCGACGGCCTCCGTGAGCTTGCCGGTGGCGGTGCGGTCCCACTCGCCCCAGCCTTCGTTGAAGACGATCCAGCCGCCGATCGAGGGGTAGTTGTGCAGCTGCTTCATCTCCTCCCGCGCCTGCGAGACGAAGGCATCCTGGCCCGCTTCGTTGTTGATACCACCGGAGACGAAGTCCTGCCAGACGAGGAGTCCGAGCTGGTCCGCGTGGTAGTACCAGCGGGGCGACTCGACCTTGATGTGCTTGCGCACGGCGTTGAAGCCGAGGTCCTTCTGCGACTTCAGGTCGAAGACGAGGGCGGCGTCGCTGGGCTGGGTGTAGAGACCGTCGGGGTAGAAGCCCTGATCGAGCTGGGCGAGGGAGAAGAACGGCTTCCCGTTGAGGGTGAGCTTCTGATAACCGCCCACCTTCTCCACCTTCAGCGACCGCATGCCGAAGTAGCTGTCCACGCTGTCCGTGGAGCGGCCGTCGACCAGGGTGACGTCGAGGTCGTAGAGGTACGGGTCGTCCGGCGACCACAGGTGCTGCTTGGCCACGGGCAGGCTGAGTTCGCTGTTGGCGGGACCGGTGACGGTGCCGACGACCTTGCCCTTCTCGTCCCGGGCGACTGCCTTGACGCGGGCGCCGGCGGAGGCGTTCTCCGCGTTGACGGTGACCGCGAGCCGGCTCCTGTCGATGTCCGGCGTGGTGGTCAGCGAGTCGACCGAGGCGGGAGCGACCGGCTCCATCCAGACGGTCTGCCAGATACCGGAGGAGGCGGTGTACTCGATGCCGCCGGGGTTGGAGGACTGCTTGCCCTTGGGCTGGTTGTCACCGGTGGTGTCGGTGACGGCGACCATGATCTCCTGCTGGCCGGTGCCCTTGAGGGCGTCCGTGATGTCCGCGTCGAAAGCGGTGTAACCACCGGTGTGTTCGGCGACCTTCGTACCATTGACGAAGACGGTGGCGTTGTAGTCGACCGCGCCGAAGTTGAGCTTCAGCCGCTTGTCCTTGCCCGACGTGCCCACGGACCAGTTCCTGGGAACCGTCACGAGCTTGCGGTAGAACATGTGGTCCTCGTGGCGCTCCAGACCGGAGAGCTGGGACTCCACCGCGAACGGCACGGTGATCTTCTCGTCCAGCTTCTTGCCGAAGACCGGCTTCTCGCCCGCGGCGGCCCCGGCGAACTCCCAGGTGCCGTTGAGGTTCTTCCACCGGTCGCGGACCTGCTGCGGCCGCGGGTACTCGGGCAGCGGGTTGGTGCGGTCGAGCTTGTCGCCCCAGACCGTGGTGAGGCGGTGGGTCGACAGGTTCTTGGCACTGCGGCTGATGTCGGGGACGGTCTCGCCACCCACGGTGAGCCCGCCCTCGGTGGCGTAGTCCACCTTGACCTTCTGGCCCTTCTGGATGGCCTCGGACAGGGTGACGATGAGCGAGTTGCCCTTGCCGGACGACTTGACCACGGACTTGATCGGCATTGGCGTGGTGTCCGCCTCGACGACGAGGTGGTCCTTCACGGCGGCGAGGTTGCCGACCTTGCCGTCGAACGTGGCCTGGAGGCGCTTGCCGTCCTCGGCCACGGTCAGGGCGACCGGGTAGACCTCGTAATCCGCGGGCGGGGTGAACGCCGACTCGGGGACGATCTGCCGGGCGAGCGCCGGGCTCGACCAGCGCAGGAACATGTTGGCGCCGCCGATGTCCTGGAACATCTCCAGCTTGAAGTCGTGCTGTTCGCCCGCGACCAGGTGCACCGGCCGGCTCTTCTGCTCGACGTCCCAGTCGCCCACCCAGTGGTCGATGACCGCGACGCCGTCGATAAAGAGCCGGAAGCCGTTGTCACCGCTGGCGGCGAAGGTGTAGTCGCCGGTCGCGGGAGCCTGGATCTGGCCGGTCCACCGCGCGGTGGTGTTCTCGGACTGGCCGGTGGCCGACTGGAAAGCGCTCGTGAGATTGGAGAAGTTGATGTCCGGGTCCAGGGCGGTGCCCCCGAGCTTGGCGAAGTCGCGCGCCCCCGGGGCGGACATGGCGTAGTACTCGCCCTTGAGTCCGTGAACCAGCGTGGCCGGGTTCTCGGATGCGAACGCCGGCGCCGTGTCACCGGACGTCGAGTGGGCGGCGGGAGTCGCGGCAGCCGCCGGGACCATGGTGATACCGAGGGGCATCGCCAGCGCCGCCGCGCAGGCGATCGTGGTCAAAGCCGCACGTCGGCGCGGTAGTTGTCGTCTCATGGCATCGTCCTCACGAAGGAGCCGAGTGCCTCGGATCGGCGAGGCACAGCACATGGTCGATCATTGAGCCACAGCCCCCCGCCCCCTCACAACGGTCGTGCACGGAAAATTTTCAACGATAGAAATTTGTGGTTCGACGGCGTACCGTTCACCTCGTGGAAACGAACCCCCGCAGCCTCGCCGCGCGGGCGAACGGGCGCGGAGGGCGGAGGATGACATTCCCTTTCCGTCGCGCCCTCGATGCGGGGCGAGTCGTTTCCCCCGGGGAACTCCCCCACAAGGAGCGATTGAGCCAATCTGTCGGCGATCTCTGGCACCGCAAGCGGCGGGTGGCACAGGGGCACTCGCCACGAGGGGACGTACGTCCGAGCCCACGGTTCACCGTGTCGCGGTCGGCCCCCCGTCCTGGTCCGCCCTCTCATGCCTCCGCCCTCGCACGGCCCCGCTCCGACCGGTCGCGCCCTGAGCGGTTGCGCCCTGCCGGTTGCGCGGCCGGCACGGACCTCGGTGGGCGGAGCCCAGCTCTACGGGCGGTTCCGACTGACGGGACGGGGGATGATTTCGGCGAGCCGGGCGATCGGGCGGCCATCCGCGCGGACCAGGACCTTGCGACCTGGGGGATCGAACGGGTCGGTACCAGTGAGCACGGTGCATGGTGAAAACTGCACGTCAGATGACCTGGTGTGCGTAGCGTCGGGAGGCTCGGGCAGGTCCGGAGCGGTAGTCCACCGACAAGATCGTCCGTCAACGGGCGAGTTCCTGGTCGTCAGCACCAGCAGGGCCCGCAGCAGCGCAGTCGCCCACCTCGGATCCGTGCGGACCTTGCCGAGGACACGCCCGTTCTTGAGAGGGGCGAAGCCGTGCTCGACAGGGGCCCGCACTGCGGCCAACGCCTTGCTGGAAGGCTCCCGACTGCGGATCAGGGGCCGTCGGCGGGCGGCCTCGTAGCCGGCGATCACCGCCGGGTCGGCGTCCGGACCGGCGTCATCGAGTCCGACGAACCCCAGGTCGGCGATCGCGCCGAGACCGGCCGCCCGCAGGTGAACGGTGAGTCCGTCCTGGCGGCAGGCGGTGATCTCCGAGGACCGTCCGGGCCGCACCGCAAAGACCCGTACCCGTCGGCCGCAGTCGTCGGTGAGAGCGATCACGAGCAGGCCGTGGCATTGGTGCTTGCCCGAATAGTTCTTCCGCTTCTCGGTTCCGGTGCGCCGGGTGCGTATCAGGGAGCCGTCCCGCAGCACCACCCCGCCACCCTTTCGGGCAATCTTCCTCAGCGCGCGGTCCCAGACGCGGGGCGCGGGCAGCCGACAGACCGACGACTTCCCGCGCCCGGCGGGTGGCGGTGGTGCGGTGCACCCCGTTCCGGCCCGCCAGATCGCCGGGCCGCCGGGCCGCCGGGCCGCCGGTCACAGCGCTGGACAGCCAGCACGATCCCCGCGATCTTTCCCGCGGACAAGGCCCGCCACAGGCCCGCCACCGCGAGCCCATCTCCCTCAGGTGGCCGCGTATCAGGTCGGCGAGACAAGTTGGTTCAGGGTGGCGCTCGACAGCGGCAGGCGGGCGGTGCGGACCAGGCCCTCAGGACCCTCGGTGAGACAGATGTTTCTCTTCCCACCAAGCTCAACCGCCTCTGAGGGCAGGCACGTTATGCGACCATTCGCAGCCGGCCGCGATGGCCTGCTGATTCAAGCGGGTGCGCCGCGGGTGCTCGACTCGCTGGGGTGGAGCGGTGGCGCGGTTACCGTGGGTGCACGGCGTAGGTCAGGTGCGTCACCCGCGACGACGGCTCCGAACGGACCGGCTCCAGAGCGACCCTGGACGCGTCCACGCCGTCGAACAGGCGGATGCCGGCGCCGAACAGCACCGGTGACAGCGCGATCGAGAACTCGTCGACCAGGCCCGCGTTCACGTACTCCAGGATCGTCGCGCCGCCGCCCGCGATGCGGACGTCGCGGTCGCCGGCGGCCTCGCGGGCCTGGTCGAGCGCGGTCTCGATGCCGTCGTTGACGAAATGGAACGTGGTGCCGCCGGGCCGCTCCCAGGGGTCACGCTTCTCGTGCGTCACGACGAACACCGGCGTGTGGAAGGGCGCCTCCTCCGGCCACATCCGCTCGCCGGCGTCGAACATGCGCTTGCCCATGACGCTCGCGCCGGTGCGCTCGAACGTATTCCGCGCGATGTCGTTGTCGCGCCCTTCCTTGCCGCCCTCACCGAGCTTCAGGTTCTCCCGGAAGAACCGCAGCGGGAAGATCCACTGCTGCAGTTCCATCCACTGCTGCCCCATCAAGTCCTCGGAGGACTCGGGCGCGATGAACCCGTCCAGCGACATCGACACGCTGAAGAACACCTTCCCGGCCATCAGCCCTCCGCTCCCTTCCCCGCGAGGTCGGTGACATAGGCAGCCAGGTTGCTCAGGGTCTGCCGACCGCCCTCGATCGCGTGGTACTTCTCGACCGCCTCGTCGCGCAGTTCCTTGGTGGGGAACACCGTGCGCATCTCGATCCGGGTCGCCGCGCCGTCGGGCTCGAACGTCAGGACCGACTCGAAGGCGTTCGGGTCGCCGCGGGACTCACCATGGAGAAACTCGATCCGCTCCGGCGCGACGATCTCGGTCCAGGAGATCCACTCGCTGTAGTCGGTCCCGTCCGGTCCGTGCATCACGAAGTCCCACTCCGCGCCGACGCGGAACTCGAACGACTGCGTGGTGGTGGTGAACCCCTCCGGCCCCCACCACCGCGACAGGTGCCGGACCTCGGTGAAAGCTTCGAACACCAGCTCCCGCGGGGCGTCGATGACCCTGGAGATCACGATCTCCCGGTCGGCCGTCGCCGGCTCCGCCCGCGATTCTTGCCTTGCCCCTGCCATCGGTCATTCCTCCTGTTGGGTCTGCTTGAGGTCCTGCACGTAGGTGTCCAGCCGGTCGAAACTCTCGTTCCAGAACCGCTCGAATCCGCCGACCCACTCATGGACCGGCCGCAGCCCGCTGGCGTCCAAGCCGTAGAGGCGCTGCTTGCCCGCCCCGCGGACCCGTACCAGCCCCACCTCCCGGAGCACCCGCAGGTGCTTGGACGCTCCCGGCTGACTCATCCCCAGCTCCCGGGCCAGGTCGGTCACCGGCCGCTCACCCGCCCGCAGCAGCGCCAGGATGTCCCGGCGCTGCGGCTCGGCGATCGCGTTGAAGACGTCCGACGTCGTCGCTGCTCGTGCCATGGGAGAAATCATATTCCGATATAGGCATGCGTCAAGCCGGTGGGGAACCGGGCGAGTCCTGTCGGATGACGATTGCAGGCTCCCCGGCCACGCCCGGGTATGGACGTGCGGTGAACCGCCCGTCAGGGCGCTTCTGCAGCCGGACGCGGTCGGCGGGCTTGGTCATCTTCGCCCGCAGCGGCTCCAGCCCGTCGCGCACCGGCGCGTCCAGGCCAGCCGCTCGCCACCGCCCTGGCCTGCACCGGACCGTCCGCCTCCCGCACGATCGCCAGAATCTTGCGGTGGTCGCACGGCAGCGCATCCCCGTCGGCCGCGTCGTTGCGGTGCGGGATCAGCAGTACCGCCCGCCCGGCCGCCTTCGCCGATACCGGAGCGACCGCCTCGGCATCGGCCTGGGCCTGCTCGGCCAAGCGATTCAACACCAGCTCCGCGAGGGCCAGCTCCTCCCACTCGACCCGCACCTCCTGCAGCCGCTCGGTCAACCGCGCGGCGGGGGCGTCCAGTTCGCTCCGGCGGGCCGTGATCCGCTGTCGCTCCCGCATCTCCGCAGCCCCAGCGGTCTCATGGCGTGCCGCCCGGCTGACGGATCGTAGGTGGGGGCCGGTCACGGTGCAGCCGAACCCCGCAGGCCGTCGGAACCGGGCCTGCCCGATGATCCACGGCACAGACATCAGCCGCCGACCGGCGCGAGTCCCCGAATCGTCACCCACACCAGACCCGTGACCTGCGATGTCACGATGCACGTCACTCAGTGGGTCGGACGGGAACGACTCGGCGCCGGTGAGTCGGGCCGGAACGGGGCCGGGGACGGCGCGGTGGCGCTCTCCGCCTGCTGCCTTGTGCGGACGCCCTCTTCCCCACCATGGAACCTGCCTGAACGACCTGCCGTTCCGCTCGTCCCACGAGGTCGCGCGTCACGGACCCGTGTGTCGGATCCTTCCGCTGCCGAACGGCTCGCGGGGCTGCAAGGGGCGCCGGTCGCCCCCGTGCGGAAGGCGGCCACCGCGGGGGACTCGGTCCCGTCGCGGATCGGAGAGCCGGGGGCGACGCCGGTCTTCGGCTCCCGTCGGGGGGGTCCGGGCGCGGGTCGACGTTGATCGCAGCACTCCGCTCGGCGTGAGCACGGCGCTCGGTGCCGTGGGAGCCACGTGGTTCAGGCCGGCGAACCCCGACTCGGTCCAGTCGAGCCGTGATCCCCCACCAAGAGGCGGGGACGACAGGTGTCGCGGTAGTGCAGGCCGCCCCTCCTGCGGGCGGGCACCGGTTCGGGGCGCGATCGGGTGGCCCCGTCCCGCGTCGGTGGAGCGGTGACGCCAGAGCGCCGACGCGGCGAGTGCCCCTTCCCGCACCCGCCCCCGCCGCCGGTGCCGACAGCGGGCGTTCGGCACCCGGCACCCGACACCACTCTTCGGGCGGCGCAACAGAGTTTCGAAACTTTCGCTCTCCCCAACCCTGGATCGCCCCCTGTAGAGAGCACCACCCCACACTCCACGCGACATTTTTCCGCCGTGCGCACGGAAAACATCACCCCAACTGGGGAAACGCTCAGGGCCGATCGCAGGAGGCCGCTCGAAGCTTTCGCCCTCACGGTCGAAACCATTGACAGCCCAGGGAGCCGCGTCAACACTGTTCGCCGTATCCAGCACCCACGCCGGTCGATCCACGCGTCTCGTCCGAACTCCGCTCAACGGGAGCGGACTTGACGCTCTTCACCGTCCCAGGAGACGGCCTTCCGGCATGGCTGGGCGCCGCAGTCGCCTTCCCCCACGGAGGAACCCATGCGAACCACCCACTCGATCGCCTCGTCTCGCGGCCTGGCCACCGGCCTCGCGGCGGTCATGACGGCGCTGACCACCGTCGCCGCCCTGGCGACCGTCGCCTCGCCGTCGTACGCCGCCACCTGTAACGGCTATGTCGGGCTGACCTTCGACGACGGCCCCTCGAACGACCACACGCCCGCCGTGCTCAACGCCCTGAAGCAGAACGGGCTCCGGGCGACCATGTTCAACGAAGGCCAGTTCGCGGCCTCCTACCCGGCCCAGGTGAAGGCGGAGGTCGACGCGGGCATGTGGGTCGGCAACCACAGCTACACCCACCCGCACCTGATCCAGCAGAGCCAGGCGCAGATGGACTCGGAGGTCTCCCGGACCCAGCAGGCCATCGCCGCGGCGGGCGGCGGGACGCCCAAGCTCTTCCGTCCCCCGTACGGTGAGACCAACGCGACGCTGCAGGCCGTCGAAGCCAAGTACGGCTTGACGCAGGTGATCTGGGACGTCGACTCGCAGGACTGGAACGGCGCCAGTACCGACGCGATCGTGCAGGCGGCCGGGCGGCTCACCAACGGCCAGATCATCCTCATGCACGAGTGGCCGGCCGCCACCCTCGCCGCGATTCCGCGCATCGCCCAGGGGCTGGCAGCCCGCGGGCTGTGCGCCGGCATGATCTCCCCGCAGACGGGGCGCGCGGTGGCGCCCGACGGGAACGGCGACGGAGGTGGCACGGGCGGCGGTTGCTCGGCGGTCCTGTCGGCGGGGCAGCAGTGGAGCGACCGCTACAACCTGAGTGTCTCGGTCACCGGGTCCAGCAACTGGACCGTCACCATGAACGTCCCGTCCCCCGAGAAGATCATCGCCACGTGGAACATCGCCGCCTCCTACCCCAGCGCGCAGGTGCTGACGGCCAAGCCCAACGGCAGCGGCAACAACTGGGGAGTGACGATCCAGACCAACGGCTCCACGGCTTGGCCCACGGTCTCCTGCAAAGCGGGCTGAGCCCGAAGGGCCGCTGACCCGCGTCCGCGGATGTCCGCCCGCCGACCGGTCCTCGCAGGCCGCCGCCATCTGACCACCGCCCGCTCCGTCCCGTCCGCCGGGTGAGCGAACGTACGCGAGGCGGGTACCGGACCGCCGTCCGGTACCCGCCTCGCCGGGTCACCGGCCCTGAGGCCGATGACCCGCACCCACTACCCGGCTGTCAGCCGGAGAAGTTGGTGACCATGGACGGAACGGTGTCCGTTCCGAACGCCGGGGCGCCCGTGTCGTTGATGACGTGGTTGTAGCGCCCGGCCCCGCCGAGCGAGACGGTCAGGATGCTGTGGAACCTCACGCCCGGCTTCACCGGGACCTGGAAGCCGCGGTCCACCTCGATGCCCGGCAGGGTGAAGGCGCAGTAACTGCCCACGCCCCAGGCCTCGTGCGCGTTGACGGCGTTGTCGACCTTGTAGCCGGCGTACCCCTTGCTGGTGCCGTCCATCCACTCGGCCTGGCTCGGGACGTCGTACGCCTTCTCGTTCTGGAAGAAGATCGTCCGTCCGCGCTCGCCGAACCACTCGACGTCGTACTTCTTGAAGTGCTCGACGAAGAGGCCGGTGGCGAGTACGTCGTCGCCGTGGACGAGCAGCCCGTTGTCGGCGGCGTTCACGTTCCAGCCGACGCCGGAGCCGTGGTCGGCCCGCCAGATCCAGGTGTGGTCGATGAGCGTGTCGTCGCTGTAGATCTCGACGGCCGTCGTGGCCTTGCCCGCGAACTGGCCACCCACCCGCACGAACACGTCCTGCATCGAGGACGGGTTGGTCGCGTGGTCCGTGTGCGTGCCCTGCTTGCCGAACTCCAGCAGGGTGGGCGAGTTGGTGGTGCCCGCGTCGATCAGGAAGCTCGCGAGCTTGACCCCGTCGACGTCGGCGACCTTCATCGCGGTGACGCCGTTGTCCGGCACGAGAGTGGCGAGGCCGAGGCCCAGGACCACCGTGTCGGCACGGTTGACCTCGATGGTGCGGTCGAGGTGGTAGACGCCCGGGGTGAAGAGCAGGTGGAGGCCCTGCGCGAGCGCCTGGTTGATGGTGGCGGCGGAGACGCCCGGCTTGGCCACGTAGAACTGGTCGAGCCCGATCGAGGTACCGGGGGTCGATCCGTTGGCCCAGCTCACGCCCCGCGCGTTGACCCGCTTGGAGGGCACGAAGACCTTGTAGGTGTTGCCGTCGAGGTAGAGGTATGGCTTCTCGCGGCTGACCGGGGTGGTGTCCAGCGTGGTGTAGCGGGGCTCCGGGAAGGAGGTCGCCGGCGCGCCCTCGGTCCCCGAGAAGACCATGTTCCAGACGGAGTTGGTCCAGCCGCCGATGGAGCTGTCACGGGTGTACCACTGCTGCTGCGAGTACGGGCCGACCGTGCCGTCGATCTTGGAGTCGGCGATGTACCCGCCGCTCGCCCAGCCGTAGCCGGAGGGAGCGAGGTTGAGCCCGCCCTTGACGTGCATCCGGCGGAACGGAGCGGCCTGGGCGACCGCCCAGCGGTTGGTGCCGTCGTACGGGGCGATGGAGAGGTTCTCCGTGGAGCGCCAGAAGTTCTGCGTCGCGTTGCCGTTGAACCAGCCGGCGTCGACGCTGACTCCCTTGACAGTCACGTCGTCGGGGTTCTTCCCGAGGCCGTGCACCGAGGTGTAGAAGCCGGTGTTGACGTTGACGTCGTAGCTGCCGGGCTTGAAGACCAGCGCGTAGCGGCCCTCGCCGAACTGCGCGGACTCCTGCTGCTTGTAGATCGTGTCGATCTGCTGCTGGACGGTGGCGGCCGGCATCGAGGGGTCGAAGACCTTGACGTTGGGGCCGAGGTCACCGCCGCCCTGCACGGGCGGAGTGGAGCCGTCCTTCACGTGGACGGCCGCTTCCCAGAGGGAGTAGCCGTACCCGGTGCCCCGGGCCGTACCCGCGATGCGGAGGTAGCGGCCCGAACCCTGGACCTGGTACGAGGCGTTTCCGCCGGTGGCGCCGGTCACCTTCTTCAGCTCGGTGAAGGTGGTGCCGTCCGTGGACGCCCGGATGGTGAAGTCCTTGCCGTAGGCCGCCTCCCACGCGAGGTCCACCTGACAGATGTCCTTGACCGCACCGAGGTCCACCTGGATCCACTGG
The DNA here is from genome assembly GCF_029167645.1 of Streptomyces sp. AM 2-1-1. Taxonomy (NCBI): domain Bacteria; kingdom Bacillati; phylum Actinomycetota; class Actinomycetes; order Kitasatosporales; family Streptomycetaceae; genus Streptomyces; species Streptomyces sp. AM 2-1-1. The sequence continues at coordinate 6,803,994 of NZ_CP119147.1, read as the reverse complement.
GTGTCGGTCGCCTGACTCGCCCAGCGGGTCGCGCCGTTGCCGTCGAAGGCGGCGGAGGCCGGGGTGCCGGCGTTCTCCACGGAGGAGGCGGTCGCCGTACGGTTCAGCGCGGCGTTGGCCGTGCCGCACTGGCCGGTACCGGTGCCCGGGTCGACGGTCCCCCCAGCGGAGCCGAAGACCTGGAACTCCCAGAGCGAGTAGCCGTACGCGGTCGCCCGCACGGTGCCCTGCACCCGTACGTAGCGGCCGGTGCCGCTGACGTCGAGGGTGTCGGTGCCGCCGTCCCCGTCCGTCACCGTGCGCAGGTCGCTCCAGTTGGAACCGTCCGCGGAGACCTGGACGCGGTATCCCTTCGCGTAGGCGGCCTCCCAGTTGAGCACCACCTTGCTGACGTTGGACGAGGAGCCGAGGTCGACCTGTATCCACTGGTTGTCGGACGCGGCGCTGGACCAGCGGGTGCCGGTGTCGCCGTCGACCGCCTTCGCGGCCGTGGTGCCGCCGTTCTCCTCCGAGGATGCCGTCACGGTACGGCCCTGCGACAGCAGGACCGGCGCGTCCGCACCGAACGCCGGAGCTCCCAGGACGGGGATGGCGAGGACGCCTGCCACCACTGCCGCCGCGGCTCGGCCGGATCTGAATCTCATACGTCGCTGCTCCTTCTCGGAACGCACACCGCGGCCCGCCGAACGGCGGACCACCCTGTGAGAGAGCGCTCTCCCACCCAACCGCACACCCCGCCCGTCGGAATGCGTGAAGGTCCGTCAGAAACTGTTCCCAGAAACGGAACTCGGAGAGAGCGCTCTCCCGGCGCATACCGTAGGAGGAGGGTCCGGGGCCGTCAAGAGATGCAGCAGAGATCGGTCGACGACTTCGGGGAGGTGGGCGGACCGGGCCGCCCACCACCGGCCGCCACCAGGTCGAACCCCGTCGGGGGGCATCGGTCGGCCGCGCGGGCGGCGTGCGGGAAGTGGAAGCTTCACCGGCGCGCACCGCGCCCTTCCGTTCATCCTCGCAACCGTGCGGCACCGAGGCCGGTGTCCTTCGGGGCCGGCGTCCTTCGGGGTCGGTATCCTTCGAGGCCGCTGTCCTTCACGGCCGGCGTCCTTCGAGGCCGGCGTCTTCCAGGTCGATGCGATGGACCGACCTGGGTTGACGAGCGTGGCGATCCCGACGCCCTCTCGCGCTCCCCGTTTTCGTCGCACCGGGCGGAGTACCACCCCTGCGGCCAGTCCATGGCGGGGTCGTTTTCGTTCTCGGCTGTCGTCGCGCGCCCGTCCGCGGCGAAACGGGTATCCACCGGGGCGGACACCCTCCCACCGACACAGCCCAAGCCGGGGAGCCCATGCGGTCGGAGCACTGGCCTGACTGGATACTCACGATTCCGGACGCCTTCGCCCGCGCCACCGTCGGACGCGAGGGCGCCGCCGGAGCGGCCTGGATCAGCACACTCCCCTCGCTCGTCGAGGAGTTGCTCGACCGCTGGAGCTGCTCCCCGGACGGGACGATCACGCACGGCGGCGTCGGAGTCGTCCTCCCGGTACGGGGGTGCGCCGAGGGAGCCGCCATGGTCAAGGTGTCCTTCCCGCACCCGGGCAAGTTCCACGAGCCGGACGGCCTCGCGGCGTGGGGCGACCGCGGCGCCGTGCTGCTCCACCGACGGGACGACGCACGCTTCGCGATGCTCCTCGAACGTGTGGGGACGTCGAACCTCGCCGAGTCCGGGGACGACGACACGGTCGCGGCCGTCGCCGCGGAGATCAGCCGCCGGCTCGCCGTCCCCGCCCAGGCCGGTCCGCCCCGGCTGCGGGAGCGGGCTGACGACGGGGAGGAGGAGTTGCGCTCCGACACCGAACGGCTCCCCCACACGCTGCCCGGCCGGGTCACCGGCCACGCCGGGCCACCGTCCGGGAACTCGGCCCGGAGCAGCCGGACACGGTCGTCCACCGCGACCTGCACGGCAGGAACGTCCCTGCGGGCCGAGAGGGAACCGTGGCCGGCCGTCGGCCCGAAGGGGCACCCGGGCGATCCCGCCTACGACGGGGGACCCTCCTCACGTCACGCGCCCGCTCGTTCATGGAGTCGGACGACCCGAGCCGGGCCGTGGAGCGCGTCCTGGACATCTACACGGAGGCGGCGGGATTCGATCGTGAGCGTGTCCGGCGGTGGGCCCAGTGGCACGCGGTCACCGCCACCTTCCACGGAATCCGGCACGGTTACCGCGTCGCCCCGAGCGGGCCGGACCGCGAGCGCGTCACCGCGTTCGCGGCACGCCCGGCCGAGCTGCTCACACCGGCCGCGTGAGCGGCGGAACACGTCCGGGGCGAGGATGCGGTCCGGTTGTGCACCGGAACGCGGGCGGCCCCGGTGACGTCATGTCACCGGGGCCGCCCGCAAGCCGGCAGTGGGTCAGAAATCCGTCCCGCCGAAAAGGGCGGGGCGAATTCACCAGCGGTACCAGCGTCCCTTCCGGCCACTGGATGCCGGGCGGATGACAAAGCCCAGCAGCCACACCACCAGCACGATCACGGCGATCCACCACAACGCCTTCAGCGCGAATCCGGCGCCGAAGAGAATGAGAGCGAGAAGCAGGACGAGAAGAAGCGGGACCATGATTATCAACCTCCGACCACTCATGTGCCCGGACTTCGGCGGGTCACACCTCCCGCCCCCGAGCCTCACCCCGACGGAATCGCCCCGCCCTCGCCAGAGCCTCTCCGAGCAGGCATGACAAGCCCCGAGGGCCACGCGGGACGAGCCTCGGGGGCAACCCGGGCCAGGCTCCAGGCCAAGGGGTCCACGCGCCCCGCCCCTCTCCGATCATTTTCTGCAATCGATCAAGGAAAGCCGTCCTTGAACCGTTTTCTCCGGGGTACATGCAGGATTGACCACGGAATTCACTTGACGGGGTAATTCATATGCGCCACCACGTTCAGATGAAAGACTCGACTTCCACCGACACACGCGTCGAATTCGTCTGCAGGCCGCTGCGGGCCGCCGAGGCCCGTGACGCGATCGCCGCCTTCCTCGAACGTCTCGATCCGCCGCCCCGCGCGGACACGGTGCAGAACCTGATCCTGCTCGTGTCGGAGCTGGTGACCAACGCGATCCGCCACGCCGGTGGCGTCTCCGCGCTCCGGCTCGCCGCTGATCGCCGCGCTCTGCAGGTCCGGGTCTCCGACGACAGTTCGGCCCATCCCCAGGACCGCACCCCCGACCTCACGGGGCGCACCGGTGGCTTCGGCTGGCCCATGATCCGGCGCCTCGCCCATGACGTGCAGGTACGGAGCCGGGAGGGCGGCGGGAAGGTGGTCGTGGCGACGGTCGGGCGCTGAGGAGCGCACACGGGGGAGCCGGTACACCCGGGACCGGGCCGGGCGGACGTTCTCCCCACGTCCTCCCCGACCCGGCTCGGACCGGAGGTGCGGCTGCGGGTGGGGCAAGCCCGCAGCCGCGCCTCCGTGCGCGCCGGGGAAGGCGCGTCACCGTTCTACGGTGTGGTGATGGCGGGCCGGGGGGCCGTCGCCATGCCGCTGCCGATGGCGAAGCTCGGGTGCGGAGGCTGGTTGTACGCGGTGTTCTGCCAGGCCAGCGCGGTGCGGTACTGGGTGTCGTGGAGCAGTGTGGTGATCTTGGTGGTGGTCTCGTACGGCGTGGAGTAGATCCGCAGGGCGGTGTTGTTGGTCGTCGGCCAGACGACCTCTTCCCGCCAGTCGCCGAAGAGGTCGCCGGAGAGGGCGGGGGTGGCCTTCGTGCCGTTGTTGGCATGGACGGAGGCGCCGGTCAGCAGTCGGGTGTCGGACGAGGTGCCGTACTTGTCGATGTGGGTGGAGTCGAGCAGTTCGCGGGTGGTGTCGCCGTCCCACCAGGTCAGGAAGTTGGTGCTGGACGGCTTGCGGGTGGCGACCACGGCACCGGAGGGGTTGCGGACGCCGTCGGCCGCCGAGGACCAGGACTCGGCGCCGAGGCTGCCGGACCAGATGTCTCCCGAGACGCCCCGGCCGTTGTCGCCGTCGGCCGGGGTCGACCACAGGATCTGCCCGGTGCGCGCGTCGGCCATCCAGGACGAGGGCTTGGAGCTGTCCTCGTCCACCTTGAACTCCTCCAGGCCCGGTCGGGACGGGTCGAGGTCGCCGACGTGCTGGGCGTCTCCGTGGCCGTTCTTCGTGGTCCACAGGGCGGCGCCGTTGTCGTCCACGGCCATGGAGCCGTACACGATCTCGTCCTTGCCGTCGGCGTCGACGTCGGCCACGGAGAGCTGGTGGTTGCCCTGGCCGTCGTATCCGCGCCCGGAGTTGGTGGAGCTGTTGGTGTCGAAGGTCCACCGCCGGGTGAACGCGCCGCCCCGCCAGTCCCAGGCGGCGATGACGGAACGCGTGTAGTAGCCGCGCGCCATGATGAGGGAGGGCCGGGAGCCGTCGAGGTAGGCGGTTCCGGCGAGGAAGCGGTCGACCCGGTTGCCGTACGAGTCGCCCCACGAGGAGACCGTGCCGCGCGCGGGAACGTAGTCGACGGAGCCCATGGCCGCACCGGTCCGGCCGTTGAACATGGTCAGGTACTCGGGCCCGGTGAGGACGTACCCCGAGGAGTTGCGGTGGTCGGCGGAGGCACTGCCGAGGGTGGTCCCCCTGCCGTCGACCGTGCCGTCCGAGGTCTTCATGGCGACTTCGGCCTCGCCGTCACCGTCGTAGTCGTACACCTGGAACTGCGTGTAGTGCGCGCCGGAACGGATGTTGCGGCCCAGGTCAATGCGCCAGAGCCGGGTGCCGTCGAGCTTGATCCCGTCGACGACGGTGTTGCCGGTGTAGCCCGACTGGGAGTTGTCCTTGGCGTTGGTGGGCTGCCACTTGAGGACGAAGTCGAGGGCTCCGTCGCCGTCGAGATCGCCCACGGAGACGTCGTTGGCCTCGTAGGTGTAGGAGACGCCGTCCGGGGTGGTGCCTCCGGCGGGCGGGCTGATGGGCACGTCCTTGTATCCGGTGCGGAACTGGACGGCGTGGACGGAGTCGCTCTGTTCGACGCCGCCGACCACCGCGCGGACGGTGTAGTCCGCGGTGGCGGGCGCGCCGGCGTGGAAGTAGTTGGTCGAGCCGGTGACGGGGGTGGCGTTGACCTTGGTACCGGCCCGGTAGACGTTGAACGCGACGGCGTCCGGGTCGGTGCCGAGCCACCGCCAGCTGATCAGGTTGCCGCTGTCGGTGTGCACGCTGACGACTCCCCGGTCCAGCGCCTCGGCCTGCCGCAGGGTCGCGGCGTGCGAGGTCTGGCCCGCGGCGACGAGGCCGGCGGCGGCGAGCAGACCGGCGGCCAGCGAACTGACCAGAACGCGGGTCCGGGGGGACCGCGGACGCCTGCCTCGGGCGTGGGGGGAACGGGCAAGAGCGGATGTGGGGTTCACGGTACGCACTTTCGGCCGGGGGCGGGTGAAGGTGTGCGTACGTCAGTCGCCCCCGGCCGTCCAAAGGTTGCCGTCCCCGCGCCGCCGGTTTCCGGTGGCCGCCGGGGCCCGCTCAGCCGCCGTCCGGAGTCGTCGTCGGCAGGGCCTTGGGGCGACGGCTTCCGCGCACCCGTTCCCCGAGGCCGGCCGCGCTCGCGGCCGAGTGCAGGGAGCGCAGGGCGACGAGGAGGAAGCCGATGTCGTCGAGGTAGACGGGGTCGGGGATGAGGTCGACCGGCGAGACCGTGTAGATCAGCGCCGCCCAGAACAGGGCCTTGGACCGGAGCGGTATCCCGGCCTCGGTCAGGAGCTTGCGGGCGCGCACGACGCGTACGAGCAGGACGGCGGCGACACCCATGGTGAGCAGCGCGGCGACGGCGCCGATGACGAGCCAGGCGTTGAGGTCCATGGCTCCTCGTGTACCCGCTCCCCGGCCGTACACGGCATCCGGGCGGCCGGAACGCGCCGGAGGGCCCGGACGCACCGGGCCCCCGACCGCACCGGTCCCGCCGGTCGCGCCGGTTCCCCGGTCGCCCCGGCACGGACCGCGGCCGTCAGGCGCGCTGGCCGGCCCTGCGGCGGTCGCGGCGCTTGAACGCCCGGCGTTCGTCCTCGGCGAGGCCGCCCCACACCCCCGAGTCCTGGTTGTTCTCCAGGGCCCACCGAAGGCACTCCTCCCGGACGGGGCAGGCGTTGCAGACCGCCTTCGCCTCCTCGGTCTGGTGGAGTGCGGGCCCGGTGCTTCCGATCGGGAAGAAGAGGTCCGGGTCCTCCTCGCGGCAAGCCGCTCGTGTGCGCCAGTTCTCCATGGTTCCCACTTCCGGTGGCCGGTTGCGTGTTTTCGTCTCCGGATGTCGGGTGACCGGGAGCCGGAGGCCGAAACCCCGTGTCAGCGAAAACTTGCCTCCGGGGGACGGTGCAGGGCGAGCAGGGCCTGGTCGTCCTGCGGCCGGTCACCGGTGTGCCGGCGGACGTCGCGGATCAGCACGTCGAGGAGGTGCCCCGGCCCGATGGGGTCCCCCAGGGCGATGCGGCGCCGGGCGAGGACGGGCAGTCGCTGGGCCGCGTCGTAGAACGTCCCGTCGCGGTCGCGGGATTCGCTGACGCCGTCGGTGTACAGGACGAGGGTGGCGCCGGGCGGGAAGGGGAAGGCGTCGACGGGCGCGGTCCAGTCCCGCAGCGCGTCGATGCCCAGCGGCGGTGCTTCCTCGGAGGGTTCGAGCAGCGTGGCCGTGCCGGCCGCGTCGAGCAGCACCGGTGGGGGATGGCCGCGGTTGATGAGGCGTACGGACGACAGATCGGCGGCGAACTCGGCGAAGAGACCGGTCGTGAAGCCTTCCACCCGTTCCAGGCCGCCGCGGCGGTCGCTTTCCCGGGTGAGGGCTCGTTCCATGGCGCCGACCAGGGCGTCGAGGTCCTCGGCCTCGTCGGCGGCGTACCGGAAGGCCCCGAGGTCGGAGCAGACGGCGCTGACGGCGCCGAGGCCCTTGCCCCGTACGTCGCCGATGAAGGCGCGGATGCCGTGCGGGGTGTGCTGGACGACGTAGAGGTCGCCTCCGATGAGCGCCTCGTCCTCGGCGGGCACGTAGCGTGCTGCCACCCGCAGGGCTCCGATCCGCGCGGGCGGGTCGGGCAGGACGGCCCGCTGGGCGACGGCCGCCACCTGCCTGGCGCGCACGGTGTGCGCGTACTGGCGGTCCAGGCGGCGGCTGATGAAGATCGCCAGCCAGGTCACGGCCAGCAGGGTGACCTGGTTGGCCAGTCCGCGGCGCCAGTCGAAGGTGCCGTCGACCCGGGTGAGGATGGCGTGGACGGCCATCGAGGCGAGCCCGGTCAGGATGATGCCCCGGGGGCGCAGGAGCGGTCCGGCGAAGACGGGTGCGGCGATGAGCAGCGGCGCCGTGGTCACCTCGTGCGGGGTGACCAGGTCGACGACGACCGCCAGCACGATGACGCCGGCGGGGATCCACGCCACACTCCTCGACTGCACCACTCCCCCACGCTGCACGCCCCGGGTGCGGTCCGCATCCCGGCGGGAGGCGATCGGGCCGGGCCTCGTGCCGTGCGGACGCCGGCCGAATCGGCGCGCTGTGTAGGGCCGTGGCCAAGACGAGCGACACTTTTCTGATGTTTTGCATTGATTGCCTGAGTCACGGACGTTAAAAGTTCCACCACCTGGGCCCGGTATCGACCCGGACGGATAGGGTGAGCGATCCGGTGTACCGGATCGGGCGATCTCGGCGTCCCGTGTCCGGTGGCACCCAGCAGGAGACTTGAGCGCCTTCAGGGGGAAGGCGCCGCGTGGCCCCGACGGAGGACTTCGACAACCGTGGACGCGCAAGGCCGTGGGCGGGCGGACGACATCGACCCCGCAGATCAGTGGGTGCTCAATCCGCGCACCGGGGAGTACGAGCTGCGACTGACCCCTTCCACGCCGCGACCGGGACGTACGGGTGTACCGAGCCCGCGGGGTCCGGTCCGGGAGGACGGGGATCGGGGCCCGGCGCGGGAGCGCCCGGACCGGGACACCCGTACACCCGGCCGTACGGAGTCACCCGCCGAACTTCCGGCGCCGCGCAGACGCCGCGGCGCCCCCGCCGACCCGCCCGGCCGCCGGGGGGCGCGGAACAAGCGGAAGCCGAGGACGAAGCGGTTCCTGTACTGGACCGGCGGCTCGATGGCCTTCGTCCTGGTGGCCCTCTCCGCCGCCGGGTACGCCTACCTCAAGCACCTCGAAGGAAACGTCACGACCCAGGACGTGGGCGATGCCGGGGCCTCGGGCTTCAGCAAGGACGAGGCCTTCAACATACTGATCATCGGCACCGACAAGCGGACCGGTGCGGGCAACGAGGGGTACGGCGACGCCGGCAGCGTCGGCCACGCCGACACCAACATCCTGCTGCACGTCTCCGAGGACCGCACGAACGCGACGGCGCTCAGCATCCCGCGCGACCTCATCGTGGACGTGCCGGACTGCCCCACCAAGCAGGCGGACGGGACCGAGAAGGTCGTCCCGGGAACGCGGCAGGTCCGTTTCAACACCAGTCTCGGCCAGGACGGCCGCGATCCGGGCTGCACCATGCGCACGGTCGAGGAGAACACCGGCATCCCGGTGGACCACTTCATGATGGCCGACTTCAACGCGGTCAAGACGCTGACGACCGCCGTCCAGGGCGTCGAGGTCTGTCTCGCCAAGGACGTCGACGACCCCGACTCGCACCTGAAGCTCGGCAAGGGCACCCACACGCTCCAGGGCGAGCAGGCACTGGCCTTCCTGCGCACCCGGCACAGCTTCGGCAACCAGGGCGACCTCGACCGCATCGCGGTCCAGCAGCAGTTCCTCGGCTCGCTGATGCGCAAGATGTCCTCGGGCGACACGCTCACCAGCCCCACCAAACTGGTGAAGCTCGCGGAGGCGGCCACCGAGGCCCTCACCGTGGACACCGGCATCGGCAAGGTGAGCGCGCTCAAGGACATGGCGCTGGAGCTGAAGAAGGTCCCCCCGAAGAACATCTCCTTCACCACCGTACCGGTGCTCGACAACCCGGCCGAGAGCGTCAAGGCGACCGTCGTCATGGACCAGGCCCTCGCACCGCCGGTATTCCGGGCCGTCGCGGACGACGTCTCCCTCACCGCCGTGAAACAGGCCAAGAAGAAGGAGGCCGCCGCGGTCGCCGCCCGCCTCAAGGGCAGCCGATCGGCCGCCGCCGAGGTGCGGGTGCGGGTCCTCAACGGCGGCGCCGAGGGCGGTTCCGCGCAGAAGACCCTGGACTGGCTGCAGAACGAGGCGGGTGTACCGAAGTCCGAGAACGGCGGCAACGCCCCCGCCGAGCTGGCGAAGACGACCCTCGAGTACGCCCCCGGGCAGGCGGACCAGGCCCGGCGGCTCGCCGCGCTGATGGGCCTGTCCGGTGCCGCGATGAAGCCCGGTGGGAGCGTCACCAACGCGCAGGGTCAGCCCGCCATGACGCTGACCCTCGGCAAGGACTTCAAGGGTGCCGGGGTCCCGCTCACCGCTTCGGCGAAGGCACCGGAGAACGTCGCCAAGTCAACTGCCGACCAGGCCACGTGCGCGAAGTAGCGGGCTGAGCGGACGGGCCGGGCCCATCCCCGGGACCGGGAGCGCGGCCGGTCGCGCCCGGTGGTTCAGGCGGGCTCCGTACGGCACTCGGGGTGGCCCCAGCCCACCGGGTTCTTCGCGATCGTCTCCTGGGCCGCGTACGGCTTGCCGCACCGGCACCGCCCGGCGAACTTCGCACGGATCGTCGCCCCGGTGCGGGCTCCGCCGGTGGACGCCTTCGCCGTCCTCCCGGGCGCGCTCTTCACCGCCCGGGAGGGTGCGGGTTCGGGGAGCGCGGCCGTCCCGTGGGCGGTACCGGCGGGCCGCTGCGTCACGGCCGCCTCGCTCGCGGCCTGGTCGGCCAGGGCGTTCAGCGGGTCGCCGCCGACCTGGTGGGCGGGGACGTACTGGAAGCGCACCGTGCGACCGGAGAGCAGCTCGTCGATGCGCACGACCAGCTCCTGGTTGGCGACCGGCTTGCCGCCGGAGGTCTTCCAGCCGTTGCGCTTCCAGCCGGGCAGCCACTTGGTGACGGCGTTCATCGCGTACTGCGAGTCCATGCGGACCTCGGCCGGCACCGCCGGGTCGGTCGACTCCAGCAGCGAACGCAGGGCGGTCAGCTCGGCGACGTTGTTGGTGGCGGTGCCCAGCGGGCCCGCCTCCCAGCGCTGCGGGCGCCCCGCCGCGTCCGCGACCACCCACGCCCAGGCGGCAGGCCCGGGGTTGCCCTTCGACGCCCCGTCACACGCGGCGATGATGCTCTCGTCCATCCCCCGATCATGCCAGCCCGGACGGACACCTCCGTCCGCCCGCCCCACGGGGAAGCGGGGCCGGCCGAGCAGGGACCGAGGTGGGAGGCAGCCGTCAGGGCACGATCGAGTCGACGTACCCGCCGTCCACCCGCACCGCCGCGCCCGTGGTGGCGGAAGCCTGCGAGGAGCTGAGGTAGACCACCAGATGGGCGATCTCCTCGGGTTCGATGAGGCGCTGGAGCAGCGACTGCGGGCGGTGCAGGCGCATGAACGCGCGCTGCGCCTCGTCCCACGGCAGGTCCCGGTCCACCAGTTCGTACACGAAGGCCTCGACGCCTCCGGTGCGGGTGGGGCCGGCGATCACCGAGTTGACCGTGGTGCCGGTGCCCGCCGCTTCCTTGGCGAAGCCCCGGGAGACGGCGAGCAGCGCGGTCTTGGACATCCCGTAGTGGATCATCTCGGCGGGGATCGCGATCGCCGAGTCGCTCGCGATGTTGGACACCCTCCCCCACCCCTGTCGCATCATCCCCGGCAGGTAGCGTCGGATCAGCCGGACCGCGCTGAGGACGTTCGTGTCGAAGTAGGTCCGCCATTCCTCGTCGCTGATCTCGAGCGCCGCGCGCGCCCCGAAGATGCCGAGGTTGTTCACGAGGATGTCGGCACCGGGGACGGCCGACAGAAGCCGGTCGGCGCCCTCTTCGGTGGTCAGGTCGCAGGCGACGCTCTCGGCGTCGGCGGCCGGGACCTCCTCGCGCAGGGTCCGGGCCGCCGTCTCCAGCCGGCCGGCGCCGCGTCCGGTCAGCACCACCGAGGCGCCCGCCGCGGCGAGGCCGGAGGCGATGGCGAGGCCGATTCCCTGGGATGATCCGGTGACCACGGCCTTCTTGCCGGTCAGGTCGATACGCACCTCGTGTTCCTTTCCGCCGGGTCGCGGTGCCGGGAGGCCCGCCCTTCCACCGTCGCATCCCGTCGGTGGAGGCGCGTGCGGAGCGGCGCCGCGGGCCGGCACCGACGCTGAACCCTCTTGACCTCAACATTGCTTGAGGTCCTACTTTCCTGTCGTACGGGCCCTCTCGGGCCGCGCACTCGGTCGGAAGAACCCGGAGCCCTCGCATGGACATGGAATTCACCGCCTGGTCGTCGCTGCACAGCGTGATGAACGCCGAACGCGACCGCCGGCCGTTCTCGGGGGCGACCCTGCGCCGCATCCTCGGCTTCGCCCGGCCGCACCGGCGGCGGTTGGTGCGGTTCCTGATCGTCAGCGTGCTGGGAGCCCTGCTCGCGGTGGCCACGCCGGTCCTGGCGGGCAAGGTGGTCACCACGATCGTGCGGGGCGGCCCGGACGGTACCGTCGTCCGTCTCGCGCTGCTCATCGCCCTCATCGCGGTGGCCGAGGCGGGCCTGGGGCTGCTGACCCGCTGGCTCTCGGCCAACCTCGGCGAGGGGTTGATCCTGGATCTGCGGACGGCGGTCTTCGACCACGTCCAGCGGATGCCGGTGGCCTTCTTCACCCGCACCCGGACGGGGGCGCTGGTGAGCCGGCTCAACAGTGACGTCATCGGGGCCCAACGGGCCTTCAGCAACACCCTCTCGGGGGTGGTCTCCAACCTCGTGACCCTGGTCCTGACGCTCGCCGTCATGCTCGGCATCTCGTGGCGCATCACGCTCCTCGCCCTGGTACTGCTCCCCGTCTTCGTCGTTCCGGCCCGCCGCCGGGGCGCCCGGATGGCCTCGTTGCAGCGCGAGGCGGCCGCACACAACGCGGCGATGGCGACGCAGATGACCGAGCGCTTCTCGGCACCGGGCGCGACGCTCGTCAAGCTGTTCGGAAGGCCCGCCGACGAGTGCGCCGAGTTCGCCGCCCGGGCCCGCCGGGTACGGGACATCGGCGTCCGCACCGCGATGGCGCAGTCCGGTTTCATCACCGCACTCACCCTGGTCTCCGCGCTGGCGCTCGCGCTCGTCTACGGCCTCGGGGGCCACTACGCCCAGCAGGGCGCGCTCGAACCCGGCGCGGTGGTCGCGCTCGCCCTCCTGCTGACCCGCCTGTACGCGCCGCTCACCTCGCTCGCCGGTGCGCGGGTGGAGGTGATGAGTGCGCTGGTCAGCTTCGAGCGCGTCTTCGAGATCCTGGACCTGAAGCCCTTGATCACCGAGAAGCCTGACGCGCGGCGGGTACCGGACGGGCCGGTCTCGGTGGAGTTCGACGGCGTCTCGTTCGGTTACCCGTCGGCCGACAAGGTCTCCCTCGCCTCGCTGGAGGCGGTCGCCGCGCTGGACGAGCGGGGCGGCGCAGAGGTGCTGCACGAGGTGTCCTTCGTGGCGCGGCCGGGCCGGATGGTCGCGCTGGTGGGCTCTTCGGGGGCGGGGAAGTCGACGATCGCGCAGTTGCTCCCCCGGCTGTACGACGTCGACGCGGGGGCCGTGCGGCTGAACGGGGTGGACGTCCGGGACCTGACCGCCGACTCGCTGCGCGAAACGCTCGGCATGGTCACCCAGGACGGACACCTGTTCCACGAGTCGGTGCGGGCCAACCTGCTGCTCGCCCGGCCGGACGCCGCGGAGGAGGAGATCTGGGACGCCCTGCGCCGCTCGCGGCTCGACGGACTGGTGGCCTCGCTCCCGGACGGACTGGACACGGTGGTCGGAGAGCGCGGCTACCGTCTCTCCGGCGGCGAGCGCCAGCGCCTCACCATCGCCCGGCTGCTGCTGGCCCGTCAGCGCGTCGTCATCCTCGACGAGGCGACCGCCCATCTCGATTCCACCTCGGAGGCTTCGGTCCAGGAGGCGCTGACCGAGGCGCTCGCGGGACGGACCGCGGTGGTCATCGCCCACCGGCTCTCGACGGTGCGCGCCGCCGACCAGATCCTGGTCGTCGAAGCCGGTCGGATCGTCGAACGCGGCACCCACGAGGAGCTCCTCGCCGTCGGGGGACGGTACGAGGAGCTGTACCGCACCCAGTTCGAGCGCCCGGACGCCGAGCCGCACGCGGTGGGGTGACCGGGCACACGGCGGGGAGGCCCGACGGCGGGCACGGCGCTCGTCGTCGGCCGGGCGTCGCCGAACTCCCGGGGAGTTCTGCCCGGCCCGTTCGCGGCCCGGCGCGAGGGAGGGCCGGACTGCCGGGGCCCGTCGCCCGGCCGGTCCGGTCAGCCGCGCTCGGCGCGCGCCCCGCGCACGCGCCGGGCGACGCCGGTGAGGGTGCGGCCCGCCCCGTGTTCCCGGCCCCGGCGCAGCACCGCGCGGCCGCAGCCGGTCCACTGGGAGGGCGGGACAAAGGCGCCGTGTCCGCCCCGGGTGACGAGGGCGTTCACCGGGGTCATCGGGTCGCCGGCGACCGCCTTCGCCAGCAGGACACCGGCGACGAGTGGCAGGAGGACACCGGCCAGGGCACCGCCGGCCACGGTGACGTGACGCATACGGGGGCTCGCATCGGTGGGCATCCTCTCCATTCGACCGGCGCCGGCCCCGCCGCGGATGCGTCGGCGTACTCATCCGCGGCGACCGGATACTCAGGGACCGCTCTTCCGGTCCACGCTGCCGGGCCGGGTCCCCGGTCGACGCGGCCGGCGCCGCCGGCTATCGGGCATCCGTCCGCCGCAGGTCCACGTACGCGGCGACCGGCAGGTGGTCGCTGCCGGTCCCGGGCAGGGAGCGGATACCGGTGACGCGGGCGGACCGCGCCAGGACCTGGTCGATCCGGGCCACCGGAAAGGCCGCGGGCCAGCTGAACGCCGCTCCGGAGGCGGGGCCGTCCAGGTCGGCGCGGAGCGGACCGAGTCCCCGGTCGTCGACGGTGCCGTTGAGGTCGCCGAGCAGGAGGACCCGGTCCAGCGGTTCGTCGTGGACCGCCGCGGCGAGGAGGACGGCGCTCTCGTCCCGGAGTCCGGAGCGCAGGCCCGCCCCGCCGAGGCGGACGGACGGCAGGTGGGCGACGTAGACGGCGAGGTCGCCGTCCGGAGTGCGGGCGGTGGCCCGCAGGCCCCGGTTCCACGCCTCCGTGATGCCCTCCGGCCGAATGTCGACGGGGCGTACGTCCGTCAGCGGGAACGCCGACCAGAGCCCGACGGTGCCGCTCACCGCGTGGTGGGGGAAGCGGGGTGCGAGCACCTCCTCGTACACCGGCAGGGCCTGCGGGGTGAGTTCCTCCAGCGCGACGATCCGCGCCCCGCTCCGGTCCAGTGCGGCGGCGGTACCCGCCGGATCGGCGTTCTCGTCGCTCACGTTGTGCTGGACCACCACCAGGTCGCCGGAGGCGTCCGTCCCGTCGAGGAAGAGGCCGCCGAACCGGAAACCCCAGACGACGGCGGGCAGCACCGCGGCGGCCACGGCGACCGGGGCCCTCCTCAGCAGTCCGGCGCAGAGCAGCACCGGCGCCACGAGACCGAGCCACGGCAGCAGAGTCTCCGTCAGGCTGCCCATGCGCCCCGGGGTGTTGGGGACGAGTCGGGGCGCGGCGAGCAGCCCGGCGGCCACCACGGCGAGGACCGCCTCCGTCGTGCCGCGCGCGGGGCGGTACCACCTGCGGGGCGTGGGCGCGGCGGAGTGCGCGGGTCGCATCGTTCTCCTCGATCGGTCGGAGCACGGGGATCTCTCCGGGTGCCCGGTTCGGCCCGGAATCCGCGCGGCCCGCCTGCGGCTCGGCCGCCGCTCCGGCTCGCACCGCAGGAGGACGCGGTGGGGGCTCCGTACGGTTCCGCCGGAGCCCGACGAGCTCTGGCCGCGGCCGACGACGTCGGAGGAGCCGTACGGGACACCGGCTTACCCGCCTACACGTGGCGGAACACGGGTCGGCCGAAGCGGGACCGAGAGGTTCGGTTTTCGTGAAAGGCCCTCCCGCGCTCGAACGGTAGGCGCGCGCCAGATCCCTGGACGCTCCCGCGCCCCGTCCGCGTATTCCCGCATTCTCCCGTTTGTTAGGTGAGGCATTCACGGTGACCGCCTGCGGGCCGGCCGCACGGACGTCCCGGACGGGGCCGCTCCTGACCGTCCGGACACGGCGGATCGTCAACCCGTTCTTCTCGTCGCACGGGAGCGTTTCCAGCCGCACGGCCACCTGCGCTCTCCCCGTTCGAACAGGTCAGGGGCGTGCGGCATTCGGGTCCGGCGCGGTCGGTCGCACGAGCGAGTCATCCACGGATTCGGGCCGACGGTCTGTCAAAGTGCAGTTCGGTTTAACGCATTTTCCACCTTCGCGCAAAAGCGCGACGCACACAGCCCTGCCCGGACGAGCAGCACTCAGGACCGGTTCCCCGGACACCTCACAGGACGCATGTGCGCACCCTTTCGACCCGTCGGGCCGGGGTGCGTACGAAATCCGCCGAAGGCGCAGCGAGAACGTCACCCCGGAGCACATCTGTTGAAGATTCTTCATCTCGTTCAGCCTGTGGAGGGCGGCGTCGCCCGGGTCGTCGTCGATCTGGTGCGGGCGCAGGTCCGCGCCGGACTCCGGCCCGTCGTGGCCTGTCCCCCGGACGGTCCGCTGGCCGGGGAAGCGGCCGGTGCGGGGGCGGAGGTCCGTGGCTGGCGGGCCGTACGCAATCCGGGTCCCGGACTGGGCCGGGAGATCGCCGGCGCCCGGGCGCTGGTCCGGGAGCACCGCCCGCAGGTGGTGCACGCGCACAGTGCGAAGGCCGGTCTCGCGGGCCGGATGGCGGTGCGCGGCCGGATCCCCACCGTCTTCCAGCCGCACGCCTGGTCGTTCGAGGCGGTACGCGGCGCGACCGCTGTGTCCGCGCTGAAGTGGGAGTGTTTCGGCGCCCGTTGGGCCGACCGGGTGCTCTGCGTCAGCGACCACGAACGCCGCTCGGGCGAACGCGCGGGCATCACAGCCCGCTGGTCGGTGATCCACAACGGCATCGACCTCGGTCACTTCCGGCCGGCCGGGCCCCGGGAGCGCACCGCCGCACGGGCCGCGTTCGGCCTCCCCGACCAGACGCCTCTGGTGGTCTGCGTCGGCCGCCTGAGCCGGCAGAAGGGCCAGGACGTCCTGCTGGAGGCATGGCGCGCGATGCGCCCGCGGGGCGCCCGCCTCGTCCTGGTGGGCAGCGGCCCGCAGGAGGCCCGGTTGCGCGCGTCGGCCCCGGCGGACGTGCTGTTCGCCGGAGCGAGCGACGACGTCCGCCCCTGGATCCACGCGGCCGACGTGGTCGTCCTGCCGTCGCGGTGGGAGGGCATGGCCCTCGCGCCTCTGGAGGCGATGGCCTGCGGCAGACCGGTGGTGATGACCGACGTGTCGGGCGCCCGGGAGAGCCTGCCCCCCGGACAGGAGGCCCACTGCCTCGTACCGCCCGACGACCCGGCCGCGCTGGCCGCCGCGCTCACCGCCCTGCTGTCCGACACCGCGCTCCGTACGGAGCTCGGCCGGGGCGCCGGACTCCATGCGCGCGCGGTCTTCGACGTACGCAGGACCGCCGCGGCGGTCACCCGTCTCTACCAGGAACTTGTCCACCCGTCCGGCACGACGACGAGAGAGCGCACCGAGCGATGACGACGGAGAGTGCATCACTCCCGGGCACTGCCCGGGGGGCCACGCTGCCCCCTGTTTCTTCCACCGTCCATCGACCACGCGGCGGGCCGGTCCGGCGCTACTCCGAGCCGGTCGTCCGGCGGGTCGGCCGGCACCGGCTGACCGTCCTGCTGGCAGGGGCGGACGGTCTCGTCGCGGGTCTCGTGCCGGCGGCGGGCACGGCCCAGCGGTGGCCGGTCGCTGTCTTCGCGCTCCAGGCGGCCGCGCAGGTGCTGCTCCTCTCCTCCCGCGGCCTGTACCGGTCCCGGCTGTCCCACTCCGCGGGGGCCGAACTCCCGGCGGTCCTCGGGCTGACGCTGCTCCAGTGGTTCGTGGTCGCCGAGGCGCTCGTCACGTACGACACCCGGTACGCGGTCGGCTGGACCACGCTGCTCTGCGCGGTCGCCGTGCAGACCCTGTTCTGCTGCGCCGCGCGCGGGGTCCTCTACCGGGCCGGCGCCCGCTCCGCCGCCCGCAGGCCCCGGCCGGTCCTCGTCGTGGGGCACGGCCCGCTCGCCCGGAGCACCGCGACCGCGCTCCGGGAGCGCACCGAGTACGGCCTGCGGACCGTGGGCCGGGTCGCGCTGCGCGCGTCGGACGCGGGCACGCCGGCGGACGACGGCACCGGCGGCGGAGTCGCGGTCCTGCTCACGCGGGAGGAGGCGGGCCGGACTGTGGTGCGCAAGAGGGTGCGCCACGTGCTGTTCACCGAGCATCCGGCGTCGACGCCCGAGGGGACGGAGCTCTTCGCCCTCTTCGCGGGGCACGGCTGCCGCATGTGGCTGATCGAGCCTCCGGCGACCGGCGCGATCCCGGAACACCGGCCCCCGCGCCCGGACCATCTGTGGGGGTACTCCGCGCACCGCCTGCGCCCCGGGCGCCAGCGTCCCTTCTCGCACGCCCTCAAACGCGCCATGGACATCGTCCTCGCGTCCGTGGCCCTGCTGGCCGTCTCCCCCGTGCTCGCCGCCTGCGCGTGCGCGGTACGGATCTGGGACGGCCCGGGCGTGATCTTCCGGCAGGAACGACTCGGCCTGCACGGGGAGCCGTTCACCCTCCTCAAGTTCCGTACCCTGCGGCCCGCCGACCCCCACGAGTCCGCCACCCGCTGGAACGTCGCCGGCGACGGGCGGATGAGCACGGTCGGCAGGGCGCTGCGCCGCACCTCGCTGGACGAACTCCCGCAGTTGTGGAACGTGCTGCGCGGGGACATGAGCCTGGTCGGTCCCCGTCCCGAACGCCCCTTCTTCGCGGCCAGGTTCAGCACCCTCCACCCCGGTTACCAGGCGCGTCACCGGATGCCCGTGGGCATCACCGGGCTGGCCCAGGTGAACGGTCTGCGCGGCGACACCTCGATCGAGGACCGCGCCCGCTTCGACAACCGGTACATCGAGACCTGGTCCCTGTGGCAGGACGTCTGCGTACTCGCCCGCACCGTCCTCTCCCTCTTCCGGTGCGGAGGCAGCTGAGCATGACACCCCCCACGACCGGAGCCCAGGTCGCGCCCGCCCCCACCGATCCCCGGGCGCCCGTCGGTACGGCGGCCGCCCCGGCGCACACCGCCCCGCCGGCGAAGGCAGCGCCCGGCCGGGCAGCCGCCGGAGCACTCGACCTGTGGGTCCTGCTGCCCCTGGTGGCGACCGTCCTGCTGCTCACCCTCCCGGTCCCCGGAGCCGGCGCATCCTCCTCCGGGGACGTTCTCCCCGCCGACCTCGCGTCGAGCGCGGCGGTGGTGTGCTGTCTGGCACGGCTGCTGGCGCGGCGTGCCCGCCCCCTGCCCGCCGGGGCGGTGCTCGTCGCCGCTCTCACGGTGGCCGGGCTCGCGGTGGCGACCGTCACCGCCCCGGACCCCGTGGCGGCGCTCCCCGGGTTCGTCCGCTACCTCCAGATCTTCGTCCTGGTGCCGCTCGCCGTGTGCCTGACGATCCGGGACGCGAGGGGCTTCCGTCTCCTGACCGGCGCGCTCGTCCTGCTCGCCGTCGTCCAGGGGGTCATCGGGATCCGGCAGTTCACCACCGGCACCGGCGCCTCGTACATGGGCGAGGAGGTCCGCGCGGTGGGGACCTTCGGTCCCGGCGACATCATGGGCATGGCCACGGTCGTCGCGTACGGTCTGATCGCCGCCCTTCCCTACCTGCTCCGCCCGCCCGCCTCGGGCCGCCACCTGCTGCGCCCCTGCGCCCTCGCCGTCACCGTCGTGCTGGTCGTGGCCCTCGCCGTCTCCTTCAGCCGGGGCTCGTGGATCGCGACGGCGCTGGCGGCGCTCACGGTCGTCGTACTGACCGGGCGGCGCACGGCGTCGCGGTCGCTGCTGGTCGTGGGCGCGCTGTCGGTGGTGCTGGTCGGCGGATTCGGCATCGGCTCCGACATGGTCCGCGAGCGGCTCACCAGCGTCACCGACGTGGCCCGGACCCCCGACCGGTCGGTCAGCGACCGGTACGCCCTGTGGGGAGCATCCGCGGGCATGTGGCGGGAGCGTCCGGTGACGGGCGTCGGCCTCAAGGGCTTCCCGGAGCACCGCGACGGCCACGCCTCGATCGGTCTCTCCTCCGGCAGCGACACCGGGGGGGCGGGCCAGGAGTTCCGCAGGCAGTCCCTCCTCTCCCCGCACAACATGTACCTGCTGGTCCTCGGCGAGCAGGGGCTGATCGGATTCGTCACCGTCGTGGGCGGCTGGCTGGCGGTCCTCGTGGCGTCGGTGCGCACCCTCCTCCTCGCCAGGCGCCGGCGGGCCGGCGCGGTCGACTGCGGGCTCGTCGCCGTGGGACTGGTGGTGTGGCAGACCGTCGACTTCCTGTACGCGGACATCGGCGGCCCCACCACGGTGCTCACCGGCGTCGTGCTGGGGCTGGGCGCGTGGTGGGCGCTGACCGTTCCGGAGAAGGCGGCCACCGGGTGAGCGGCACCACGACCGGGGTCGGTCCGTCCGCCGGGCCGCCGCCCCCCGGGGAGCCGCGGTCCGGCCCGAAGGGGCCCGGGGCGGAAGGGCCCGGGGCGGCGCCCGAGGTGGGCGTACCCCGCCGGGCGCCCCTCCCGGCCCCGGAGCCGGCCGATGATGCCGTCGTGCGCGGGGCGCCGTCCCGGCAGGTGCCGGTCCTGGGCCGGTTCCTGGCCCGCGCGGCCGCCGCGACTGCGGGGCTGACGCTGGTGGGCGCCGTACTGGGGCTCCTGCGGGACCAGACCGTCGCCCACTACTTCGGCGCGGGGGGCGACAGCGACGCCTTCCTGGTCGCCTGGACCGTCCCGGAGATGGCGGCGACGCTGCTCATCGAGGACGGCATGGCGCTGCTGCTGGTGCCCGCGTTCAGCCAGGTGCTGGCCCGCCGGGCCGCCGGCCCGGACGGTGCCGCGCCGGAGCCGGTCCGCGCGTTCGTGGCGGCGACGCTCCCCCGGCTCTTCACGCTGCTCGCCGGGGGCGCCGCGCTGCTCTTCGCGGGGGCCCCCTGGCTGGTCGGCATGCTGGCGCCCGGGCTGGCCGATCCCCGGCTGGCCGTCGACTGCACCCGGCTGACCGCCGTCACGGTGCTGACCTTCGGGATCACCGGCTACTTCAGCGCGGCGCTGCGGGCGCACGGGAGCTTCGGGCCGCCGGCCGCCGTGTACGTCGCGTACAACGCCGGCATCGTCGTGACGACCCTCGGGCTGCACGCGGCGTGGGGGGTGCGGGCCGCCGCGGTGGGTGTGGCGGTCGGCAGCGTGCTGATGGTGCTGGTCCAGGCACCCTCCTTCTGCACCCGGGTGCTGGCCCGGGAGCGCGGTCGGCGGGCGAAGGAACCGCGCGGCGGGACGGAGGCGGCGCTCCGCGAACCGGAGGGCGCCGCGCGGCTCCCCGGCGCCGCCGTCCTCGCGCCGGTGCTGCTCTTCGTGGTGAGCCGGCAGGCCCAGGTCCTGGTCGAGCGGTTCCTCGCCTCGACGCTCCCCGCCGGTGCCATCTCGCACCTCAACTACGCGCAGAAGGTCGCGCAGATGCCGATGGTGCTGTCGCTGATGATCTGCACGGTGACCTTCCCGGTGGTCGCGCAGGCGATGGCCGACGGTGACCGGGAGAGCGCACGTCTGCGGGTCGAACGCGATCTCGCGCTGGCCGCCCTGGTGGTCCTGACCGGTACGGCGCTGGTCATCGGCTGCGCCCCGCAGATCATCGAGGTGCTCTTCCAGCGCGGGGCGTTCGACGCGCAGGACACCCGCGCCACCGCCGGGGTGATGCGGGTGTACGCGCTCGGTCTGCTCGGCCACTGCCTCGTCGGTGCGCTGGGCCGGCCGTTCTTCTCGGCCGGGCGGCCCACCTGGTACCCCGGCTTCGCGATGGTGACCGGGCTGGTGGTCACGACCGGCACCGGGGTCGCCGTGACCCCTCCCTTCGGCGTCCTCGGCATCGCCGCCGCGAACGCGGTGGGCATCACGGTCACGGCGGCGCTCCTCCTCCAGGGCCTCGGCACCCGGGTGATCGCCATCGAGGTGCGTGCCGTGAGCCTGTCCCTCCTGCGCCTGGCCGTGCCGGCCGCCGTCGCCGCCGCGGCCGGCTGGGCCTGGGCCGGCGCCGTCACCGCCCCCGCCCCGGGCCTGACGGCGGGCTGCGTCCTCGTCCCCTGCGTCTTCCTCCTCACCGGACGCGTGTGCCGGGTTCCCGAAGTCGTCCATCTGCTGGCCCTGACCCGACAGAGGTTCCTCCATGGCAACTGACCCGTCGGCGCGAGTCGCCGCACCCCGCTCCGCCCCCTCCCGCCCGGCCGCCGTCGCCCGGCCGTGGATCTGGACCTACCACTCGGTGGGTGATCCGTCGGACGACCCGTACGGCATCACCGTCTCCCCCGACCGCCTCGACGCCCAGTTCGCCTGGCTGCGCGCCCGGCGCCTGACGGGCGTGGGGGTGGGGGCCCTGCTGCGCGCGCACGCCGGGGGCGGGCGCGGTCTGGTGGGGCTGACCTTCGACGACGGCTACGCCGACTTCGTGGACGAGGCGCTGCCGCTCCTTCGCCGGTACGGCTTCACCGCCACCGTGTTCGTGCTGCCCGGCCGTGACGGCGGCACCAACGAGTGGGACCCGAAGGGCCCGCGCAAACCGCTCCTCACCCTCGACGGCATCGCCGGGCTCGCCGGCAGCGGCATGGAGATCGGCTCCCACGGCCTGCGCCACCGGGATCTGACGGCGCTGCCGGACGCCGAACTCCACGAGGAGACCCGGCGCAGCCGCGAGCTGATCCGGGAACTCACCGGTACCGCTCCGGAGGGCTTCTGCCACCCGTACGGCTACGCCGACCAGCGGGTGCTCGACTCGGTGCGCGAGGCGGGGTACTCCTACGGATGCGCTCTGCGACCAGGTTCACTGGTGGGCGGGTTCGCCCTTCCGCGCACCCATGTCAGCCACGCCGACCAGGGCTTGCGGCTGCGCGCGAAGGAGCTCCGCCACCACATGCGCCACCGGGCGGGCCGTACGCCCTTCGGCCCGGTCCCGTCGGGTCCGCGCGCGGGGGCCGGACGGTGAGGGTCCTGCACGTCATCACGGGCCTCGGAATCGGCGGCGCCGAGCAGCAGTTGCGCCTGATGCTCCGTCACCTGCCCGTGCACTGCGACGTGGTGACGCTGACCAACCCGGGGCCGGTGGCCGAAGGGCTGCGCGGCGACGGGGTGCGCGTCACCCACCTCGGCATGGCGGGCAACCGCGATCTGCGGGCCGTGGGCCGGCTCACCCGCCTGGTGCGCGGCGGGAAGTACGACCTCGTCCACACCCACCTCTACCGCGCATGCGTCTACGGCAGGATCGCCGCGAGACTGGCCGGGGTGCGTGCCGGTGTGTCCACCGAACACTCCCTCGGGCAGGCGGAGATCGAGGGCCGGCCACTGACCGCCCGCACCCGCGCGCTCTACCTGGGGACCGAACGGCTGGGCTCGGCGACGGTCGCCGTCTCCCCCACCGTGGCCGGCCGGCTGCGGCGGTGGGGCGTCCCCGGCGAACGCATCCACGTGGTGCCCAACGGCATCGACGCCCGGGCGTTCCGCTTCGACCCGGACGCCCGGTGGGCCACCCGCGCCCTCCTCGGCCTGCCCCCGGACGCCTTCGTCGTCGGGGGTGTGGGGCGACTGGTCCCCGGCAAGCGGTTCGACGTTCTCGTGCGGGCCGTCGCGGCGCTGCCCGGTGTCCGGCTGGTGCTGGCCGGTGAGGGACCGGAGCTCACGTCGCTGCGGGAGCTGGCCCGGCGGCTCGGTGCGGCGGACCGCGTCCGGTTCCTCGGGGCGTGCGGCGCGGGTCCCGGCCCCGACGTGCCGGCGGTACTCGCCGCCGTGGACGTGTTCGTCTCCGCCTCCCGCGAGGAGTCGTTCGGGCTGGCCGTCGTGGAGGCGCTGGCCGCCGGGCTGCCCGTGCTCCACGACGCCTGCCCCGCGCTCGACGACCTCCCAGCCGGCAGCGCCCCCGGCGCGCGCCGGATCACCGGCGACCCCGTCGCGCTCTCCGCCGCGCTGAGCACCCTGGCGGATCTCGCCCCCCAGCGCTTCTCCCCGCCCGCCGCTGTCGCCGCGTACGACATCCGGCGCAGCAGCCATCACCTCATGGACGTGTACCGCCACGTCCTCGCCACGTCCCGCCCCCTGGAAAGAGCAGAGTCATGACCGAATCCCCCACCCAGAAGCAGGACACGCCCGGACGGACCCGCAAGCTCCGCTCCGCCTTCCGGCCGCCCCTCTGGTGGCCGCTCCCCGCCTGCGCGCTGCTGGGCGCCGCGTGCGGGCTCTCCTACGGTCTGCTCGCACCGACGAGCTACGAGGCCACCGGGTACGCGATGGCCGTCGCGGCCACGAAGACCACCGACCCGACGGCGGCGCTGGGGTACGCCCAGTCGTACGGCCGGCTGGCCACCTCGGACGCGACGCTCGGTTACGCCCAGGGGGCTGCGGGCGAGCCCTTGCGCGAGCTACGGGGGCACGTCCGCGCGGAGACCTCGCCGGACTCGCCGATGATCGCCGTCACCGGTACGGCGAGCCGGCCCCGGCAGGCCGCCGAGATCGCGGACGCAGTCGTCGAGGCCCTCATCGTCAGCGGGGGGCACGTCTCCAAGGACACCGGGGTGAAGCTGATCCGGTTCACCCACGCCGTCGCGCCCGGCGAACCGGCGTCGCCCTCGGTGCCGCTCTCCGCGGCCGTCGGCGGCAGCGCGGGCGGGCTCGTCGGCGGGCTGTTGCTGCTCGTCCGCCGACGCCCCGAGGTGCACCTCGTGCCGGCCCCGGTGCCGGGTCCCGCGCACGAGGCCGAGGCCCTCGCGCCCCAAGAACGGGAGCCGGCGCGATGACCCTCCCATCGCGGAGCTCCCTCGGCGTCACGCTCTGCCGGGACGGCCGGGAGTTCGCCGCCCTCGCCCCCGAGTGGGACGCCCTGCACCGGCGCTGCCCCTCGGCCACGCCCTTCCAGAGCCACGCCTGGCTGCACTCGTGGTGGCTCTCCTACGGACAGGACAGCAATCTCCGGGTCGTCCTGGTACGGCGCGGCGGGCGGCTGGTCGGTGCGGCTCCGCTGCTGCTCGCCCACCGTCCGATGCCGCTGCTGATGCCGATGGGCGGGGCGATCTCGGACTTCTTCGACGTCCTCGCCGACGGGGCGGAGACGGTGGCGGTGGTCGGCGCCCTGGCGCACGGGCTCCACCGGGCCGCCCGCTCCAGCGTGATCGACCTGCGCGAGGTACGCCCCGACGCCGTGGCGCAGCGGCTGTTCTCCGGCTGGTCGGGACCCCGTGCCCGGCTCACCGATTCCACCTGCATGGAGCTGCCGGCCGCACCGCTCGCCACGCTGGCCCAGGAGATGTCGGGCTCTCGCGCCCAGCGGGTGCGGGCCAAGCTCCGGAAGGTCGAGGCGCTGGGCGTGGTGTGCCGCGAGGTCCCGGCCGACCGGGTGCCGGGGACCGTGGGCGACCTGCTGCGGCTGCACGCGTTGCAGTGGAGCGGGCGGGGGGTCAACCCCGAGCACCTGCGCCCCCGGTTCGCGGCGCACCTGGCGCACGCGGCCGGGCGGATGGTCCGCGACGGCGGGGCGACGCTGACGGAGTTCCTGTTGGACGGGGAGGTGCTGGCGGCGAACCTGTCGCTGCACGCCGGACCGCTGACCGGCTGCTACCTGTACGGCGCCCATCCGCGGCTGCGCGAGCGGAAGGTGGACGTGGCCACGCTGCTGCTGCGCGAGGTGTCGCGGCAGGCGGCCGCCGACGGCCGCAGCGTTCTCAGCCTGCTGCGCGGCGCGGAGCAGTACAAGAGCTACTGGCAGCCGGTCCAGGTGGTCAACCAGCGGCTGCTGATGGCCCGGTCGGCGCTCGAGCCGCTGCTGCGGCTGCGTACGTCGCAGGTGGCCGCCAGGAACCGGGCGGCCGCGACGGTGAAGGCCCGCTTCCCGGCGGCGCGGGAGTGGCACGAGCGGATCACCGCGCTGCCGGGGCGGGTCGGCTCGCCGAGCGGCGCGCCGCACCTGACGGGGGCCGGTCGCTGAGCCATCCGACGGAGCCGTACCCACGAGTTCGGCGATGATCCGTTACCGCCCGGCGATCCCCGCGTTGTCACTCCGTGCGGGGCCGCAGGGTTCCGCAGTTCCCCAACAACACGTTCGTCCCTAGGAGTTCTTGATGTCGCGTATCACGAAGGTCGCCGCTGTCCTGGCGGGAACCGGTGCCCTCATCGCCGGTGGCGCCGGACTCGCCTCGGCCGACGCCGGTGCCGGTGCCGTCGCCGCGGGCTCTCCCGGTGTCATCTCGGGCAACATCATCCAGGTGCCCGTGCACGTCCCGGTCAACGTCTGCGGCAACACGATCAACGTCGTGGGTCTGCTGAACCCGGCGTTCGGCAACACCTGCGTCAACGGTTCGGCCCAGCCGCAGCCGCTGCACCACGAGGACGCCTACGGTCACTGATCCGACCACGCACACGGCGGCCGGTCTCCCCTCCTCATCCCCGGAGGGGAGACCGGCCGCCGTGGCGTCCGGCGGGATCAGGCGTAGCGGTAGGTGCGGCTGTGGTCGAGGAGCCGGGACGGCGCCACGTCCCAGGGCGGCAGCGGGGCGTTACGGGCGAAGACCCGGCCGCGCTGCGGATCGTCGTCCGCGAGCTCCCGGGCGGGCAGGTAGCCGGATCCCGGGTGCGCCTTCTGCCAGCGGTCCCAGAGCCGGTCGAGGAACGCGTGGTGCAGCCAGAAGACGGGGTCCTCGGGAGATCCCGCCCCCGCCATCGCGCCGCCGACCCAGCGGTGCACCTGGTTGTGGTTGCCGATCGCCCGCACTCCCCGGATGCTCCACCCCTCCACCCGGTTGCGGAAGCCGGTCCTGCTGAGGCTGTTCCACGGCTCGGCGTCGTACAGCGGATCGCTCAGGGCCGCCCGCACGTCCTTCGCCGTGGGCAGCGCCACCGGATCGGCGGGCCTCCCGAAGTCGCGGGTGAGGTAGGGCCGGTCGGTCACACCGTTGCCGAGGTGCCAGTTTCCCTCCTGGTAGGCGAAGGGGCCCGTCACGACCTGCCGGTCGCTCTCCCGCCCGTTGCCGCCGAGGAAGTCCGGCGTCCACGGGGGACCCTGCGGCGAGCGGTCGCGGGTCCAGTCCCAGTACGGCACGGAGACCGCGGGGTCGATCGCGCGCAGGGCCCCCTCGAACTCCAGCAGGTACTGGCGGTGCCAGGGGAAGAACGACGGGGTCATGTGCGCCGCCCGGGGACGGTCCTCCCCGTCGGTGACGTAGAACTCGCGGTGCGTCGCCACGAAGTCGTCGTACCGCCCCGAGCGCTTGAGCGTCAGCACGGCGTCGACGAACCTCTTCCGTTCCGTCCGGGTGAGATCACGCTGGTTCTTTCGGCTGTACACCTTCCACCTGTCCTTCGGTAGAGATGCTGTGGGGCGCGGCGGACAGCCCGGCGGCGCCCAGGACGTCGACCGCGGCGCGCGCGGCCGCGAGGGGGGTGGGGTGCGACTCGTAGTGGGTGACCACGCTGAGGTAGCTCCCGTCGGCCCGTGGCATGAGGTGCAGGGGCACGCCGTCGATGCTGACCCCGGGGTGGGACGCGGCGCTCGCCCTCCGGATTCCCGGCCCGGCGGCGGCCGGTGCGGCGGCCGCCGCGAGCACCCGGATCCTCCTCCCCCGGTACGTCTCGGTGATCTCCCCGGGCCGCGGCGCCGCAGCGGGCGCCGCGGCGTCCCGGTCCGGCGCGACGATCGGCCCCCAGGCGGCGCCGGTACCGGCGACAGCGCCCACCGTGAACAGGGCGCGCAGCACGCCCCGGCGGGTGGCGGCGCGCCCCTCACCTCCCGCGCCTTCGACCTGCGTTCTCGAACCCATGTGCGCCCACCTCTCTCGTGTCGTACCGGCCGATCGTCATACCGACGAGCCGTCGTACGGGCGTTCCGTCGTGCTGGCGTTCCGTCGTACTGATGTGCTCATCGGTCCATGCGCTTGTCGGCGCGGCTTCTTTCGCCGCCCATCAGACGGTGTGCGCGGCTCTCTCGCGCGGAGCGGCTCGCCGTGCCGGGGGCCAATCGCTCAACCGTGGGAAATCGGAACGGTTCGCGGCCACGTCGGGCCCCGGCTGTGCAGGGGGGCGCCAGCATGGGAGGCCCGATTGCCGAAGGTGGTGCCCATGAGCGTTCCGGGACAGGCCCCCGGTATGCGTACGACGCGTCCCAGGGACGTCGATCTGGCGGACCCCGCGTTCTGGCGCCTGCCGCGCACCGAGCGGCTGCGGGCGTTCGCGCTCCTGCGCGAGCTGGACGCCCCGGTGCGCTTCACCGCCCGTAGCGGCCGTGAGGCAGGGCTCTCCTTCTACGCGCTGGTGAAGCACGCCGACATCAAGGCGGCGAGCCGGCAGCCGAGCGTCTTCGCGAGTGCGCCGGGGGTCACCGTCCCGGAACCCGCCCGCTGGGCCAAGGCCCTCTTCGGCAACTCCATGGTCAACCTGGACGGCGCCGACCACGCCGGACTGCGCCGGATCGTCTCCCGCGCCTTCACCCCGCGCCTGCTCGCCCGGGCCGAGGAGAACATCACCCGGGTCACCCGCCGCCTCATGGACGAGGCGGTCGCCGAGCGGTCAACCGACTTCATGCGCTCGGCCCCCGCCCGGCTGCCCTTCGAGGTCATCTGCGACCTGATGGGCGTTCCGGGGACGTACCGGCCGTGGATCGCCACCCAGATCGACCACGCGTCGAGCCATGTCGGAGTGGAGCGGCGCGGACTCGCCCGGGTGCGGGTGCCGGGCCGGGGGCTGCGCTCGCTCGCCCGGATGCAACTGGTGATGGCGCGGCTGGCGTACGAGCGCCGCCGACGGCCCACCGGCGACCTGATCTCGGCCCTGGTCCGCGCCGACGTGGACGGGCAGTCGCTCGACGCCCGCGAACTGGGCGCATTCTTCTCGCTGCTGCTGGTCGCGGGGGTCGAGACGACGAGGAACGCCCTCGCGCACGGGATGGCCCTGCTGTCGCGCTTCCCCGAGCAGCGCGCGTTGCTCGAGTCCGACCTCGCGGGGCACCTCGACGGGGCGGTGGAGGAGATCGTCCGGCACTCGACGCCGATCATCCAGTTCCGCCGGACGGTGACCACCGCGTACGAACTCGGTGGCCGCACGTTCCGACCAGGTGACAAGGCCGTGCTCTTCTACGCCTCCGGCAACCGGGACGCGTCCGTGTTCGCGGAGCCGGACCTCTTCGACATCACCCGCTCGCCCAATCCGCATCTGGGGTACGGAGGCGGCGGCCCGCACCACTGCCTCGGCGCGCACCTGGCCCGCCTGGAGATGCGGGCCCTCTTCACCGAGGTCCTCACGCGGACCGACACCGCGCGGGCGTTCGGAGAACCGGAGCTGGTGGATTCCAGCTTCGACAACCGGGTCCTCGGTCTGCCGCTGTCCTTCGATCCCGTCCCGTCGCCGTAGGCACCGCACGGGGGCCCGTGCCCCGCCCGCCCGCCGGGCGGAGATCCGCCGACCCTCCAGGAGCAGCCGTGTCCCGTAGTCGCCGAATCGTCAATCTCTGTGCGGGCACCCTCGCGGCCGGCGTGCTCGCCGTCAGCGGTGCTTCCGGGTTCCGGGTCACGGAGGCCGGCTCGGCCGACGGTGCCGCACCGCACCCCGATCCGCGCTCCACGGCGGTCGGGGCGTATCTGGACTACGGCCCCGAGGGCGTGGAGCGCATCGCCGAGATGTCGCGTTGGCTCGGCGGGAAGGAACTGCGCGTCGGGCACAGCTACCTCCCCGGCGACCTGTGGGTGAACATCGAGGGCTCCGTCGACTTCCTGGACGCGTGGGCGGCCTGGCGACAGGCTGATCCCGACCGGATGTTCGTCCTCAACACGCCGATGCTGGAGCGCAACGAGGAGCGGGTCTCCGACCTCGCGGTGCGCAGGCGTCTGCTGACCGGCGCCGCGGGGCTCTACGACCGGCACTTCCGCAAGCTCGCCGAGCGGCTGGTCGGGCTGGGTGTGCCGGACACGGTGATCGTGCTCGGCTGGGAGATGAACGGCACCACTTACACCCACCGCTGCGGACCCGATCCGGAGGCCTGGAAGGCGTACTGGCGGCGGATCGTCACCGCGATGCGCTCGGTGCCGGGCCAGCGGTTCCGCTTCGACTTCGCGCCGAGCCGGGGACGGGACGCCGTTCCGTGGACCGCGTGCTACCCCGGCGACGACGTGGTGGACATCATCGGCATGGACGCGTACGACCAGCCGCCGGGCGAGAACTTCGACGACCAGGTGAACGGCGAATACGGGCTGCGGAAGCACGTGGACTTCGCGGCCGAACACGGCAAGCCGATCTCGTACCCGGAGTGGGGACTCTTCCGCAACGGCGACAGTGCCGAGTACATGCGCGGGATGCTCGCGTGGATGGATCTGCACCCGCCCGTCTACCAGACGATCACGGACTACTGCCCGCACGGGGTATGGCGGTGCGACCGCAATCCGGAGGCGTCCAAGATCTACCGCTCGTTCCTGAGGGACGAGAACCGTCCGGCCCCGGACCCGGCGTCCTTCTCCCCCGGGCCGGCTCCCACCGAATGGTGCTTCCCCGTCTCGATGGGCGACTGGTTCACCGACTGGAGCCGGAGCCGGCGGATCTGCGCACGGCTCTGAGCCACGGCGACGGCTCGCTCAGGCGAGATCGTCGCTCCCGGCCGGCCGGAACCAGGTGGGGCCGTCGGTGAGCGACTGCTTGATCCGGAAGCGGGCGAACTCGGCCAGCGGCGGCAGCGCGTCCAGGTCGAACCAGCCCACCTCCAGCGACTCGTCGTCGTTGACGCGCGGCTCGCCGCCGACGGCCCGGCACCGGAAGGTGACGTCGAGGTACTGGCAGCGGTCCCCGTTGGGGTACTCCACCGGTTCGAGCGCCTCGGTCAGCACCACCCGTTCGGCCACGCAGCGCACGGCCGTCTCCTCGTGGACCTCGCGCTCGGCGGTCCGCGCGGGCTGCTCACCGGGTTCCGGGATGCCGCCGATGATCGACCACTTGCCGGTGTCGGCCCGCCTGCCGAGCAGTACCCGCCCCTGCTCGTCGAAGACGACCGCGCTCACCCCGGGAAGCAGGAGGAGCTGGTGGCCTGCGGTGGCCCTGATCTCACGGATGAAGTCGGGAGTAGCCATGCGGGTGCCTCACGGAATCTTCAGACGGTGCGGCGCCCGCGGGAGCGGACGGCGACGAGGACGAGACCGGCGGCGGCGACGAGGGAGACGATCCCCTCGGGAAGCGCGCCCAGCCGGGTGGCGGGGGTCAGGGAGGAGCGCAGGGGAACCTCGTCCACCAGAGCCGCGGGGGTGAACATCCCGGACTTCTCCACGACCGTTCCGTCCGGGCGGATGATGGCGCTGACTCCGCTGGTGACCGGCACGACCACCGAGCGCCCGTGCTCCACCGCCCGCACCTGGGACATCGCGAGCTGCTGGTAGGTCATCTCGCTGCGGCCGAACGTGGCGTTGTTGCTCGGCACGGCGATCAGTTGGCCGCCGGCCTTCACGGTGTCGCGGACGGCGTCGTCGAACGCGGCCTCGTAGCAGGTGACCAGGCCGACCCTGGTGCCGGCCAGGTCGAAGACGCCGACCTCGGTGCCGGAGCCGAATTCGCGCTGGACACGGTCGACGTCCTTGCTGAAGACGCGGGCCACCGAACGCATCGGCATGTACTCGCCGAACGGCTGGATGTGCCGCTTGTCGTACGTGCCCATGGGGCCCTTCACCGGATCCCACTCGATCAGGGTGTTGCGGAGCTTGCCGGTGTCGGGTTCGACGACCGCGCCGACGACCGTGGGGACCCCGATGGCCCCGACGGCCCGGTCGATGACCTCGCGGGCGTCGGGGTTGCGGTAGGGGTCGAGGTCGGAGGAGTTCTCCGGCCAGAGGACGAAGTCGGGCTGCGGTTCCTTACCGGCCTTCACGTCGGCGGCGAGCTGTTCGGTGACCCGGACGTGGTTGTCGAGCACGGCGCGGCGCTGGGAGTTGAAGTCCAGGCCGAGACGGGGGACGTTGCCCTGGATGGCGGCGACGGTCGCGGTGCCGTCCTCCGCCGCGTTGTCGACCAGCGGGAGCGAGCCGAAGGCGGCCGCCACGGGGAGGAGCACCGCCGCCGCGGCCGTCGCGGTCGCCGCCCGCGGCAGTTCGCCGCTCGCGCGGTACCCGTGAATCCGCCGGACCGCCTCGCAGAGGCCGAAACCGCAGAGGACCACCGCGAAGGAGAGGAGCGGAGTGCCGCCGAGCGCGGCGATCGGCAGGAAGACGCTCTCGGCCTGCCCGAAGGCGATTTTGCCCCAGGGGAATCCGCCGAACGGCACGCGGGCCCGGACCGCCTCGTCCAGGGTCCAGACGGCCGCCGCCCAGAAGGGCCAGTACGCGAGCCGGGACACGGCCGCGATGCCGACGCAGCCCAGCGCGACGAAGAGCGCCTCGGCCACGGCCAGCGCCAGCCACGGCACCGCGCCGACGTCCTCGCCGGTCCAGTGCAGCAGCGGCAGCATGAAGCCGAGCCCGGCCAGCAGTCCCAGGCCGAACGCGGCGCGCGGGCGGCGCCCGCGCAGGACCCAGCCCAGCAGGGCGAAGGCCGGCAGCACCAGCCACCACAGCGGCCGGGGCGGGAAGCTCACGTACAGCAGCGCTCCGCAGAGCACGGCGGCGGCCGGTCTGGCCAGACGGAACCACCGCCGGCGGTGGCGGGAGGCGGGAACGGGCGACGGTTCGTCGACGGAGGTGATGGTGGCGCTCACCTGCGGGAGTCTACGGCGGCCGGCCGGGCGCCCGGCAGCCGGTCGATGCCCGGCGCGCGGAGCACGGGCTCCGGCGGCGTCAGGCCCCGGAGGTCTTGCCGCCCGCCGGGAGGCGGAGCCGGTCGCGGATGAACCGTACGGCGGCCTCGGCGTTGTCCACGGTGACGGTGAACGTGCGGCCGTCGCCGAGCCGGAGCAGCAGCGCCTCGCCCCGGCGCACCACCACGGCGGTGCCCTGCTCGGGGCGCCAGCGGTAGCCCCACCCTCCCCACTGGCGCGGGGTGACACGGGGGACGAACTCGGCTCCCACCACGTGGGTGAGCAGGATGCGGCGGCGGGGCAGGCCCATGTGTCCGCAGCGGACTTCCAGGGCGTCGCCGTCCACCTTCACCGCGACGTGGACGAAGGCGAGGGTGCCGTAGAGCATCAGGAGTCCGGCGGCGCCGCAGCCGACCACCGACATCACCAGGGGGGCGACGCCCGAGGTCCAGTTGGACTCCAGCGCGATCTGGACGCCGAGGGCCAGGCAGCCCGCTCCCGCGAAGGCCAGCAGCCACTGCGCGCGGTTCGTCGCCTTGCCGGTCCACACGGTGGACGGGGCCTGGGTCGAGCCGTGCGCCGCACGACCGGGGTGGTCCGTCATGCTCAGCAGCGTACCCATGCCCCGTGCTCCCGCGGTGTCCCTCGCGGGGCCGATCGGGGGGTCCGCGGGGTCAGCGGACGGCGCCCACGCCCCGCAGGAGCCGTCCCTCGGCGTAGGTCAGGGCGGCCTCCGGAAGGGGGGCCTCGTCTCCGCCGAGCAGGACGGTGAGAGTTCCGGTCGGTTCGGCCGACGGAGCGGGTTCCGCCCCGAAGCGGCGCAGCGCCTGCGCGGCGACGGCGCCTGCGGACCCGTGCAGGACGACCGGAGGGTGGCCCGGCCGCCGCAGGGCGGCGGCCACCCGGTCCGCGACCAGTTCGTAGTGGGTGCAGCCGAGGACCACGGTGCGGACGCCCTCGGGGGTGAGGGCGGCGGCGGCGGCCACGGCCCGGTCGATCGCGGCCTCGTCGGCGTACTGGATCGCGTCGGCCAGTCCGGGGCAAGGCACCTCGGTGACGTCCACGCCGTCCGCGAACTCGTTGATGAGCCCTCGCTGGTAAGGGCTGCCGGTGGTGGCCGGAGTCGCCCAGATGGCGATCGGAGCACCGCTCGCGGCCGCCGGTTTGATCGCCGGTACGGTGCCGATGACCGGCAGACCGGGTTCGAGTGCCGCGCGGAGGGCGGGCAGCGCGTGCACGGACGCCGTGTTGCAGGCGACGATCAGCGCGTCCGGGCGGAGCTCCGCAGCGGCCCGGGCCACGGCGAGCGCGAGGGTGACGATGGTCTCGGGCCCGCGCGGTCCCCAGGGCATGGTGCCGGGGTCGGAGGAGAGCACCAGATCGGCGTCGGGGCGCAGTCGGCGCATCTCGGCCGCGGCGGCCAGCAGGCCGATTCCTGAGTCCATGAGCGCGATCTTCACCCGGTCACCTTATGCCACCCCCCTCCGGAGCCGGCCTCGGTGGGGCAGACTCGGCGGATGAGCGCCGTTGCCTGGATCGCCGTGGGTTCGCTGGTCGCGTGGGTGTGGCTCCTGCTCGGCCAGGGGTTCTTCTGGGTCACGGACCAGCGGTTGCCCCTGAGGTCCCTGCCGGCGCGCTGGCCCTCGGTCGCCGTCGTCGTGCCGGCCCGGGACGAGGCGCGGATGCTGCCGGTGAGCCTTCCCTCGCTGCTGGCACAGGACTACCCGGGCAAGCTCGTGGTCGTGCTCGTCGACGACGGCAGTACGGACGGGACCGGGGAGCTGGCGCGGGAGCTGGGACGGCGCTGCGGCGGCCCCGTCCTGCGGGTCGTCGATCCCGGTGAGCCGGAGCCGGGGTGGACGGGCAAGCTGTGGGCCGTGCGGCACGGGATCGCGGTGGCCCGGCGGGACGACCCCGAGTTCCTGCTGCTGACCGACGCGGACATCGCCCACGAGCCCGACAGCCTGCGGGAGCTGGTGGCGGCGGCCGGGCCCGCGGGGCCGGACGGCTACGACCTGGTCTCCCAGATGGCGCGGTTGCGGGTGGAGAGCTTCTGGGAGCGGCTCGTGGTGCCGGCCTTCGTCTACTTCTTCGGGCAGCTCTTCCCCTTCCGCAGGGTGAACCGCACCGGATCCCGGACCGCGGCGGCCGCCGGGGGCTGTGTGCTGCTGCGCACGGGGGCGGCGGTGCGGGCGGGCGTTCCGGAGTCCATCCGGCAGGCGGTGATCGACGACGTCTCGCTGGCACGGGCGGTCAAGCGGACCGGGGGGCGGATCTGGCTGGGGCTGGCCGAGCGGGTGGACAGTGTCCGCCCCTACCCGGGGCTCGGGGAGCTGTGGCGGATGGTCTCGCGCAGCGCGTACGCGCAGCTGCGGCACAGTCCGCTGCTGCTGGCGGGGACGGTGCCGGGGCTCGCTCTCGTCTATCTCGCCCCGCCGGTGACGCTGGTGGCCGGGGCGGTCGCGGGCGATGCGGTCGCCGGGTGGGCGGGCGGCCTGGCCTGGGCGGTGATGACGGGGACGTACCTGCCGATGCTGACGTACTACCGCCAGTCGCTCTGGCTCGCTCCGCTGCTCCCCTTCACGGCCTCGCTCTACCTCCTGATGACGGTCGACTCGGCGGTGCGGCACTACCGGGGGCGGGGCGCGGCCTGGAAGGGGCGCACCTACCCCCGGCCCGAGCCGGCTCCGGAGCCGTGAGCGGGATGGGTCCGGGCGCCGGGGTCACTTGGAGTCCTCCCGGGCGCGCAGCAGCGCGGTGATCTGCTTGACGAGTTCGCCGTCGCTGTTCACGGGCTTGCCGGAGACCAGGGCGCCGAGGCGTTCGGCGGTCTGGAAGTCGTACGCGCGCTCCTGCTCCTCCCCGGGCACCCCCTCGTACTCCCCCTTGTCGCGGAAGCCGACGGTCAGGTCGACCACCTTCGCGATGAGCCAGGTGAGGACGAACGAGAACGCGATCACGGCGAGGATGGCGAGGACCTGCTTGCCCAGGAGTCCCCACCCTCCGCCGTAGAAGAGCCCTTCCTTGCCGCTGATCCGGGCGGTGGCGAAGAGGCCGACCATGATCAGGCCGATCAGACCGCCGACGCCGTGCACGCCGACCACGTCCAGGGTGTCGTCCACGCCGAACTTGTACTTCAGCGTGATGGCGAAGGCGCAGACGGCGCCCACCACGAGTCCGGTGATGACCGCGCCGAGGGTGTTGATCTCGCCGCAGGCGGGGGTGATGGCGACCATGCCGGCGACGGCCGAGGAGACGACTCCCATGGTGGTGACCCTGCCGGTGCGCCACTTCTCCACCAGCGGCCAGGTGACCATGGCACCGGCGGCACCGAGCTGGGTGTTGATGAAGGCCGCCGACGCCGTGCCCTGGTCGCTCAGCGCGGAGCCGGAGTTGAAGCCGAACCAGCCGAACCACAGGAGGCCGACACCGATCACGACGAGCGGGATGTTGTTGGGCCGTTCCTCGCGGCGGGCGAAGTCGGGCGGCGCCCGCAGCACCAGGGCGACGGCGAGGCCGGCGACACCGGAGTTGAGCTCGACGGGCAGGCCGCCGGCGAAGTCGAGTGCGCCGAGGTGCTTCACGATCCAGCCGTCGGTGTCGAACACCCAGTGGGCGAGCGGAACGTACACGATCAGGAGCCACAGCACGACGAAGACGAGCCAGCCCTTCATGGTGGCGCGGTCGGCGATGGATCCGCTGATCAGAGCCACCGTGATGATGGCGAAACCCATCTGGAAGGTGCTGTAGACGTACGTCGGGATGTGCCCGGACAGGGTGGTCAGCTCGATGCCCCGCATGAAGACGTGGTCGAGGCCGCCGATCACGCCGGCGCCCCCGACGTCGGGGCCGAACGCGAGGGTGTACCCGATGGCCCACCAGAGGAGCGTGCCGAAGGCGAGCGCGGCGAAGCTCATCTTGACCATCATCAGCACGTGCTTGGTGCGCACCATGCCGCCGTAGAAGAACGCCAGTCCGGGCGTCATCAGCAGCACCATGGCGGTGGCTGCGAGCAGCCAGGCGGTGTCGCCGGAGTCGTACGCGGGCGGCATCGGCGCGGGAGCGGTGTTCATCGGCAAGCACCTCGGGGGGTGGGGGCGGCTTGATGGGGGCAGTGGCGGAGGGGCGGACCGAGCCGGGTGGGCCATGTGCGTCCGCTCGGCGTGAACGGCCGGAGACGGACTACGGTTTGCGCAGGTCCGGAGCGTGATGGCCGGTGAGCAGCAGGTGCACCGCGTGGCGGACGGCGTCGTGGGCGGCGGCGACCCGGACGGGGCTGTCGTCCAGGAACCGGACCCAGGCGCCGCACTCCCCGGGCAGTGTGCTGACCCCGAAGAGAACGCCGGAACCGGCCAGCGCGGCGTGCAGCGTGTCGGCCACCTCCGTGGCCGGGACCCGGTCGGTGACGACGAAGACCGAGGCGGCGTGGTCGTACCCGGCGAACACCCCCGGACCCACCACTCCCCCGCCGGGTCCGCCCGGGGTCAGGCGCACGGTGTCGACGGCGAGGAGGGTGCCGTCAGGGCGGGCGAACCGCAGGTCGGTGGCGAGTACGCGGTAGTCGTGGCGCTCGCCGCGGGCGAGCCGCCCGGCGGTGAGGGTGTCGCCGAGCACCACGGTCGCGCCGGGCGCGACCGTGACCTCGGTGCGCTGATAGAACCGTGCGTCCTTGAACAGGATCAGCGGGTCCGGCAGGTACTCGACGTAGCTTCCCTCCTCCGCCGTCAGGTGCACCCGCTGGCTCGCGAAGTCGTGCTCCATCCGGAAGACCTTGGTGGCCGCCTGGGTGGTCAGGTGCACCTGGGTGCCGGGCCCGCACCGGAAGTCCGTCCGGTAGCGGTCGGCCTGGGCGACCCCGCCACCGGTGGCCATCAGGTAGACGTGGCTCATGCCGGGCATGGCGGGGTCGATCCACAGCGGGCGCATGATCTGCAGGGGCGACTTCTGGTAGCGCTCGACGAGTTCGGTCCGCCCGCCCCGCACCTCGAAGGCGAGGTCGAGCACGCCCACCTTGGCCGGGGAGCCCGCGGCGAGGGTGTCGGGTACCGACGCCAGGGCCTCGACGTCCGGGGGGACGCGGACCGCGGCGTAGTACGCGGGGGTCAGCCGGTCGGTTCCGGGGGCGGGCGGAGTGGACCGCACGTCAGATCAGGACCTTGCGGCGCGATTCCAGGTAGAGCGCGATGTCGTCGATGCCCACGCCGGTCAGACAGTCGGTGAGGACGACCGGGCGGTTGTCACGGACCCGGTGGGCGTCCGACTCCATGACGCCGATGTCGGTGCGTACGTACTGCGCGATGTCGATCTTGTTGATCACGAGGAGGTCGCATTCGGTGATGCCCGGTCCCCGCTTGCGCGGCATCTTCTCGCCCTCGGCGGTGTCGAGCACGAAGAGGAAGAGGTCCACGAGCGCCGGGCTGAAGGTGAGGGTGAGGTTGTCGCCGCCGGACTCGTACAGCAGCGTGTCGGTGTCGGGGAAGCGCTCCAGCATCTCGGCGCCGGCGGCGAGGTTCATGGTGGGGTCGTCCCGTACGGCGGTGTGCGGGCAGGCACCCGTCTCCACGCCGACGACCCGCTCCGGGTCCAGCACCCCGGCGAGGGTGCGGCGGACGTGCTGGGCGTCCTCCTGGGTGTAGATGTCGTTGGTGATGACGGCGGGGCGACGGCCCCGCTCGATCAGCAGGGGTACGAGTGCCTCGATGAGGGCGGTCTTGCCGGAACCGACCGGTCCGCCGATTCCGACGCGCAGTACGTTGTCGTCCATGGGTGCTCCGTGAGTGGTGGGGTCAGCTGGCGAAGAGCCGGGCCTCGGCCCGTTCGTGGCGGCCGGACATGACGTCCGAGGCGAAGGCGGAGGCGCCGACGTCGGCGAGTTCGCGGCGCAGCGCGGCCTCGACGGCGGTCCCGATGACGGGAGCGACGCCCCACAGCAGGGTCTGGGCCCTGCGGTGGTCGGTGAGCCGCAGGCGCAGGGCCGCACCCGCGAAGCTCGCGCAGAACGCGAAGAGGTCCGAGGCGACGGCCTGGCGGACCGGCACGCCGGTCGCCGCGTAGATGACGCCGGCGGCCACCGCCTGCGTGCCGGGAGCTTCCCGGCGTACGACACGGCCGAAGTAGTCGCCGATCTGGGGACGGTCGAAGACCTCCTGCCCGAGGTCGAGGAGCTGCCGACCGGTCCGGGTGGCGGCCTGGCGCATCTCCCGTCCGAGCTTGGTGGCGAACAGGTGCTCGTCGATCCCGACGACGGCCTCCGGGTCGCCCGCACACGTCGCCCGGTGGGCGAGTGCGAGCGCGGTGGCGTCGGCGGGACCCACGGCGTGCAGCAGCAGGTCCGCCAGGAGGGACGGCAGGCTGTCGGCGTCGACCGCCCCGGCCTGCGCGTACCCCTCCAGGCTGTGCGAGAGCGTGTAGAAGCCGCTCGGGAACGCCGAGTCGGTCAGCTGGAGGCTGACCAGCAGCATTCCGAGCCCTTGGGTGCCGCCCGCGGGCCCCGCCCCCGTCATCGGGGCGGGGTCGCCCTCTTCCTGGTACACGCGTCGCCCTAGACCAGGAAGAACAGGTGGTTGAGGGGGAGTTCCTGGGCGGGGTCGATGGTGGCGACCTTGCCGTTGAGCGTGACCTTGAAGGTCTCCGGGTCCACCTTGATGTCCGGCAGGGCGTCGTTGCGGATCATGTTGTGCTTGCCGATCGTCCGCGTCCGGCTCACCGGCAGGATCAGGCGTTCCAGCCCCAGCTCGGCGGGGACTCCGGCGGCGATGCCGGCCTGCGACATGAAGGTGGCGTGCGTCGCCTGCAACGCCTTGCCGTACTGCCCGAACATGGGGCGGTAGATCACCGGCTGCGGCGTGGGCAGCGAGGCGTTGGGGTCGCCCATCTGCGCCCAGGAGATGATGCCGCCCTTGATCACCATCTTCGGCTTGGCGCCGAAGGAGTGGATGGGCCAGAGCACGATGTCGGCGAGCTTGCCCTTCTCGATCGAACCGATGTGGTCGGAGATGCCGGTGGCGATGGCCGGATTGATGGTGACCTTGGCCAGGTAGCGCAGCACCCGCTGGTTGTCGTTGCGGGCGGAGTCGCCCTCCAGCGTGCCCAGCTTGTCCTTGCAGTGGTGGGCGGTCTGGAACGCCCGGGTGACGGACTCCCCCACCCGGCCCATCGCCTGCGAGTCCGAGGAGAACATGCTGATCACGCCGAGGTCGTGCAGGACCGACTCGGCGGCGATCGTCTCGGCGCGGACCCGGCTGTCGGCGAAGGAGACGTCCTCGGGGATGTCGTGGCTGAGGTGGTGGCAGACCATGACCATGTCGAGCAGTTCGTCCACCGAGTTCTTGGTGTACGGCAGCGTCGGGTTGGTGGAGGAGGGCAGTACGTTCGGCTCGCCCGCCACACGCATGATGTCGGGGGCGTGGCCGCCGCCCGCGCCCTCGCTGTGGAAGGTGTGGATGGTGCGGCCGTCGATCGCGGAGCGGGTGTCCTCGAAGAATCCGCTCTCGTTGAGGCTGTCGGTGTGGATGGCGACCTGGACGTCGTGCTGGTCGGCGACGCTGAGGGCGTTGTCGATGACGGCCGGGGTCGCGCCCCAGTCCTCGTGCACCTTGAGGGCGCAGGCTCCGGCCACGATCTGCTCGTTGAGCGCCTCCGGCAGGCTGCCGTTCCCCTTGGCCATGATGCCGAGGTTGACCGGGAAGGTCTCCGCCGCCTGCAGGAACCGGGCGATGTTGTACGGACCCGGGGTGCAGGTGGTGCCGTTGGTGCCGTCGGAAGGTCCGGTGCCGCCGCCGATGAGGGTGGTGATGCCGTTGGTGAGTGCCTGTTCCGCCTGCTGAGGGGCGATCAGGTGGACGTGGGTGTCGATGGCTCCGGCGGTGGCGATGAGGTGCTCGCCGGCGATGGCTTCGGTGCCGGGGCCGATGATGAGGTCGGGGTGCACGTTGTTCTGGGTCTGCGGGTTGCCGGACTTGCCGATGCCCGCGATGAGCCCGTTCTTGATGCCGATGTCGCACTTGACCACGCCGACGACGGGGTCGATGAGGACGACGTTGGTGATGACGGTGTCCAGCGCGCCCTGGGCGCTGGTGGCCTGCGGGTCGGAGGCCATGCCGTCGCGCATGGTCTTGCCACCGCCGTAGAGGACCTCGTCGCCGTACTGGCCCTCGCTGAAGTCCTTCTCGACCTCGACGACGAGGTTGGTGTCGGCGAGGTGGAAGCGGTCACCGACGGTGGGGCCGAACATGTCGGTGTACTGCTTGCGCGGCAGGATGGGCATCAGCGTGAACCCTTCTTCTTGGATTTGGACTTGGCCTGCTTGTCGGCCGCCTGGCCGCCCTTCTCGGTGGACGGCGCGGCGCCGCCGCCCCGCGGTGTCGCCTTGGACCGCGTCTCGCTGTCGTCGGCCCAGGTGCGGCGGGGGCCGGCTCCCTCGAATCCGCGCTCGATGGCCTTGCGTACCGCTTCGACCCGGGCGGGGTGGGAGGCGAGGCTGCCGTTGAGCAGCCCGCTGAAGCCGACGAGGCGGCCCGTCCCGGCGTAGGTGCAGAGCTCCACCTCGCGGGTGCCGCCCGGCTCGACGCGCACGGAGGTGCCGGCGGGGATGTTGAGGTGCATGCCGAGCGCCTTCTGCCGGTCGAACGACAGCGCCGAGTTGACCTCGAAGAAGTGGTAGTGCGAGCCGATCTGGATCGCGCGGTCGCCGGTGTTGCTGACGGTCAGCTTGACCGTCCGGCGCCCCGCGTTGATCTCGACGGGGTCCTCGCCGTAGAGGTACTTCTGGCGGAACGTCATGCGGAGCTCCTGACGGGTCGGGCCGCGCCGTCGGCGGTCGTGCCGGGGTGCGGATGCGAGGGGCCGTGGTGGTGGCCGGATTCGGGCCGGTGGCG
The DNA here is from genome assembly GCF_029167645.1 of Streptomyces sp. AM 2-1-1. Lineage (NCBI taxonomy): Bacteria > Bacillati > Actinomycetota > Actinomycetes > Kitasatosporales > Streptomycetaceae > Streptomyces > Streptomyces sp. AM 2-1-1. The sequence goes on along the minus strand of NZ_CP119147.1, from coordinate 6,763,129 downwards.
GTCGTGGTCGCGCGGGTGGCCGTGGTGGTCGTGCGGGTGGCCGTGGTCGTGGGCGTGGTCCTCACCCGGGGGGTGGGTGTGACCGTGACCGGGGTGCTCGTGGGCGTGGTCGTGCTCCTCGCCCGAAGGATGGCTGTGCCGGTGGCTGTGACCGTCGTGGTCGTGGCCCTCGCCCGGGGAGTGGCTGTGGCCGTCGTGGTCGTGGCCCTCGCCCGGGGGGTGGGTGTGGCCGTGTCCGTGGTCGTCGGCCGCGGAGAGCCCGGCGGAGATTCCGTCGTCGTTCCGCTCGGACCAGCGGCGTCGGGCGTCGACGGCCCGTTCGGCGAGGATCCTCGCCAGCGCGGTCCGGGAGACCGGGGGGCCGGCGTGCTCGACGCGGATGCCGGGCAGATCCGGTGCGACGGGGGCCGCCGGGTCCGGCACGGCGAAGGCGGCCGACAGGACCACCACCCGGTCCGCGCCGAGGAGGAGGCAGCGCCGGACCCCCTCCGCCGGATCGGGGTCGCCGCCGGTGAACGCGACCTCGACGAGGGGGTGGTTGCCGTACCGGCGGACCAGGGCCGTGACCCGGTGCAACTCGGCGTCGTCGAACGGGTCGCCGGCGGGGGCGGTGACGAGCAGCGCGGAGCCGGCGGGCACCCGGCCGGCCGCCGCGCGCAGCCAGGCGACGAGGTGCTGGGACGTACCGAAGGGTGCGGCGAGCAGGGCCCGGGGGCCGGTGCCCGGCGGCAGCGCGCGGAGGGTCCGGGCGGTGTCGGCGACGAGCCGCGCGTCCCGCCCCAGGGTCATCGGCACGACGCAGACGGGCTCCTCGCCCGGTCCCGTCCCGGCGACGGCCCGGTACAGCTCGCGGCCGTCGGACACGACCGTGACGCCGGAGCCTTCGAGGTCGCGCAGGGCCGTTCCGTACCCGGCCTCGTGGCCGCAGACGGCGATCACCCGGTGGTCGGACACCATGGTCATCCGCCGATGGGGTCGTGACAGGACACCAGCTTGGTGCCGTCCACGAACGACGCCTCGATCTGCAGCAGGCCGAGCATCTCCCGCACCCCGGGCATGGTGTCGGCCTCGCCCACGACGTGACGGCCGAGCTCCATGCAGTCGGCGACGCTCTTGCCGTCCCGGGCCGCCTCCAGGATCGCCTCGGAGATCAGGGCCACGGACTCGCTGTAGTTGAGCTTGAGACCACGGCCCTGGCGTTTGCGGGCCAGGTCGGCCACGACGTACACCAGCAGTTTGTCGATCTCGCGCGGTGCGAGGTTCATCGTCGGTACCTTCCAGGGTGCGTGACGGAGAGGGGTCCGGGGTACGGCGCGGGCGGGTTCAGCCGCTCTTGCGGAAGCGCGGTAGCAGGGGAACCGCGGCCATGAGTACCCAGGTCGTGAGGATGAACGGCCACGTGAAGGTGTGGCCGCCGAAGGGTTTGAAGAGCGAGGTGAGCGAGGCCGTCAGACCGGTGGTGGCGGCCGCGCCGAAGAGCGCGAAGGCGCCGTTCCACACGGTGGGGGCGAGGAAGACCGCGCCGACGGCGATGGCGACGAGGACGGCGTTGTATCCGTAGATGCCCTCGGCGATCAGCGAGGTGGGGGCGCCCAGCGCCCACGCCGCGACGATGCCGACCACGCTGCCGGCGGCCGCGAACGCGACGACGCGCAGGCCGGCGCAGGCGAGGCCGACGAGCATGATCAGGCCCACGTACCACGCGTCGACCAGGAAGATCTGCGACACGTTGGTGAAGAAGGCGTGCCACAGGTCGTCCCAGGTGATGCCGGTGTCCCCGCTCGTGGTGCTGGACACCCCCTTCGGCGCCCCGTGCCAGATCCTGGCGAACGACGGTGCGCCGAGCACCATGACGCCGGAGACGAGGCAGAAGGGCGCGGTGAGCGGGGAGAGCGCGAAGGGTGTCAGGAGGGTGGCGAGAGCCGCCATCAGCAGGGTGCACACGAGGGCGCCGACGACGGTCAGGACGTAGGTGGCGGGGTGGTGCCCCAGATAGGTGACCAGGGCGATGCCGGTGAGGCATCCGCAGTAGCCCTGGAGGCCGAGGGCGATGCCGGAGCGGTCGGCGCGCACTGCGTAGGCGGCGGCGGTGGAGATCAGGGTGCCGAGGGTGGCGAAGAGGCCGATGCGCCACCCCGCCGCCCAGAGTCCGGCGAGGATGAGGACCCCGGTCCAGAGACTTGGTTGCAGGTCGACCTGGCCGAATCCGCGCACCGACGCCAGCAGGTAGGCGCTCGGCTGACGGCGTTCGAGCTGGCGGACCGCGTCCGGCTCGTTGAGGGGCAAGGCATGCTCCCGGGTACGGAGAGCGGATCGCTCTCCCTCGAAGGCACGTCGCGGCGCGACATGCGGAGGGAACTACTCAATTCCCATTACAGGCATATAAGTAGCTGTATCTCGCTGCGGGCGTCCTCATACTCGCCCGGCCGGGTGCAACCCCGTGTACGCGCGCGCCCCGCACGCCGAAGGCGCCGGCGGCTCCATAGGCTCGGCGGATGAGTACGAAGATGCGCCTGCATCGTTTTCCGCACCCCGATCACCATCCCGGGGTCCAGCTCTCCGTCGTCGGAGCCGTCGCGATCGGTGGCGCCGCCGGGGCGGCCGCCCGCTGGGAGGCCGAACGCCTCTGGCCCGACGCCCCGACGGCGTTCCCCTGGACGATCCTGCTGGTCAACGTCGTCGGGTGCTTCCTCATAGGGGTCCTGATGGTCACCGTGAAGCTCAGGTTTCCCGGCACCCACCGGCTGGTGAGCCCTCTGCTGGGCACCGGACTGCTCGGCGGATTCACCTCGTTCTCGCACTACACGGACGACGTTCGGGAGCTCTTCGACGACGGACGGCCCGGATACGCGGTCGGCTGCCTGGTGCTGACGGTGGTGGGCGCCCTGGCCGCCGTCACGGTGGGCGCACTGGCCACCCACGCGCTCCTCGGGACGGGCGGCCACCCCGGTCACGAAGGCCGCGCCGGCCACCCCGCGGAGGAAGCGTGATCGTCGACTGGCTGCTCGTCCTCGCCGGCGGCCTGGTGGGGGCGCCACTGCGTTACCTGATCGGGGTGGATGCCAAGTACCGCCTGCACACGGCCCTGCCGTGGGGCACCTTCGCCGCCAACGCGCCGGCCGCACTGGTACTGGGCTTCGTCTCCGCCGCCGCGACCGACGGGGACCTGGGGACCCGGGTCCAACTCCTGCTCGCCACCGGCTTCTGCGGCGCCCTGTCGACCTGGTCGACGTTCTCGTACGAACTGCTGACGCTCACCTCGGCCCGGCGGCTGGGGACCGCGGGAGGCTACCTGGTGCTCACCGTGGGGGCGGGTGTCGGGCTGTCCTTCGCCGGAGCGGCGGTGGCCGACGCGGTCTTCTGACGCGCGGTCGGCGCCGCTTCCGGGGCCCTTCGCCCCGTTCCTGTCGTGTCCTCAAACCGGGACGCGGCAGGACCTTACGACACCCGGGGGAGCGCTCTTTACACGATCACTACAGCCCATGGTGACCCTTTATGAGAAGTTCGCTCGCATTGGGGAACACAGCTGGCGCACAACTCGCGAAACAACCTTCTGGGCGGCCTCCCCAACCAGCACATCGTGGGCTTAACTTAGGTGGTATGACCTCCCCCCGCTCCAGCTACGGCAGCGGCTACTACGCCGCACCGTCGTTCGCCGACACTCCGATCTACGACTCCCTGGTCGCGGAGCGAGGCACGCCTCAGATCGCACCGATCCGAGTGCCCGCCGCCTACGAGACCGGCAACAGCTATCTCCCCGCGCTGCCGTCCTCCCTGCCGGCCCTTCCCGCTGCTCCTTCCCAGCCCGCCGGCTCTTATGGCTACCCACAGCAGCCGATGTCGCAGCCGTACCAGCCGCAGGCCCCGATGCGCCCCGCGCAGATGCAGCCCGCACAGCTGCAGCACGCCCCCGCGCCGTACATCCCGCAGCAGCCCGCCCCGCCCCGCGGATACCCGCAACAGCAGACGCCCGCCCGCGGGTTCCCGGCGCAGCAGGCCCCGGCGCGCGGCTATCAGCAGCAGCCGCCGCGTCCCGCGCCCAGCGGTTACGAGGCGATGCGTCCGGCCGCACCCCGCCCCGCCCCGGCGCCCTCTCCCTATGAGGAGCCGTACGACCGGCCGTACCAGAGCCGGGGGTACTGACCAGCGGCCGGAGGTACGACTTCGGCCGTATGTGCGGGCGGGTGACGGGGACGCCGGGCATGCTGACAAAATGAGCGGATGGACCTTCCCGTTCTGCGCTCCCTCCATGTCCACCCCGTCAAGTCGCTGGCCGCTCTGACCGTCGACGAGGCCGTCGTCGAGCCGTGGGGACTCGCCGGCGACCGTCGTTGGATGGTGGTGGACGACGCGGGCACGGCGCTCACGCAGCGTCAGGAGCCCCGCCTGACGGGGATCTCCGCACGGCCCGCGGGTGACGGCGGAGTGGAGCTCTCCGCCCCCGGCCGGGAACCGCTGAGGGTGGCGCCACCGGAGCGGGCGGACACCGTGGTGGTCGAGCTGTTCGGGAAGAAGTCCGAGGTGGTGGAGGCGGAGCCGGCCGCCCACGCGTGGCTGCGCGGGCTCCTCGGTGCGCAGGTCCGGCTCGTCCATCAGGACGCGCCGTCCTACCGCAGGCCCCTCGACCCGGCGTACGCGCGGCCGGGCGAGACCGTGAGCCTTGCGGACGGTTACCCGCTGCTGGTGACCACGGTCGCCTCGCTGGACGCCCTCAACGCACTGATCGCGGGCGGCGACCACCGTGAGGAAGGCCCGCTGCCGATGGACCGCTTCCGCCCCAACGCCGTGGTCGACGGCGTCGGCCCCTGGGAGGAGGACGGCTGGCGGCGCATCGCGATCGGGGAGGTCGCCTTCCGTGTCGCGAAGCCGTGCGGCAGGTGCGTGGTCACCACCACCGACCAGTCGACGGGCGAACGGGGCAGGGAGCCGCTGCGCACCCTCGCCCGGCACCGCAGGGCGGGGACGAAACTGATCTTCGGCCAGAACCTCGTACCCGAGGGCACCGGGACCATCCGGGTCGGGGACCCGGTGCGCGTTCTGGAGTGAATCCCGCGCGGCCGACGGGGACGGCCGGGGTGCACGGGGGCCAAGAGAGTGGTGGGGCCGCTGACCGCACTCCCCCGAGCACGTCCGGGTGCTGTCGGCGGCACACCGGCGAAGAGACGAGGGGGCGGGGGCGGTGCGTACGGTCTCGGGGGTCTGGCGCTGGCGGCGCAACGCGCTGCGCCGCGCCACGGACCGGCATGAGGCGTGGCTGGCGCTGGGGGCCCTCCTCCTCGTGGTTCTCCTCGCGCCGGCCGCGGGCTGCCTCTGCGGTCTGCTCACCGACTCCGCCCTGCGCGACCTGATCCGGGAGCAGCACGCGCACCGCCGGGAGACGAGCGCGGTGGTGCTGAGTGTGTCCCCGCGCGCGGAGGCGCCCGCGGGTGATCCCGGCAGGGGTGCGGGACCCGCGACCGGGCAGGCCGTGACGGCGACGTGGAGGGCGCCGGACGGCGGTGAACGGCACGGCACGGTCCCGGTCGGCGCGCGCCTGACGGAGCCGGGCGAGCGGGTGAGGATATGGACCGACGACCGGGGTGCCGTCGCCCCGCGCCCGATGGACCTGATCACCGCGCGCATCCACGCGAGCCTGGCCGGGGCGGGGGCGTTCCTGCTGGCGGCCGGAGCCGTGGAGACGGCGCGGCGGACCGCCTTGCGTTCCATGGTGCGGCGGCGGCACGCACGGCTGGACCGGGCCTGGGCGTCGGTGGGCCCGGACTGGGGAAGAACCGGAACGGGCTCGTGAACGCCCGGATCGCCGTCCGGGCCGGTCCGACGCCCGGGTCCGCGGCCGCACGCCGGCGGGCCCGGGGCCGGAGTCGTCAACTCCCGCCCTCCGCGCGCGCTACGGTGGTCCGGCCCGCCCTTCCCCTCGGCGGGGCGGATCCGCCCCGCCGTCGTCGGAAGGCCGACGGCACCGCGCGGTCGCACGACGGTGTGTACGGGCACGAGGGATCGCACACGGCACGAGGTGGGGGCAAGACAGCGCCATGGCACAGGGCACGGTCCAGGTGACGCACACCGGCACATCGCGATGGCGGCGCCGCACCGGCGAGTACCCCTCGCTCGGCGCGGCCCTGGAAGCGGCGGCCGAGGGCGACGTCCTCACGATCGCTCCGGGGACGTACCGGGAGAACCTCGTCGTACAGCGGGCGGTCACGCTGCGCGGTTCCGAGGGGGCGGTCGGCTCGGTCCGGATCGCTCCGGTGGACGGTGTGCCGCTCACCGTCCGGGCTTCCGCCGTCATCCAGGACCTGCACGTGGAGGGCCAGGATTCGGCGGCCCCCGCGGTGCTGGTGGAGGGGGGCGCCCCCGACCTCGTCGACCTGCGGATCGTGACCCGTTCGGCCGCCGGCATCGAGGTGCGCGGGGGCGGCCGGCCCACCGTGCGGCGGTGCACCGTCGACAATCCGGCCGGTGTCGGGATCGCCGTCCTGGACGGCGCCGGCGGCGTCTTCGAGGAGTGCGAGGTCGTGTCCGCGGGACAGTCCGGTGTGTCGGTGCGGGACGGCGCACACCCCCGGCTCGACCGGTGCCGCGTCCACCACGCCTCCGGCTCGGGGCTGAGCGTGACCGGCGAGGGCAGCGGACTGGAGGCCGTGGGCTGCGAGGTGTACGAGGTCAAGGGCAGTGGCGTCCAGGTGTCCGCGCGCGCCTCCGCCCATCTCACCGACTGCACGGTGCACCGCACTTCCGGTGACGGCATCACCCTGGACACGGACGCCGTCCTGACGCTCGCCGACTGCGACATCCACGACATCCCGGAGAACGCGGTCGATCTGCGGTCCCGTTCGGTGCTGACGCTGACCCGTTCGACGGTCCGCCGGTTCGGCCGCAACGGACTCTCGGTGTGGGACTCCGGCACCCGGGTCGACGCCAACCAGTGCGAGATCCACGACAGCACGGGCGACTACCCCGCCGTCTGGGTCAGCGACGGCGCCACGGTGATACTCGACGCCTGCCGCGTCCACGACGTGCCCGACGCCCTGTTCGTCCTCGACCGGGGATCGCGCGCCGACGTGGTGGACAGCGATCTATGCCAGATCCGCAACACCGCCGTCTCGGTGAGCGACGGGGCCACCGCCCAGCTCGACGACTGCCGGATCCGGGAGGCGTCCACCGGCGCCTGGTTCCGCGACCACGGCAGTGGCGGCACGCTCAACAACTGCACCATCGACGCGGCCCAGACCGGGGTCATCGTCACGAAGGGCGCCGACCCCACCATCGAGCGCTGCACGGTCACCAATCCGGCCGAGGCGGGGTTCTACGTCTCCGCGGAGGGCCGGGGCACCTTCCACGGCTGCCGGGTGACCGGCAGCGAGGGGTACGGCTTCCACGTGATGGACGGGTGCCGCACCACCCTCACCCGGTGCCGCACCGAACGCTGCGCGCGTGGAGGTTACGAACTCCCCGACGGCGCCCCGCACGACGGACCGGGCGGCGCCGGACCGGTCGTGGAGGACTGCACCGGCGACGAGAGCGCCCTGCGGGGGCCCGTCGCCGCTCCGCCGGTCCTGACCGCGACCCAGGCGGCGGCACCCGGGCTGCTCGGCACGATGCCTTCGCAGCGGGCGGCGCCGCCTTCCCCGGTGCCGGAGCCCGCGGCCGAGCCGGCCCGCGGGTCCGACGCCGTGCTCGGTGAGCTGGACACCCTGGTGGGGCTGGAAAGCGTCAAGCGGGAGGTCCGGGCGCTGACCGACATGATCGAGGTGGGCCGCCGACGGCAGCGGGCGGGGCTGAAGGCGGCCTCCGCCCGTCGCCATCTCGTCTTCACCGGGTCCCCCGGCACCGGCAAGACCACGGTGGCCAGGCTGTACGGCGAGATCCTGGCCTCCCTGGGCGTGCTGGAGCGCGGTCACCTGGTCGAGGTCTCCCGGGTGGATCTGGTCGGCGAGCACATCGGCTCGACGGCCATCCGTACCCAGGAGGCGTTCGACCGGGCGCGGGGCGGAGTGCTCTTCGTCGACGAGGCGTACGCCCTCTCCCCCGAGGACTCGGGCCGGGACTTCGGGCGGGAGGCCATCGACACCCTGGTGAAGCTGATGGAGGACCACCGCGACGCCGTGGTGGTGATCGTGGCCGGCTACACCAGGGAGATGGAGCGGTTCCTGGCCGTCAACCCCGGTGTGGCGTCCCGCTTCTCCCGGACCATCACCTTCGGCGACTACCAGCCCGACGAGCTCCTGCGGATCGTCGAACAGCAGGCGCGGGAGCACGAGTACCGCCTCGCCGGCGGCACCGGGGAGGCCTTGACGAAGTACTTCGAGGCACTGCCCAAGGGGCCCGCCTTCGGCAACGGCCGTACCGCGCGCCAGACCTTCGAGTCGATGGTGGAGCGGCACGCGGGCCGGGTCGCCCAGCTCGCCGAGACGAGCACGGACGACCTGACCCTGCTCTACCCCGAGGACCTGCCCGAGCTCCCCTGACCCTCCGCGCCCCGGTGCCCGGCCGGGTCGCCCTGACGGGGCAGTACAGGGCCGAGTTCGGCCAGCAGGGCGGCGCGTTCCCGGGCGAACGCCGGGTCGGCCTGGTAGTCGGAGTGCCCCAGGACGGGCTCGGGGAGGGGCAGTTCGGCGGTGCGGCCGTGCACCAGCGGATCCTTCAGCGGCCCCCGGTCGACCTCGGGGCGCCCCGCTTCCTCGTGGATCCGGACGGGTCCTCCTATCGGGTCGGTGGCCCGCCAGAGGTTGCGCCAGCAGTGGACCGAGCCGTGCAGCCCGCGCAGTGCGGCGGGGCCGAAGTACGCCGGGAACCAGCGTCCGTACAACCGTTCGGCGGGCGAGCCGTAGGTGAGGAGGGCGACGCGGTGGCGGGTGACGGCGGGGAGCTGCCAGACCGCCGAGGCAGCGAGCACGCTGCCCTGCGAGTGGCCGGAGATGACGAGCCGGCCGCCGGTCCTCGCCGTCCAGGCGGACATCCGCGAGGCGAGGTCGGGCACGGCCCGCTCGGCATAGCAGGGCGGGGCGAAGGGGTGGGCGGCACGCGGCCAGTACGTGCCGACGTCCCAGAGGATGCCGATGGTCCGCCGGGCCGAGGCGTCGCGGTAGGCCCGCCGGCCGGAGGCGACGAAGAGTATGAAGCCGAACCCCACCATCCAGGAGCCCGTCGACTGGGCGGCCTCCGCCGCCGACTCGACGAATGCTCCGGTCCCGTCCATCGCCCGGCCGGGCACCCGCCCGGTGGCCCAGGAGCCCGCCAGGGCCGCCGCGCCCAGCAAAAGGGTGGCGCCGGAGACCAGTCCGATGATCCAGGGAGCCTCGTCGGTGAGCCGGGCGGTGGCCCGGACCCGCGCGATCTGCCGGGTGCGCCCGGGCTCGGGCCTGCCGCCCCGGTACTCCGCCGCGTACTCGGCGGCGACGGTCGCCTCGTACCGGCGGGTCAGGCGGGCGGTACGGACGAGGAGCACGCCCACCGGTACGAGGAGGACCAGGAGCAGCACCGGGAGCACGGACGCCTGCCAGCTCAGGAGGACGGGCGGACCCCCTATGGCGGAGCCGGCTCCCATGCCGGGGGTGCCCGGGCCGTCGAGCCAGTCGGCGACGCGCTGGGCGAGACCGCCGCTCATCACACCGCCCACCGCGCAGGCCAGCATGGCGACGGCCGGACCGCCGAGGCCGTGCAGCGCGGTGCGCACGTCGGGGGCGCCGCGGTGGAGGCTCGACGCGACGGCGGCGAGCGCCACCACGAGAAGGCCCTGTCCGACGGTGAGTGCCCGGAAGGTGTCCTCGCCGGCGACGAGGGTGCCCGAGGAGGTCCAGCCGGGCCGTGCCCAGGCCGCGTGGACGAGGGAGACCCCCAGCAGGACGAGGGCTGCGGACGGCAGGAAGGTGATGACCGCGCGGTCGAGGCAGTGGTCCAGCCGGCGCTCGCTGCGGCCCCGCCGGCAGACGACGGCCACGACGGCGAGGGCGCAGAGGGTCAGGGCGACGGTCAGCAGGCGGCCGAAGAGGGCGGGGCCGGGTCCCGAGTGGGCCATGTCGTACTCGGCGGCGGCCCGCTGGACGAAGAGGGCGACGGTGAGGAGCCCCGCGGCGGTGTGCGCGGCGCGCAGCCGGGCGACGAGCCGGCGCCCGTACCAGAAGCCGGGGCGGCCCAGCGCGGGACGCGGGGCGGGTGACGGCGTGTCGTCCTCGACGAGGCGCTTCGGCTCCGGCACGTCGCAGGGGGCGTCGTCCTCGCCCGGGGCACCGGGTGCGTCCGTGTGCGCGATGTCGCCGAGAAGGGGGCGCTGCGACTCGTAGGCGCTCCAGGTGCGGTTGGAGAGGTACCGGAGCAGCGTGACGAGGCCCGTGGGCAGAACGGCCGCGAGGGCGAGCCGCCTGCCGGGCTGGGACCACCAGCCGCCCTGCTCGGCGGAGAGGAAGCCCAGCCAGGAGCGCCGCCGGGAGCAGGCGGAGACTCCGGCGCACTGCCAGGCCACCAGGTCGAGTGCCACCTCGCAGGCCGCGGCCGTCAGCAGCACGGTGAGGCTGAGCGCCAGGACCCGGACCAGGACGCCGTAGAGGCGGACCGCACGCGTGCGGCCGGTCGCGGCCGGCCGCATCCAGTGCGCGAGGTTGATCACCATGAAGGGGAGGAGCAGCAGCCACAGGGCGCGGAAACCGTTGCCGGAGGTCAGGTTGGACCAGCAGTAGGCCTCGGCGACGGGCCGGTCGCGGTAGCGCTCGGGGTGTTCCTCCGCGTCCACGTCCTCGGGCCGCCGGTGGATCGCCGCGGTGAGGTCGCCGGTGACCCGGACCGTGCGCGGGTCGCCGAGCATCTCCTGCGGGGTGGTGCCGCCGACCCCGTGGACGAGCAGTTCGAGGGCGGGGCCGGGGGGCCGGGGACCGTGAGGGGCAGGGGCCAAGGGAGTACTCGCTCTCCGGTCGGCCCGGCCGTCCGGCGGGCGTGGCGCGGTGGGTCGGGCGGCTTACCGGGGGCCGGCGCCGCCGTCCCACCAGCTTCGCCGGGATCGCCGTCGCGTGACGGCCTCTCACCGAATCTCCCCCCGTCGGGACCTCCTGACCCCTTTCCGGGGGGTGCGTGGGAGAATGGGGCGGGCCTTCCGCGGTGCCGCGGTGCCGTACGGCCAGAGGAAAGGACCGGACACGGCGTTGAGCGAGAATCAGAATCTGCTCGCGGAGCAGCGGCGTGCCCTGATCCTCGACGAGGTGCGCAAGCGCGGGGGTGTCCGGGTCAACGAACTGACCCGCCGGCTCAACGTGTCCGACATGACCGTCCGACGGGACCTGGACGCGCTGGCCCGCCAAGGCGTCATCGAGAAGGTGCACGGCGGCGCGGTGCCGGTCGTCGGGACGAGCACCCACGAGCCCGGGTTCGAGGCGAAGTCGGCGCTGGAGCCGAGCGCCAAGGAGGACATCGCGCGGGCGGCGGCGGCGATGGCCGCGCCGGGCAGCGCCATCGCGCTGTCGGGCGGGACGACGACGTACGCGCTGGCGCGGCAGTTGGTCGACGTGCCGGACCTGACGGTGGTGACCAACTCGGTGCGGGTCGCCGACGTGTTCCACGACGCCCGCCGGCCGGCCTCCTCCGGCGCCGCCCGCCCGGGTGCGGCCACGGTGGTACTGACGGGCGGGGTGCGTACGCCTTCCGACTCGCTCGTCGGACCGGTGGCGGACCGCGCCATCGGCTCGCTCCACTTCGACGTGCTCTTCCTCGGGGTGCACGGAATCTCCGGGGGGGCGGGCCTCTCCACGCCGAACCTGGCGGAGGCCGAGACCAACCGGCGGCTGGTGTCGGCCGCCCGCCGCGTGGTGGTGGTGGCCGACCACACCAAGTGGGGAACGATGGGGCTGAGTTCCTTCGCCACGCTCGGCGAGGTGGACACCTTCGTGACGGACGCGGGGCTCTCGGCCGAGGCGCGGGCGGAGATCGAGGAGCTGCTGCCGGGCGGTCTGCTGGTCGCGGGGCCGGCGAGGACACCGGAGAGCGACGAACCCCTCGGCCCGTAGACGGCGTCCGGAGCGGGGCGGAGCCCGGTGCGGTGCGGTGGCTCGCGGGGCGGAGGACCGGCCTGGGGCGCGGAGGGGGCCGGGCCGGCGGGGCGACTCGCCGTTGTGGATTCCGCTACGTGTCGCCTCCGGCGTCCCACCTCCTTAGGATCGGACGGTGGCAGTCTTCCGGATCGAACGTTTCACCTCCCTTCCTCCCGCCGAGGCCTGGCGCCGGGTGACCGACTGGGAGCGGCACGGTGCGCTCGTGCCGCTCACCTCGGTCCTCGTCCCGGCCGGTGGGCGGACCGAGGTCGGCACGGTGTTCGTCGCCCGGACCGGTATCGGTCCCCTCACCTTCGACGACCCGATGGAAGTCGTGCGCTGGACACCGCCCGAGGCGGGTCGCGCCGGACTCTGCCGTCTCGAGAAGCGTGGGCGGACGGTCCGGGGCCGGGCGTCGATCGACGTGGTGCCCGCCAGGGCGGGCTCCCACGTGGTGTGGGTGGAGGACGTACGGCTGTTCGTGCCGGGACGGTGGCTCGACCCCCTGCTCACGGTGGCCGGCCGGCGAATGTTCGGACGGGTGCTCGACGGTCTCCTCGAAGCCCCGGCCCGCGCACCGCGGTGAGGGCCGCCCCCTGAGGCCACTGCGGGGATCCCGCTCCGTGGCCGGTGCGTCCGGGGTGCGACGCGGCGGCCCTCCGGTGTCAGGTGGCCCAGCCTCCCGTGCGCAGGAAGGTGTCGAGGTCGGCGGCGTGGGGGGCGATGTCGATCCCCTGCTGGTCCAGCCACGCGTCGGAGTAGTACTTGTCCAGGTAGCGGTCGCCCGAGTCACAGATCAGCGTGACGATACTGCCCCGCTCGCCGCGCTCCACCATCTCGGCGACGATCTTGAAGGCGCTCCAGAGGCCGGTCCCGGTGGAGCCGCCCGCACGCCGGCCCATCACCCGCTCCAGGGCACGTACCGCGGCGACGCTCGCGGCGTCCGGGACCTTCATCATCCGGTCGATCGCGCCGGGGACGAAACTCGGTTCCATCCGGGGTCTGCCGATACCCTCGATGCGGGAGCCGCAGTCGCTGGTGGCGAGCGGGTCGTGCCGCGTCCAGCCGTCGAAGAAGCACGAGTTCTCGGGGTCGGGAACGCAGATCCGGGTGTCGTGCTGCATGTAGTGGACGTACCGGGCGATGGTCGCCGAGGTGCCGCCGGTACCGGCCGTGGCGACGATCCACGCGGGCTCCGGGAAGCGTTCCAGGCGCAGTTGCTGATAGATCGACTCGGCGATGTTGTTGTTGCCGCGCCAGTCGGTGGCCCGTTCCGCGTAGGTGAACTGGTCCATGTAGTGGCCGCCGGTCTCCGCGGCGAGTGCGGCCGACTCCTCGTACATCGCCCGCGGGTCGTCGACGAAGTGACAGCGCCCACCGTGGAATTCGATCAGCCGGCACTTCTCGGGACTGGTGGTCCGCGGCATCACGGCGACGAACGGGACCCCGATCAGGTTGGCGAAGTACGCCTCGGAGACGGCCGTGGAGCCGCTGGACGCCTCGATGACCGGCTTCCCCGGGCGGATCCACCCGTTGCAGAGCCCGTAGAGGAAGAGCGAGCGGGCGAGGCGGTGTTTGAGGCTGCCGGTCGGATGGGTCGACTCGTCCTTGAGGTACAGGTCGATCCCCCACTCCTCGGGCAGCGGGAAACGCAACAGGTGCGTGTCGGCCGACCGGTTGGCGTCCGCCTGCACCTTGCGCACGGCCTCCTTGAGCCACGACCGGTACGCGGAGTCGCTGCGGTCGACGTCGGTCGTCACGACGGCCCCCGCGTCCGGTCCGCGCTCGCTGCTGCCCATCGCTGATCCTCCTCGTGGAACCGGTGGTCCCTCTCCCCCACGATATTCCTCCCACCTGCACAAACAGGGACTTTGATCTCCTCAAAGGTGTTCCAGGGGGAGGGCGGGGCCGGGAGGGACCGACGGCCGGGTGGACGGTGCCCGGCGTCACCTTGCGTCCTCGTAATTCACCGGACACCCGCACGTGAAGCGGTGCCGGGACGGGAAGAATGCCTTCCAGGAGCGGATGCACGGAGGGGGGCGGCCGAGCGGTGGACGACGTCGAGTTCAGCGCACGGGGGGTGCGGATCGAGCGTTGGGCCCGGTCGCTCACCCATGCCGGGCAGGTGATCGTCAAGGACGGGCGGGTGGCCCTGCTGACGAGTTATGGCCGGGAGATCGACAGCGCCCCCGTGGGGGCGGTCAGCGCGTGGAAACGCTGGTTCTCCCAGGCGGATTCGGCCGTCGCCCGGGTCAACGGCGTGCGCTACCGCCTCACGATGGGACAGCGCGGGGCGCCGCCGGACGGGGCGGCACCGATACACCACTTCCTGGAGGTCATGCGCAGCGCGGGCTGCCGGCACCGCTGACCTGCCCGCGCGTCGCGGGGAGCCCGTGTCCCCGGCGGCCCCCACCGGCTCGCGGAGCCCGGCAGGGACGGGCCCCGCTCCGCGGGACACCGGGTCCTTCCTACGGCTCGCCGACGGGCTGGGACGGTTCAGGCACCGCGAGTTGCGGAGGGGGACGCCCTGAGCGACGCTGAACTCACGTCACGGTCGGTTCTCCGGCGATCACCCTGCGAGGCTACGGGGGCGCCGCACGGCCGGGGCGGACCACGAGAGCAGACCAGAACAGCAGCCAGCCAGATGCTGGATCCGTTCCTCCGTCTTCTTCCGGACCTATTTCGGGGAGTCGCAGCCGTGATCAGCGAGCCAAGCAGGCACTGCACGGTGGAGCTCCAGGCACTGCCGTCGCGGATCGGTCAGGTCCGCAGAATCATGTCGGCGCAACTGCGCCACTGGCATCTCGATCCCCTGATCGACCGGGCGGCCCTGGGCGTCACCGAGCTTCTCACCAACGTCCTCCGCCATGCGGAACCGGACAAGTCGTGCACCGTCGACATCGAGCTGCTGCTCGACCGCCTGACGGTCTCCGTCCACGACCGGGACCCCCGACTGCCCACGGTGAACGTCGCGGAGACCTTCGCCACGTCGGGGCGGGGCCTGGCCCTCATCGCCGCGTTCAGCGAGAGCTGGGGGGTGCGCCCCGGCGGCGAGGCCGGCAAAGTCGTCTGGTTCACCCTGACCACGCCCTCCACCGGGGCGAAGGCGTTGCCGCCGCTCGCGGTGTACGGATCCATGACCGACGGCCCGTTCGGAGGTCGGTACACGGGAGCGGTGGAAGCATCGGCGACCTTCCCCGGCCGGTCGGCGGTCCTCGGCTGACGCGCGGGCACCACCCGTTGACCGTACTTCACTTCCCCCACGCGGCCGGGGGCCGGGGACGCGTTTCGCCGGACGGCCGGCGTTCCTGGGCCTTTCTTCGCACGGCCGGCACAGCCGGTGCAGGGGGACCCCTTCCCCTGAACGGCCGACGGACGGCCGGGCGTGCCTCTTCCCGTACGGCCCTACGGCCCGGTGTCCGGGGATCATGACGGCTTCCCGGGCGCCGGCCGCGCCCTTGCGGCCACGGGCCCCGGCGAATCCGGCTCCGGTCAGGCGAGAGCGGTCAGCGGGTCGTCGAGCACCGGCTGCCAGGCGAGTTCGGCGGCGCCGACCAGACTGTCGTGCGCCAGCGTGCACGGCAGGATCGGCACGCTGCCGCTGCGCCCCCAGAGGCTGCGGTCGGCGACGACGGCCCGCAGCCGCTCGGGGTCCGCTTCGAGCAGGTCCCGGTGGAGGCCGCCGAGGATGACGCGGTCGGGGTTGAGGATGTTGACGAGCCCCGCGAGCCCCAGTCCCAGCCGGTCGATGAGGGCCTCGGCGGCCCGGCGTACGTCCACGTCCTCGTACTCCGCGCGCAGCAGGTCGCCCGCCTGCTTGAGCAGCGACTCCTCCGGGCCGGGCGGCCGGCCCGCCGCGAGGAGGAAGGCGAGCGGGTCCGCCTCGACGTCGAGGCAGCCCCGGCCGCCGCAGTGGCACGCCCTGCCCTCCGGGTTCACCGTGAGGTGGCCGACTTCCAGCGCCAGTCCCGAACTCCCGCTGTGCAGACGCCCGTCGAGCACCAGTGCGCCGCCGACGCCCCGGTGGCCGGTGGCCACGCAGAGCAGGTGCTGGGCGCCGCGCCCGGAGCCGTGCCGATGTTCCGCCAGCGCCGCGAGGTTGACGTCGTTCCCGGTGAACACCGGCCCCTCGATGCCCGCTTCGCGTACGCAGGCGCCGAAGATGTCGCGTACGGGGGCGCCGGCGGGCCAGGCGATGTGCAGCGGGTTCAGAGCCGTTCCCTCCGGTTCCGCCACGGCCGAGGGGACGGCGAGGCCGGCGCCCACGCAGCGCAGCCCGCTCTCGCGCAGCAGTTGGGCGCCTGATGCCACCACCTCACCGAGGACCTGTGCGGGGTCGGCCATGGCGGTGCCGCGTCCGGGAGCGGTGGCGACGATCCTGCCGCCGAGACCGACCAGCGCCGCACGGAAGCCGTCGGCGTGCACCTGCGCGGCGAGCACCACGGGTCCGGTCTCGCGCACCGACAGCCGGTGCGAGGGACGGCCTTGCGAACCGGCGGCCGAACCGGGCCTGGAATCGACCCTGATGAGTCCGAGCGCCTCCAGTTCGGCAGCGACCGCGCCGGCGGTGGCGCGGGTGACGCCCAGTTCGGAGGTCAGCACGGCACGCGTGGGCGCGCGCCCCGTGTGCACCAGTTCCAGGGCCGGCCCGAGCGCGCTGCGACCCCTCTCCAGCTTCGTCCGCGTGGTGGACAGCTTGCCGTTCATGGGGGCGAGTCTCCCACGATCCCGAGGCGTCCCTGACGCTTCGGCACCAGGTCACGGCGTGCCGCGGGTCACGTCGGCACGTGTCTTGTGCCGTTCCCCGGCGCGCCCCTATGCTGACTTTGTGCCGCACCTAAACAAATTGCGGACGGTTCGAACGGGGGGTCGCGGCGGAGACAGCGCCCCACCCTCCGCGCGCCGGCTCCGCACCGCGCTGACCGTGTTCTTCGCTCTCGACGGTTTCCTCTTCGCCGGCTGGGTCGTACGCATCCCGGCCATCAAGCACCACATCGGCGCCTCCGTCTCCTCGCTCGGCCTCGCCCTGCTCGGTGTCTCGGCGGGTGCGGTGATCACCATGGTCGTCACCGGCCGGCTCTGCCACCGATTCGGCAGCCACCGGGTCGGCTTCTGGTGCGGGATCCTGCTCTCCCTGAGCATCGCGCTGCCCGCACACGCCGGTTCGGCACTCACGCTGGGACTGCTCCTGCTGGTCTTCGGCGCCGCCTACGGCGGGATGAACGTCGCCATGAACAGTGCGGCGGTGGATCTGGTCGCCACCATCCGGCGGCCCGTACTGCCCAGCTTCCACGCCGCGTTCAGCTTCGGCGGCATGGCCGGCGCGGGTATCGGCGGCCTCGCCGCCGACCACCTCTCCCCGGTCACCCACCTGACCCTGCTCGCCGCGGCGGGGCTCCTCGTCACCGCGGTCGCCGGGCCGGTCATGCTCCGCAACGCCTCGGCGGGCCCGGCCGCCGCCTCCGCACCCGCGGCGTCCACCAGCACGTCCGCGTCCTCGGGATCCTCCGCCTCCTCGGGGTCGTCCGCGTCCACCGCGGCGCCGGCGGGGTCCGTGCCGTCGGGGCCGTCCGCACCGGAGAGCCGGGGTCCGTCTCCCCGAATGAGCCCGGCCGTCCGCCGGGTGGTCGTCCTCTTCGGGGTGATCGCGCTCTGCACCGCGTACGGCGAGGGGGCGCTCGCGGAGTGGAGCGCGCTGCACCTCTCCCAGGACCTGCACGCCGGCGCGAGCACGGCCGCTGCCGGCTACTCACTCTTCGCACTGGCCATGGGCGTTGGCCGACTCACCGGCACGGCCCTGCTGGAACGTTTCGGCCAGACGCGGACGCTGGTGTTCGGCGGAGCCGCCGCGGCGGCCGGCATGTTGCTGGGCTCGCTCGCGCCCACGATCCCCCTGGCGCTCGCCGGGTTCGCCGTGACAGGGCTCGGCCTGGCCAACATCTTCCCGGTGGCGGTCGGCAGGGCCGGCACGCTCGCGGGACCCGGAGGAGTGGCCGCCGCGTCCACCCTCGGCTACGGCGGCATGCTGGTGGGGCCGCCCGTCATCGGCTTCCTCGCCGACTGGCTCTCGCTGCCGATGGCCCTGACGACGGTCGCCCTGCTCGCCGCGGCCGCCGCCGTCCTCGGACACGTCTCCCGCACCGCACCGCCGCACGTCTGACGCGTGCCCGGCGGCATCGGGCGAGAAGCCGATGGCGTCCTTCCGCCACCCCTGGCACCATCTGGCCATGAACATGTCTGAACAGATCACGCAGCTCGGGGACGAAGGCCGACTGCTCATGGCGGCGGCCGAGCGGGCGGGTACGGACGCTCCTGTACCCACCTGTCCGGGATGGCGGGTGCGCGACCTGCTGCGCCACACCGGCACGGTGCACCGGTGGGCGACCGCGTTCGTCGCCGAAGGGCACACGGAGTACCTCGCGGACGAGGGCGAACCGGACGTGGACGGGGCGGAGTTGCTCGCCTGGTTCGCCGAGGGCCACCAAGGCCTGGTGGCGGCCCTGGAAGCCGCTCCCCACGACCTCGCCTGCTGGACGTTCATGCCCGCCGCCTCCGGGTCGGCGTTCTGGGCCCGTCGTCAGCTGCACGAGACGACCGTGCACCGGGTGGACGCCGAATCGGCGCGCGGAGGGCCGTACACCCCGGTGGGCACGGCCCGCGCGATCGACGGCGTGGACGAACTGCTGGCCGGCTTCCACGCCCGCCCCAAGAGCCGGGTACGCACGGAGGACCCCCGCGTCCTGCGGGTGCACGCGAACGACGTGGACGCCGCCTGGACGGTCCACCTCTCCGCCGGACCGCCGCGCACCGTGCGCGACGACGGCCGCGGGAGCGCCGCCGACTGCGTGCTGAGCGGGAGCGCGGAGGCCCTCTACCTGGCGCTGTGGAACCGCCTTCCGCTCTCCGACGTCACCGTCGAAGGCGACCCGGCCGTGGCACTGCTCTGGACGGAGAACTCCGCCATCACCTGGTGAGACCGGGCGCGGCCCGCCGGCGCCACCGCCCCGGGCAGCCCTTTCGGCGGGTGGCTACCGCCCTTCCGTCGCGCCGTACCCGGGCACGGCGAGGCCGACGGAGACCGCGAGCCCGTCCGCCGCCTGACGGAAGAGCGCCTCCCTGTCCTCGACCACCCCGGTGAACTGCCCGAAGAGCTCGAACGAGACGAGCCCGAAGAGCTGGGCCCAGGCGATGACGAGCGCGGCCGCGTTCGCCGGCGGCAGGTCGGGGGCGAGCTCGGCCGCGATCCGGACGGCCTCGGGGCGCAGCGCGGCGGAGAGCGGCGGGGTGGCGACTCCCTCGCCCCGGTGGGCTTCGCGCACGAGGCCGAGGAGGGCGAACCCGACCCGGGACGCCGGACCGACGGTGTCCTGGGACGCCACGTAGCCGGGCACCGGCGTGCCGTGGATCAGGGCGTACTCGTGCGGGTGGGCGAGAGCCCACTCCCGTACCGCGCACGCGACGGCCGTCCACGCGGCGGCGGGCGAGCGGGCCGGTGGGGCGGCTCCGTCCAGGGCGGCCTTCTCGGCGGCTCCGCCGATGGCGTCGTAGGCATCGATGATCAGCGCCGTCAGCAGGTCGTCACGGCTGGGGAAGTAGCGGTAGAGCGCCGAGGAAACCATGCCGAGCTCGCGGGCGACGGCGCGCAGCGAGAGCCTGGCGGGGCCCTCCGCCGCGAGCTGCGCCCTCGCCTCGTCCTTGATGGCGGCCATGATCTCGACGCGGGCCCGTTCCCTGGCTCCCCTGATGGCACTCATGACGCCCATTGTGCCATGCGTTCGGATCGCCGAACAGAAATGAGAGCACTGCTCTTGCACGGAGAGCGCTGGAGGTGCACACTGATCTCAAGTGAGAGCGGCGCTCTCAAAATGGGCGAAGAGCCGATGGGCCGGGCGACCCGGTCCAGGAATGTGGGGGCACCATGGAGCAGTCAGAGCCGTACTACCTCCGGGCCGGCGCAGTCGGCACGCGGCTGAACAGCGTCGTCGGTCGGCTCGCCCGGCACGGCTTCAGCATCCTCGGCACGGCCGAGATGTCCGTGGTGGGGCGCAGGAGCGGCACGATGCAGCGCGTCCCGGTGAATCCGCACGTCCATGAAGGGGTGCAGTACCTGGTATCGGCCCGGGGCCACTCCCAGTGGGTGCGCAACATGCGGGTGGCCGGCGGGGGCGAGCTGCGGGTGGGGCGCCGGACCCGCACCTTCACCGCCGCGGAGATCGCGGACGACGCACTGAAGGTGCGGGTCGTCCGCGCCTACCTGAAGCGCTGGGGCTGGGAGGTGAACCAGTACTTCCAGGGCGTCACCGCCCGGTCGACCGACGCGGAGTTGCTGGCTGCCTGCCCCGACCACCCGGTCTTCCGGATCACGGTGGACGGGTCCAGCGCCTGACCCCGGGCACGGGATCCGGTGCCCGCACCACCCTGGTCCGGGCCTTCGGAGCACGGCCGCGGCACGACGCCCCGGCCGGACCCCATCGATCGGCTACTCCGCCGACCGGCGGTCCATCACGGAGAGCGCGCGGTGCGCCAGCGGATGCGTGCGCACCAGTTCGGCGAGCGAGGTCGTCCCCCGGGTGATCCCGGCGAACGCCGTCCAGGCGGGCCTGAAACCGGTGAGCACCGCGTGCAGGACGCCGGGGCGGCGCTCGAAGAGCTTGAGCATCCGGCGCCCGACGTTCATCTCCACCCCGAGTCCGGCCTTGATGGCGAAGGCGTAGTTGAGCGCCTGGCGGCGGGCGTCCACCGCGTCGCGGGCCTCGGCGATGCGCACCGCCCACTCCCCCGCCAGCCGTCCCGAACGCAGCGCGAAGGAGATGCCCTCACGGGTCCACGGCTCCAGGAGTCCCGCCGCGTCCCCGCAGACCACGACCCGGCCCCGGGAGAGCGGCGAGTCCTCGCTGCGGCAGCGGGTGAGGTGGCCCGAGGAGATCTTCGGCTCGAAACCGGCCAGCCCGAGACGGGCGATGAAGTCCTCCAGGTACCGCTTCGTCCCGGCGCCGTCCCCGCGGGCCGAGATCACGCCGACGGTCAGCGTGTCGCCCTTGGGAAAAACCCAGCCGTAACTGCCGGGCATGGGACCCCAGTCGATGAGCACCCGCCCCGCCCAGTCCTCGGCCACCGTCTCGGGGACGGGGATCTCCGCCTCCAGGCCGAGGTCCACCTGATCGAGCTTCACCCCGACGTGGGCGCCTATGCGTCCGGCGCTCCCGTCGGCCCCGACGACGGCCCGGGCGAGCACCGTCTCGCCGCCGGCCAGCACCACCGCGACGGTGCGCCGGTCCGGTACGGAGGAGCCGTGCTGCTCGACCCGCGCGACGGAGGCCCCGGTCCTCAGCTCCGCGCCCGCCTTCTGCGCCTCCTCGACCAGTTGGGCGTCGAACTCGGGCCGGTTGATGAGGCCGAAGAGCACCCGCTTGGAACGCCGGGTGCGCGTCAGCTTCCCGTTGAGCGAGAAGGTGACGGCGTGCACACGGTCCCGCAGCGGCAGTTCGAAGCCCGGCGGCAGCGAATCGCGGGAGTATCCGATGATCCCACCGCCGCACGTCTTGTAGCGGGGCAGTTCCGCCTTCTCCAGCAGCAGGACACGGCGGCCCGCGACCGCTGCGGCGTAGGCCGCTGAGGCACCGGCCGGCCCCGCACCGACTACCACGACGTCCCACACCGACGACTCTTCGTGCTCACGCCCGGCGTCTGCGTTCTCGCTGCTCACGATGTGCTTCTGCTCCCGATCCGACCAGTTGCCCCAGCTACTGACGGCATCCTACGGCGCGATCCGGCCAGGGTCCGCTGTGGGAGGATCGGCAGTGATTTCGTCGTAGGGACAACGCCGGACAAACGGCGTCGTCCACGGTCGCGCACGACCCGCGCGACCGCACCCGGCGCCGCACTCACAAGGAGCGTCCCCATGACCGCCCGTCCGATCCTCGAAACCGTCGCCTCGCTGATGCCCCGTGCCAAGACGGAGCTGAGCGAGCTGGTGGCGTTCCAGTCGGTGGCGGATCCCGCGCAGTTCCCGAGAAGCGAGAGCGAGGCCGCGGCCGGGTGGATCGCCGCCGCTCTCACCGCCGAGGGCTTCGAGGACGTCGCGCTGCTGGACACCCCCGACGGGACCCAGTCCGTGTACGGCCACCTGCCCGGACCCGCCGGAGCCCCGACCGTACTCCTCTACGCCCACTACGACGTGCAACCGCCGCTCGACGAGTCGGCCTGGATCTCCCCGCCGTTCGAACTGACCGAGCGGGACGGACGCTGGTACGGCCGGGGCACGGCGGACTGCAAGGGCGGCCTGATCATGCACCTGCTCGCGCTGCGCGCCCTCCTGGCGAACGGCGGCGTGCCGGTCGCGGTGAAGGTGATCGCGGAGGGGTCCGAGGAGCAGGGCACCGGCGGGCTGGAGCGGTACGCGGAGGCGCACCCCGAGCTGCTCGCCGCGGACTCCATCGTCATCGGGGACGCGGGCAACTTCCGGGCCGGCCTGCCGACCGTCACGGCGACCCTGCGCGGGATGACGATGCTGCGCGTGACGCTCGACACCCTGGAGGGGAACCTCCATTCGGGGCAGTTCGGCGGCGCCGCCCCGGACGCGCTCGCCGCGATGATCCAGCTGCTCGCCTCGTTGCGCGCCCCGGACGGTACGACGACGGTGGACGGGCTCTCCGGCGACGCCTCCTGGGACGGTCTGCAGTACCCGGAGGACGAGTTCCGCGCGGACGCGAAGGTGCTGGACGGGGTGGAGTTGATCGGTGCCGGGACCGTCGCGGACCGCATCTGGGCACGCCCCGCGGTGACCGTGATCGGGATCGACTGCCCGCCGGTGGTCGGTGCCACGCCGTCCGTCCAGGCGAGCGCGCGGGCGCAGATCAGCCTGCGGGTGCCGCCGGGCCAGGACGCGGTCGGCGCGACGAAGCTGCTGACCGCGCACCTGGAGTCGCACGCCCCGTGGGGCGCGCGCGTCAGGGTCGAACAGGTGGGGCAGGGGCAGCCGTTCCGTGCGGACGTGACCAGCCCCGCGTACACCTCGATGGCCGCGGCCATGCGGGTCGCGTACCCCGGCGAGGAGATGCAGACGGCGGGCATGGGCGGGTCGATCCCGCTCTGCGACACGCTGGCGCGGCTGTACCCCGAGTCGGAGATCCTGCTCATCGGGCTGAGCGAGCCGGAGGCGCAGATCCACGCGGTGAACGAGAGCGTCTCGCCCGAGGAGCTGGAGCGCCTCGCGGTCACGGAGGCGCTGTTCCTGCGCAACTACGCCGAGTCGCGGCGGGGCTGACGGACGGCCAGGGCCGGCGGGCGGCACGGCTGAGGGCGGGTACGGCCGGAGGGCAGCACGGCTGAGGGGCGGCTTACGGCCTGGGGGCAGCGCCCGGGGGGCCGCTCACCGCGGGCGGCCGGCCGCGGTGAAGGGCCCGGTCGCCCGTCGTGCTCAGCCGACCGGCACCCCCGCCTCCAGGTTGAGCACGGTGGCCCGCTCGCGGGCCCTGAGCGCCCAGCGCAGCCGGGTGTGACGGGTCGGTGGGAGAAGCCCGGCGGCCTCCGCTTCGGTGACGAAGCGCCAGCCCCGCAGTTCGGAGTTCTGCAGCCGCAGCCCCGCGGTGTCCTCGTCCCGGAGCACACCGCCGTCGAAGAGGAACCGCAGGCCGCCGTAGCCGGGCGGCCGGGGCGCCTCCCAGTCGACGACGAGCAGCCTGGGTTCGGTCCGCAGCCGCAGCCCGATCTCCTCGGCGACCTCCCGGACTCCCGCCCGGGCCGGAGCCTCTCCCGTCTCGACTATCCCGCCGGGGAACTCCCAGCCGGCCTTGTAGGTGGGATCGACCAGCAGGACCCGCCCGTGGCCGTCGAAGAGGAGGACACCGGCGGCGACGGTCTCGGCGGTCGGCGAGGGGTTCTGGACGATTCCGCACTCCCCGGCGAGGCCGCTGCGCAGCGCCTCCTCGATCCGCAGCGCGGTCGCGCGCGGGGTGAGGGCGCCGGTGTCGACGACGTACGCGTCGGCGGTGAGCCACGGGAGCGCCGCACGGTAGTGCTCGATGTGTTCGAGGCACCAGCGGCGGGCGCGGAGGCCGCGTTCCGCGTGCTCGGGCAACTCCTCCCTCGCGGCGATCCGTTGACGCAGGATCGTTTCTCCTGGGGAGACCAGCACATGGTGGACGGAGATGCGGCGGGCGGCGAGTCCGCCGAAGATCTCGTCGCGGTACTCCTGGCGCAGCAACGTCATCGGCACCACCAGCGTGCCCGGAACCTCGGCGAGCAGGGCCGCCGCGGTGTCGACGACCAGGCGTCGCCAGATGGGGAGGTCCTGGAAGTCGGTCACCTCCGCCAGCCGCTTGTGGGGAAGCAGCCGGCGCAGCTCCGCGCCGGTCAGCCCGGGGTCGTACAGGGTGCTGTTCGGGATCAGGTCCAGCAGTTCGCGGGCGGCACTCGTCTTGCCCGCACCGAACGCACCGTTGACCCAGACGATCACGACTCCCCCTTCGCCAGGCATCTCGTGGTCCGTGCCGTGCTCGCGTCCCGCCGCCGCACCGCACGGCACCGGATCCGGGCCGAGCCGCGCGGCAGTCGGACCGGAACGCGCGAGGCGGGTACCGTCGCCGTCGCGACGCGGTCGTCCGGCAGGGCTCCAGCCCCCTGTGGCTTGCCCTGAACACCCCGCCGCGAAAACCCGGCGCGACGAACCTGTTGTACGGAGCCGTGGGCGGGGTACCCGTCGCAGACGCCCCGTCGTACCGGCCGTACGGGACAGGCGGGCCGGGGCGGGTGCGGCGGGCCGTCACCGGAGCGGGCCGTACGCGACGGGCGACAGGCGCTCGGACGACATCGCGGAGACCGGAAGAGGGAGTTCACCATGCGTCAGACGGTGCTCGAACAGTTTCCCGCCGGCGGACCGCGCGGCAGCTGGCCGGCGGAGGAGTTCGCCGCCGCGCGCCGCGGCGAAGGGCTCGCGGCGGAGGTCGTGATGGACCTGGACCGGGACGCCTTCCTCGTGGTGGTCGCCCAGCGGGCGGCCGAGCCCGCGCACTGACCGGACACCTCGTCACCCGTCGTGGCCCCACGCGAGCGGCGGCGGCCCGCACGGAACGCTCCGGCGGGCCCGGCGGCCGCGCCTCAGCGGGCGGTCGCCGCGGCGGCCGCTCCCACGAGACCCGCGTCGTTTCCCATCACGGCGGGCGTCACGGTGAGATCGCGCACGAAGGAGAGCGTCGCGTAGTCGGCCAGGGCCTGTCGCAGCGGAGCGAAGAGCACGTCACCGGCTCCGGCCACCCCACCGCCGATCACCGCGATGTCGATCTCGACCAGGGTCGCCGTGGCGGCGATCCCCGCGGCGAGAGCCTGCGCCGCGCGCGCGAAGGACGCGCGGGCCACAGGGTCCCCCGCCCGGGCGGCTGCGGCTACCGCACGCGCCGTGGCGTCCCCGTCCGTGCCGGGCCGCCAGCCTCCGTCCAGCGCCCTGCGGGCGATGTTCGGGCCGCTGGCGATCCGTTCCACGCAGCCGCGCGCGCCGCAGGGGCACGGGTCGCCGTCCAGGTCCACGCTGATGTGGCCGATGTGGCCCGAGTTTCCGGTGGGGCCGGGGTGGAGTCTGCCTCCCAGCACCAGTCCGCCGCCGACCCCGGTCGACACCACCATGCAGAGCGCGTTGTCGTGCCCGCGCGCCGCCCCCTGCCAGTGCTCGGCCGCCGTCATCGCCACACCGTCGCCGACCAGGGTGACCGGCAGCCCGCCGATGGTCCTGCCCACCCGCTCGACCAACGGGAAGTCGCGCCAGTGGGGGACGTTGACCGGACTGACCGTGCCCGCGGAGGCGTCCACCGGGCCGGCGCTGCCGATGCCCAGCGCGGAGGCCCGCGCCCACAGCGGAGAGGCCATCAGCTCGGCGAGGACGTCGTCCACCGCTCCCATCACCGACTCGCCGGGCTCCCTGGCGGGGGTCGGCCGCTGCGCCCGTACGAGGAGCGTGCCGTCGTCACCCACCAGCGCGCCGGCGATCTTGGTGCCGCCGATATCGAGGGCGGCGACGAGGTCGGTATGCATGGGCCTGGGCTCTCCGGACGGCTAGGAGGGCGGACCTGCTGGTTCCAGCCCTGCGGTCCGCATAGTCTCCCTTGCCATGACAACGTTGTCCAGGGCCTATGCTCGACGCCACAGCCCCGAAACCCCGCGGCGTCGACACCGATGTCGCCGCACCCTACGACAGGACAGCGCACCGTGGCCGAGACCACCCGTCATTCCGAGCCCCGCTACGGCAACCGGCCCACCATGAAGGATGTGGCGGCGCGGGCCGGAGTCGGGCTCAAGACGGTCTCCCGGGTGGTGAACAGCGAAGCCGGCGTCACGCCCGACACCGAGCGCAGAGTGCAGGAAGCGATCGACGCGCTCGGGTTCCGCCGCAACGACAGCGCCCGCGTCCTGCGCAAGGGCCGTACGGCATCCATCGGGCTCGTCCTGGAGGATCTGGCGGACCCGTTCTACGGTCCGCTGAGCCGCGCCGTGGAAGAGGTCGCCCGCGCCCACGGAGCGCTGCTGATCAACGGTTCCAGCGCCGAGGACCCGGTTCGCGAACAGGAGTTGGTGCTCGCCCTGTGCGCGCGGCGGGTCGACGGGCTGATCGTGATCCCGGCGGGCGACGACCACCGCTACCTGGAGCCGGAGATAAGGGCGGGGGTGGCGACCGTCTTCGTGGACCGGCCGGCCGGCATGGTCGACGCCGACACCATCCTCTCCGACAGTTTCGGCGGTGCCCGGGAAGGGGTGGCCCACCTCGTCGCGCACGGCCACCGCCGGATCGGTTTCATCGGGGACCAGCCGCGCATCCACACGACGACGGAGCGACTGCGCGGCTACCACGCCGCGATGGCGGACGCGGGCATCACCGTCGACGAGGCCTGGGTCTCCCTGGGCACCACCGCCCCGGAGCGGGTACGCGCCGCCGCCGAGGGGATGCTCGCCGGCCCCGAACCGGTGACCGCGCTCTTCGCGGGCAACAACCGGGTGACCGTGACCGCCGTGCGGGTGCTCGCCGAACGCGAACGGCCCGTCGCACTGGTCGGGTTCGACGACATCGAACTGGGCGACCTGCTCGGGATCACGGTGATCGCCCAGGATCCGGCGGCGGTGGGACGCACCGCGGCGGAGCACCTGTTCCGCCGCCTGGAGGGCGCGGGCCACTCCACCGCCCGGGTGGAGCTGCCGACGACCCTGGTGGCCCGCGGTTCGGGCGAGCGGCCGCCGGCCTGAGCGTGCGAGCGGGGTTCAGCCCGTCGCCGGGCCGTGCCCGGTCCGTGCGTACGCGTCGAGTCCGGGGCGGCCGAGGCCTGTCAGCCGGGCGACCTCCTCGGTGTCCAGGGCACCGCAGTCGACACCGCGCAGCAGGTGGCCGGCGAGCGCCTTCGCGGTGGCGGGCTCGTCCATGACGACCTGTCCGCCGGACTTGGCCACGTACCCGGCGAGGCGGGCCGCCACCTGGTCCAGGCCCTCTCGGTAGAAGGCGTAGACGGCCGCGTAACGGGTCGGCAGGTGCCCCGGGTGCATGTCCCAGCCCTGGTAGTAGGCGCGGGCCAGGGCGCGGCGGGTCAGACCGTAGTGGAGGCGCCATGCCTGGTGGACGCGGTCGGTGGTGCCGACCGGCAGCACGTTGGTGGAGCCGTCCGACACCCGCACCCCGGTGCCCGCTGCGGCGACCTGCATGACCGCCTTGGCGTGATCCGCGGCGGGGTGGTCGCTCGCCTGGTGGGCGGGGCTGACCCCGACGCTCGCGCTGTAGTCGAAGGTGCCGTAGTGGAGTCCGGTGGCCCGGCCCCGGGCGGCGTCGATCATCCGCGCGACGGTGGCCGTCCCGTCGGCCGCGAGGATGGACTGGCTGGTCTCGATCTGGATCTCGAAGCGCAGTCGGCCCTCCGCCAGTCCGTGCGTCCTCTCGAAGGCGTCGAGAAGCCGGACGAAGGCGGTGACCTGCTGCGGATAGGTCACCTTCGGCAGCGTGAGCACCAGCCCGTCGGGCAGTCCGCCGGAGCGGACGAGAGCGGTGAGGAACACGTCCGTGGTGCGGATGCCCCGCGCCCGCACGGCCGTCTCCATGCACTTCGTCCTGATGCCCGCGTACGGGGGTGCGGTGCCGTCCGCGTACGCCTGCTGGACCAGCCGCGCGGCACGGGCGGCGGTCTCGTCCTCCTCGGCGTCCGGGCGTCTGCCGTAGCCGTCCTCGAAGTCGACGCGCAGGTCCTCCACGGGCTCGCGCTCCAGCTTGGCGCGCACCCGGTCGTGGACGGACTCCGCGAGCTCGTCGGGGAGCCCGAGAACGGCGGCGAAGGAGGCCGCGTCGGGGGCGTGTTCGTCGAGTGCCGCCAGGGCCCGGTCGCCCCAGGAGCGGACCGTGGACGGGGCGAACACGTCCGCCGGTACGTAGACCGTGTGGACGGGCCGGCGGGTGCCGGGATCTCCGGGGTAGCGACGCGCGAGTTCCGCGTCCACGTCGGCGAGGGAGGCGTCGATCTCCTCGCGCACCGCGTCGTCGAGGCTCGTCATCCCTTCGGCCCGTCGGCCCATGGCCGTACCCCCCGCGCTCGATGTTTCCGTTCTCCGGAATCGATGATCCGCATGGCGAAGCTATAAGGCGAGGACGCGTGCGTCAACGACGCACGCCAACGGGCCGGGGCCGCGTGGGGTGTCCGCGTGGTCCCGGCCCGTGGCCGTGCGTGGTCCTCCGCGAGGGTCGTCGCGGGGGGTGTGGTTCAGCCCTTGCGGGCGTTGATCTCCTCGGTGAGCTGGGGGACGACGGTGAACAGGTCACCCACGACGCCGTAGTCGACGAGTTCGAAGATCGGGGCCTCGGCGTCCTTGTTGACCGCGACGATCGTCTTCGAGGTCTGCATACCCGCCCGGTGCTGGATCGCACCCGAGATCCCCGACGCGATGTAGAGCTGCGGAGAAACGGACTTGCCCGTCTGCCCGACCTGGTTGGTGTGCGGGTACCACCCCGCGTCGACCGCCGCCCGCGACGCACCGACCGCCGCACCGAGCGAGTCCGCGAGCGCCTCGATCACCGCGAAGTTCTCCGCACCGTTGACACCCCGCCCACCCGACACCACGATCGCCGCCTCCGTCAGCTCCGGACGCCCCGACGCGGCACGCGGCGTCCGCGACAACACCTTCGCACCCGCCACCGCACCGAACTCCACCACCAGCTCCTCCACCGCACCCGCCGCCACCACCGGCTCCACCGGCGCCGAATTCGGCTTCACCGTGATCACCGGCACCCCCCGCGAAACCCGCGACTTCACCGAGAACGACGCCGCGAACGCCGACTGCGTCGCCACCGGACCCGACTCACCCGCCTCCAGATCCACCGCGTCCGTGATGATCCCCGAACCGATCCGCACCGCCAGCCGCGCCGCGACCTCCTTGCCCTCCGCCGACGACACCACCAGCACCGCCACCGGCTCGACCACCGCCACCGCCGCCTGCAACGCGTCGACCTTCGGCACCACCAGATACTCCGCGAACCGCTGCTCCGACGACGTCAGCACCCGCACCGCACCGTGCTCCGCCAGCACACCCACCGTGTCCGCCGCACCCGCACCCAGCACCACCGCGACCGGATCACCGATCCGCCGCGCCAGCGTCAACAACTCCAGCGTGGGCTTACGGACCGCACCGTCCACATGATCGACAACAACCAGAACCTCAGCCATGACACATCCACTTCCTGCGAAACCAGAGACGAAAAGAGAAAGGCAGAACGGTGAGCGGGCATCCCCACCACCCCGTCACCCGGGCACCCCGCACCAGAGGCGCGGCCGCGTCAGATGAACTTCTGGCCCACGAGGAACTCGGCCAGCCGCCTGCCGCCCTCACCCTCGTCCTTCACGATCGTGCCCGCCGTCCGCGCCGGACGCGCCACCGCCGCGTCGACCACCGTCCACGCACCCGCCAGACCCACCTCGTCCGCACCGATCCCCAGATCATCCAGATCCAGCGCCTCGACCGGCTTCTTCTTCGCCGCCATGATCCCCTTGAACGACGGGTAACGCGCCTCGCCCGACTGGTCGGTCACCGACACCACCGCCGGCAACGGCGCCTCCAGCTCCTCCGACGCCGCGTCCCCGTCACGCCGCCCGGTCACCGTGCCACCCGCCACCGCCACCTGCGACAACAACGTCACCTGCGCCACACCCAGACGCTCCGCCAGCACCGCCGGCAGCACCCCCATCGTGCCGTCCGTCGACGCCATCCCGCAGATCACCAGATCGAAGCCCGTCCTCTCGACCGCCTTCGCCAGCACCAGCGACGTCCCCATCACATCACTGCCGTGCAGAGAATCGTCCTCGACGTGCACCGCCCTGTCCGCACCCATCGACAACGCCTTGCGCAACGCGTCCTTCGCGTCCCCGGGACCCACCGTCACCACCGTGACCTCCGCCCCGTCCGCCGCGTCCGCGATCCGCAACGCCTGCTCGACCGCATACTCGTCCAGCTCCGACAACAGACCGTCCACATCCTCACGGTCCACCGTCAGATCATCCGCGAACCCCCGCTCACCGGACGCGTCGGGCACGTACTTCACACAGACAACGATCCTCAAGCTCACGCCGGCTCTCCTACTGCATCGTGGGTTCTGGGCTGCCTCGGTCGCTCGCAGCATAGGCGCCCCGGGAGGCGGTTTCCCGGTCAGGGCGACCGGCACACCGAGCGAAATATTACTCGCCAGTACACCCGTCATGAGCCCGGTAAGCAAGCGCTTGGAACTGTGATGTGGCCAACGCGGCGACTCCGGCGGAGATCGGCAGCGGCAGGGCCGGACCGGAGGGTCCCCCGGTCGGACCGGCCCGGCGGCGTGCTCGGGATCAGTCGCGCAGCGAGGTGAAGCGGCCCCCGTGGTAGACGAGCGGACGGCCTCCGCCCTCGGGGTCGCCGACCTCGACCTGGGCGATGACGATGCAGTGGTCGCCCGCGGGAACCCGGGCCACCACCCGGCAGACCAGCCAGGCCAGCACGCCGCCGAGCACCGGCACACCCTCGGGTCCGTGGTGCCAGCTCGTCGCCGGGCCGAAGCGGTCGGCGCCGGAGCGGGCGAAGGTGGCGGCCAGTTCCGCCTGGTCCTCGGCGAGTATGTGCACGCCTATGTGCGTGGCCCCGGAGACCACGGGCCAGCTGGATGAGGAGGCGGCCACTCCGAAGGAGACCAGCGGCGGCTCGGCGGCGACGGAGTTGAGCGAGGTGGCGGTGAACCCCACGGGCTTCTCGCCGGCGGCGGTGATCACCGCGACGCCCGCGGCGTGCTGCCGGAAGACGGAGCGGAGCAGCTCGGGAGAGGCGGGCACGGCGGTGCGGAGCTCGGGCGAAGCCGTCATGGAAATGTCCTTATGCGAGGCGGGCGTACAGGTCCGTAGGTGCTCAGGCACCCGGACAGCGCGCACTCGCGTTGCGGGCCAGGTCGACGTGGACCCGGCCGTAGAGAAGGAGTTCCGTCGGCATGTCGTCAGAGTGACGATGCGTGGCCGGTACCGTCAAGTGCGTATCGTCATGTGGGAGCGGCGTCACGGCGCGTCACATCGCCTGACCGAGCGCGGCCACGACGTCGACGGTCCGCGGCTGTCCGGCCGCGCGGCGCACGACGGTGCCCCGGGCGTCGAGCACCAGAACGGTCGGTGTGCTGCGGATCCGGAGGCTGCGGACGAGAGTGAGATGGGCCTCGGCGTCGATCTCCACGTGGGCCACTCCCTCCACCATGGCCGCCACCTCGGCGAGGGTCCTGCGGGTGGCGCGGCAGGGCTGGCAGAAAGCGGAGGAGAACTGCACCAGCGTGGCCTTCTCCCCCAGCTCCGCACCGAGTTGGGCCGCGTCCAGTCTCCGTGTCCGTGTCGTCCCGTCCACCGTGGTCCTTCCGTCGGAGTTCCTCTCAGGACGTCAGCACCGGGAAGCGGTTGCGCATTCCCCACCGGGGTACGTGATGAGAATCTCGCCGCCCTGCCCCACCGGGACTGGCCACCACGTCGCACATGGGGCACCATCGCCACAATGCCGAAAACCTACGGCTGCGTAACTTCCGCCGGGAGAACCCTCCTCAGGCGCAGTAGAAGGAGTCTTCTCCAGATGGCAGAACTCGTCTATCGGCCGGTCATCGGCGCCGCTCGCACCATGTTCAAGGCGCTGGACCTGAAGATCGACACTCAGGGTTCGGAGAACATTCCGAGAACCGGTGGCGCTGTGCTGGTCAGCAACCACATCAGCTATCTCGACTTCGTCTTCTCCGGCCTCGCCGCGCTCCCGCAGAAGCGGCTCGTCCGGTTCATGGCGAAGGAGTCGGTCTTCCGGCACAAGGTGTCCGGTCCGCTGATGCGCGGCATGAAGCACATCCCCGTCGACCGGAAGCAGGGCGAGGACGCCTACGCGCACGCCCTGGCCTCGCTGCGGTCCGGCGAGATCGTCGGGGTGTTCCCCGAGGCGACCATCTCGCCGTCCTTCACGCTGAAGAGCTTCAAGTCGGGCGCCGCCCGGCTGGCTCAGGAGGCGGGGGTCCCGCTGATCCCCATGGCGCTCTGGGGCACCCAGCGGGTGTGGACCAAGGGCCACCCGCGCAACTTCCGGCGGAGTCACATCCCGGTCACCATAAGGGTCGGAGCCCCCATGGAAGCCCCCGCGGACCAGTACGCGGGCGCCCTCACCCGCCGGCTGCGCGAGCGGGTCCAGGAGCTCCTGGAAGCCGCGCAGCGCGCCTACCCGGTGCGCCCGAAGGACGCCGCCGACACCTGGTGGGTGCCCGCGCACCTCGGGGGCAGTGCTCCGACGGCGGCCGAAGCACGCGGCCTCGGCTGACCGGGACCGACTGACGTCGGTCACCCACGGAGGTCCGGGGCGCGGGACGGCGCCCCGGACCTCCGTGCGTACGGCCGCCGGTCCGCAAGACGTGCGGAACCGTTCCGGGAGGCGTGCTCGGCCGCCCCCCTCGTGCGGAGCCGGCCGGCAAGCGGCGCAACCGGTCAAGGGGCGCGTGCGGAACCGGTCAGAGCGCCGTGGGGAGCGTCTCCCCCAGGTGGCGCCGGTCGCGCGCCTCCTGGAGCGCTTCCAGCACCTTGGGATGTGGCGCCGCGTACAGGTGCGGGTAGTCCACCCCGCCGAAGGCGGGGAACACCGGCCAGGCGAGTCGCTCCCGGTCCAGGGAGAATCGCGCGTCGACACCCGGCCTGTTGCCCCGGGGGTCGATCCGGGCCCAGCGGCCCCGGTCGGGGAGCCGCAGGGCCACGAGCCCGTGCACGAGGGGCTCCCCGCCCTCCTCGTCCACCAGCCGCTGGTAGCAGAGCGCGGCGGGAATGCCGCCGGCACGCAACAGGGCGGCCAGAGCGTGCGACTTGGCACAGCAGATGCCGTTGCGGGTCGCGAGGACGTCGGAAGCGCGCCAGGGGACCCGCTGGTCACCCGAGTCGGCGGAGTGCGGGATGGTGTCGCGGACGAACGTGAAGGCGGCCTTGGCGTATGCGTATGCATCGCTGCCCGTTTCGGCGGCGAGCCGCTGCGCCGTCTCCCTCACGCGGGGGTGCTGATGGTCGATCGCCGCATCGGCGACGAGGTAGGCGCTGAGATCGGGGTCGTCCTGGATGAGTTCCATGGGCCGCGAGCATAGGAACGCGGCCGACCGGAAACAAATAGTTTTCCGATCGGCCGCATTTCTATGCGATTCCGGGGAACCCGTCAGCCTGCCAGCTCTTCCGCGAGTGCCTCGACGAAGGCGTCGACGTCGCTCTCCTGCGTGTCGAAGGCGCACATCCAGCGCACATCCCCGGCGGCCTCGTCCCAGAAGTAGAAGCGGAAGCGCTTCTGGAGCCGCTCGGAGACGTCGTGCGGCAGCCGGGCGAAGACGCCGTTGGCCTGCACGGGGTGCAGGACCTCCACTCCGTCCAGGGCGCGGACGCCGTCGGCGAGGCGCTGGGCCATCGCGTTGGCGTGCCGGGCGTTGCGCAGCCAGAGGTCGCCCGCGAGCAGCGCTTCCAGCTGCACGGAGACGAAACGCATCTTGGAGGCGAGCTGCATCGACGTCTTGCGCAGGTGCTTCATCGCGCGGACCGTGCCGGGGTCGAGCACGACGACGGCCTCACCGAAGAGGGCGCCGTTCTTGGTGCCCCCGAGCGAGAGCACGTCGACGCCCGCGTCGGTGGTGAAGGCCCGCATCGGCAGCTCCAGGGAGGCCGCCGCGTTGGCGATCCGGGAACCGTCGAGGTGGACCTTCATCCCGTGCCCGTGGGCGTGGTCGCAGATCTCGCGGATCTCCTCGGGGGTGTACAGGGTGCCCAGCTCGGTGCTCTGGGTGATCGAGACCACCTGGGGCATCGCCCGGTGTTCGTCGTCCCAGCCGTAGGCCTCGCGGTCGATGAGGGCCGGCGTCAGCTTGCCGTCCGGGGTCGGGACGGTGAGCAGCTTCAGCCCGCCCATGCGCTCCGGGGCCCCGCCCTCGTCCACGTTGATGTGCGCGGACTCGGCGCAGATCACCGCCCCCCAGCGGTCCGTCAGGGCTTGCAGGGCGAGCACGTTGGCGCCGGTCCCGTTGAAGACCGGGTAGGTCTCCGCGGCGTCGCCGAAGTGGCCGCGTACGACGCTCTGGAGGTGGTCCGTGTACGCGTCCCCGCCGTAGGCGACCTGATGGCCGTCGTTGGCGAGGGCGAGGGCCGCCAGGACCTCCGGGTGGGCTCCGGCGTAGTTGTCGCTGGCGAAGCCGCGTATCTCCGGGTCGTGATGACGACGTGCGTCGGTCCTCACGGTTGCGGGGTCAGCCACAGGCGCTTTCCGTTCACCTCGGGGGCGGGGCGTTCCCAGACGCCGGCGATGGCCTCGGCCAGCTCCGTCACGTCGGTGAACCCCGCGAATTTCGCAGTCGGGCGCTCGGCGCGCATCGCGTCGTGCACCAGTGCCTTCACGACCAGGATGGCAGCGGCCGTCCTGGGCCCCTCTTCGCCCCCCTCCTTGCGGAAGGCGTCGGCCAGCGCCAGCGTCCACGCCTCGGCGGCGGCCTTCGCGGCCGCGTAGGCCGCGTTTCCCGCAGTCGGCCTGGTGGCGCCCGATGCGCTGATCAGGACGTAACGCCCCCGGTCGCTGCGTTGCAGACCCGCCTGGAAGGCGAGGGAGGTGGCCTGCACGGTGCGGACGAGCAGCTTCTCCAGAGCGTCCCAGTCCGAGAGCTTGGAGTCGGCGAAGTTCGCGCTGCCGCGCCAGCCGCCGACCAGGTGGACCAGGCCGTCGATCCGCCCGAACTCCGCCTCCGTCCTCTCCGCCCACGCACGGGCGGCGTCCACGTCGAGCAGGTCCACGGTCTCCCCGGTGACGCTGGCGCCTCCGTGCGCGTACCGTGCGGCGTCCACCGCCTCGGTGAGCCGGTCGGGGTGCGCGTCCGCCCCGACGACGGTGGCGCCCGCCTCCGCGAGGCGCAGCAGCGTGGCGCGGCCGGCGGGACCGGCCGCTCCGGCCACCGCGATGACCGCGCCTTCGAGTGGGCCGGTTCCGTTACGGACACCGTTCATGGCCACCGCCTCCTCAGGGCTGCTGCTCACGCCGCCACCCGCTCGGCGCTCGCCGCGGTGATTCCCTTGGTGGCGGCGACCACGTGCTTGAGCTTCTTGGAGAGCGCCTCATAGAACATGCTCAGGGGAAACTCGTCGGGAAGCACGTCGTCCACGAGCTTGCGCGGCGGCTGCGTCAGGTCCAGTGCGTCGGGGCCCTTGGCCCAGCGCGAGCCCGGGTGCGGGGAGAGATACTCCGCGACCAGGTCGTAGGCGGCGAACCAGTGGACCAGTTTGGGGCGGTCGATGCCGTCGCGGTAGAGCTTCTCGATCTCGCCGCACAGCTCGTTGGTGACCTGCGGAGCACGGTCCCAGTCGATCTTGAGGGTGTTGTCCGTCCAGCGGACCACGTCGTGCTTGTGGAGGTAGGCGAAGAGGAGCTGGCCGCCGAGACCGTCGTAGTTGCGGACCCGTTCGCCGGTGACCGGGAAGCGGAACATGCGGTCGAAGAGCACCGCGTACTGCACGTCGCGGCCCTGCGGGAAGCCCTCGGCCTCCAGCTTCACGGCCTCCTTGAAGGCGGTGAGGTCGCACCGCAGCTCCTCCAGGCCGTACATCCAGAACGGCTGGCGCTGCTTGATCATGAAGGGGTCGAACGGCAGGTCGCCGTGGCTGTGGGTGCGGTCGTGGACCATGTCCCAGAGGACGAAGGCCTGCTCGCAGCGCTGCTGGTCGCCGACCATCTCCTGGATGTCCGCCGGCAGCTCCAGACCGAGCAGGTCGACGGCGGCCTCCGTGACCCGGCGGAAGCGCGCGGCCTCGCGGTCGCAGAAGATGCCGCCCCAGCTGAAGCGGTCCGGGGCCTCGCGCACGGCGATCGTCTCGGGGAAGAGCACCGCGGAGTTCGTGTCGTACCCGGAGGTGAAGCCCTCGAAGGTGATGCCGCAGAACAGCGGGTTGTCGTACCGGGTGGCTTCGAGGTCGGCGAGCCACTCGGGCCAGACCATGCGCAGGACGACCGCTTCGAGGTTGCGGTCGGGGTTGCCGTTCTGGGTGTACATCGCGAAGACGACGAGGTGCTGGCGGCCGTCGGCCCGGCTCCGGGCGGGCTGGAAGGCCAGGAGGGAGTCCAGGAAGTCGGGGACCGCGAAGCCGGAGTCGGCCCAGCGGCGCAGGTCGCCGACGAGGGCACGGTGGTAGGCGGCGTCGTGCGGGAGCAGCGGCGAGAGTTCCTCGACCGCGCCGACGACCCGGTCGAGGGCGGCGCCGACGACCGCGGCCGAGGGGGCGCCCTCCGCGTCGAGGTCGATCGAACCGTCCTTGGACTGCCAGGGCCGGATCTCCTCCACGGCGTTCCTGAGCACGGGCCATGCCGGGTGGTCGACCACCCGCTCGGCCGCGGCCGAGCCGCTGCCGAGGACGTCGTGTACAAGAATTTCCGTCATAACCGTTTCCTCCACAGGCCTCGCGTCCGGCGAGCGTATCCGTGCGTGGCTCCCCAGGACAAGTGAGATCCAATAAATTGTCCTGCGGATCCCCATGGTCACCGTCGTTTTTCCTGCCGCTCCTGAGGGCAACGTTACTTCCGTCACTCGTGTCCTGCCGTCCCGGCGGTTGGGTAGGTTCGGCCCGGCAGGCGGTCCCGGGCGGGGACGCGGCCGCCCCGGAATCAGGAGAGTGCCTTGTCCTTCGTCACGATCGGCCACCGCGGGCTCATGGGCGTCGAGCCGGAGAACACCCTGCGTTCCTTCGTGCGGGCGGAGCGGGCGGGGATGGACGCCGTCGAGCTGGATCTGCACCTGAGCAAGGACGGCGCACTCGTGGTGATGCACGACGCGGAGGTGGACCGCACGACCGACGGGACGGGCCGGATCGCGGACAAGACGCTGGCGGAGCTGCGGGAGCTCGAC
The DNA here is from genome assembly GCF_029167645.1 of Streptomyces sp. AM 2-1-1. Classification (NCBI taxonomy): domain Bacteria; kingdom Bacillati; phylum Actinomycetota; class Actinomycetes; order Kitasatosporales; family Streptomycetaceae; genus Streptomyces; species Streptomyces sp. AM 2-1-1. Next base: position 6,725,725 of record NZ_CP119147.1, on the reverse strand, counting down.
GCGGGACAGGGTGAGCGGGTGCCCACCTTCGAGGAGGTGCTCGACGCGGTGGCCTCGCCGGTCCAGGCGGAGATCAAGGACGTCACGGCGGCCCGGGCGCTGGCCGGGGTGATCACACGACGCGGTCTGGCGGGACGGGTGGAGGTGTCCTCCTTCCACGACGAAGCCGTCGCGGAGACCGGCCGGCTGCTGCCCGGCGTGCCGACCGTGCTGATCGCGAGCCGCTGGGGCCCGGACGTGGTCGAGCGGGCCCGGGCGGCCGGAGCGGCCACCCTCGCGCTCAACCTCCGGCGACTGACGCTGGAGACCGTGGAACACGCGCACGGGGCCGGGTTGCGGGTCATCGCCTGGGTGGTGAACACCCCCGGACAGCTGGCCCTGGTGAAGGCGTTCGGGCTCGACGGGGCGACGACGGACCGGCCGGAGATCCGCAGCGCCTGAGCATCGCGGTCCGGGCGACCACCGGGGCACGCCGCGTACGGCAGGCCTCCGGTGGTGAGCCGGAGGGTGCGACCTACCGCTCGTCGCTCCCGAACTCCTTGACCAGCAGTTCGAACTCCAGATCGTCGCGGAGCGGAACCCCGAAGCGCTCGTCGCCGTAGGGGAAGGGGCTCATCCGGCCCGTACGGGCGTACCCCCGGCGCTCGTAGAAGGCGATCAGCTCGGTGCGCAGGGAGATCACCGTCATCTGCATCTCGGTGACACCCCACTCCTCGCGGGCCACCCGCTCCGCCTCGGCGATGACGGTCTTGCCGAGGCCGGCTCCCTGCCGGCCCGGGCGGACCGAGAACATGCCGAAGTAGGCGGCGTCGTCGCGGTGTTCGAGCTGGCAGCAGGCGACCATCGCACCGTCCTGCTCGGCCACCAGCAGCCGTCCACCGGGGGTCGCGAGCACCTCGCGCACCCCGTCCTCGTCGGTCCGCCGGCCTTCGAGGAGGTGCGCCTCCGTGGTCCAGCCGGCGCGGCTGGACTCGCCCCGGTAGGCGGACTCGACCAGCTCGACGAGGGCGGGCACGTCGTCGTCGGCCGCGTCGCGGAAGGTGAGCCGGTGCGCGTCGCGCGGCGGGGCGATCTCCATGGAACGATCTCCGTTTCTCCCCCGGCGACTGGTGTTCCCGGGCCCCCGCCGGGCGGTGCTCCGCGTCGGCGCCGGACCTCTGCTCCGGCGTCGCGCACGAGGGTAACCCGACCGCCGGCGCCCACCGCGAACGCGGTCGCTCCCCCTTGTGCACCCCGCGCACCACCGTGCGCCGGGTTGTCCCGGCGGCACCCGGGGAATCGAGTACGGGACTGCTTCGGCACACCGGTGCGTACGCCGGAGGGGGAGGTGCGCTGTGCACGGACCGGCGCTGTCCGGCTGGATGCTCATGGCGGTGTGCGCGGCGACGGGCGCCTACTGCCTGCTGCGGGCCCGCGCCGGGACGGGTGAGGAACGGCGCATCGCCCACGCCGAGGCGCTCATGGGGTTCGGCATGGCGGCGATGGCGGTACCGGCCGCTCTGCTCACGCCTCCCGCCGGGGCCTGGGCCGTGTACGCCGTGCTCTTCGGCGGGGCCGCCCTGCGGTCCGCCTGGGCGGCGCGACGGGGCGGCCACCACCTCCACCACCTGGTCGGCTCACTGGCCATGGTCCACATGGCCGTCGCCATGGCCCCCGGGGCCGGGGCCGGTCACCACGCCGGGCACGGCGCGAACGCTGCGGGCGCGAGCCTGCCCCTGCTGACCGGACTGCTCCTCCTCTACTACGCGCTCTACGTCCTGGGCGCCGCCGGGCGCCTGATACCCGTCGCCCCCGGCGGGCGGCCCGGCACACGCGTGGCGGTCGGCGCGCGGCCCGAACTGGCACTCGCCTGCCGGGTGACGATGGGCCTCGCCATGCTCGCCATGCTGGCGGGCCTCTGACGCACGCGCCCGGCAGCGCTCGCCGGTGCGGTGATGTGCGCTTCCATGCCTCCGCGCGCCGTGGCGTACGTCACTTGACGGGCGGAGCCGTATCGGCGGGTTCCGCGCGCTCATAGGCTGACCGCATGTTGGTTGCCCTCGCCCTGCTGTCGCTCGGCGCGCTGACCGCCGTGGTGGCCCCCCGCCTGATGGCGCGGGCCCGGTGGCCCGAGCGCGAGCCCGTGGTGGCCCTGTGGGTCTGGCAGTGCGTGGTGGCGGGGGTACTGGTCTCCTTCGCCCTGTCGATGACGTTCAGTGCGGCGGCGGCCTGGCAGGCGGTCCGGGGTCATGTCTTCGCCCCGGCCCCGCAGGCGGTGGTCGAGGCGTACGCGCTGGCCGGTTACGGCCCCTGGTCGGCGGTGGTGGCCGTGGCGCTCGCCTGCGCGGGACTGTGGAGCGGGGCGATGCTGCTGCGCGAGGTACGTCGCGCGCGCAGGCGGCGGAGTCTGAGCCGCGCCGAACTCCTGGTCCGTTCACCGCTCCTGGACGGCGAGGAGCCGGGCGACGAACGTCTGATGATCCTGGAGGGGCCGCGGCCCGACGCCTGGTGGCTGCCCGGCTCGACCCCGCGGCTCGTCATCACCACGGCCGCCCTGGTCCGCCTGAAAGGCCGTCAGCTGGACGCGGTACTCGCCCACGAGCAGGGGCACGCCCGCGCCCGGCACGACTGGCTGCTGCACTGCTCGGCCGCCCTGGCCAACGGGTTTCCGCAGGTTCCGGTCTTCGCCGCGTTCCGCGACGAGATGCACCGGCTGGTGGAAATGGCCGCCGACGACGTGGCTTCCCGTCGCTTCGGACGGCTGACCACCGCGCTCGCCCTCGTGGGACTCAACGAGGACCGCGGCGTGTTCGACCCGTGCCGCTCCCAGGACGGCCCGGTGCCGCGCCGGGTGAACCGGCTGCTGGAACCGGTGGAGCGGCTGACCGCAGGGCGGCGTCTGCGGCTCACCGCGGCGGCCGCGCTGGTGCCGGTCGTCCCCCTGCTGGTGGCGTTCGTACCGGCGCTCGGCACGCTCCGCCCGTAGGCCGCTGCCCCGGCCGGAACACGCCGGTACGGGCGAGGCGGGTCCCCCGGTGAGCGACCTGCTGGGCGAGGATCGCCGTATGTCCTCTCCTGTACGCACCCCGGCGGGCCCTTCCGTTGCGACGACGGTCGCGCGTGCCGTGCGGACCGGGACGGTCTGCGGCGCGCTCGCTCTCGTTCTGCTGGTGATGGTGGCCGGAGCCTGGGGACCGCTGCTCTCGCTGGACCAGGGCGTCGCCGAAGGGCTCCACCGTCGGGCCGTCACCCGCCCGGGGGAGGTCCGGGCCGCCCGCGTGCTGACGGACTGGGTCTGGGATCCCTGGACCCTGCGGGCCCTTGTCGCGGTCGCCGCGGTGGTCCTGTGGTGGCGGCGGGCCCGGCTGCTGGCGGGCTGGATCGCGGTGACCGTGCTCGTCGCCGCCCTGCTCCAGCAGGGCATCAAGGCGGCCGTGGGGCGGGACCGCCCGCACTGGCAGGACCCGGTGGACTCCGCGCACTACGCGGCCTTTCCCTCGGGCCACGCGATGTCGGCCGCGGTGGGGTGCGGGCTGCTGCTGTGGTTGCTGTGGCGGGCGTCCCCGGGGCCCGCGGTCCGGAGCGCGGCGGTCGTGGCAGCCTGCGTCTCGGTGGTGGGCGTCTCCTTCACCCGGGTCTACCTCGGTGTGCACTGGCTCTCCGACGTCGTGGCCGGGGTGGCGCTCGGGGTGGGTGTGGTGGCGTTCTCGATCGCCGGCCACACGGCGTTCCGTGCGCGGTCCGGGCGGGGCGGGGAACGCAGGGGGAATTTGTCACCCGGATCCTGAGCGCGGCAGGATCGGCCTCATGACGACCAAGGGCGTGCTCTTCGACTTCTCCGGGACCCTCTTCCGCATCGAGTCGGTCGGCTCCTGGCTCCGCGCGGTCTTCCGGGAACAGGGCACGGAGACCGACGAGGCCGGCTTCGACCGGTACGTGGCCGCACTGACGGAGGCCGGCGCGCTCCCGGGCGGGCCGAGCCCCGTGCGCGTGCCGGCCGCCCTGGCCGAGGCGTACGCCTCCCGCGACGTGAGCGCGGAACTGCACCGCACGGCGTACACCGGGCTGGCGCGGGAGGTCGAGCTGCCCGGCGAGGGAACGTACGACGCGCTCTACGCGCGCCACATGTCCCCGGACGCCTGGCGGCCGTACCCGGACGCGGCGGAGGTCCTGCGCGGCCTGCGGGCGAACGGCATCGCGGTCGGGGTGGTCAGCAACATCGGCTGGGACCTGCGCCCGGTCTTCCGGGCCCACGGGCTGGACGAGTTCGTCGACGCGTACGTCCTCTCCTTCGAGCACGGGGCGCAGAAGCCGGACGCGCGGCTCTTCCGTACCGCCTGCGAACGGCTCGGTCTGCGTCCCGAGGAGGTGGTGATGGTCGGTGACGACCGTCACGCGGACGGCGGCGCCGCCGCGCTGGGGTGCGGGGTGCGCTTCGTGGACCACCTGCCGGTGACCGAGCGGCCGGACGCTCTGCGCCGCCTGGAGCTGGTGGCGTCCGGGCCCGGGAGCGCCGGATAGACACGTCGTGGGGCGGGGGCGAGTGTGAGATGTCCCGCCCGTTCCCGAGCCGGATCGTCCGGATTCTGGCCGTAGCCTGGAGACATGTCCCGATCTCCTACCTCGTCCTGTTCCGCCCGCTCCGCCCGCTCCGCCGCTGTGGTCAACGAAGAGATCCGCGGTCTGCTGCAGCGCTCGGACGGCCTCGTGCTGTCCACCGACGACGAGGCGACGTATCAAGGGCTGCTGGTCGAGTGGGCCGCCGCCACCAGGACGACCACCCGGCCGACGAGGGGCTGAGCCGGGCTCACGCGCGCTCGTCCCGGGTCCGGCCCGGCGTCGCCGTCCCGCCCGGTGGCGCCGTCCCGCCCGGTTCGCCGGAGCGGTCCGGCCGGCCGCTGCCCGGACGGCCCCCGTCCTGACGATCCGCCCCGAAGGCACCCGTCCCCGGGGCGCGTGCGAACGTTCGGGGATGACCGAACGACCGCCTGTCCGCATCCTGCGTCTGCCCGGGGGCGAGGACTCCCCCGCGCACGGCCTCCCCGCTCTCCTCACCGCTTACCACCTGCGCACGGAGGACGAGAAGGGCCTGCACGTCAGCGATCCGGCTGCCCTCCCGCACCGGTACCTGTCCGAGATCCGCTCGCCCGCCACCGTGTTCGCCGACGACCTCGTCCTGATCGCCCGGCTCGGGGGCCGTCCCGCGGGGTGCGCGATCCTGACCGCTCCCGGCCCGGACGGACACGCGGAGATGAAACGGCTGTGGACCACCCCCGAATGCCGGGGCGCGGGCGTGGCGTCCGCGCTGATCGGGGAGTCGCTCGCCGCCGCGGAGGAGAGCGGTGTGCGGACACTACGGCTCACCGTCTGGAGTTGGCGGGAGGGTGCGATCGCGTTGTACCGCCGCCACGGCTTCGCCGTCGCCGCGTCCTGGGACGAACGGCCCGGCCTCGTCTGCATGGAACGCCCAGTACCAGATGGCGCGCGCCCGGTGCACGCCGCGGCGGACACCTCGGGCACCTGGCCCGTCGGGTCGCAGCCGCAGAACCGCCGGACGGCTCGTCGTGCGGACGAGGAGTGAGGGTGGACGGCCAGGAACCCCCCGGCGGGATCCGGCTTCCCCAATGACTCCTGGTGGGGCTGGGACGTGGTCGCGTGGGACGGCGCGCGTCCCCGGCTCGCCGCCGGCCATGATCTGACGTGCCACCACGATGTGGAGCTGGTCTTCGCCGATCCCCTCTTCGTCAGTCGTCCGTCGGGCTTCCACGATCCGGTGTTCTGCGCCCCGACACCCGGCGAACTGCTGGAGTCGCCCGTCGCCTCGGCGAAGCACCGCCCGTCGTGGTCGCCTTCGGGGCCGACGCCGGCGGCCCCGAGCCGGTCTCCTGCTTTTCATCGCCGCCGATCGGCTCGCGATCGTCCAGGAGACGGTCCTGAGGTACGGGAGCGAGGACGCGGCGCCCGGCACGCGCTCCGCTCCTCGGGTGCGGGCTCCCGGCCGGCAGAGGTGCCTGTCCGGTTCGCTATGGCCCTGACGCGCCCTGGCCCGTGAGCCGGGCGCCGCGGACGGAGCGGGCATCACCCGGCCACGCTCGTCCGGGGATGATGCCGGACCGCCCGCCCCGTGTCGGGCCGGCGGCCGCGTGGAGCCGACGCCGCGTCATCGGGGACGACGGGGCGCCCCGGGCCCGACTGGTTCCGGCGTTCCCCGGTGCCGCCGGAACCAGCGGGGCTTCAGCATCTCCCCGCCCGGTTCGCCGGTCAACGCATTACTCCCCCACGGCCCCGGCCGGCGCCGCGCCCCGGCTTTCTCGGGGGCGGGTGCGGTCCGCCGGGACGGTTCCCGGCGGACCGCGTGGAAGGTTCCGCGTGACGCCCGCCTGCGGTGCGGCGGTGGGTCAGTGGCGGTCGAAGTAGTCCGGTTGCGTCTGGACGTTCAGCTCGTCGAGCCGGACCTTCTTGGCCGGGTCCGTCCGCCGGTCCTTCAGGGCGAGGACGTCCAGCCCCTTGGCGATGTCGTTGGAGTAGATGTAGCCGTTGTAGTAGTACGCCGACCAGGGGCCGGCCGTGGTGACGGCGTCGAGCGTGACGGGGCCGCGGTCGAAGTAGGCGATCTCCTTCGGCTTGCCGGAGTCGGTGAAGTCCCAGACGGATATGCCGCCCTGGTACCACGCCTGGACCATCAGGTCACGGCCCTTGACCGGGATGATCGAGCCGTTGTGGGCGACGCAGACCTCGACGTCGGCCTGGTAGCGGTCGATCTTGTAGTAACTCCGGAAGACCAGCTTGCGGTGGTCCCCCTTGCCCACGATGTCGTAGATGCCGTCGGCGCCTCGGTTGGGACCGATCTCCGCGTTGCAGGTCGCCGCTCCGCCGCCGCCGAGCTCGTCGGTGAAGACGACCTTGTCGGCGTCCTGGTTGAAGGTGGCCGAGTGCCAGAACGCGAAGTTCACGTTGTCCTGGACCCGGTCGATGATCTTCGGGTTGGCCGGGTCCTTGATGGAGAACAGCAGACCGTCACCCATGCAGGCCCCGGCCGCGAGGTCCTGGGACGGCAGCACGGTGATGTCGTGGCAGCCGGTGGTCTTGGAGACACCGGGGTTCTCCGGCGCGCCCGGATTGCCGCCGTCCGGGAACAGCACCGGGAAGTTGACGATCGCGGCCCGCTCGGGTGCCTTGCGGGGCACCTTGATGACGGAGATCCCGTCGTGCGGCGGCTGGCAGTCCGGGAACGCCGCGTTGGGCGAGTACGAGGAGACGTACACGTACACGTCGTCGCGCTTCGGCACGATGGTGTGGGTGTGCGAGCCGCAGGCCGTCTCGACGGAGGCGACGTACTCCGGGTGGCGCTTGTCGCTGATGTCGAAGACCTTGATGCCCTCCCAGGAGGACTTCTCGGTGGCCGGCTGGGTGGTGCTGGCGCAGGAGTTGTCGCTGCGCGAGGAGTCGGTGGAGAGGAACAGCAGGTTTCCGGAGACCGAGATGTCGTTCTGCGAGCCGGGGCAGAGCACCTGGGCGACGGTCTTCGGCTTCTTCGGGTTGCGGATGTCGAAGATGCGGAAGCCGTCGTAGTTGCCCGCGAACGCGTACCTGCCCTGGAAGGCCAGATCGGTGTTGAGGCTCTGCAGCGCGTCCTTCGGCACGTTGGCGAGGTGCTCGATGTTGTCGCTGTGGACGATCTCGTCGACGCCGGGGATGTCGCCGTCGGCGATGGCCCCTTCCGCCTCGGCCCGCACCTGCGACGACACGGCGGTGGTCGAGGTGGCGGCGTCTCCGGGTTCGGGTGACGCGACGGCGTTGGTGGCGGTCAAGAGCGTCGCGAGGAGGCCGGCCGCGGCGGTTGCCACGCCCAGTCGTCTCCGTCGCACGCGGGTGGTGTGCAACAAGGTCACTGCATCCTCCCTTGAGTCCGTTCGGGGTCGAACGGTTCTCGGACCCGGGCAGTATTGCCGCTTCCATGTACACATCAACAGATGGCAACAGAGACGTAATGAAAGTTTTTGATCAACGTGGCGTGGAAGCATGCTAGGACGGTCACCAACACTCCCTGGGGCACCGGAGGTCGCCGTGCTGTTCGACCGACTGAGGATCCGATCGCGCTCAACAGCCTTGGCCATGACTGTCGTTGTGTCCACTCTCGCACTCTGCTCGTGCGACGCGGACGACAGTGCTCCGCCCCGCCCGAGCGAGGGCCAGGGTGTGGTCGCTCCCGGAAAGCCGGGTGAGGAGGCCAGAACGCTCACGGCGGACGAGGCGCGCGAGGAGACGGTCGCCGACACCCCGAACTCCGCCGACTACAGCTACGTCCAGCGGATGATCCACCACCACCAGCAGGCCCTCGTCATGACGGGCCTGGCCGAGGAGCACGCCGGTTCCCCCTCGGTACGACGCCTCGCGGCGCGCATATCCGCCGGGCAGAAGCCGGAGATCGAGGCCATGCGAGGTTGGCTGAAAAGCAATGACGGCGACGAGCGCGCGGCACACGATCACACGGTGATGCCCGGTATGGCGACCGAGGCGCAGCTGGCCCGGCTGCGGGCCGCGCGGGGCGCGGAGTTCGACCGGCTCTTCCTCGATCTGATGATCGCCCACCATCAGGGCGCTCTCACCATGGCGACGGAGGCCCTCACCGACGGGAACAACGTCCGGGTGGAGGAGATGGCCACCGACGTCGCCGCGCAGCAGGCCGCGGAGATCGACCGGATGCGGTCGCTGCGCACCTGAGGTGTCCGGGGCCGGGCGGTGGACCCGGCCCGACGACGCGGAGACGGCCGGACAGGGAACGGCGGGGTCGCCGCCGCCGTCAGCTTCCGGCGAGCCGCGCCGCCTCGTGGTCGGCGGCCCGCAGGACGCCGTCGAGCAGTCCGGGGAAGAGCTTCTCCAGGTCGTCCCCGCGCAGTTCGTTCATCTTCGCGGTGCCCCGGTAGATCTGGTGGATGACCCCGCTCTCCCGCAACACCCGGAAGTGGTGCGTCAGGGTCGACTTGGCGACCGGGAGCACGAAGTGCGAGCAGGTCAGCCCGTCCGAGGCGACGGCCATCTGCCGGACGATGCGCAGCCGTATCGGGTCGGCCAGGGCGTGCAGCACGTGTTCCACCCGGATCTCCGCCAGTGAGGGATGGGCGAGCACCCGGGCACCGCTCGCTGTGAGGCGCCCCCGGGCGAGGGGCGCGGCCGGGACGGCGGTGTCGCTGGCGGGGGTCACTGAGGGCTCCACTTCGTCCGGGTGCCTCCATGGTACGGAAGCCGGGGGAGGCGCCACGCGGTGCGGGTCATCGTGCGGTGGCCACCACGAGCCGGGCCCGCGGGCTGCCGTCCGGGCGGGCCCCCAGGTCCGCCAGGGGTTCCAGGCGCACCGCGAAGCCGGCGGCCGAGAGGTCGGCGAGCACGCCGGGCAGCCGGAACGTGCGGTAGTACATGATGAAGCGCGGACGCCACACGGCGTTGCGCACGCGCATGGCCGCGTCGAATCCGAGGAGCGTCCAGTACGCGCGGGAACCGGGTGCGGGCGGGGCGCCCACCGGGAAGACGAACCGCCCGCCGGGCCGGAGCGAGGCGCGCACCTGGGCGAAGAGGGCGGGGCGTTCTCGGGGCAGGAAGTGGCCGAACGCCCCCAGGCTCAGTGCGAGGTCGAAGGCCGGCGCGAAGGGCAGGGTCCGGGCGTCGGCGCGCACCCAGTGGACCGGCGGCACGTCCGGGGCGTCCGGGGCGTCCGGGGCTCCCTGGATGTCCGGGGCGCCCTGCAGCGAGGCCCGGCCCACGGTGAGCATCCCCGCGCTGAAGTCGACGCCGGCGACCCGCTCGTGGCAGACCTGGCGCAGGACGCCCACGCCCGCGCCGGTTCCGCAGCAGACGTCCAGCCCGCAGGCGAACGGCCCGAGCGGCCGCAGGGCCGCGGCGACGGCGTCCAGGACGCGGTCCGGGGTGCGGTAGGGCGAGTGGTCGAACTTCGGCGCGAGCAGGTCGTACCCGCGCTCGGTCGAGGAGAGCGCCTGCACGGCGAGTTCGCGGAAGGTGGGTCCCTGTGTGGTAGCCATCGCGGTCACCTTATCGAGGGGGCCCGGCCCGCGCCCGGCTCCCGCCGCGGAGGGGCAGGGTCCGGACGCCCGGGCCCGCACGTCCGGCCCACTCGCCCGGGCGGGCGGGCCCGGGAGCGGGTGGGACGGTCCGTACGCGGGTGGTGCGCCGGTCAGACCGAGCGGCCGTACTGGGACGGCACGCGCACCTCGCCGCCGAGTTCGCGGGCGGCGGTGCGGGCGAAGTAGGGGTCGCGCAGCAGTTCCCTGCCTATGAGGACGGCGTCCGCCTGTCCGTCGACGACGATCTTCTCGGCCTGCACCGGTTCGGTGATGAGGCCGACCGCGGCGACCGGCAGACCGGCCTCCGTGCGGACGCGTTCGGCGAAGGGGACCTGGTAGTTGGGGCCCACCGGGATCTCGGCGCGCGGCGCGTTGCCGCCGGTGGAGACGTCGAGCAGATCGACACCGTGCGCCTTGAGGTCACGCGCGAAGCGAACCGTGTCGTCCCCGGTCCACCCCTCGCGCGGATCGTCCGCGTTCTCGGTGAGCCAGTCCGTGGCGGAGATGCGGAAGAAGAGCGGCAGTTCCTCGGGCCACACCTCCCGCACGGCGTCGACGACTTCGAGCGCGAAACGGGTGCGGTTCTCGAAGGAACCGCCGTAGGCGTCGGTGCGGTGGTTGCTGTCCGGGGAGAGGAACTCCCCGATCAGGTAACCGTGCGCACCGTGGATCTCGACGACCTGGAAGCCGGCCGCGAGCGCGCGCCGGGCGGCCTCCGCGAACTGCCCGACCACGTCCTTGATCTGCTCGACCGTCAGCTCTTCCGGGACGGGGCTCGCCTCGTCGAACGCCAGCGGGCTCGGTCCGAGCGGCCGCCATCCGCCGTCCTCTTCGGACACCGCGCCGCCGCCGAGCCAGGGCGCCAGGGTCGAGGCCTTCCGGCCGGCGTGGCCGAGCTGGATGCCGGGGACCGTCCCCTGCTCGGCCAGGAAGGAGGTGATCTTCCGGAACGCCTCGACCTGGCGGTCGTTCCAGATGCCGAGGTCCCTGGCGCTGATGCGGCCCTCGGGGCTGACCCCGGTGGCCTCCACCAGCACGAGGCCGGTGCCGCCGACCGCCCGCGACGCGTAGTGCGCGAAGTGCCAGTCGTTGGGCGCACCGGTGTCCGGGCCGGTCGCGTCCGCGCTGTACTGGCACATCGGCGGCATCCAGACACGGTTGGGCGCGGTCACCGACCGCAGGACGTAGGGCTCGAAAAGGGCGCTCACGCCGGACTCCGTTTCGTAGGGACGACCGTGCCGCCGGGCAGGACGCACACCGGCGACGGCAGGCGGCGCCCGGCGGATCATGACCGGGCACCGCTTAGTACGACATCCACCGTACTACGACGATCGACGAACCAGACGAGGCGTCCTCCGGCCTTCATGCGACTGTCACGCGCCGCCGGGCAGCCCTTCCCGCCCCGTCCCGGACGAGGTCCGCTCAGCCGTCGGCGCGCAGCCTGCGCCGCAGGGTGATCGGTGTCCCGGCGTCGTACACCTGGGTCCAGCTCCGGCCGGCTCCGGAGGTCCACCCGACCTGGACGGTCGCCCCCTCCGCCCTGACGCTCTCCACGGTCATCACCCGCGGACCGTCCCGCACGTCTCCCCGGAGCAGTTCGTCCGCCCGTACGGTGACGGGGGCCGCCGGAGCCGCGCCTTCCACGCTCTCGGCAGCGGCGACGAGCCTCGCCGCCAGTTCCCGGGCCGCCGCCGGGGTGCAGAGCAGGTCCAGGCGCCGGTCCGGGGCGGTGATCCGCAGCCCGAGCCGGAGCGGATCACCCGGTGGGCCGGGCTCCACCTCCCAGGCCGCCGCCCGCCCGTCGGGACCTTCGAACCCGCCGCCCATCGCCACGCTCCGTCGTCGCCCGGGGCCCACGATCCGTGTACGGGGCCCGTTCCGGGCATTCCAGCACATCCGACCGGGGCGCGGACGGCGCGGCCCGGCGCCCGCACGCGCTCCGCGCGCTCCCCCTCACGGACACGCCCCGGCCCGGGCACCTCGCGTACTGCGGGCCCCGGCGGACGGACAGGTGCAGACTGGCGCCTATCCGGCATCGCGGCGTTACGGGAGGTTCGGTCATGACCGAGGTTCTGCTCACGGTGGGCACACGCAAAGGGCTCTTCATCGGACGCCGGCGCGGTGACGCCTGGGAGTTCGGCGCACCCCGGTTCCACGCGCAGGCGGTCTACTCGATCGCCATCGACACCAGGGGGCCGGCTCCACGGCTGCTGGTCGGCGGGGACAGCACGCACTGGGGGCCGTCGGTCTTCCATTCGGACGACCTCGGTGAGACCTGGGTGGAGCCCACCCGGCCGGCGGTGAGGTTCCCGGAGTTCACCGGAGCGTCCCTGGAGCGGGTGTGGCAGTTGCATCCGGCCGGCCCGGAGGCGCCAGGCGTGGTCTACGCGGGGACCGAGCCCGCCGCCCTGTTCCGCTCGGAGGACCGGGGCGAGTCCTTCGAACTGGTCCGGGCGCTCTGGGAGCACCCGACGCGCTCGCAGTGGGTGCCCGGCGGCGGGGGCGAGGGGCTGCACACCGTCCTCACCGACCGGAGGGACGCCCGGGCCGTCACCGTCGCCGTCTCCACGGCGGGTGTCTTCCGGACCGTCGACGGCGGCGAGAGCTGGGAGCCCGCGAACAAGGGGGTGTCGGCGGTCTACCTGCCCGATCCCGACCCGGAGTTCGGTCAGTGCGTCCACAAGGTCACCCGGGACGCCTCCGATCCGGACCGTCTCTATCTGCAGAACCACTGGGGCGTGTTCCGCAGTGACGACGGGGGTGACCACTGGACGGACATCGGGGCGGGCCTGCCGTCCGATTTCGGGTTCGCGGCTGTGGCCCATCCCCGGCGGGGCGGGACCGCGTACGTCTTCCCGATCAACGCCGACATCGACCGGGTGCCGGCCGAGCACCGCTGCCGGGTGTTCCGTACCCGTGACGCCGGTGCGAGCTGGCAGCCACTGTCGCGGGGGCTGCCGGAGGGTGACCACTACGGCACGGTGCTGCGCGACGCGCTCTGCACCGACGGTGCCGATCCGGCGGGGATCTACTTCGGCAATCGCAACGGCGAGGTGTTCGCCAGCGCCGACGACGGCGACAGCTGGACCCAGCTCGCCGCGCACCTGCCGGACGTGCTCTGCGTCAGGGCCGCCGTCCTGACGCCGTGACCGCCCGCGGCGGACGGGCCGGGGCCGGCCGCCGCACGGGGCGAGGGGCCGGCTGCCGCGGGGCGGGGGCGTGACGACCGGGCCGTTGATCTCCCCGGACCGACGCCCAGTAGAGTGCGCCCGTGGCAGGACGACCGTTGAAAGAGATCATCGAACCCGGCTGGGCGCAGGCCCTCGAACCGGTGGCCGACCGCGTGGCGGCCATGGGCGACTTCCTCCGTGCGGAGATAGCCGCTGGTCGCACCTACGTCCCGTCGGGAGCGAACGTCCTGCGGGCGTTCCAGCAACCCTTCGCCGATGTACGGGTCCTGATCGTCGGTCAGGACCCCTACCCGACACCGGGTCACGCGATCGGGCTGAGTTTCGCCGTCGCACCGGACGTGCGGCCGCTGCCGGGAAGTCTGGACAACATCTTCCGCGAGCTGCACAGCGACCTCGGACTGCCCCGGCCGTCCAACGGCGATCTGACACCGTGGACCCGCCAGGGGGTGCTTCTCCTCAACCGGGCCCTGACCACGGCTCCGCGCCGTCCGGCCGCCCACCGCGGCAAGGGCTGGGAGGCGGTCACCGAGCAGGCGATCCGGGCCCTCGTCGCGCGGGGGACCCCGCTGGTCCCGGTGCTCTGGGGCGCCGACGCCCGCAGGCTGCGGCCGCACCTGGGCGACTACCCGGCCATCGAGTCCGCGCACCCCTCCCCCATGTCGGCGGACCGGGGATTCTTCGGGTCGCGCCCGTTCAGCCGCGTCAACGAAGCCCTGGAGCGCCAGGGAGCGCAGCCGGTGGACTGGCAGCTGCCGTGACGGTGGACGCCGACGCGTACGTCCTCGGGGTGGACTCCGGCGGCTCCGGCCTCCGGGTCGCGCTCGGCCCCGCCGACGGCCGGGCGCCCGTCGTCACGACCCGGTGCCCGCAGCCCGTGCGGACCGGTCCCCAGGGCATCGACGCGGACCATCTGCTGAGTCAGCTCCTCCCGGCGGTCGAGCGGTTGACGCACGACGTCACCGGCGGGACGACACCCGGCCCCGCAGTCCGCATCGCGGCGCTCGCCGTGGGCGCCGCCGGCATGGGGACGCTCGGCGACCAGCTGCGCGCGCGACTCCCGGAGGCGCTCGCCGCATCGCTCGGCGTCCACCGGCTCGCTCTCGCGGCGGACGGAGTGACCGCCTACGCCGGCGCGCTCGGCCAGCGCCCGGGCGCCGTCGTCGCGGGTGGCACGGGCATGATCGCGCTCGGCACCGACCTCGGGGAGTGGCGGCGCGCGGACGGCTGGGGTCACCTGCTGGGCGACAGCGGCGGCGGTGCGTGGATCGGCCGTGAGGGACTGGACGCCGCCCTGCGCGCCCACGACGGCCGGAGCGGCGGATCGCCCGCCCTGCTGGCCCGGCTGCTGGCCGTGTTCGGCCCGGCTGCCGGACTCCCGGGCCTGCTTTATCCCCGGCCCGACCGGCCCGCTCTGCTCGCGTCGTTCGCACCCGAGGTCGCCGCCTGCGCGGCCGAGGACACCGTCGCCGACTCGATCCTGCACCGCGCTGCCGCGCACATCGCCGAGGCGGCGGCGGCCGTGTGCCCGCGGCAGGAGGACGCCGGAACGGGGAACCCTGCCCCCGGAGGTGACCGGACGGCCGCCGAAGTAGCTCTTACGGGTGGCCTGTTCCGGATGGGCGACCCGCTCCTCGGCCCACTGCGGGCGGAGTTGGGGCGACGACTGCCGCACGCGGCCCTGGTCCCCGCCGCCGGTGATCCACTGGCCGGTTCGCTGCTGATCGCACGGGCACTGGCCGGGTCGGACCTCAGGCTGCCCCGCCATCCGACCCTGCTGCACGTCGTCGGCGGCGGCTGAGGGGCACTCCCCGAGGGCCGGACAGAGCGGGGCAGTCGACTGGTACGCCACTCATCGGACATAAGCGGACAAGTAACGCCTTGCCGCACCCTCCCTGAACGAGGGAGCACCCAAAACCAGTAGCATGCGGCGCCATGAGCACCCCCACTGGGCCCGCTTCCGGCCTGCCTGTACGAATGCCGCGACCTCGCCAGTCCGGACGGCACCGCCGCCCGGAGCCCGTGGTCGCACCCGAGGGCGCTGCCACGCTCGTCCTCGCCGTTCCCGGTACCCCCTCCCCGGCCGCCCGCAGTGTGGCCGAGGAAGTCATCAGCATCGCCCGTTCCGAGCTGCCCGGCCTCAACGCGGTCATCGGTTACCTCGAAGGCGACGACGCCGAGTTCCCGGCGCTCGCCTCGGTCCTCACCCTGTGCGCCACCGAGCGCGTCGCCGCGTACCAGCAGGCCACCGCCGCCGGGCGCGAGGTCGCCGTGCCCACCGGCCCGTCCGCCGTGGTGGTCCCGCTGCTCGCGGGTCCCGACAGCGCCCTGATCCGCCGGATACGGCAGGCGGTCATGGAGAGCGGCACGCAGGTCGAGCTGACCGACGTGCTGGGCCCGCACCCCCTGCTGGCCGAGGCGCTGCACGTGCGGCTCTCGGAGGCCGGTCTGGCGCGTGCGGACCGCGCCCGGCTGTTCACCGTCGCCACCGCCGCCGACGGCATCGTGCTGGCCACGGTGGGCGGGGACGAGGCCGTGAAGGCCGCCGGCATCACCGGCATGCTGCTGGCCGCCCGGCTCGCCGTGCCCGTGATGGCCGCGGCGCTGGACGTCGAGGGCTCGGTGTCCTCGATCGCCGACCAGCTGAAGAACGCGGGTTCGCTCCAGCTCGCGCTGGCTCCCTACCTGGTGGGCCCGGAGATCGACTCGGGCCTGCTGGACGCGGCAGCGAAGGAAGCGGGGTGCGCGACGGCCGAACCGCTCGGCGCGTACCCGGCGATCGGCAAGCTCGTGCTGTCGCTGTACGCGTCGGCGCTGGGCATCAAGCCGGCGGCGCCGCAGGGCGTGGCGGCGCTCTGACCGGGGGATCCCGCCGGCGCGGTGCACGGCGCCGGCGGGACCGCTGTGACGGGCGCTGTCAGGGACGCCGGGGGGCGAAGACCACGCAGGAGGCGGCCGGTGCGTCGATCGAGCCGGCGTGGCGCGGCACTCCGGTCTCCTGGTCGACGGCGAACCAGCTGACATTGCCGGAGCGCTCGTTCGCCGCGTAGAGCCACTGACCGCTGGGGTCGAGCGCGAGGTCGCGCGGCCACGTGCCGCCGCACGGGACGGACGCGACCAGCTGCGCCTTCTCACCCGTCTCGTCCAGGGTGATGACGGAGATGCTGTCGTGTCCCCGGTTGGCGGTCCAGAGGAACCGTCCGTCGAGCGAGACGACGACTTCGGACGGGTAGGTACGCTCCGGGTCCTCGGCCGCTCCCTGGGGCAGCACCGGGATCTCGTGGAGCGGTTCCAGCACTCCCGGGACCGCGTGCCAGCGGCAGACCGTGAGGGTCGGCTCCAGCTCGTTCAGTACGTAGGCGTGTCCGCCCGACGGGTGGAAGGCGAGGTGGCGGGGACCGCTGCCGGGGCGCAGCGCGGTCTCCCCGTGCGGGCGCAGTTCGCCGGTGACCCGGTCGACGGCGCCGACGTACACCGAGTCGGTGCCGAGGTCCACGCTGAGCAGCCAGTCGCCCGACGGGTCGGGCCGCACCTGGTGGGCGTGGGGCTCCGACTGCCGTTCGGCGTCGGGGCCGCTGCCCTCGTGCTGCTCGACGAAGACGGCGGCGCGCAGCGACCCGTCCTCCCGCAGCGGCAGTACGGTGACGCTGCCGGAGCCGTAGTTGGCGGTGACCAGGTGGCCGGCGGCGAGGGTGAGGTGGGTCGGTCCTTCGCCGTTCACCGCGCGCAGACAGCCGCCGATCAGCTTGGGTACCTCTCCGGTGATGTCGAGCGCGGCTGCCGCGCCCTCGGCCGCCTCGCTGACGGCGTAGAGGATCGTGCCGTCGGCCGACACCGTGAGGAACGACGGGTCGGGGACGGTGTCGGTGGAGCCGGCCACCGTGAGCGCGCCGGTCTCGCGGTCCACCTCCGCGACGGTGATGCCCTGCCCGCCGTTGCTGGTGAAAGACCCTATGAACGCCCGACCCGCGCTGTTGCCGCTCATCGCGCTACCCCTCTTGCCCGTACCTGGTGATTCGGTGGCGGGCCGTGCGGTCCGCCCGGCCGACCGTAGCAGGCGTCTTCGGCCGGGAGGGCGGGGCGGCGGGCCCGACCGGTGGCGGGGACGGCCGTGGGGCGTGCTGCGCCGGGTCGACCAGGCCGCCTGCCCGTGACGCGTACGAAGGGGTGGGGGCGGTGTTCCGCCGGTGACTGCGACTGCTTCGTGCAGCCACCGGACTGTTTCGTGCAGCCACCGTTCACCGAGGTCGCGGTGCGGGAGGCCGAGCGCCCGCTCGCGGAGGTTTCCGGGCCGTCGTCGAAGGGCTCGTCCCCGCCGCGTTCTTCGACGACGGGGCCGAGGGTGTACGGGGAACCGCGCCGATGGTCCGTGGGAGCGCCGGTGTCCCGCCGGCTCAGTCGGCCTGCTGGATGCGGACCAGGTTGCCCGCGGGGTCGCGGAAGGCGCAGTCGCGGACTCCGTACGGCTGCTCCGTCGGTTCCTGGACCACCTCGGCGTCCTGTGCCCGTGCCTTCTCGAAGACCGCGTCCAGATCGGGGGTGGCGAGCAGGATCCAGCCGTAGGTCCCCTTGGCCATCATCTCGGCGACGGTGCGGCGTTCGGCGTCCGTGATCCCCGGGTCGACGGCGGGCGGGGCCAGCAGGAGGGACGTACCCGGCCGGCCCGGCGGACCCACCGTGATCCAGCGCATCGCACCCTGCCCGACGTCGGCGCGCACCTCGAAGCCGAGGACGTCGCGGTAGAAGGCGAGAGAAGCGTCCGGGTCCTCGTGCGGGAGGACGCTCGTGTGAATGGTGATGTCCATGGCGGACAGATTAGGGGCCGTCCGGGGGTTCCGAGGGGGATGGCGGCCGCGGCCCTCGCGGCGGCGTGGTTCAGGCGCTCATGGGGATCCGGTCGGCCCGGCGCAGCGGGACGGCGAGTTCGAGGAGGGTCTGCTCCAGTGCGTGGAGGTGGGCGAAAACCGGCTCGGTGCCCGGCGTCCCCGGTGCGGCCGGTTCCGCGTGCCGGTGGCGCCCTTCGGCGGCCGGCGGACCGGTGAGCGCCTCGACGGCCGCTTCCACCCGCCAGCAGGCGGCGGCGAGCCGCGCGTCGTGCGAGGCCTCGGGGTCGGCGGCGACGGAGGCGAGTCCGCGTACCTCACGGGCACAGCCGTCCAGCAGGGCGAGCACCTCGCGTGCCCGCCCCTTGCGTGCGCTCAGCGGGCTGAGCGGGTGCACGAGCGGCGCCAGCGAGAGCCGCACCCGGCCGAGGATCGCCTCCAGTTCGCCCACCAGCGGGGCCGGGTCGGCGTCCGGGGCGCCCGCGAGGCGGGCGGCGGCCTCCGCGGTACAGGCGTGCACGCAGCGCAGGGCCCGTGCCACCCACGCGTCGGTCACCGCGTGGGTGGTCACCGGGAGGACGAACAGCACGGCGAGGACGGCGCCCAGCGCGCCGACGGCCGTCTCACCCACGCGCAGGACGAGGAGCGCCGGGTCGAGCACGCCCAGCAGCCCGTAGAGCATGCTCGCCAGGGCGGTCACCGCGATCATCATCCAGGTGTACGAGACGGCGGCGGTGTAGAAGATCCCGAAGACGCTCAGCGTGACGACCACCGCCGCCGCCGGGGGGGACGCGTGCAGCGGTACGGCGACGGCGAACCCGATCCCGATGCCGAGCACCGTCCCCAGCACGCGTCGGAAGCTCCGGACCACCGTCTCCCCGCGCGAGGTGGTGGCGACGAACACCCACCAGGTGGCTCCCACCGCCCAGTACCAGCGCTGGTCCGACAGCACCTGTCCGGCCGCGAGTGCGAAGCCGGCGGCCAACGTCGCCTGCACGGCCTGCCGCGTCGTGACGCGCCCGAGCCCCGTCGTCCCGGCGGGGAGGACGACTGCCACGGGTACCGCGAGCCGCCGCTCGTAGCACCACACCCCGAACCGCACGGCTGAGGACGCGACGAGGGACAGCAGCACGCTTCCGTACAGGTCGGGGAGCCGGCCGGGCACGGCGTGCAGGAACTGGGCGGAGAAGTAGGCCATGAAACCGAAGACGCCCAGGGAATGCCCGCGGGGACCCCACCGCCGCGCGTAGACCCCCGCCCCCACGACGGCGAGAAACGCCAGGTCGCGCCCGACGGGCACATCGTGCAGCAGAGCCGCGAGCGTGAGCACCGGGAGACCGGCGGCGGGAAGCAGCGCGGTCGTCACCGCCTGCCCGCGCACCGTCGCATCGGTCACCGTGAAGAGCGCGAGCAGTGCGGCCAGACCACCGGCGACGACAGCCGTCAGGGAGTGCCCCGTGGCCCAGCACAGCAGGACGGCGAGTCCGATGCCGACCACGGCACGGGATGCGAACCGCAGCCGGATCCACTCCGGATCCCTCGCGACGAAGACTCTCCTCAGCAACGTGCCCCGCCCTTTCGCGCGCATCTCCGCGGACATGAGAAAGGCGCCGCAGAGATCCCAGGGGATCCGCAGCGCCATCGACCTGCCCATCTCACCATCCGAGCGGCTGATGGTTCAACATCGTCCGATGCGGGTGGGCCAATGGCCCACCCTGTCCGCTTTGCGTTCTTCCCTGGCAGAGCCAACGGACCATCCCGGGAGAACCGGCGCACACGCGTGTCTTCCGTCGGCCGCCGTCAGTTTCCGGTACGGGCCTCCGCGGCGCGGCGCAGAGCCGGCCCCACCTCGTCCCCGAAGAGGAAATGCTCCGCTCCTCCCGGCAGGGTGGGCAGCCGCGCCCAGTGCGTCACCCTTTCCGCGCCGTCCACGCCGCCGGGCGCGTGGGCGAAGCGGACGACACCGTCGGAGTCCACGAAACAGTCGCGGTGGGTCACCGCGTCCTCCGCCTGGTGCCGATCGGTGAAGTAGGCCGTCGTCACCAGCCAGAACTCCTCACCGCGCGCGTCGGCGTCGCCGTTCCCGGCCGGGTAGCGCCCGGTGATCGCCACCGCGACGGGCACACCGGTCCTGGGCAGTCTCCCGCGCGCGTCGACCCAGGTCACCGTGGTGCTCAGTTCCGCCATTCCATCGCTCCGTCCTCGTACGCGTGCGCGTTTCCCTCCGTCGGCACGGGCCGCCGCGGACCGCCGACGGCCGTCCGGGAGGAGAGGGCCGCCCGGGGGCCGGCGGGGCCGTCAGGGGTTCCAGAAGACGGTGGCGAAGACACGCTCGAAGCGGCGCGCCGCCAGATCCTCGCGTGGGATCACCCAGTGGACGGTGGAACCCTCCCGACCGCGCACGTGCCTGCCCGAGGACCAGTCGGCGAGGAGTACCCAGTCGGCGGCATCGGCCGGGACCGGCCCCTCGAAACGGCCCGCCGCCACCGCACGCGCGGCGGCCTCCGCGGCGATGTCCACCGGGTCGAACTCGACGGCCTCCTCGTCCGCGTACCCCCCGATCCGGAACGGCCCCGCCTGGGCGATGCTCTCCTCGGTGTCCTCCCAGACCTCGACGAGGTCCGAGCAGAGGGGGTGGCCGGGCAGGTACTCGGCGTCCTGCTCGCCGGGGAGGAGAACGAACTGGTGGTACGGGAGCGACACATCGGGCACGGCGCGCAGAGGGCCCTCGGGGTAGCTCGCGCACAGCGCCTCGTCCTCGGCGTTCCGTGCGGCGTTCCACGCATCAGGGTCCCGTCGCACCGTCGCCGCGCCCGCCGGGACATGGACCACCTGACCCATGGAGTGGTCGGCGTCGGGGTCCGGCAGGGCGAAGAAGAGCAAGTGGCCGTCGGGCGGCAGGGGCAGATCGGTCGCACCGGCCGGGAGGGCGGCCAGATCGACGGAGGCGACGAGGGGGTGGCCGGGGTCAGGGATCTCGGCCGGAAGCAACAGGGGGCCGCCGAACCGTCCCGCCACCGGCCCGGCCTCGTCGGCCCGGGTCAACGTCACGCAGGGACGGGCCATGCCGAGCCATCGCTCCACGTCGTCGGCCGGTATGCCCCTGGCGTCGGCCTCCTCACGGAAGGGACCGAAGCGGTCCCCCGTCTCAGTTGTCATGCGCGGACGGTAGCGGACGCGCCGTCGCCGGGCGGACGCGGGCCCCGGTGACGGCGGACGCCGGGGCGGTACCCGTCGCCAGGAACACCGGAGGGCACGGTGGGAGCGGAGCACATGTCAGCTCGCCCGGCCGGAGGGTGTTGTCCGGCCGGCGCGGGTCCACCAGGCCGTCGGCCCAGTGCACCGGGCGTTTCCCGTTACCATCCGACCGGCGTACCGGGAGAGGCCCGGTGCGCGTACGCGACCCCGAGAAGAGGCTGACGCACCGTGGCGGTGGACGCCCTCGACACCCGTATCCTGCGGCTCCTCATCGAGCAGCCGCGCACCAGCGCCCGGGAGTACGCCCGCATTCTGGGCGTGGCCCGGGGCACCCTCCAGGCCCGGCTCGACCGGCTGGAACGGGACGGTGTGATCACCGGTACCGGCCCTGCCCTCTCCCCCGCGGCCCTGGGGCATCCGGTGCTCGCCTTCGTCCACCTGGAGGTCACGCAAGGGCGCCTGGACGAGGTGGGGGACGCATTGGCGGAGGTTCCGGAGATCATCGAGGCGTTCTCGACCACCGGCGGCGGGGATCTCCTGACGCGGGTCGTGGCGCGGGACAACGGTCATCTGGAGGACGTGATCCAACGGCTCATCCAGTTGCCCGGGGTGGTGCGGACGCGGACCGAGGTGGCACTGCGCGAGCGGGTGCCCCACCGGATGCTGCCCCTGGTGGAGGCCGTGGGGAGGACCCTCGCCGTACGCGGCTGAGCGCCGGCCCCGCAGGGCCGGACCCGGGCCGCCGGGGAGGGGCCCGGTGCCGGACGGCCGCCCCGGCCGCCCCGACCGCGCGGGCCGAACGTGCCGCCGGCGCCGGGCACTTACCGCCCTGGGCGCCGCTGCGGGCCCCTCTCGCCCGGCCCCGGTGACGGCCAGGAGTCCGGGGCGGCAGCGGAACTGACCGGCCGTAACATCACGTCCACCGGACAGATATCCTGATCATCGCCGCGAGCCCCGCCCCGTCCCGCTCCTCGTGAGCATGACCCGAGCGTCGCCCCGGCTGACGCAACGGGCCACAATTCGAGATTGGTGTACAGGTGCTGGTAGCTGATCGGTACCGGTTGGTGTCCCCCATCGGGCGCGGCGGCATGGGCGAGGTGTGGCGGGCCACGGACGAGGTCCTCGGCCGCGCCGTCGCCGTCAAGCTGCTCCTGGGGGACCGGGCCGACTCCTCTTCCACCGCACGGTTCCGGCTGGAGGCGCAGACGGCCGCCCGGCTGAGCCATCCGCACCTGGTGGCGGTCTTCGACTTCGGCACCTGGGAGGACCGCCTCTACCTGGTGATGGAGCTGGTCGAGGGACGCAGTCTCGGCGACCTGCTGGAGGCGCAGGAGAGCGTCCACCCCGAGCAGGTGGCGCGGATCGCGGGCGACGCGGCGGCCGGGCTCGCCGCCGCCCACCGGCAGGGTGTGGTGCACCGGGACATCAAACCGGGCAACCTCATGCTGGACGCGGAGGGCTCCGTGAAGATCGGGGACTTCGGCATAGCCCAGTTCGTCGACGATCCGTCGACGGCGCTGACGACGGCCGGCCAGATCGTGGGCACGAGCCTGTACCTGGCTCCGGAGCGGGCGCTCGGCCGGACGGCCGGGGCGGACTCCGACATGTACTCGCTGGGCTGCGTCATCTACCACCTGCTGCTGGGCCGCCCGCCGTTCCGCTCGGACACCTCCACCGCCACGCTTTATCAGCATGTCGACACTCCTCCGGTGCCGCTGCGGGAGCAGGGGGTCGACATCTCGCCGGCCTTCGACACGTACCTGCTGAGCCTCCTCGCCAAGAAGCCCGAGGAGCGGCCGACCGCGCAGGAAGTGGCCGACTGGTTCCGTACGGAGGCGTGGCGCGGGGTCCGTGAGCCGCGCGGCACGGTGGGCGGAGGTCCGCGCTCCGGCGCCCCGGCGAGTTTCTCCGCCGACGGGGGCGGCCCGGGCCACCGGACCGCCCAGTCCGGGGGGCGCCGACGGGCCGCGCCACCGGTGAACAGGGCGGCCCCCCGAGCCGGAAACCGCGCGGGAAGCCACACCGGGAGCCGCACCACCGGACGTGCCGGAAGCCGCGCGGCGGGCCGGGGCGCGGCGAAGTCCGGCGGCCGCAGACTCGCCGCGAGCGAGGCCATCCGGCGGCGACCCCGGGTAGCCAGCGCGGTGGCGGGCTCGATCGCGTTCGTGGTGGCGGTCTATCTCGGCACGGTGATCTTCGGTCCTGATTCCGGCTCCGGTTCCGTCGTGACACCGGGGACCGGCGCCTCCCAGGGCGTCACCCCGCAGGGCGAGGGTTCCCCCGCCCCCGCCGCGTCCGACGCCCAGGGCGGGCAGGGGAACGGCGACGAGGACGGGGAGAGCCGCGGAGAGGGAGAGGACCACGGGAAAGGGAAGAACCGCGGGGACGGCGAGGACGACTGAGCGGTCGCCGCGGCTCCGTCCCGGACCCGCTCCGGCGGGGCCGGGCTACCAGCGGTCGTGCACACCCGCGCGGATGCGGCGGTCGTAGAGGTCGCGCACCGCGTCCAGGGTCGGTTGCGGCAGCGGGGCGAGTCCGGCGGCGGCCGCGTTGGCGCGGGCCTGGTCCACGGACCGCGCCCCCGGGATGACGCTGGTGACCCCGGGCTGCTGGATGATCCAGCGCAAGGCGGTCTGGGCGGGGGTGGCGCCCTCGGGAGCGAGACCGGAGAATTCGGCGGCGGCCTCGATCCCGGTCGTGTAGTCGATGCCGGAGAAGGTCTCGCCCTGGTCGAACGCCTCGCCGTGACGGTTGAACGTCCGGTGGTCCTCCGGGGCGAAGACGGTGTCGGCCGTGTACCGGCCGGAGAGCAGGCCGGAGGCGAGCGGCACGCGGGCGATGATGCCCACACCGGCGGCGAGTGCGGCCGGGAGGACCTTCTCCAGCGGCTTCAGACGGAACGGGTTGAGGATGATCTGCACGCTGGCCACACCGGGGCGTGCGAGGGCGGCGAGCGCCTCCTCGCAGGTCTCGACGCTCACCCCGTAGGCGGCGATCCGCTCCTCCGCGACCAGGGTGTCGAGGGCGTCGAAGACGGCGTCGCTCGCGTAGACGCTGGTGGGCGGGCAGTGCAGCTGGACGAGGTCGAGGGTGTCGACCCCCAGGTTGGCGCGCGAACGGTCGTTCCACGCACGGAAGTTGTCAAGGACGTAGTTCTCCGGCACCTGGGCTGCGCGGCGGCCCATCTTGGTGGCGACGAAGACACCGGCGTCCGGCCGGTCCTTGAGGTAGCGGCCGATGAGCTGTTCGCTGCGGCCGTCGCCGTAGACGTCCGCGGTGTCGAAGAAGGTGACACCCGACGTGACGGCGGCGTCGAGTACGGCGTGGGCGTCCTGCTCGTCGACGTCGCCCCAGTCCCCTCCGAGCTGCCAGGTTCCCTGTCCTACGACCGATACGTCACGGCCGGTCCTGCCGAGAGTGCGTTGTTCCATGCAGATCATGTTATTGCGGTGCCCGGTCCGCTTGTCGGGCGTGGGGGGGTACCGCCCGCCGTGCGGCGGCCCGTGCGGGGCCGCACAGTGGAGGAAGGGCACGGCACAGAGAAGTGAAACGGCCGACTTCGGGGACGACGGAGGGAGCCCGGCATGAAGGACGAATCCGCACCGCGCCCGCCGCGCTTCGTCGTGCAGATCCACGAGGCACGGCGCATGCACTTCGACTTCCGGCTGGAGGTCGACGGCGTCCTGCGGTCCTGGGCGGTGCCGCAGGGCCCTTCCGACAACCCCCGCGACCGGCGGCTGGCCGTCCCCACGGAGGACCACGCGCTGGAGCACCGCGACTTCGAAGGGGTGATCCCGCCGGGTGAGTACGGCAGCGGCACCGTCATCGTCTGGGACCAGGGCACCTACGAGCCGCTCGGCCACGACGAGCGGGGGACCCGGGTTCCGTTCGCGGAGTCGCTGGAGCGCGGGCACGCGACGTTCCGGCTCTCCGGCGAGAAACTGCGGGGCGAATTCGCGCTCATCAGGTTCCGTACGGGCCAGGAGGAAGGCGGCCGGGGCCAGGAGGCGTGGCTGCTGATCAAGGCCAAGGACGAACAGGCGGTACGGGACCGGCCCGGCACCCCGGATCCCTATCACGCGCGGTCGGCCCGGACCGGGCGCACCCTGCACCAGGTCTCGGAAGCGGAGTCGCACCGGGGCTCCGTCGCGCGGTGAGTGGTCTCCCGTGTGGCGGCGGGGCGGGGACGAAGGGCCGGGCACGGACGAGCCGGCGGGCACCGCGGGTGCGCCGGCTAGCCTCCCGGCCGGCAGGGGCCGTCAGGGGCCGTCGCGGGCCCGGGGACGCACGCCCGCACCACGACCGCCTCCCCCCGGCGCCGCACACACCCGGGCCGGCGGGAGGACGGCCCTGACCGGCAGCAGTACGGCGACGGCTACTGTGGGACACCGCCCGAGCCTGCCGGGCGGTGTCCGCTTTCTCATGCCGCTCCGTCCCCGGGCGCCGTTGGCTTCGTCGCCACACCGGGACGGGGTGGAGTCCGCCGACGCCGCGCACCACCGTCCTGACCGATCCCCCGAGGAAAGCCGAGCCGTGCCCAGGCCCTTCCCCTTCGAACTCCTCGCGCCGCCGGACCCGCTGACCCTGCGGCTGCCGCCGGCGGCTCACCCCTTCCCCGGCGTCCGTCTGCTGCGCGCGGTGCCCTACGGGGTGCTCGACGGGGGGCGGCCGCTGGAGCTCGATCTCTGGCTGTCCGACGACGTCCCCGGTCCACGGCCGGTGATCGTGTTCGTCCACGGCGGTGCCTGGCGACAGGGACTCCGCGACGACATGGGCCCCTTCATGAGGGACCCGGAGCCCGGCCCCTTCGCCCGGCTGGCGGCGGCCGGCTTCGCCGTGGCGTGCGTGGACTACCGGCTCAGCGGTGAGGCCGTCTTCCCCGCTCAGCTCGACGACCTGCGTACCGCCCTCGGCTGGCTGCACGCCCGGTCCGGAGAACTGGGCACGGACTCCTCGCGCACCGTCCTGTGGGGCGCGTCGGCGGGCGGACACCTCGCCGCCCTCACGGCGCTCGCGGATCCGGCCGGCACCGCGGCCGTCCCTCCGGTGCGGGGCTGCGTCGTGTGGTACGCCCCCACCGACCTCGGCGCACTGGCCGAGGACTGTCCGCCGGGCCGCTTCGACCCCGGATCCACCACCTCGTTCGAGGCGCTGCTGCTCGGAGGCGCCCCGGACGCGCAACCCGCGCTGGTCGCTGCCGCCAGCCCGGCGAAGCGGGCCGGGCCGGGCTCTCCGCCGTTCCTCGTCCTGCATGGGACGGACGACACTCTCGTCCCGGTCGCCCAGGGGCGCCGGCTGGCGGCAGCCCTGCGGGCGGCAGCGGTGCCGGTCGACTTCCGCGAGATCGAGGGCGCCGACCATCTGTGGGTGGGCATCGAGGAGGACCGGATCACCGAGTGTTTCCTGACCTCCCTGCGGTTCGCACGGTCGGTGACGGCCGGACCGGTACAGGGCGGCGCGGAAGACGACCGGCAGGGGGACGGGGAGCGCTAGGCGAGGCGATAAGCGGTCCTGTGCCCCGCCGGGGATCCCGGACCGGGCTCACCGGAGGGACGCGATGGGCGCCCTCGGACACCGCCCTGCGGCACGTCCCGGGGGGACCCGCCGACACACCGCCACGCAAAGGTGAAGTGGGCTGTCTGAGAGCGGAGTTAGGGGGCACTAGACGTCGTGTCCCGCCCAGGTGCGGCGGGATTGAGCGGACACGGCCCTCAGGCTCCGTCCCCGTCCGAGAGGAATCTCCATGCTCGCCATCATCGCCGCGGTGCTGTTCTTCATCTCCTTCCTGATCAACGCCGCCGACATCACCACCAACGATGTCTTCTCGTCCGGCAACGTCATGCTGCTCGGCCTGCTCGCCCTCGCCCTGCACGTGGCGGGGATCGGCGCCGGCTGGTCCGCCCGTCGCCGCTGACCTGCCGCGCCGGCAGCCCGCGATGTGCGCGGGCGAATCCCGGCCGGTTCCGACGCATGCCCCGCAGCAGCCACTCGGCATCTGCGGGGCAGCCGCGTGGCCCCACCGGGCACGTCCCGTCGGCGGACGACGGGGATCGCCTGCCGACGCCGGCCCTCTGACGGCCCGTCACCGGAATTGTGCGGGAAGCCGGGCACGCTGCTCGAAGACCTCGCCGCCATCCTGCCACCAGGTCAGCCTCCACCCTCCCGGCCAGGACGGGTGAGCCGGCAGCGCTGACGTGGGAGTGGAACTCCCGACGTGTGAGCCATCGGCGTTTTCCGAGGGACGTCCGCGTTGTTCTGCCCGCGGCGAATCCCGGCCCGACCGGCTTCGGGGCTCAGTAAAGTCCAGTCCCATGCCCGGAATCACCACACGCACGGTCGCGTACCCGGCCGACGGTCTCACGATGATCGGACACCTCGCCCTCCCGGCCGGTACCAACCGCCGGCCCGCGGTGCTGCTCGGGCCGGAGGGCATGGGGCTCAGCGACGTCGAGCGCCGCCGGGCCGATGCTCTCGCCGAGCTGGGATACGTGGCGCTGGCCTTCGACCTCCACGGTGGGCGCTATCTGGGTGACCCCGAGGAGATGCTCGCCCGTTGCATGCCTCTGCTCGCCGACCCCGACCGGATGCGGGGCATCGGCCACGCGGCGCTCGACATGGTGCGCGCCGAACCGCGTACCGACCCCGGCCGGATCGCCGCCGTCGGCTACGGCACCGGGGGCGCCGTCGGGTTGGAGCTCGGGCGCGACGGCGTCGACCTGCGCGCGATCGGGACGGTCAACGCGCTGATCACGGGCCGACCGGGCGAGGCGGCGCGCATTCGCTGCCCGGTGTGGGCCGGGGTCGGGTCGGAAGACCCGATCATGCCGCCCGCGCAACGGGACGCCTTCACCGCCGAGATGCAGGCAGCGGGTGTCGACTGGCGCCTCGTGGTCTACGGCGGCGCTCTGCACGCCTTCCACCACCCGCCGGTCGACCACCCCGCGGTCCCCGGCGTCGGCCACCACCCACGGCATGCGCAGCGAGCCTGGCGCGACATCGTCGACCTGCTCTCCGAGTGCCTGCCCGTGACGGAGGATCAGGCCGACCCGAGCTCGGCCACCCCCTGACCAGCCCCTCCCGGGCGTGTTGCGGAGTCATGAGCGACGACGCCGCGTGGAGGGAATCGCACGGCTGCCCGAGGTCCACCCACCGCCCGCTTCCGCCGCGTGGGTCCGTGACCGCCCGCACCGAACCGGTCGGACACGTCCGCCTCCGCCCTCCCCGTGCCTCGACCGCCCCGCCGTCCCTGGCCACCCTCCCGGGCACGGCCGTCCGCCCTCTCTGGTTTCTCGTTCTCAGGACGCCGCCCGTGCGGAAGAGCCCCCGACTTCTCGGTGCACGCGGCCCTCTGACCCGCGCGCCACGCCGGTCCGGTGGGCCGACCGGCACCACTCGTAGGACCCATTCCGGTGGAACGGCTCCGATACGGGAGTGAGAGGCGGGCGAGCGGGGGCAGACGTGAGGCGGTAGACCGTCCGGCGATCCAGGAGCGACATGCCCTCCAAGACTCCTTCCCCCCAGTACACCGTCCCCGGCCTCAGCACCGACGAAGGTGCCGAGGTGATCGAGGCGCTGAAGCTTCGTCTGCACGCGCTCAACGACTTGGCCCTCACCCTCAAGCACATCCACTGGAACGTGGTGGGCCCCCACTTCATCGCGGTCCACGAGATGCTCGACCCGCAGACCGTCGCCGTACGTGAGATGGCGGACTCCGCGGCCGAGCGCATCTCGGCCCTCGGTGGCGAGCCGCAGGGGACGCCGGGCGTGCTCGTGGCCGAACGCACCTGGGACGACTACAGCATCGGCCGGGCCGACGCGATCGCCCATCTCGGTGCCCTGGACCTCGTCTACACCGGCATCATCGAGAGCCACCGGAAGGCGGTGGAGCAGGTCGGCTCCATCGACCCGGTCACCGAGGACCTGCTGATCGAGCACCTGCGCGGACTGGAGCAGTTCCAGTGGTTCGTCCGCGCGCACCTCGAAACCAGTTCCGGAACCCTGAGCACCGGCGGTACGGCCACCGAGACGCAGGCCGCCCGCAGCGCCGGTGCGAAGAAGAGCGCCCCGGCGAGCAAGCCTGCGGCTGCCAAGCGCACCACGAAGAAGGCCGTTGCGGGCAAGCGCGCCCGCTGACCGCCCGAACGAGCCGGCCGTGGCCCCGCCGTCAGTCGGCGGGGCCACGCCGATGAACCACGCGCACGACCCTGCCGGGCGCCTCGGGATCCACGATCCACACGGCGTGGCGGGGGGCGGGGGACCCGTCCGGGCCCCGGGCGGCCCGGGGCGATCAGGCCGGCGGGGCCGGGTAGGTCGGGTACTCCACACCGGAGACGTGCTGGACGACCCGGACGACCTGGCAGGAGTAGCCGAACTCGTTGTCGTACCAGAGGTAGAGGATCGCGTTGTCGCCCTCGACCTTGGTGGCGCCCGCGTCGACGATGGAGGCGTGGCGGGAGCCGATGAAGTCGCTGGACACCGCGTCGGGGGCGCCCGTGAAGTCGATCTGGCGCTTCAGGGGCGAGGTCAGGGACACCTCGCGGAGGTGGTCGAGCACCTCCGCACGGGTGGTCGCGCGGGCGAGCGTCAGATTGAGGATGGCGATCGACACGTCGGGAACCGGGACGCGGATCGAACTCCCGGTGATCCTGGCCCCGAGACCGGGCAGCGCTTTCGCCACGGCGGAGGCGGCGCCGGTTTCGGTGATGACCATGTTGAGCGGCGCCGAGCGGCCCCGCCGGTCCGACTCGTGGTAGTTGTCCAGCAGGTTCTGGTCGTTGGTGAACGAGTGCACGGTCTCCACGTGTCCGCGCAGCACCCCGTACTCGTCCGCCATCGCCTTCAGCGGCGGGACGATCGCGTTGGTGGTGCACGAGGCACAGGAGAGGATGCGCTCCTGCGGGTCGATCGTGTCGTGGTTGACGCCGTGGACGATGTTGGGGACGTCACCCTTTCCGGGCGCGGTCAGCACGACCTTGTCGATGCCGGGGCGCAGGTGGCGGGAGAGGCCCTCGCGGTCGCGCCACTTGCCGGTGTTGTCGACGAGGACGGCGTTCTTGATGCCGTAGGCGGTGTAGTCGACGTTCGCCGGGTCGTCGGAGTAGATGACGTCGATCTCGTTGCCGTTGGCGATGATCCTGCTGTTCGCCTCGTCGACGGTGATCGTGCCCTGGAACTGTCCGTGGATGGAGTCGCGGCGCAGCAGGGAAGCCCGCTTGACGATGTCCTGCCCCGCTCCTCGGCGGACGACGATGGCCCGGAGCCGCAGGCCGTTCCCGGAGCCCGCCTTCTCCACGAGGAGACGGGCGAGCAGCCGGCCGATGCGCCCGAACCCGTAGAGGACGACGTCACGGGGCTCGCGGCGTTCGATCTTCTCGGCACCGGTGGCGCCGGCGACCGCCTCGGCGGTGAACTCCTCCACCGTGCGCCCCCGGTGATCGGTGCGGTGGGTCGCGGCGAGCATGCCTATGTCGATCTGGGAAGGGCCGAGATCGAGGGTGGCGAGGGTGCGCAGGAACGGCAGTGTCTCGGTGACGGAGAGTTCCTCGTCGGCGATCTGCCGGGCGAACCGGTGGGTCTTGAGAATGCTCACCACCGACTTGTTCACCAGGGAGCGGCTGTACAGCAGGACGGTGACGTCCCGCTCCCGGTGGAGTCTGCCGATGATCGGGATCATCGACTCCGCCGTCTCCTCGCGGATCTTCCATTGGGTGAACGCGTCTTCGTTGACAGTCACAGGTTTCACTTTCGAGCTAGGTGGCGCTCATATGCTAACCGCCTGGTGGCCACCCTTCTCCACCCCTCCCCGGGAACGCGGAAGGGCCCGCTCCCGTGGTGGGAGCGGGCCCCGCGCAGGGCTGACGAATCAGTTGTTGTTCAGGTACTGCGCCCAGAGGAAGCCGGCCTCGACGGAGGCCGCCTCGCGCTCCTCGGTGGCGTAGGTGATCCCGTACGGCCCGCCGATGTTGAGGTACTCGGCGTTCTCGCGAGAGGCCTCGGCCTGGAAGTAGCCGGCGGCGACCTCGAGGGCCTCGCCGCCCGTGTCGGTGTCGTGAGCGGCGGCCGGCCCTGCAGCCATCAGCCCGGCGGCGGCGACGGTGGCCACGGTGATCGCGATACGGCGAAGCATGTGTACTCCCTTTGAGGTGCGAAAACGAGCGGTGCTTTCACCGCATATTCACCCTTTTTGAGCCCTCTCGAAAGCCGCCGGGGAGAGTAAGCACCTGAACGGATGGCGGGTTTGATCCACATGCGCGCACGCCGGCCCTGATCGGGTCGAGCGCCGGGGGACGTGTGAACCTCGGCGCGCGTGGAGAGTACGCGGGACAGCGCGCCCCCGAGGCCCGCGGCTGGCCTCCGCAGCCTTACGTGTGTGCGACGGACGGCAGCTCGCCGTCGCCCCCGGACGTGCGGCGCGGCCGATCCGGGGCGAACGGCCGGTGGAGCGGAGGTGGCCGGGCGCGCCGGACGCGCACCGCGACGGCGCGGCGGGACCGGTGGAAGCCGATGCGTCGCGCACCGGCCCGTCCGCACCGGTCGGCGGCATCGCCGCCCCACCCCGGAAAGCGCCCGGGGCACGCGAGGCCCGCCCCTCCCCTCACCCCTCCGCAGGGCAGGCCACCCGGACCCCGGCCCCGGCACGGAAGCGCCGAGGGCGGTGCACGACCTCCCGGCGGACCGAGGGCCCGAAAGCCCCCCTCAACCCGGGTCGAGTTCTTCTGCGATCTCGCTCCGGACACCTTCCCCCGGCGCCCGAAGCGCGACCCCGCCACCTCCGACGATCGTGTGAGGATCGGCGATCCGGGTACGAACTCAGCACTCCGGCAGCGCGCTCAGGTCCCGCCGAAGCACCGATCAGCAGATGCGATCGATCTCGATCAGTATTCGGCATTGGACGCAGCGTGCTCTTTTCCTGCATGCTCAGTGCCATGTTCAGGCCTGAGATGGTGAGGGAGTCCAGCCGGTACCCGGCCGGTGTCTCCGCATGCCACCACGGACTCAGTGAGCACCTGACACCCCGTCTGACCCAGTGCCGAGTCGTGGACTTCGGAAAGGTCAAGTCGACCAGCTGTCGCTGAGCCGACGCGTGGGTCCTGCCGGGCTCCGGTGAACATCACCTCTCCCGCACGACCGCGATCCCCCGCGTCTCCTTCCCGACCACGCTCCCCCCATGGCTGCCGTCCACGCCGGGTCCACCGTGCCCCGGCGGTCACACGCGGCCCGGAGCGCCCGTCGCACCCATTGCCCGCCGCGCCGCCCCACGTGGCCGGACGACTGCCCGCGAACCCAAGATCAAGGACACACCCATGGCCCG
Organism: Streptomyces sp. AM 2-1-1; assembly: GCF_029167645.1. Classification (NCBI taxonomy): domain Bacteria; kingdom Bacillati; phylum Actinomycetota; class Actinomycetes; order Kitasatosporales; family Streptomycetaceae; genus Streptomyces; species Streptomyces sp. AM 2-1-1. The sequence continues at coordinate 6,693,147 of NZ_CP119147.1, read as the reverse complement.
TGACCTCTCTCTCCCTTCCCGGGAGGGCCGATGAGTTCCGCGACCGAGAGTCGGCCGATACCCGCCGACCTCGACCGACTGGACGAGGTGACCGCCTCGCTCGCGGCCACCGCCGCCGAGCACGACCGCACCGGGGCCTTTCCCCACCAGCAGATACAACTCCTGCACGAAGCAGGTCTGTTGACTGCCGGAGTGGATGCCCGCTACGGCGGATCCGGGGCAACCTTCACCGAGGTCGCGAAGATCCTGCTCGCCGTGGGCCGCGGCGATCCGTCCACCGCGCTCATCGCCGGGATGACGATCGTCCCCCACCTGCTCCAGACGCGGAGCCCATGGCCCGAGGAGCTCTACGCCCGGGTGCTGGCGGAGTCCGCCGAGCGTCCGACGTTGCTCAACCACGCCCGTGCGGAACCGGATTTGGGCTCGTCCACCCATGGCCTGCCCGGGACCGTCGCGCGGCGGACGGCGGACGGCTGGTCGATCAGCGGCCGCAAGCGGTTCGTCACCGGCGCGGAGGGTCTCAGCTACTTCCTGGTCTGGGCGGTGACCGACGAGGCTTCTCCGCGCGTCGGCAACTTCATCGTCCCCGCCGGTACACCCGGCATCGACGTGGTGCCCACCTGGTTCCAGTTGGGCATGCGGGCGACCGGCAGCCACGAGGTGGAGTTCCGCGACGTCGAGATTCCCGCGGAGTACGTGCACGAGCTGGAGCACCCGGGCACCCCGCCTGCTCCCGGCACCCTCCCCGGCAGCATCACGATGCTGCTCTCGTCCTCCCTCTACGTCGGGGTGGCGCGTGCCGCGCAGAGCTTCACGACGGCCTGGGGGCACGAGCGGGTGCCCGCCGCGCTCGGCCGTCCCCTCGCCACGACGGACCGTTTCCGCCAGACCGCCGGGGAGATCGAGACCCTCCTCTCCACCGCCGAACAGCTGATCTTCGGGACCGCCGACCGGGTGGACCGGGGTCTGCCCGTGTCGGGCGTCGACGCCCTGGCGTCGAAGGTGCTGGTGGTGCGCCACGTCACCGCCGCCGTCCAGGCCGCGGTGCGTCTGCTCGGCAACCCCGGTCTCGCCCAGGGCAATCCGCTGGAGCGGCACTTCCGCGACATCCAGTCCGTCGGGGTGCACGCACCGAACGAGGACGCCTCCCTGCAGATCATCGGCGGCTCCGCTCTGGCGGCGGGAGCTCCGCGTGGCTGAGCCGGCCTCCCCTCCTCCCCCCGTTTCCCCTCTCCCCTCCCGTCCCCACGGGACCGTTCACTCCTGGAGTTCCGCCATGCGCCCCACCCTGTCCAGACTCGGCCGCACCCTCGCGGTGGGGGTGAGCGGGCTGCTCCTCCTCTCCGCGTGCTCGTCGGGCGGCGACACCACCGCCAAAGCGGGCTCCAGCAAGCCGGTCGCGGGCGGGACGCTGACCACCGCGGTCGACACCGAACCCGTCTCGTGGGACATCCACGCCAGCACCCAGGACGTCACCGCGGAGATCCAGCGCGGAGTCTTCGACTCGCTGGTCTCGCAGGACTCCGACGGGACGTTCCACCCGTGGCTGGCCACGAAGTGGGAGGTCGCCCCGGACTTCAAGAGCTACACGTTCCACCTGCGCGACGACGTCACCTTCACCGACGGTGCGAAGTTCGACGCCTCCGTGGTGAAGGCCAACTTCGACCACATCGTGGCCAAGGAGACCAAGTCGCTCTACGCGGCCAACCTGCTGGGCCCGTACACCGGCACCGAGGTCATCGACCCGCAGACGGTGAAGGTCACCTTCTCCAAGGCGTTCGCCCCGTTCCTGCAGGCCGCCAGCACCACCTATCTGGGCTTCTACTCCCCCAAGGCGCTCGCGGCCGGCGCCGGCAAGCTCGCCGCGGGCGGTCCCGCCGACGTGGGCAGCGGTCCCTTCGTCTTCTCCGGTTACACCAAGGGCCAGTCGGCGACGCTGACCCGCAACCCGGACTACGCCTGGGCCCCGAAGACGGCGACGCACACCGGCGCCGCCTACCTCGACAAGGTGGTCATCCGCTTCCTGCCCACCGCCTCGGTGCGGGCAGGCGCGCTGACCAGTGGCCAGGTGCAGGTCGCCAAGGCCATTCCGCCGCAGAACGTCACCGCGCTCAAGGCCGCTCCCGGTCTCGAACTCATCTCGCGGGCCAACCCGGGCGGCAACTACAACCTCTGGCTCAACGGGTCGCTCGCCCCGCTGGACGACGTGCGCGTGCGCAAGGCGATCCAGCGCGGCATCGACGTCGAGCAGGACGTGAAGACCGTCACCTTCGGCCAGTACCCCCGGGCCTGGAGCCCGATCAGTCCCACCACCCCGAACTACGACAAGTCCCTCGAAGGGAGCTGGCCCTACGACCCGAAGCTGTCGGCCCGGCTGCTCGACGAGGCCGGCTGGACCGGGAAGGACGCGCAGGGGTACCGCACCAAGGGGGGCAAGCGGCTCACCGTCGAGTGGCCGCAACTGTCCATCCAGGCGACGCGCGAGGGCCGTGACGTCCTCGGGCAGGCCGTGCAGGCGGACCTGAAGAAGATCGGCGTGGAGGTCAAGCGGCCGAACCTGGACATCGGCACGTACAACACGCAGGTCTACGGCGGCAAGGCGAACATCATCGACCTCAGCTGGCCCCGGTTCGACCCGGACGTGCTGTGGCTCTTCTTCAACTCCGGCAGCGCGCCGGCCAAGGGCGGCATCAACGCCACCTTCCTCACCGACGCGTCCTTCGACGCGTGGACGGACCAGGGCCGCGCCACGCTGGACGAGAAGACCCGCGCCGACGTCTACCCGAAGGTGCAGCAGCGGGGCATCGACCTCGCGGTCGTGATCCCGCTCTACACCCAGGTCTCCCTCGTCGGGCAGTCCGACGAGGTGCGCGGGCTCACCTTCAACGCGAGCAACTGGCTGACGTACTACGACGCCTGGCTGGTCCAGAAGTGACGCGGTCGGCGACAGGGCCGGCCGGCCGGATCGCCGGGCACCTGGGTTCGGCCGCGGCCGTGCTGCTGGGCGCCGCGACCCTGGCGTTCCTCGCCCTCCAGCTCATCCCCGGCGATCCCGTCTCCGTCCTGCTCGGTCCCTCCAACTCCGGTTCTCCCGAGGTACGGGCGGAGATCGCCCGGGAGTACGGATTCGACCGGCCCGTCGCCGACCAGTACCTGCACTACCTGGGCCGTCTGCTCCAGGGGGACCTGGGCCAGTCGTACCAACTGCAGCGGCCGGTACGGTCGCTGCTGGCCGACCAGTTGTGGCCGACGATGCAACTCGCGCTGGCCGCACTGGTTCTGGCCGTCGTCCTCGCGGTGGTCTCCGCGGTGGCGACGGCCGGCCGGCGGCCGGGCTTCCGCGCGGTCGCCTCGGTCTGGGAGCTGATCTCGGCGTCCACCCCGTCCTACTGGGTCGGGATCGTGCTGCTGACGGTCTTCTCCTTCCGGTTCCACGTCTTCCCGGTGGCCGGCGCGGAGGGCTTCGCCTCGCTGGTCCTGCCCGCCGTCACCCTGGCGCTCCCCCTCACGGGGGTGCTGGCGCAGGTATTGCGCGAAGGACTGGAAGCGGCCCTCGAACAGCCGTTCGTGATTACCGCCCGGTCCCGCGGGGTGGGTCTGACGGCGGTACGGCTCCGGCACGCGCTGCGGCACTGCGCGGTGCCCCTGCTCACCCTGACCGGCTGGCTCACCGGTTCCCTGATCGGCGGTGCGGTGCTGGTGGAGACCGTCTTCGGCCGTCCCGGCATCGGCTCGCTCGTCCTCCAGGCGGTGAGCGCCAAGGACATGCCGGTGGTGATCGGTGTGGTGCTGCTCTCCGCGTTCGTCTTCGTCGTGATCTCCACCGTGGTGGAGCTGCTGTACCCCGTCATCGATCCGCGGCTCAGGAGCGCCTGACCCATGGCACCTACTCTCGTCCCCGAGCCCGCCACCGGGCCTCCCGCTCCCGTCGCCGTGTCCGCGCCGCCGCGGGCGCGGCGGCGCCGGGCGGGAGGGCGTCCGTCCGCTCCCCCGACCGTGGTGGCCGCGGGCGCCCTGCTGCTGCTCGTCGTGCTGGTGGCGGTGGCCCCCCAGTTGGTCACCGATGTCTCGCCCACCGCGATCGACCCGCTCGACGCCTTGCGGGGGCCCAGCTCCGCGCACTGGTTCGGGACCGACCAACTGGGCCGTGATCTGTTCTCGCGCGTCCTCCACGGGGCCCGGCCCTCCCTGCTGCTGGGATTCGGCTCGACCGTCATCGCGGTCGCCGGGGGGGCCGTGATCGGTCTGGCGGCGGCGCTGGGCGGGCGGGCCGCCGACGGGATCCTGATGCGGCTGGCCGACATCCTGCTGGCGCTGCCCGGGCTGCTGCTGGCGCTGCTGGTGGTGACCGTGCTGGGCACCGGCACGGCCAACGTCATGGTGGCCATCGGTATCGCGTTCGTCCCCGGCTACGCCCGGCTCGTCCGTGCGGAGGCGCTGGTGGTCCGCGGCTCGGGTTACGTCGAGTCGGCGGTCGCCCTCGGTCTGCCCCGCCGGCAGATCGTACTGCGGCACGTCCTGCCCAACGCGCTGGCGCCGCTGCTGACCCTGGCGACGGTGGGGTTCGGCACCGCGCTGATCTCCGCCTCCGGGCTCAGTTTCCTCGGCCTCGGTCCTGCCGCCCCCTCGCCCGAGTGGGGAGCGCTGCTCTCCGCCGGGCGCGACTTCCTCCAGACGGCCTGGTGGCTCGGGGTGTTCCCCGGCGCGGCCGTCACGGCGACCGTGATCACCGTGAACGTGGTCGGCCGTCACGCCCAGCAGCGCTTCACCCGGAGGTCCGACCGATGAACACCACCGTGTCCCCCCTGTTGACCGTCGAAGGGCTGGACGTCACTTTCCGGCGGGACGGCGAGGTCCGCGCCGTGCGGGACGTGTCGTTCTCGCTGGACCGGGGCGAATGCCTCGCCGTGGTCGGTGAGTCGGGGTCGGGCAAGAGCGTGACGGCCCGCACCCTGCTCGGGCTGACCGGGAAGCACGCATCGGTGTCCGCCCGTCGGCTCGACTTCGACGGCACCGACCTCATGGCCCTGACCGAGCGCCAGTGGCGTGCCGTGCGGGGACGCCGCATCGGCCTGGTGCTCCAGGACGCCCTGGTCTCGCTCGACCCGCTGCGTACGGTGGGCGCCGAGGTACGGGAGACGCTCACCGAGCACTCCCTCGCCAAGGGGCCCGGGGCGGGCGAACGGGTGCTCGCGCTGCTCTCGGACGCCGGGATCCCCGATCCGGAACGGCGGGCCGCGGAGTATCCGCACCAGTTGTCCGGCGGTCTGCGCCAGCGCGCGCTGATCGCCTCCGCGCTCTCCGGAGCCCCGGAGCTGCTGGTGGCGGACGAACCGACGACCGCCCTGGACGTGACGGTGCAGGCCCAGGTGCTGGACCTGCTGGGGCGGCTGGTCGGTGACGGCACCGCGCTCCTACTGATCAGCCACGACCTGTCCGTGGTGGCCCGCCTCGCCGACCGGGTCGCGGTGATGTACGGCGGCCTGGTCGTCGAGCGGGGGCGCGCCGCCGACGTACTGCGGAACCCCCGGCACCCCTACACGCGTGCGCTTTTGGCGGCGGTGCCGACGCTCGCCTCCAAGGGGAGCGCGCTCTCCGTACCGGCCGCGCGGAACCCGGCCGCCGGTCCGGGCGGCTGCCCGTACGCGGCACGGTGCCTCTCGGCCGACGAGCGCTGCCGTACGGAGCTGCCGGCGGCGACGGCCGGCGAGGACGGGCACCTGACGCTCTGCTGGTACCCGGGTACGCCGGTCCCGATCGGCCCGCCGGCCGCCGTACGGCCCACGGCCGGGGCGGTCGCCGCCCCGGCGGCCCGGCAGGCGCGCCCGGCAACCGCGGGTCCGGCGCTGCTGGAGGTGGCGGGCGTGTCCAAGAGCTTCCGCGCGCCCGGCGGGGGCTCATGGACGGCGGTGGACGACGTCTCCTTCCGTATCCGCGCCGGTGAGACCCTCGGGCTGGTCGGTGAGTCCGGCTCCGGCAAGACGACGACGGCCCGCATCGTGCTGGGGCTGGTGGAACCGGACGAGGGCACCGTCCGGTTCGAGGGGGAGCCGTGGAGCGGCCTGCCCGAGCGGGCCCGCCGCGATCGGCGGCGGCACCTCCAGGTGGTCCACCAGGACCCGCTCGGCTCCTTCGACCCCCGGCACACGGTGCGGCGGATCGTCGCCGAGGCGGCGGCCCGGGCGGGCGTGGCGCGCGGGCGGGCCCGTACCGCACGGGTCGCCGAACTCCTCGGCCAGGTGGGCCTGTCGGCGGCGCTCGGCGACCGGCGCCCGCTGCAGCTCTCCGGCGGCCAGCGCCAACGGGTCGCCATCGCGCGGGCGCTGGCGACCGAGCCCCGGCTGATCGTCTGCGACGAGCCGGTCTCCGCGCTCGACGTGTCGGTCCAGGCGCAGGTGCTGGACCTGCTGGCGGAGTTGCGGCGGGAGTTGGGGCTCGCCCTGCTGTTCATCTCGCACGATCTCGGGGTCGTCCACCACGTGAGCGACCGGGTGATCGTGATGAAGGACGGGAAACTGGTCGAGACGGGGCAGGTGGAGCAGATCTTCGACCGCCCCTCCCACCCGTACACCCGCGAACTGCTCGCCGCGCTCCCCCGGCCCGACCGGACGGCCGGGCACGCCCCCGCGGTCGACGGTGGCGCCGGGGCCGACCGTGACCCCGCGGCGGCCGACCGTGACCAGGAAGGGGTACGGGCATGACGACCCAAGTCGGCGCCGATCTGTGGATACGGCGCTTCCACCCCTCCCCCGGGGCCGGCGCCCGCCTGGTGTGCTTCCCGCACGCGGGGGGCTCCGCGGGCTTCTGGTTCGCGCTCTCCGCGCTGCTCCGTCCCCGGGTGGAGGTACTCGCCGTGCAGTACCCGGGACGCCAGGAGCGCCGGGCCGAGCCGCCGGCCGAGGACATCGGGACCCTGGCCGACGCGCTCGCCGAAGTCCTGGGGCCCTGGTGGGGCGAGCCGCCGGCGTTCCTCGGGCACAGCATGGGCGCGGTGGTGGCGTACGAGACGGCCCGCCGGCTGGCGGAGGTCACCGGGTCGGGGCCGGCCGCGCTCTTCGTCTCCGGTCGCCGCGCCCCGTCGACCCGTCGCGAGGAGCGGCTCCACCTCGCCGACGACGCCTCCCTTCTGGCGGAGATCGTGCGGCAGGGCGGTACCCCCGCCGCTCTGCTGGCGGAGCCGGAACTGGTGGAGATGATCCTGCCGGCGCTGCGCGGCGACTACCGGGCGATCGAGCGCTACCGGTATCGCCCCGGCCCCCTCATCGACTCCCCGGTCACGGTGCTGACCGGCAGTGACGACCCGAAGGTGACACCGGAGGAGGCGTGGGCCTGGCAGGGCCACACCTCGGGGCCCACGGAGGTGCTGACCTTCAGCGGCGGCCACTTCTTCCCCCTGGAGCACCAGGACCGGATCGGGGCCCTGATCCACGACCGGCTGCTGCCGGGTGCGGCGCCGCCGCGGCACCGGCCCTGACGTCCTCACCGGTCCCCACCCGAGAGCAGATGTCCGAAATGCGCGCGACGCCACCGCGTCGCCGAGATGTGGAGCTTGTTGTGGTTTTTGTGGAGCGTGAGACCCAGGTGACGCGACTTCGAGAGCTGCTGGCCGACTGTCTCGGTGGTCGGGGCGGCGTCGTCGCCATCAGTGGTCCGGTCGCCGCCGGCAAGACGGAGCTGCTCCACGTCTTCGGCGAGATCGCGGCCGCCGAGGGCGCGGTGGTGCTGCACGCGGCTGCCACCTGCTCCGCGCAGGACGTGCCGCTGGGGGTCGCCGGCCAGCTCTTCGGCCGTGCGCACTTCTCGCCCGACGAGTGCGCGCGGGCGCTGCGCCCGCCCCGGGGCCGGACGGCGCCCTGCGACGCGGACCTGTTGTCGTCCGGTCCGACTCCGGCCCATGTCGGCCAGGTCCACTGGGAGCTGATCCGTGCGCTGGCGGAGCGGAAGCCGGTCGTGGTGACCGTCGACGATCTGCGCTTCGCCGATGCGGCGTCGCTCAACTCCCTGATCCACATGGGCGGTCTGCTCCGCGCGTCCCGGGTGCTGATCGTGGTGACCGAGTCCGATCCGCCGACCGACGGGGAGGCGTCGGAGCGCGCCTGGCGCACCCCGCTCCTGCGGCAGCGGCATTTCACCCGCGTCCGGGTCCGTCCGCTCTCCCTCGCGGCGACCGGACGGATGCTCGCGGGGCTGCCCGGGCGGGTACTCGCGCCGGATGCCCCGGCCACCGACTGGCACCGGCTCAGCGGCGGGAACCCGCTGCTGCTGCGCGCGCTGGCGGAGGATCTGTGGGAAGGGACCGGCGATCCGGCAACCGGCCGGGGTCCCCGTCCCGGGGCGGAGTTCGGCAGCGCGGTGGACGCGTGCGTACGGAGGGCGGGGCGGCGGTTCCGCGACGCGGCCCGCGCCCTCGCGGTGCTGGACGCATCCGGCTCGCCCCACCGGCTGGCGCGGCTGCTCGGCCTGCCGCAGCCCGAGGTGGACGAGGTGCTGGGGGCGTTGGACGTCATCGGTGTGCTGGACGGAGGGCGTTACCGCCACCCCGCCGCGGGAGCGGCGGTCCTGGCCGGCATGCCCGCCGCCGACCGCTCGGCGCTGCACCGGGACGCGGCCCGCCTGCTCCATTCGGCGGGGGACCCGGCGTCAGCGGTCGCCGTCCACCTGGTGTCCGCCGGGCACGGCAAGGAGCCCTGGGCGCTCCCGGTCCTGCTGGACGCCGCCCGTGAAGCTCTGCGCCGGGACGACACGGCGTGCGCCGAGTCATGCCTCGACCTGGCGTCGGGGGTCTGCGCGGACGAGGAGCAGCGGGCCACCGTCACCATGCTGTGGAGCCTCGTCGAGTTCCGGAGCGATCCGGACACGGCGTGCCGGCGGCTGCGGCCGCTGGTGGACGCGTTGCGGGAGGGGCGGCTGACCGGCTGCCAGATCGTGCCCCTCCTCGGGCGGCTGCTCCGCAACGGGAGCGGGGAGGAGATCACCCTCGCGCTCCGCCGGCTCGAACGGTTCGCGGACACGCTGGACGCGTCCTCCGCGAACGAGTACCTCGCCGCTCGGGAGTGGCTGCGCGCCTCCCACCCCGCGCTGCTGCGGGAGTCCGGTCCGCGCGGCCGGACGGGCCGCCCGGCCGCGCGGACCGTCTTGGGCGCGCGCGCCGGCAGGTCGCAGGCGGCCCGCGAGCCGGACGGCGCGCCGAGGCCGATGGCGGCGGTGCTGAACGGGCTGATGCGCTCGGGGGCCGATCAGGACAGTGTGCGCAGCGCCGAACTCGCGCTCCAGACGACCCCGCTGGACGACCAGGGTTTCGACACCCTCCATCTCGCCCTGTCCGTGCTGGTCTACGCGGACCGCCCGGACCTGGCGGTGGGCTGGTGCGAGGCTCTGCTGCGGGAGGCGACCGAGCGCGGAGCTCCGGCGTGGCAGGCGCAGTTCGCGGCCGTCCGGGCGGAGATCGCCTTCCGCCAGGGCGATGCCCGGCTCGCGCAGCGCAGTGCCCGGCGGGCCATGGACTCGATGTCCACGGCGAGTTGGGGCGTACTGATCGGCTCTCCGCTCGCCACCCTGCTGCTCGCCGCCACGGCGACGGGCACGGTGCCGGAGACCGGGGTGCCACGCACGTGGACCTTGCCCGAGCAGGTGTTCCAGACGCGGTTCGGTGCCCAGTACCTGCACGCGCGCGGCCGGCAGCGGCTCTCCGTCGACCTGCTGCACGCGGCGCTGGACGATCTGACACGGTGCGGGCGGCTGCTGCGGGAGTGGGAGATCGACCAGCCCTCGTTCGTGCCGTGGCGGAGCGACGCGGTGACGTCCCTGCTGCGGCTCGGCAGGACGGACGAGGCCCGCCGACTCGCGTCCGAGCAGCTGGAGCTGGTGTCGCCGGCGCTGCCCCGGGCCCGCGGCATGGCGCTGCGGACGGCCGCCTCGGTGGCGGACCCGCGACGGCGCGCCGTGCTGCTGCGGGAGGCGGTGGACCTGCTCGGCGCCGGGGGTGACCGGCTGGAGCTGGCGCGCGCCCTCGCCGATCTGAGCGCGGCGCACGACCGGGCGGGCCAGGCCGGCAAGGCCCGGATGGTCGGCCGGCAGGCCCGGGAGATCGCGGAGAGACAGGGGTTCACCCCGCTCTCGCGGCGGCTCGCCGCGCAGGAGTCGCGCGCGGAGCAGGACGGCCCCCGTGCGGGCACCGGACTGCTCAGCGGCTCGGAGTCGCAGGTGGCGGCGTTGGCGGCGGCCGGACACTCGAACCGGGAGATCGCCGAGAAGCTGTTCATCACCGTCAGCACGGTGGAGCAGCATCTCACCCACGCCTACCGCAAGCTCCGGGTGAAGGGCCGGGCCGACCTCCCGCACTCGCTGCGGGAGACCGGCGGGGCCGGACAGCCGGGTGACCGGGCGGGTGAGTACCCGCGTCCGGCCGGGGCTCAGGGTGCGACCGGGGCCGCGGGCAGCGGCAGTCCGAGCAGCCCGCGCAGGGTGTCCGCCTCGTAGGCGGTCCGGAACGCGCCCCGGGCCTGGAGTTCGGGTACCAGCTCCCGGGTGATGGCGTGCAGGTCGTGAGGGAGGGCCCCGGGGCGCAGGCGGTACCCGGAGAGCCCTGCCTCCTGCCATTCCAGGAGCAGGTCGGCGACTTCGGCCGGGGTGCCGGCGATGATCTCGGCGTCGGACGTGTAGGCGCTGCCGTGCTCCGCGTCGAGGCGGGCGAGGCGTTCGGCGGCGCGGCCGGGGGTGCTGTCGAGGAAGACCACGAGGTCGGCGAAGACGTGCACCTTCTCGTCCGCGCGCCCGGCCGCCGCCTGCTCGGCCCGGACCTCCTCCACGGTCGCCCGTGCCTCCGCCACGCTGTGCGGGGTCACCGAGACGACGTCGGCCGCCCGAGCCCCGTACCGGTACGGCAGGGTGATGTGGGCGACGGTGAAGATCACCGGGTGGCCCTGCGGGGCGCGGGGGGCGAGCGACGGCGCGTCGATGGTGATCCAGTCCCCGGCCGCTCCGCCCAGCGGCTCGATCTCGGTGAAGCTGCCGTGCGGGTCGGGGTCGGCGGGGGCGAACCTGCCCGGCGCGGCGATGTCCCGGAGTGCCTTCTCGTCGTCGACGCCGTCCCAGAGGGCGCGGACGACGCGCACCAGGTCGGCGGCGCGTTCGAAGAGTTCGGCCATCGGCGTCTGCACCTCGGGGGTGAAGATGTCGGCGATGACGATCGGCCGTGCGGGCGTGACCGGCGTGCGCCAGCCGGCCCGGCCGTCGCTGAGGTGGTCGAGGGTGGCTATCGCCTTCGCGACGTTCGTCGGCTGGGCGTGATCGGTCACGATGCTCGGCACCAGCCCGATGTGCTCGGTACGCGCGGCCAGTGCCGAGGCGACGAGGACGGCGTCGAGGCGGTGGTTCACGTGTCCGGCGGGGCGCTTCGGCGGGTCCTCGACCGTGACGAAGTCCAGCAGTCCGCGTTCGGCCTCCTGGGCGAGGGCGGTCCAGTGCGCCAGACCGAAGAGGTTTCCGGCGGGCGCGTCGGGCCCCGCGCCGGCCGCCGGGTGCCAGCCGACGTTGTCCAGGGCCACGGCGAGGTGCAGCGGCTGTCGTGCGGTCATCGTGTTCTTCTCTCTCGTTCGAGCTGGGGTGCGGGTGGTGCGGGGGTCAGGTGCGGACGGCGTGGGCCGGATCACGGACTGCGTGGGCTCGGTCCCGGGCACTCAGCCACGCCTCGACGGCGGCCGCGGTGGTCGCCGAATGCTCCTCCAGGACGGAGAAGTGGTCGCCCGGCACGTCGGCTGTCTCGTGCGGCAGCCGCCAGAAGGCGCGGGTCTTTCCGGTGGGGTCGTCGGGCGTTCCGGGGAGGGGGATCCCGGCACGGAGCAGCAGGGTGGGGGCGGTGACCGCCCGGGGCTGCCAGCCGCCGAACGTGCTGAGGTAACTCCCCATCGTGGTGAGGCCGTTGTCGGTGAGGCCGAGATCGAAGGCGTCGAACCGGTCGACCATCCCGTTGATCATGGCGGGCATCCACCACTCCATGCCGGGGAGGGTCGCGGTGTCCATCGGATAGGTGTCCACCATGACCAGGCCCGTCGGCGGGGTGCCGCGCCGTTCGAGTTCGGCGGTCACCGCATGGGCCACGCAGCCGCCGAGCGACCGCCCCAGTACGGCGAACGGCCTCTCTCCCAACAGGCGTTGGACCGCGTCGGCCTGCATCGCCACGAAGGTCTCCGCCGAGTCGGGCAGGGCGCTCTCCTCGGGGTAGCCGGGCGCGGGGATCGCGAGGACGTCGCGTACGCCGTGCAGCGCCTGGCCGAACCGGGCGTACTCGTGCGGCCCCGAGAGGGCGGTGAGGGCGGGGAAGCAGACCAGCGCGGTCCGGGCGTCGCCCTGCGCCAGCACCACCGGGTCGGCGGCGTGGCGGGCCCGCTCGGCCGCGGCGAAGGTACTCCGCAACCGGGAGGCGGCGACCGCCACTTCGGTGGCCGCGGCGATCTCCTGGGCGGCGCACAGCCGCAGATAGAGCGTGGTGAGGGGCCCTTGCCCTCCGGCCGGTCCGGCGGGCCGCTGCCGCGCCCGCGAGAGCTCGCTCAAGTGGGCGGCGAGGGAAGCGGGTTCGGGGTGGCGGATGGTGAGCGCCCCGCCGAGCGTCAGGCCCGTACGGGCGGCGAGCCGGGACCGCAGTTCGACGGCGGAGAGCGAGTCGAGGCCCACCTCGACGAAGGCCCGGTCGGGGGCGACCGCATCGGCCGACGCGTGTCCCAGGACGGCCGCGGCCTCCGCCCTGACGAGGTCGAGCAGGGCGGAGTCGAGCGCGGGCCCGGACAGCTCCGCGTGCCGGTCCGCCCAGCTCGGCCCCTCCGCCGGTGGCTCGGCGGCGGGGAGCGGGGACGCGCCGGTGGCGTGGCGGGTCACGGTGGCGTCGAGCCAGTGGCGACGGCGCTGGAAGGCGTAGGTGGGCACCTCCACCGTGCGGGGGCGGTGGCCCTCGAAGACCGCACGCCAGTCGACGGGTACTCCGTCGGCATGCAGGCGGGCCAGTGCGGTCAGGAAGGTCGCCACCTCGGGCCGGCCGCCGCGCAGCAGGGGAACGACGACGGGTCGCGCCGCGTCCGGGGCCTGCGCGGAGAGGATCTCGCCGCTCAGCCCGGCGAGGACGCCGTCCGGTCCGATCTCCACGAAGCGGGTCGTCCCCGCGGCGCGCAGGTGCTGGACGACGTCCAGGAAGCGCACCGGCCGCCGGGCGTGCTCCGTCCAGTGCTCGGCGGTGCCGAGTTCTCCCGCTCCGGCGGGAGCGCCGGTCAGGTCGGAGACCACGGGGATGCGGGGCTCCTCGTACCGCAGGGCCTTGGCCGTCCGGTGGAGTTCGTCCAGCACCGGGTCCATGCGGGGCGAGTGGAAGGCGTGGCTCACCCGGAGCCGGGACGTCCTGCGGCCCCGGTTCCTGAAGCCGGCCACCACGGCGAGGACGGGTTCCTCGTCCCCGGAGACGACCACCGAGCGGGGGCCGTTGACCGCGGCGACGGCGACCCTCTCCTCCCGTCCGACGAGCGCCTCGGCGACCTCCTCCTCGGTCGCCTCGACCGCCGCCATCGCGCCGCCCGGCGGCAGTGCCTGCATCAGCCGGCCGCGCGCCACGACCAGGGCGGCGGCGTCCTCCAGGGTGAGCACCCCGGCCGCCTGGGCGGCGGCGAGGCCGCCGACGGAGTGCCCCGCGACGACGTCGGGCCGCACCCCCCAGCTGTCCAGCAGCCGGAAGAGGGCCACCTCCACGGCGAAGAGGGCGGGCTGCGCGTACTCCGTGCGGTCGAGCAGCTCGCCGTGGGCGGACGACAGGACGACCTCGCGCACCGAACGGGTGAGGTGGCCGGCGCCGTGCGGGTCGAGCGCGGCGGCCGCCTCGTCGAAGGCGCGGGCGTAGGCGGGGAACCGTTCGTACAGCTCCCGCCCCATGGCGGCCCGCTGACTGCCCTGCCCGGTGAAAAGGAAGGCGGTGCGGCCGGTGCGCGCCACGCGCGGGAGGCCGTCTCCCGCGCCGATCACGGCGGCGGAGGAGTCTCCGGCCGCCAAGGCCCGCACGCCGGCGAGGAGCGCCTCGCGGCCCTGGGCCACCACGGTGGCGCGGTGCGGGTGGGTGGTGCGGGTGGTCGCCAGCGACCAGGCGACATCGAGCGGGTCGACGCCGGGCCGGGCCTCCAGCCAGGTGGCCAGCCGGGCCGCCTGCCCCCGGAGGGCCGGCGCCGAACGGGCGGAGAACAGCCAGGGAAGCACGTCGCTGCGGGGGCCGGGCGCGGCAGCCCCGGCGAAAGCGGGCGCGGACCCGGCGGGCGCATGGGCGGCCGGATCGGGCGCGGCCGGATCGGCTGCCGCCGGATCGGGCGCGGCCGGATCGACTGCCGCGGGATCGGGCGCGGCCGGGGCCTCCTCGACGATCACGTGGGCGTTGGTCCCGCTCACGCCGAAGGCGGAGACGCCGGCCCGACGGGGGCGTCCGGTCTCCGGCCACGGCCGGGCCTCGTCCAGCAGCCGCACCCCGCCGCCCGCCCACTCCACGTGCGGGGTGGGCGTGCCGGCGTGCAGCGTCGCGGGGAGGACGCCGTGGCGGATCGACTGCACCGCCTTGATGAGTCCGGCCACTCCCGCCGCGGCGGCCGTGTGGCCGATGTTGGACTTGAGCGAGCCGAGCCAGAGCGGGGCCTCCTCGGGCCGGTCGCGGCCGTAGACCTCCTGGAGCGCCTGCGCCTCGATGGGGTCGCCGAGGGTGGTGCCGGTGCCGTGCCCCTCCACGAGGTCGACGTCGTGCGGGGCGAGACCGGCGGCGGTCAGCGCCTGTTGGAGGACCCGCTGCTGGGCGGGGCCGTTCGGCGCGGTCAGCCCGTTCGAGGCGCCGTCCTGGTTCACGGCGGAGCCGCGTACCACGGCCAGCACCTGGTGCCCGAGCCGCCGGGCGTCCGAGAGCCGCTCCACCAGGAGCAGCCCGACCCCCTCCGCCCAGCCGGTCCCGTCCGCCCCGGCGCCGTACGCACGGCACCGTCCGTCCGGGGAGAGCCCGCGCTGACGGGAGAACTCCACGAAGCCGGCGGGGGTCGACATCACGGTCGCCCCGCCCGCGAGCGCGAGGTCGCACTCACCCGACCGCAGCGCCTGCACGGCGAGGTGGAGCGCCACCAGCGAGGAGGAGCACGCCGTGTCCACCGTCACGGCCGGACCCTCGAACCCGTACGTGTACGAGATGCGCCCGGACGCCACACTGGCGAGGTTGCCGATGCCGAGGTAGCCCTCCACCTCGGCCGGCACCTCGGCGAGCCGGTGCTGGTAGTCCTGTGCCGTCAGGCCGACGAAGACGCCGGTACGGCTGCCGCGCAGGGTGTCCGGGGCGATCCCCGCCCGCTCGAACGCCTCCCAGGACGACTCCAGCAGCAACCGCTGCTGCGGATCGGTCGCCAGCGCCTCACGCGGCGACATCCCGAAGAACTCCGCGTCGAAGTCGGCGGCGTCGTAGAGGAATCCGCCGTGCCGGGCGTAGCTGGTGCCGGGGTGGCCGGGGTCGGGGTCGTAGAGCGCTTCGAGGTCCCAGCCCCGGTCGTCGGGCCAGGGGGCGATGGCGTCGCCACCCGCCGCGACCAGGTCCCAGAGGGACTCGGGCGAGTCCACTTCGCCCGGGAGCCGGCAGCTCATGCCGACGATGGCGATCGGCTCCCGGAGGCCCGACTCGACCTCCCGCAGGCGTTTGAGCGCTTCGCGGTTCTCGGCGAGCGCGCGCTTGAGGTAGCTGCGCAGCTTCTCCTCATCGGCCATGGCCGGTCTCCTCCTGGCGTGGCGTCGTGGTGTGCGGGTGCGGAACGCTTCCGGCCCTGTCAGGGCGGTCGTGGTTCACCGGGACTCGCTGTCCATCAGGGCGAAGAGCTCGTCGTCGGTGGCCGCGTCCAGGTCGATCGTCCCGGCCTCTCCCCGCTCGGGTCCGGTCCGGCCGGTGTCCCATCGGGCCACCAGGGCCTGGAGCCGGGTGAGCAGTTCGGCCCCGTCCGGATCGAGGGGTCCGGAGCCGGGCACGACCTGCTCCAGCAGGGCGAGGGCCTCCGTCGCGGACCCCCCGTGCGCCGCCGGGGCATCGGGCAGCAGGGTCGCGAGGTGCGCCGCGACGGCGGCGGGTGTCGGGTGGTCGAAGACCAGGGTCGCCGGAAGCCGCACGCCGACGGCCGCGGCCAGCCGGTTGCGCAGGTCGACGGCGGTCAGCGATTCCAGACCGAGCCCCTTGAACGCCTGCTCCGCGCCTATCTCCCCGGTGTCCTCGTGTCCCAGCACCTCGGCCGTCCGGCGGACCACCAGGTCGAGCAGGGCTTCGGCGCGGGCGGCGGGCGCGAGGGCGGCGAAGGGTGACTCCGGGGCGGTGTCCTCCTCCTGACCGGGTACGGCAGGCCCGTGCTCGGCTCCGGCGAGCGGACCGGCGGCAGCGCCACCGGTCGGCGCCGTACCGGCGGAGAGCCAGTAACGACGTCGCTGGAAGGGGTAGGTGGGCAGCTCCACCCGCTCCGGCCGCGCACCCCCAAATGCCGGCGACCAGTCCACCGCCACGCCCCGGGCGTGGACGGCGGCGGCCGAGGTGAGGAAGCGGTCGAGTCCTCCGTGGTCCCGCCGCAGGGTCTCGACCACCACGACGTCGGCGGCCCCTGCCTCGTCCACGGTGTCCTGGATGCTGCCGGTGAGCACCGGGTGCGGACTGACCTCGATGAGGACGGTGTACCGGGCGGCGATCAGGTCCTTCACGACGGGGGCGAATCGTACGGTCTGGCGGATGTTGCGGTACCAGTACTCCGCGTCGGTCTCCCCGGGTTCGAGGAGCGCGGCGGTGACCGTGGACCAGAGCGGCACGTTGCCCTCGCGCGGGGTGACGAACGCGAGCCGTGCGAGGAGTTCCTCCTTCACCTCGTCGATGACCGGGGAGTGTCCGGCGACCGTGGCCGCCCTGATCCGCTTGGCCCGTTCGCCCCGGGCCTCGCACCCGGCGAGCAGTTCGTCCAGGGCGGACTCGTCCCCGGCGACCACGACGGCGGCGGGCCCGTTCACCGTCGCCACCGAGAGCCGTCCGGGCCAGGACCCGATCCGGCGCTCGACCTCCGCGAGGGGGAGCGCCAGGGAGGCCATGCCGCCCTTCCCGACGAGCCCGGACAGGATCCGGCTGCGCTCGACGACGATGCGGGCCGCGTCGTCCAGGGTGAGGATCCCGGCCACGCAGGCGGCGGCGACCTCGCCCTGGCTGTGCCCGACCACGGCGTCCGGCTGGACGCCGTAGGACTGCCACTGGGCGGCGAGCGCCACCAGCACGGCCCACAGAGCGGGTTGGGCGACGTCGACCCGCTCCAGGGTGGGTGCGCCGGGGGTCTGGCGGAGGACGTCGGTGAGCGACCAGTCGACGAGGGGTTCCAGCGCCCGGGCGCACTCCTCGATGCGCTCGGTGAAGGCCGGCGCCGTGTCGAGCAGGCCCTGCGCCATGCCGGCCCACTGCGCGCCGTGGCCGGGGAAGACGAAGACCGTCCGGGCGCCCTCGGCCGCGGTTCCCCGGACGAGGTTCCCGGCGGGTTCGGCCCGGACGAGCGCGCCCAGGCCGTCCGCGAGCCGGTCGCGGTCGGCGGCGACCACGACCGCCCGGTGATCGAAGTGCGAGCGGTCGGTGAGGAGGGCGTGGGCGGTGTCGGCCGCCGCCGGTACCGGGCCCGGGCGGTTCAGCAGCTCCAGGAGGCGCGCCGCCTGGTCGGAGACGGCCCGCGGGGTGCGGCCGGAGAGCACCCAGGGCAGCGGGGAGGCGGCTGCGGCCGGAGCGGCTGCCGCCGCGTCCCGCTCCGCACCGGTGTCCGCCGGGGCCGGGGCCGTCCTCTCCGGCTCCTCGATGATGACGTGGGCGTTGGTGCCGCTGACGCCGAAGGAGGAGACCCCCGCGCGCCGCGGCCGGCCGGCCGCCTCCCAGGGCCGCTCCCGCGTGAGCAGCCGTACGCCGCCCGAGGCCCAGTCCACGTCGGGTGAGGGTGCGTCGACGTGCAGGGTCCGGGGCAGGGTGCCGTGCCGCATGGCCTGCACCATCTTGATGATCCCGGCCACGCCGGCTGCGGCCTGGGTGTGGCCGATGTTGGACTTGAGCGAGCCGAGCCAGAGCGGCCGGTCCTCGGGACGTCCCGCACCGTACGCCGCCACCAGGGCCTGCGCCTCGATCGGGTCGCCGAGGGTGGTGCCGGTGCCGTGCCCCTCCACCGCGTCGATGTCGTGGGGGGCGAGACCGGCTCCGGCGAGCGCCTGCCGGATGACCCTCTGCTGAGCGGGGCCGCTCGGCGCCGTGAGCCCGTTCGAGGCGCCGTCCTGGTTCACGGCGGAGCCGCGTACCACGGCCAGCACCTGGTGCCCGAGCCGCCGGGCGTCCGACAGCCGCTCCACCAGGAGCAGGCCGACCCCCTCCGCCCAGCTCGTCCCGTCCGCCGAGGCGGCGTACGCCTTGACGTGGCCGTCCGGGGCGAACGCGCGGTGCCGGGAGGTGGCGACCATGCCGGACGGCGACGCCATCACGGCGACCCCGCCGGCGAGCGCGAGGTCGCACTCCCCCGACCGCAGGGCCTGCGCCGCCAGGTGGAGCGCCACCAGCGAGGAGGAGCACGCCGTGTCCACCGTCACGGCCGGACCCTCGAAGCCGTACGTGTACGAGATGCGCCCGGACGCCACGCTGGCCGCGCTGCCGTTGTGGAGGTAGCCCTCCAGCTCCGGCGGCAGCTCGTGCAGGCGCGAGGCGTAGTCGTTGTACATCACGCCGACGAAGACGCCGGTGCGGCTGCCGCGCAGGGTGTCCGGGGCGATCCCCGCCCGCTCGAACGCCTCCCAGGACGACTCCAGCAGCAACCGCTGCTGCGGGTCGGTCGCCAGCGCCTCACGGGGCGAGATGCCGAAGAAGCCGGCGTCGAAGTCGGCCGCCCCGTGCAGGAACCCGCCGTGCTGGGTGTAGGTGCGGCCCGGCTCGTCGGGGTCCGCGTCGAAGAGGCCCTCGGTGTCCCAGCCGCGGTCGGTGGGCCAGGGGGTGATCGCGTCACCGCCCCGGGAGACCAGGTCCCAGAGGTCGTCCGGGGAGGCCACCCCGCCCGGCAGCCGGCAGCTCATGCCGACGATGACGACCGGGTCGTCCGCGCCCGGGGCCGGCGAGGCCGCGGGGGCGGGGGCCGCCGGCCCGGGGTCTTCGCCGAGGAGTCCGGCCAGCAGGAAGCGTGCCAGCGACCGCGGGGTGGGGTGGTCGAAGACGAGGGTGGGCGACAGGCGCAGCCCGCTCGCCGTGCCCAGCCGGTTGCGCAGGTCCACCGCGGTCAGCGAGTCGAAGCCGAGGTCCTTGAACGCCCGGTCGGAGGCGACCCCGTCCCGGTCGGAGCGGCCGAGGACCGTCGCCGCCTCCGCCCGGACCAGATCGACCAGGAACTCCTCGCGTTCGGCCGCCCCGAGGGGGAGCAGCCGTCCGGCGAGGGTGGGGCCCGCCGCTCCGGTTGCCCGGCGCGCGGCGGGCCGGCGGGTGCGGACGACGTCACGGAGGACCGGCGGGATTTGGCCGGGCTCTCCGTCGTGCCGCAGCGCGAGCGGCACGAGAAGGGCGTCGTCCGTCGCTCCGGCCGCGTCGAGGAGGGCGAGGCCCTCGGCGGTGGTGAGGGCGCGGGTGCCGTGGCGGGCGTTGCGCCGGTGGGCGGTGTCGTCCAGGTGGGCGGTCAGCTCACTGCTCTCCTCCCACAGCCCCCACGCCAGGGAGGTTCCGGCCAGGCCGAGGGCGCGGCGGTGGGCGATCAGCGCGTCGAGGAAGGTGTTGGCCGCCGCGTAGTTGCCCTGGCCGGGGACGCCGAGGACGCCCGCCGCCGACGAGAACACCACGAACGCGGAGAGCGGGGCGTCCCGGGTCAGTTCGTGCAGGTTCCAGGCCGCGTGGGCCTTCGGACGCAGCACGGTGTCCAGCCGGTCCGCGGTGAGCGAGGCCACGACGCCGTCGTCCAGGGTCCCGGCCGCGTGCACGACGCCGGTGAGCGGGTGGACCGCCTCGACGCCCTCCAGCACGGTCCGCAGGGCGTCCCGGTCCGCCGCGTCGGCGGCGGCGACCGTCACCCGCGCGCCGAGTGCGGTGAGTTCGGCGACGAACTCCGGTGCGCCCGGGGTGTCGGGGCCGCGCCGGCCGGTCAGCAGCAGGTGGCGTACCCCGTGGTCGGTGACCAGGTGACGGGCGACCAGCTTGCCGAGGGTACCGAGGCCGCCGGTCACCAGGACCGTTCCCTCGGGTGGGCCGAAGCGCCACGTCCCTCGCGGCGCCCCGGAGTCGGCGGGCGCCACCGGGACGAGCCGGGGGACGAGGGCGGTGCCGGCCCGGAGCGCGAGCTGGGTCTCGCCCGCGGCGACGGCCGTCGCGAGCGCCGCACCGAGGGCGCGGTGGTCCGTCGCGGGGGTTTCGGCGGGCTCCGTGCGGTCTGCGGGTTCCGCGCGGTCCGTGTTCTCCCGGTCCGTGTTCTCCGGGCGGTCCGTGTCGATCAGCAGGATGCGGCCGGGGTGTTCGGACTGGGCGGAGCGCAGCAGTCCCCAGATGCCGGCGGTGGTGAGGTCCGGTGCTTCGCCGGCGACGGAGACCGCACCGCGGGTGACCAACACCAGCGGTATCGCGTCGAGTTCGGGGTGGGAGAGCCACTCCTGGACGAGGACGAGGACCCGTTCGAGGGTTGCCCGCGCCCGTTCCGCCGGGGGTGTCCCGTCGCCGGTCCCCTCGTCGCCGGGCACGGCGTGGAGCACCGGTCCGGCCACCTCCCGGCCCGCGCGGACGGCGGCCGCCACGTCGGCGGGGTGGTGGAAGCGCGGGGCATCGGTGCTCGTGGCCGGGGACCGGCCGTCCTCGGACAGCAGGACCGCGAGAGGGCCGGGCCCGGGGGCGGTGAGCGGCAGCGGCGTCCAGCCGAGCCGGTGGAGCGGCGGGGTCGCCTCGGAACCGCTGGCGAGCCGGTCGGCGGTCACCGGGCGGTATACCAGGGAGGCGACGGAGACGACGGGTGCGCCCGCCGGATCGGTGGCGTGCAGGGAGAGTTGGCCGTCGGCGGCGGGGGTGAGCCGTACGCGCAGGGCGGTCGCGCCCGAGGCCTGCAGCCGCACCCCGTTCCAGGCGAAAGGCAGCAGCACTTCTCCGGGGCCGGCCTGCGCCGGAGCTCCGAGGGCGGCGGCGTGGAAGGCGGCGTCGAGCAGCGCGGGGTGGATCCCGAACTCCCCCGCCGCTGCCTCCTCTTCACCGTCGAGCACGGCCTCGGCGAAGATCTCCTCCCCGAGCCGCCAGGCGGCGCGCAGCCCCTGGAAACGGGGCCCGTACGCGACCCCGGACTCCGCGAGCCGGTCGTAGAGGCCTTCCAGTGGGAGGGGCGTGGCGCCCGGCGGCGGCCAGCTGCCCGGGTTGCCCTCCGGCGGCGCCGGGGCGGGCGTACGGGAGAGGAACCCGGTTGCGTGCCGGGTCCACGCGTCGCCGTCCGCCGCGTCCTGCGCGCGGGAGTGGACGGTCACCGCGCGGCGGCCGTCCTCGGCGGGCGCGGCCACGGCGACCTGGATCTGCCGGGAACCGGTTTCCGGCAGGACGAGGGGCGCCTCGATCACCAGCTCGTCGACCGTGTCGCGGCCCGCCTCGTCGGCGGCGCGTACCGCCAGCTCCACCAGGGCCGTGCCGGGGACGAGGATGCGGCCGAGCACCGTGTGGTCGGTGAGCCAGGGGTGGGTCCGGGCGGCGAGGCGCCCGGTCAGCAGCAGCCCGTCGCCGTCCGCCGGCCGCAGGGAGGCGCCGAGCAGGGGGTGTCCGGCGGCGCGCAGACCGAGGCCGGGGGCGTCGGCGGACCGGGAGGTGGCGTTCTCCAGCCAGAACCGCTGCCGCTGGAAGGGGTAGGTGGGCAGGCCGGCCAGGTCCGACGCGGAAGGGCGCGGGCCGGCGAGCGCCGGGCTCCAGTCGACGTCGGTCCCGTGGACCTGGATCTCCGCCAGGGAGGTGAGGAAGCGGACCGGGCCGCCCTCGCCCCGGCGCAGCGAGCCGGTGACGACGGCCCGCGCACCGGCCGCTTCGGCGGTCTCCTGCACGGCTGCGGTCAGCACCGGGTGCGGGCTGGTCTCGACGAAGACGTCGTGGCCCTCGGCGAGCAGCTTCCGGGTGGCCGGTTCGAAGAGCACGGTCGTGCGGAGGTTGGTGTACCAGTACGCCGCGTCCATCGCGGTGGTGTCGAGCCAGTCCCCGGTGACGGTGGAGAGGAGGGGGACGGTCGCGGGGCGGGGGGCGACCGGTGCGAGGGCGGTCAGCAGCTCCTCGCGGACCGCCTCGACCTGGGCCGAGTGCGAGGCGTAGTCGACCGGGACCCTGCGGGTGCGTACGCCGTCCCGTTCGGCAGCCGCGGTGAACTCGTCCAGGGCCGCGGGCTCACCGGCGACCACTACCGCGGAGGGGCCGTTGACCGTCGCCACCGAGATGCGCCCGCCCCAGGGGGCGATCGCGGCCTCGGCTTCGGGCAGGGACAGCACCACGGAGACCATGCCCCCGCCGCCCGACAGGGCGCCGATGGCCCGGCTGCGCAGCGCGACCACCCGGGCGGCGTCGTCGAGGGTGAGGGCTCCGGCGACGTACGCGGCGGCGATCTCGCCCTGGCTGTGGCCGACCACCGCGTCCGGGCGGACCCCGTAGGACTGCCACAGGCCGGCCAGGGACACCATGACCGCCCAGAGCGCGGGCTGTACGACGTCCACCCGGTCGTAGCCGGGGGCGCCTTCCTCCTCGCGCAGGACTCCGTGCAGGGACCAGTCCGTCCAGGGCTCCAGGGCACGGGCGCACGCGTCGATGCTTTCGGCGAACACCGGTTCGGCGTCCAGGAGTTCACGAGCCATGCCGAGCCACTGGGAGCCCTGGCCGGGGAAGACGAACACCGTGCGGTGTTCGCCGCCGGCCCGTCCGCGTACGAGACCGGGCGCGGACTCTCCGGAGGCGAGTGCGTCGAGCCCGGCCAGCAGTTCCTCACCGGCGGGACCCACGACGACCGCGCGCTCCTCGAACGGGGTTCTCCCCGCGACGAGTTCGCGGGCGACCGCGGCCGGGTCGGGTCCGGAGCGGAGGTATGCGGCGAGGTCCGCGGCCCCGGCGGCGAGGGCGGCCGGGGTACGCGCGGAGAGGACGAGGGGAACGGCGGCGGGGGCGGTCGCCGGGCGGTCGGCCGGCTGTCCGGGCTCGGCGTCCCCGGACACCTGGGCCTCGGGGGCGGGGGCCTGCTCCAGGATGATGTGGGTGTTGGTGCCGCTCATGCCGAACGCGGACACGCCCGCGCGGCGCGGCTCCCCGGTCTCGGGCCACGGACGGTGGTCCGCGAGGAGGGCCACACCGCCCGAGGACCAGTCCACGTGCGGGGACGGCTCGTCCACGTGCAGGGTCTTCGGGAGCACCCCGTGCCGCATCGCCTGCACCATCTTGATGACGCCCGCCACCCCGGCCGCCGCCTGGGTGTGCGCGATGTTCGACTTCACCGAGCCCAGCCACAGGGGGGAGTCGTGGTCGTGCTCCTGGCCGTAGGTGGCGAGGAGCGCCTGCGCCTCGATGGGGTCGCCCAGGGTGGTGCCGGTGCCGTGCGCCTCGACGGCGTCGACCTGTGCCGGAGTCAAGCGGGCGTCGGCCAGCGCCTGCCGGATGACACGCTGCTGGGCCGGTCCGTTCGGGGCGGTCAGTCCGTGCGAGGCACCGTCCTGGTTGGCGGCCGTGCCCCTGATGACGGCGAGCACCCGGTGACCGAGACGGCGCGCGTCGGAGAGCCGCTCGACGAGCAGCAGCCCCGCGCCCTCGGACCAACCGGTTCCGTCGGCGGCACCGGCGAACGCCTTGCAGCGGCCGTCGGCCGCGAGCCCGTGCTGCCGGGAGAACTCCACGAAGGTGGACGGGGTGGTCATGACGGTCACACCGCCGGCGAGGGCGAGATCGCATTCGCCGGAGCGCAGCGACCGGACCGCCAGGTGGAGGGCGACCGACGAGGCGGAGCAGGCCGTGTCGACCGTGACCGCCGGGCCCTCGAAGCCGAAGGTGTAGGAGATCCGGCCGGAGGCTACGCTCGCCGCGTTCCCGACGATGATGTACCCCTCCAGGTCCTCGGGGACCGCTCCGACGGGGGGCGCGTAGTCGTTGCCGTTGGTGCCCACGAAGACGCCGGTGCTGCTTCCGCGCAGGGTGTCGGGGCGGATGCCCGCCCGTTCGAACGTCTCCCAGGCCGTCTCCAGCAGCAGCCGGTGCTGCGGGTCGGTGGCCAGGGCCTCGCGCGGAGAGATGCCGAAGAAGTCGGTGTCGAACTCCCCCGGGGACGTGAGGAAAGCGCCCCTCCGGGTGGACGAGGTGCCGGGCCGGTCCGGGTCGGCGTCGAAGAGGGCCGAGGTGTCCCAGCCGCGGTCGTCCGGGAAGTCGCCCACGACGTCGCCGCCCTCCGCGACCAGGCGCCACAGGTCCTCGGGGGAGTCGATCCCTCCGGGGAAGTGGCAG
The DNA here is from genome assembly GCF_029167645.1 of Streptomyces sp. AM 2-1-1. Classification (NCBI taxonomy): domain Bacteria; kingdom Bacillati; phylum Actinomycetota; class Actinomycetes; order Kitasatosporales; family Streptomycetaceae; genus Streptomyces; species Streptomyces sp. AM 2-1-1. Next base: position 6,668,666 of record NZ_CP119147.1, on the reverse strand, counting down.
CCCATCCCCACGATGGCGACGGGTTCCCGGCCGCCCTCCTCGGTGTCGCGCAACTTCTTCCGGGTCTCGTGGAGTTCGGCGGTGACCCGCTCCAGGAGATACCGCATCCGGCTGTCGTTCATGAATCCACCCTTCGTGCGGAGTTGCCCGGTGCAGGGAAGGCCGAGCGGATCAGGTTGGGGGCCGGGCGCCCAGTGTCGGGTGCCCGGGGGGGTCGGACGTCGTCGGGGCCGAAGGCGCCCGCCGTGGGGCGGGGGCCGGCGGTGGGGCGCCGTCGCGGCGCGGGCAGGGCGCGGGCGGGCGCCCGCGGGAGGCCGGTTCAGGAGATGCCGAGCTCCTTGCCGATGAAATCCATCAGTTCGTCGTCGGTGGCGGACGAGAGACCCGCCGCCACGTCACGGTCGTCGTCCTCGGCCGTCCGGTGCGTGCCGGGGTCGCCCGCCGCCAGGGCGGCGAGCCGGGCCGCCGCATCCTCGCGCTCCGGTCCGTCCACCGGCAGGGCGGCGAAGAGAGCCTCCAACTCGCTTATTTTGGCGCGGAGTTCGCGTACCGCCCCCTCCCCCGCATGATCCTCGGGGACGAGCAGCCCGTACAGCAGCTCGGCGAGCGCGTGGGGGGTGGGATGGTCGAACACTGCGGTGGTCGGCAGGTTGACTCCGGTGCGCGCGTTGAGGCGGTTGCGCAGTTCGACCGTGGTGAGAGAGTCGAAACCCTGTTCCTTGAAGCCCCGGTGGATCTCGACCGACTCGGCCGGCCGGCCGCCCTGGACCTCGCCGACCTGGGTCCGCACGAAGCGGAGCAGCAGCCTGCGGCGCTCTTGGTCGCTGTCGGCCCGCGCCAACTCCGCGAGGATGCCGTCCGTTTCGCCGGTCTCCGGCGGGACCGCGCCGTCGTCGGACGGGCCGGCGGTCAGCTCCGCCAGCAGCGGGTGGGAGCGGGCGGAGGCGAGAACCCGCCAGTCGGCGCGGCAGACGACCAGGTGGGTCTCGTCCCGGTCCAGGGCCTGCTCCAGTACGGAGACGGCGAGGCCGGGCTCCATCGGGAGCAGCCCGTTCCGCGCGTTGCGGTGGGCCCCTTCGTCACCGGCGATGCCGTCGCCCGCCCACTGGCCCCAGGAGACCGAGGTGGCGGGGAGTCCGGCGGCCCGGCGGGCGTGGGCGAGGGCGTCGAGATAGGCGTTGCCCGGCGCGTAGTTGGCCTGACCCGCGGCGCCGGCGAGGGCGGTGACGGAGGAGAAGAGCACGAAGGCGGACAGGGGGAGGGAGCGGGTGAGTTCGTCCAGGTGGCGGGCGCCGAGCGCCTTGACCCGCAGCACCCGGTCCGCCTGCTCGGGGGTGAGGGCGTCCAGCAGGGCGTCGTCGAGGACGGCGGCGGTGTGCACGACGGCCGACAGCGGGTGTTCCGCGGGAACGGAGGCCAGCACCGCCGTGAGCGCCTCGCGGTCCGAGACGTCGCAGGCGGCGTAGGTCACCCGGGCTCCCAGCGCAGTGAGCTCGTCCCGCAGGAGGTCCGCTCCGGGCGCCTCGCCGCCCCGTCTGCTCACCAGCAGCAGGTGTCCGGCGCCCTTGCGTGCCAGCCATGCGGCGGTGTGCCGGGCCAGCGCCCCGGTGCCTCCGGTCACGAGGACCGTCCCCGTGGGGGTCCAGCCGGCCGTCCGGCCGTCAGGGGCCGGTTCCAACGGGGCGGGGACGAGGCGGCGGGCGAGCAACCCCTGTGGCCGCACCGCGAGTTCGGCCTCGCCGTGGCCCGCGGTGAGGGCGGCGAGCACCTCGTCGGTGGCGTGCGGGTCCACGCGCTCGGGCAGATCGACGACCCCGCCCCACCGGGAGCTCTCCACGGCGGCGATGACGCCGAGCCCCCAGACGAGGGCGCCGGCCGGATCGCTCGGCCGGTCGCCCGGGCCGGTGGTGACCGCGCCCCGGGTGAGTGCCCAGAGCGGAGCGGCGATCCCGGGGGTGCTCTCCAGGGCCTGGAGGAGCGCCGTGGTGGCGGCCGTCCCGTGCGGGAGGGCGGGCAGGTCCGGGTCGGTGTCGTGGTCGAGCGAGAGGAGGGACACCACCCCGGTCACCGGCTCGGCCGGGGTCCGGCCCGCCGCGTCGGCGAGCAGCGCGGCGAAGGCGTCGCGGTCCGTCCGCGGGTCGGTGACGGTGACGCGGTCGACGCGCGCCCCGGCGCCGGTGAGGGCCTTCTCCAGGAGCGGCGCCCAGCCGTCGTACGGGCGGTCCCCGCCGAGGGGCCTGGCCGGGACGACGAGCAGCCAGCGACCGGACCCGGCCGGCGCCACCGCACGGGGCGGGACGGGCCGCCAGGCCACCCGGTGGCGCCAGCCGTCGGCCTCGGCGGCCCGTCCCCGCTCGCTCCGCCAGGACGCGAGCCGGGGCAGCACGGCGCCCAAAGCCTCCCGGTGCTCCGGTTCGAGGATGCCGAGGGTGTCGGCGAGCGCGTCGAGGTCCTCGCGCTCCACCGGTTCCCAGAACCGGTCGTCCCCGGCGGAAACGGCGGACGCCGCGGGAAGCGCCGGCGCGTCCGCCCAGTGGCGGCTGCGCTGGAACGGGTAGGTGGGCAGGTCCACCCGGCTCGGCCCGGAGAGGCCGAGGACGGCGCTCCAGTCGACGGCGGTCCCCCGGGCGTGGGCGGTACCGAGCGCGGTGAGCAGGGATTCCGGCTCGGGTCGGCCCCGGCGCAGCACCGGGGCGAGGGCGGGCGGGGGCGTGCCCTCGGGTCGGTCGCCGAGCAGGCCCTCCTGGGCCAGGGCGGTGAGGACGGCGTCGGGGCCGAGTTCCAGGTAGGTGGTGACCCCGTCGCGCTCCAGGCGGCGTACGACGTCGAGGAAACGCACGGCGCCCCGGGCGTGCGCCGCCCAGTAGGTGGGCCCAAGGGGCCGTTCCCGGGTGAAGTGCTCGCCGTCGAGCGCGCTCAGCAGGGAGATGTCCGGCGGCAGATGGGTGAGTTTCCGGGCGGCTTCCCCGAGCGCGTCGGTCATCGGGTCCATGAGCGGGGAGTGGAAGGCATGGCTGGTGCGCAGGCGGCTGGTGCGCCGTCCTCGCGCGCGGAAGCGCTCGGTGAGCGCGAGCACGGCTCGCTCCTCGCCCGACACCACTGTGGAGGACGGGCCGTTGACGGCCGCGATGTCCACGGTCTCCTCGTGGCCGGCGAGCTCCGCGAGCACCTCGGTCTCGTCCGCCTCGACGGCGGCCATGGCGCCGCCTTCGGGGAGTTCCTGCATCAGTCGGGCGCGGGCGGCGACCAGCGCGGCGGCGTCGGCGAGGTTCAGCACACCGGCCACGTGGGCGGCGGCGAGTTCACCGACCGAGTGTCCGGCCACCACGTCGGGGCGCACCCCCCAGGACTCCAGCAGCCGGAAGAGGGCCACCTCCAGGGCGAACAGAGCGGGTTGGGTGTACAGCGTGCGGTCCAGCTCGCCGGCGGCGGGGCCGGCGGCTGTGGCGGGCGCGCCGTCGGCGTCCGGGTCCCCGAGGACGACCTCGCGGAGCGGAGTGGACGTGCATCCGGCCAGGTGGGCGTCGAGGGCCGCGCAGTTCGCGTCGAAGGAGGCGGCGAAGACCGGCTGGGTCGCGTACAGCTCGCGTCCCATGCCGACGCGCTGGCTGCCCTGCCCGGTGAAGAGGAACGCGACCCGGCCGGGGGCGGCGGCGTGGCCGCGTACGGCGCCTTCGGCCGACTCTCCCCGCGCCAGGGCCCGTACGCCGGCGCGTGCTCCGGCGAGGTCCCGGGCCACCAGTACCGCACGGTGGTCGAAGGACGGTCTGCGGGTGAGCGCGTACGCCACCTCCGCGATGTCCTCCGCACCGCCGACGGGCTCGGGGTCGCCGCCGTCGGCGCCGGTTGCCGCGCGGTCTCCGGCCGCGCGGTCCAGCAGTGTGGCCAGTCGGGCGGCCTGGTCCCTGAGCGCCTGCGGGGTGCGGGCGGACAGGACCCAGGGAACGGGCAGGCCGGGCGCGGCGGACGGGCGTACCGGCTCCGGTGGGGCGGCGGGGGCCTCTTCGAGGATCAGGTGGGCGTTGGTGCCGCTGATGCCGAACGCGGAGACCGCCGCGCGGCGCGGGCGGTCGCCGGCCGGCCACGGGGTCGCGCGGGTGAGCAGTTCGACCTCACCACCGCTCCAGTCGACGTGCGGGGTGGGACGGTCGACGTGCAGGGTCTTCGGCAGGAGGCCGTGGCCGAGGGCCTGGGTCATCTTGATGACCGCCGCGACGCCCGCCGCCGCCTGGGTGTGGCCGATGTTGGACTTCAGTGAGCCGAGGAGGAGGGGCTTTCCCTCGGGGCGGCCCCGTCCGTAGGTGTGGATCAGCGCCCGGGCCTCGATGGGGTCGCCCAGCGTGGTGCCGGTGCCGTGGGCCTCCACAGCGTCGATGTCGGCGGGCGTCAACCCCGCGGAGTGCAGGGCCTGTTCGATGACCCGCTGCTGGGAGGGGCCGTTCGGGGCGGTCAGGCCGTTGCTGGCACCGTCCGAGTTCACCGCGCTCCCCCGGATCAGGGCGAGCACCCGGTGTCCGTGGCGACGGGCGTCGGACAGGCGTTCCAGCAGGACCAGCCCCACCCCTTCCGACCATGCGGTGCCGTCCGCCGCCGCCGCGAAGGGCTTGCAGATACCGTCCGGGGCCAGCCCGCGCTGCCGGCTGAACTCGGTGAACATGCCGGGGGTGGCCATCACGGTCACCCCGCCGGCGAGTGCGAGGGCGCATTCGCCGGAGCGCAGGGCCCGGGCCGCGAGGTGGAGCGCCACCAGGGAGGAGGAGCAGGCGGTGTCCACGGTGAGCGCCGGACCCTCCAGGCCGAGGGCGTAGGCGATCCGGCCCGAGGCGACGCTGACCGTCGCACCCGTCAGCCGGTAACCCGCTCCCTCGCCGGTGGCCTCGTGCAGTCGGGGACCGTACTCCTGCTGGGTCGCACCCACGTAGACCCCGGTGCGGCTGCCGCGCAGCGCGGCCGGGTCCAGGCCGGCCCGCTCCAGCAGTTCCCAGGACGTCTCCAGCAGCAGCCGCTGCTGGGGGTCCATCGCCTCGGCCTCCCGGGGGGACAGGCCGAAGAAGCCGGCGTCGAACCGGTCGGCGTCGTGCAGGAATCCGCCCCGTCCGACGTACGATCCGCCGGCCCGGTCGGGGTCGGGATGGTGGAGGTCCGTGGGCCAGCCCCGGTTGACGGGGAAGCCGCTCGTCGCGTCCGTACCCGCGACCAGCAGGTCCCAGAGCTGCTCGGGGGTGTCGGCACCGCCGGGCCAGCGGCCTGCGGTGGAGACGATGGCGATCGGATCGTCGTCGGCGCCGGTGTGCGCGTCGCCCGGCGTGGCGGCCCGGGGCTGTTGCCGCACGGCCGCCGATCCCCCGTCGCGCCCGGATTCGGTTGCGAGGTGCCGGGCCAGCGCGCGGGGCGTGGGGTGGTCGAAGGTCAGGGTGGGGGGCAGCCGGAGCCCGGTCGTCCGGGAGAGCCGGTCCGCGAACTCGACGGCGCCCAAAGAGTCCAGGCCGAGCTCCTTGAACGTACGTTCCGTGTCGAGCACCTCCGCGGAGGTGCCGCCCAGGACCTCCGCGGCGGCGGCGACCACGAGGGCCAGGAAGTCGGGGCGCGGGGCCGTGTCCGTGCGGTCGGCGCCGTCCGCCGAGCCCCGCGCCGGCGCGGACACCTCGGGGGCGGCGCTTTCCGGCACGGTGTGTTCGGGAGCGGTGCCTTCGGAAACGGCGCCTTCGGGTCGGGCCGAGGTGGCGAACCGGAACGGGCGGCGCTGGAAGGCGTACGTGGGCAGCGCCGCGCGCTCGCGGCGGCCGTCGCGCTCGTCCTCCCGTGTGCCCTCGACGTCCTCGTACTCCTCGCGCCCGCTCTCCGCTTCGAAGAAGCCGGACCAGTCGGCGGCGGCGCCGGCCACGTGGAGTTCCGCGAGTCCGGTGAGCAGGGAGCGCCGCTCGGGGGTGCGGGGGCGCAGCAGGGGTACCACGGTCGCGGCGGTCCCGCCGTCCGCCGCCACGATGCCCCGGGTCAGTGCGGTGAGGACGTTGCCGGGACCCAGCTCGACGTAGTGGACGACCCCTCCGGCCGCCAACTGCCGCACAGCGTCGTGGAATCGGACCGGTCTGCGGATGTGTTCGGCCCAGTAGCCGGGGTCGGACAGCCGGTCCGGGCCGACCGGTTCTCCGGTCAGGTCGGAGATCACGGTCACCGTCGGCGGGCGGAAGGTGAGTCCGGAGGCGATCCGGCGGAACTCCGCGACGGCGCTGTCCATGTGCGGCGAGTGGAAGGCGTGACTGACCTTGAGTGCCCGGGTGCGGCGGCCCAGGCCCGCGAACCGCTCGGCCGCCTCTCGTGCCGCGTCGGCATCCCCCGAAAGCACGGTCGCCCGGGGGCCGTTGACGGCGGCGAGGGCGAGCCGGCCCGCGTAGTCGGCGAGTACCCCGGTCGCTTCCTCTTCGGTGGCCTCCACGGCGATCATCGCCCCGCCCGGCCGGGCCTCGCCCATGAGGCGTCCCCGGGCCGCGACGAGGGCGGCCGCGTCGGCGAGCGACAGCACCCCTGCGGCGTACGCGGCGGTAAGCCCTCCGACGGAGTGGCCGAGAACGAAGTCCGGTTGCGGCAGGTGCTGTGCGAGGACGTGGTGGAGAGCCGCGCCGAGGGCGAAGAGCGCCGGCTGGGTGTACTCGGTGCGGTCGAGCAGCTCCGCTTCCGGGGTTCCGGGGGCGGCGAAGAGGAGGTCGCGCAGGGGTCGTTCGAGATGGGTGTCGAGAGTGCCGCACACCTCGTCCAGCGCCCTGGCGAACGCGGGCGTGGTGCGGTGGAGCCCGAGGCCCGAGCCGGGGTGCTGGCTGCCCTGGCCGGGGAAGAGGTGGGCGACGGGTCCAGCGGTGCGGCCTTCGCCGGTCATCGCGTCGGGGGTGTGGTGTCCCGCCGCGACGGCGTCCAGTGCGGTCAGCAGGTCCGTCCGGTCGGCGCCGAGCACCACGGCCCGGTGGGTGAAGAGGGTACGGGTGGTGGCGAGGGCGTGCCCGATGCCGTCGGGGGTGGCACCGGGGTCGGCCCGGACGTGTGCGGCGAGCCGTCCGGCCTGGGCCCGCAGCGCGGCCGGTCCCGCGGCCGACAGGCTCCAGGGCAGGGTGGTGGTCTTTGCGGGGGCGCCCTGTTCCTCCGTACCGCCGGTGGCACCGGCGACGGTCGCGACGCGGGGCGAGGCCCGGTCGGGGGCGGGCGGTTCGGCGAGCAGGACGTGGCAGTTGGTGCCCCCCATGCCGAAGGCGCTCACTCCGGCGATCAACGGCCGGTCCGGGCGCGGCCAGGGGCCCAGCTCACGCTGGACCCGCAGCCGCAGGGCGTCGAGCGGGATGCGCGGGTTCGGTGTCTCGTGGTGGAGGGTCGCGGGGATCCGCCGGTGCTTGAGGCTCAGCACCGTCTTGAGGAACCCCGCGATGCCCGCGGCCCCTTCCAGATGACCGATGTTGGTCTTGACCGAGCCCACGACGAGCGGCGCGTCGGCGGGACGGCCCACGCCGTACGCGGCGCCGAGCGCGGTCGCCTCCACCGGGTCCCCCACCGGGGTTCCGGTGCCGTGCAGTTCGACGTACTGGATCTCGCGCGGGTCGATGGCCGCCTCGCGCGCCGCGAGGAGCAGCACCTCCCGCTGCGCGTCGGCGCTCGGCACGGTGAGTCCCTCGGTCGCGCCGTCGTTGTTGACCGCGCTGGCGAGGATCACACCGTGGACGCGGTCGCCGTCCGCCAGGGCCGCTTCCAGTGGCTTGAGGAGGACCAGGCCGCCGCCCTCGCCGCGCGCGTACCCGTTGGCGCGGGCGTCGAAGGTGAACGAGCGGCCGTCCGGGGAGAGTCCGCCGAAACGGGCGGCGGCCGAGGTGCTGTCGGGGGCCAGGTTGAGGTTGACCCCGCCGGCCAGGGCGAGGTCGCAGTCGCCGTCCCGGACCGCGCGGTGGGCGAGGTGGAGGGAGACGAGTGCGGACGACTGGGCGGAGTCGACGGTCAGGCTGGGGCCGCGCAGGCCGAGGTGGTAGGAGACCCGGTTGGCGAGCAGGCCCCGGTTGAGGCCGGTCAGGGTGTGCCGGGTGAGAGGTCCGGCGCCCTCGCGGTGGCGCAGCAGCGCGTAGTCGTACGCCATCGCTCCCAGGTAGACGCCGACCTGGCTTCCGGCGAGCGATCCGGGGACGATGCCGGCCTCCTCCAGCGCCTCCCAGGCGAGTTCGAGGACCAGCCGTTGCTGGGGGTCCATCTCGGCGGCCTCGCGGGGGGACACCCCGAAGAACGCGTGGTCGAAGTGGTGGACTTCGTCCAGGAAACCGCCGGGCAGGTCCTCGTCGCGGGGCGCGGGGACCGTCCGGCTCCCGGCCGTCTCCCCGGACGCGTCCTCGCCGCGCCGGCGGTCGGCGCCGGCCGGCGAGCGGCGGTCCTCGGGAAGCGGCCGGATCGCGTCGGTGCCGTGGCGCAGCAGATCCCAGAAGGAGGCGGGACCGGTCGCACCGGGGAGCCGGCACGCCAGTCCGATGACGGCGACGGCCCTGCCCCCACCGTGGCCGGAGCCGGCCACCCGGTGGTCACCCTGACTGGTCGTCGTCATCGCCGAGCCTCTCTCGTACGTCGCGCGGAGCGTCTCCGGTGGCGCGGGCCGCATTCCGGGATTCCCCGGAACGCCCTACCGGAGCTCGGGTGGGAAAGGCCGTCGGAATGTCTCCCCGAACGCGTTCGTCACGCTTTCCGAAGTCCGGCGTCCCCTTTCTGGAACGCGGAAGCCCGTCCACGAACGGTCCGTGGCCAAGCCTCGGCACCACCTCCCACATTCTTCGCACCCCGGGGTGGCGGCGCCTACCCCTAGCCTCCCCCTATGACCCCCATCACTCCGTCGCCACCAGGCAGTTCGCTGGGCGGACGTCGGTCCCGCCGGCTCCCGGAAGCAACCCCCTAGGGTCGGTGGATTAGGGGTTCCGCTCCGGAAATGGGCCGCCGTAGCGTCGATGGGAAAGCATGCGAGGGATTCGCGTGCCGGCGATCCGAGCGGAGTTCAGACATGGATGCACTGACCGAGGCAGTTCTCCGGGGGGCCTCCCCCGAGGAACTGGAGAGCGCCCCCGTGCCCAAGGAATTCGTGGCCGCCCACATCCGGCAGGAGGACGTCGGGATATTCGACGGCGAGGCGGACAAGGACGTACGCCGCTCGTTGCGGGTGGACCGGGTTCCGATGCCGGAACTCGCTCCGGACGAGGTGCTGGTCGCCGTCATGGCCAGCTCCATCAACTACAACACCGTCTGGTCGGCCACCTTCCAGCCCGTCTCCACCTTCAACGCCCTCAAGCGCTATGCCCGTACCGGGGGCTACAACGCCCGCCACGACCAGCCGTTCCAGGTCGTGGGCTCCGATGCGGCCGGCGTGATCGTGCGCACGGGAGCCGGGGTCCGGCGCTGGAAGGTGGGTGACCACGTCGCCGTCAACGCGGCGGTGGTGGACGAGCAGGACCCGGTGACGCACTCCGACGGCATGCTCGGTGCCGATCAGAAGGCCTGGGGGTACGAGACCAACTTCGGCGGCCTGGCGCACTACACCGTGGTGCGGGCCAGCCAACTGCTGCCCAAGCCGGCCCACCTGACCTGGGAGGAAGCCGCCTGCGTGCCGCTCTGCGGCGGCACCGCGTACCGCATGCTGGTCAGTGACCGGGGCGCCCGCATCAAGCAGGGTGACATCGTCCTGATCTGGGGCGCCACCGGCGGGCTGGGCGCGTTCGCCGTCCAGCTGGTCAAGAACGGCGGGGGGATCCCGGTCGGAGTCGTCAACTCCGAGGCCAAGGCGGAGCAACTGCGGAAACTCGGCTGCGATGTGGTGATCAACCGCGAGGAGATCGGCATCGGCGGGGATCCGGGCTCCGGGCCCGGGACGGTGGAGCTGGCCAAGCGGCTCGGCCGCGCCATCCGGGCGGAACTCGGCGAGGACCCGCACGTGGTGTTCGACCACGTCGGCCGGGCCACCTTCGGCATTTCGGTGATCGTCGCCCGGCGCGGCGGCACGGTCGTCACCTGCGGTTCGAGCACCGGCTACGACCACAGCTTCGACAACCGGTACTTCTGGATGAACCTCAAGCGCATCGTGGGCAGCCACGGAATGAACCTCCACGAGGCGGCGGAGATGATGCGGCTGCTCAAGCTGGGCAGCGTCGCACCGGTCCTCTCCGAGGTGTATCCGCTGGACGAGGTCGGTGAGGCGGCCCGCCTGGTGCAGACGAACAGCCACACCGGCAAGGTCGGTGTCCTGGCGCTCGCCCCCGAGGCGGGCCTCGGCGTGACCGATCCCGGTCTGCGGGCCCGGATCGGCGAGGAGCGACTCGGTCCGCTGCGCTCCGCGCTCCTCCCGCAGCCGGCGCTCGCCCGGTGAGCGCACCGGGCGGAGTGCGTACCGCGCCCCCGCTCCCGCTCCCGCCACGAGCGCTCCCCGCCGAACGCACCGGCGACCCACGCCGCAGCGACGAGAGGCCTGACACCCCATGACCGCCACCGCTTCCGCATCCACCACCCTGGACCTCCCGGCACGCGCCTCACACGCTCCGGACGTCACGACGGGCGAACTGCCGAGCCTCCCCGAGGTGCTGCGCCTGCGCGCCCGTACCCGACCGGACGATCCCGCCTACGTGTTCCTCCGCAACGGCGAGACCCCCGAGCAGGAGCTGACCTACCGCCAGCTCCATCGTGCGGCGCTGTCCCGCGCCGCGGCGCTCGACGCGGCGGGGCTGCGCGGGGGGGCCGTCGTGCTGCTCTACCCCTCCGGCCTGGAGTTCGTCTCCTCGCTCCTCGCCTGCATGTATGCCCGAGTGGCGGGCGCTCCCGTCCAGGTGCCGACCCGGCAGCGCGGCCTGGAGCGGCTGCGGCGCATAGCCGACGACGCGGGAACCACCACCGTGCTCACCACGACCGCCGTCAGAAGCGATCTGGAGCAGCGCTTCGGCGGCTCTCCGGAGCTGGCGGGGCTCACCCTCCTCGCTTCCGACGCCTGGGACGGCCCGGGGGCCGGGTCCGAGGACGACCAGCCGGACGGCGCGTGGCCGCTGCCCCCGGCCGGTCCCGACGACACCGCTCTGCTCCAGTACACGTCCGGTTCCACCGGAGACCCGAAGGGCGTCCGCGTCACCCACGCCAACTTCCGCGCCAACGTGGCCGAGACGGACCAGCTGTGGCCCTGCCGGGCGGACAGCGCCGTCGTCAACTGGCTGCCGCTCTTCCACGACATGGGGATGCTCTTCGGAGTCGTGCTGCCGCTGTGGGCGGGCATTCCCGCCTACCTGATGGCTCCCGAGGCCTTCATCCGGCGGCCCTCACGCTGGCTGGAGGCGATCTCCCGGTTCCGGGGCAGCCACACCGCCGCACCGAGCTTCGCGTACGAACTCTGCGTCCGGGACGCCACCGACAACGGCCTCTCCGCCGGGCTGGACCTCTCCTCCCTCCGGGTGGCCGCCAACGGAGCCGAGCCCGTGCGGTGGGACACGGTGCGCTCCTTCACCGGGACGTTCGCCCCGGCGGGGTTCCGGCCGAGCGCGATGTGCCCCGGCTACGGGCTGGCGGAGAACACCCTCAAGGCCACCGGCAGCCGGGAGGACCGGGAGCCCACCCTGCTCGTCCTCTCGGCCGAGGCGCTGCGCGAGGGCCGCGCCGAGCAGGCCGTCGGCACGCCCGCCGCACCTCCGGCGGCCGGCGAGGCCGCGTCGCCGGACTCCCCGCGGCCCTCTGCCGCCCCGCGTACCGTCCACGCGGTGGGCAGCGGCACCACGGTCGGCACGACCTCGGTCAGGATCGCTGATCCGGCGGAGCTGACCCCGCTCCCGGACGGCGCGGTCGGCGAGATCTGGGTCAACGGCCCGTGCGTCGCGGACGGTTACCACGGTCGGCCGGAGGAGAGCCTGCGCACCTTCGGCGCGCGGCTGGTCGGTGAGGAGAAGCTGGGCACCTGGCTGCGCACCGGCGACCTCGGCTTCCTGCACGACGGCGAACTGTTCGTCACGGGCCGGTTGAAGGACGTGATCATCCGCAAGGGCCGCAACTACTACCCCCAGGACATCGAGGTGTCGGCCGAGAGCGCCGACCACGCGCTCCAGCCGAACTGCGCGGCGGCGTTCTCCGTGGACGACGGTGCGGCCGAGCGGCTCGTCCTGGTGGTCGAGGCCGACGGCCGGGCACAGCGTGACGGGGGCGCGGAAGGACTGCGGGCACGTGTCCGGGAGGCCGTGCTCGACGGACAGCGACTGGAGGCTGACGAGATCCTGCTGGTCCGGCGCGGGTCCCTGCCGAAGACGTCGAGCGGGAAGGTCCAGCGCCGCGAGACCCGACGCCGTTACCTGGACGGCGAGTTCGCGGCGCGTACCCTCCCTACGTCCGCACCGGAGGCGATATGAGCGCCGGTACGACGGGCGGCGGGTCGACGGAGAGCCGGTCGAAGGACGGCAGCCGAGCCGCCGGAGAGGCGGCGGGCTCCCCGGCCCCGGGCGGTACGGCCGCAACGGCGGGCGGTGCGAGCGAGCCGGCCGTGCGCGGTACGGCGACGTTGCGGGCGGCGGCCCCCGTCGCTGGTTCCCGCATTCTCGGCGTGGGTGCCTACCGGCCCGCCCGGGTGGTGGAGAACGACGAGGTCGCGGGGCCGATCGATTCGAGCGACGAGTGGATACGGCGCAGGTCGGGGATCGTCTCCCGGCGGTTCGCCGCACCGGACGAGACGGTGGTCGCCATGGCGGCGGCCGCCTCGCTGAAGGCGCTGGCCCAGGCCGGGGTCGCGCCGTCGAGCGTGGACACGGTCCTGCTGGCCTCGATGTCCCACCGTGAGCAGTCCCCGCCGGCCGCTCCCCGGATAGCCCATCTCATCGGGGCGCGGTCGGCCGGCGCCATGGACCTGGGGGCGGCCTGCGCGGGGTTCTGCCACGCACTGGCGACGGCCGACGCGTTGATCAGGTCGGGGAGCAGCAGGAACGTCGTCGTGGTGGGATCCGAGCGGATGTCCGACATCGTGGACCCGACGGACCGCGGGACGGCGTTCCTCTTCGGGGACGGGGCCGGCGCGGTGGTCGTCGGACCGGCGGCCGAGCCGGGGATCGGGCCGGTGGTCTGGGGTTCCGAGGGCGACCGCCACGAGGCCATCGCCCACTCGGCGCCCTGGCCCGCGGTGGGCGCGGCGGCCGGCACCGCGCCCCCGACGCTGCGGATGGACGGCCCCGCCGTCTTCCGGTGGGCGGTGGCGACGGTGCCGGGGGCCGCCCGGGCCGCGCTCGACGCGGCCGGGCTGGCACCGGGCGACCTGGCCGCGTTCGTACCGCACCAGGCCAACCTGCGCATCATCGAGGGGGCGGCCGCCGCTCTGCGGCTGCCGCCCCACGTGGTGGTCGCCCGCGACATCGTGCGGGCGGGCAACACCTCCGCGGCGTCCATTCCGCTCGCCCTGGAGGAGCTGCTCGCCCGGGGCGCGGTGCCCCGGGGCGGCCTCGCGCTGCTGGTGGGCTTCGGTGCCGGACTGGCGCACGCGGCCCAGGTGGTGGCGCTGCCCTGAGCTGCTCCCCCCGGGGGCCGGGGAGAGCCGGGGCCGGGGAGAGCCGGGCCAGGAGGGTCAGGACAGCCAGGGCGTGGTGAACGTCTGGACGGCGGAACCGTCGAGGTCGGCCAGCTTGATCCCGGCGAGGTCCCGTGCGAGGCCGGAGGTCTGCACCCTGAACGCGGGCCGCTCGGCGGTGAGTACGTCCACCACGGAGGCCGCCGCTCCGGCCGAGCTCTGCGCCTGGTCGAAGAGGCCCTCCGTGGTACCGAGGTACGCCTTGAAGGCGGCGTCGTAGGGGCCCGCGGCCTCGGTCAGCCCCGGCACGGACGGCCCGAGGGACGCGACGAACTCACTGGCCACCGGACCGGGTTCGACCACGGAGACCCGCACCCCGGTGCTCGCCGCGACCGGAGCGAGTGACTCCAGGAACCCTTCGACCGCGAACTTGGCCGCGCAGTAGGCCTCGTTGAAGGGCTGGCCGATCACTCCGCCGAGACTGCTGACGGTGATGACCCGCCCTCCGCTCGCGCGCAGATGCGGGAGCGCCGCGAGCGTCACCTCCACGACCCCGAAGAAGTTCACCTCCATGACGGCGCGGAACGGCTCGACGCCGATCTGCTCGACGGTGCCGAGCTGTCCCACCCCGGCGTTGTTGATCACCGCGTCGAGCCGCCCGTACGCGGCGACCGCCCCGGTGACCGCTTCCGTGACGGACGCCGGGTCGGTCACGTCGAGACGCGCGATCCGCACGTGCTCGGCGACACCGGCCGCCTCCACGGCCGCGCGCAGGGCATCGGCCCTGCCGGTGTCGCGCAGGGTCGCGACGACGTTCCAGCCGGCCGTGGCCGCGGCGACCGCGGTGGCCAGGCCGATGCCGGAGGAGGTGCCGGTGATGAGGACGGTGCGGCGGTCGGTCATGAGACCTCCTGGGAAGTGCCGGTACCCGCGCGCGGGTTCGTACGCGCGGTCGCACGGGCGGGGGTGGGAGGGCTCGGCTCCCGCACCGGACACGTCGGGCCGGATGCGGGGCGGGCAGCTCCTGGGACGGCACCACCGTGTCACCGCCCCCGTGAGCGGCCAACCCCTATTTCCGGGCCCCCTAACGTGCCGCGCGCCGACCGCGGGACCCGCCTGACGTCCGGCGGTCCCCCGGACGGTGCGCGGAAGGGATTGTCCGGCGTCCTGGAGTGTGATGGGGTACGCGCGTCCCCGCACAGCGGGGAGGGCGGGGCGAAGGGAAAGCGGGCGACGTGCGACCGACGACGGTACGGCAGGACGGGAACGGATCCGGGGCCTTGCCGGAACCGCTCCGAGAGGCGATACGGAAGACCGCCGAGGACATCGCCACGCTGCTGCGGGGGGTGTCCGACACCTCGGTCCCCGTACCCGGTTCCGCGTGGACGGTCGGGGAGGCCGCAGCCCATCTGGCGCTGGCCAACGAGCTGATGGCGGACCTCGCGGCCGGGCACGAACGCCCGTACGGGGACGGGACGCCGGAGAGCCTGGCACCGGCCAACGCGCGGGCGCTGGCCGCGTTCGGGGAGCGCCGGGCACAGCCGCTGGCGGCGATGATCGTGGAGCAGGCCGAAGCGTTCCTCGTTGCCGCGGAACGGTCCCGGACCGGACGGCCCGGCGCGGCGGCCGACCGATCCGCGCTGATCACACCGCTGGGTCCGATGGACCGGGCCGTCCTCGCGTCGTACCTGCTGACGCACATGCTGGGCCACGGACACGACCTCGCTCGTGCGCTGCGCCGCCCCCACATGATCGACGACTGCCGTGTGGCCCTGTGCGTGCCGTTCCTGCTCCGCGTCATGCCGCGCGTCGCCGACACGGCCGCCACCGCCCGTCTCACGGCCCGGTACGGCGTCCGGTTGCGTGGCGGTGGCCCGGCGTTCGGCGTCACGCTGGCCGACGGCACGGTGACGGTCACGGAGGGGCCGCCGGAGCGGCCCGACTGCACCGTCGTCATCGACCCCGTCGCCTTCCTCCTCATCGCGCTGGGGCGACGCGACACGTGGCGGGCCATGGCCCGCGGCCAGGTGTTCGCCGTGGGGCGCAAACCCTGGCTGGGCCCTCGGTTCCCCTCCCTCTTCGTCGCACCCTGACCCCGCCGCACCGGACCCCGGGGGCGGGTCGGCGTGTGGTGGAGGGGCGTGTGGTGGAGGGGGCGGGCCGTACGGTGCCCGACTCAGACGGCCTTCCCCGGGTTCAGGATGGCGTGCGGGTCGAACGCGGCCTTGATGCGCCGTTGCAACGCGTGGTTCTCCGCTCCCAACTCCTCGGCGATCCACTGGCGTTTGAGGGTGCCGACGCCGTGTTCGCCGGTGAGTGTGCCCCCCAGGCGCAGCGCGAGGGCGAAGATGTCGCCCGCCGCTTCCCACGCCGCCTCGGGCAGTCCGGCCGGGCCCGCGTCGACCACGATGACGGGGTGCAGGTTGCCGTCCGCCGCGTGGGCCAGGGTGAAGACCGGTACGCCGCGCCGGGCGGAGATCTCCGCGATGCCCCGCACCGCTTCGGCCATCCGGGAGCGGGGGACGGCGATGTCCTCGATCAGGGGACGGCCGAGGCGTTCGAGGGAGGGCAGCGCGAGTCGGCGGGCGGCGAGCAGGGCGTCCGCCCCCGCGTCGTCGTCGGCGACGGTGAGCGCGGAGGCGGACTTCTCCAGGAGGGCCGCGACCCGTCCTGCCTCGGCGTGCGCGCCGGCGCCGTCGCACTGGACGATGAGGAGGGCCTCGCCCCGTCCGCGCAGCGCGGTGCCCTCGGCCGCGTCGATCGCCCCGAGCACCGGGCCGTCGAGCAGTTCGGCCATCGCGGGTTCGATACCGGCGGCCGTGATCGCGCCCGCCGCGTCGGCCGCGTCGGCGAAGGTGTCGAACCAGGCCGCCAGGGTGGCGGTGGCGACCGGTACCGGTCGCAGCCGCACGGTCGCCCCGGTGATGACGGCGAGAGTGCCTTCGGATCCGGTGAGCAGGGCCGTCAGGTCGTACCCGGCGACCCCCTTGACGGTGCGCCGGCCGGTTCGTACGACGGTCCCGCCCGCGAGGACGGCCTCCAGTCCCAGCACACTGTCGCGGGTGACCCCGTACTTGGCGCAGCGCAGTCCGCCGGCGTTGGTCGCGATGTTCCCGCCGATCGTGGAGAGCGCCGCGCTCGCCGGGTCGGGGGCGTAGCGCAGGCCGTGGGTGGCGGCGGCCCGGTCGAGGTCGGCCGTGACGACTCCGGGTTCGACGACGGCGAGCTGGTCGTCCGGGGCGAGTTCGACGATCCGGTTCATCCGGGACAGGTCGAGCACCAGATCGCCGTCGCCGGCCGTCGCCCCGCCCGAGAGTCCCGTACCCGCGCCGCGCGGCACGACCGGAACCCGCAGGGCGTCCGCGTGGCGCAGGACCGTGGACACGTCGTCGGTCCGCAGGGCGTGCACCACGGCGAGCGGTTCACCGCGGGCAGGGGCTCCCGAGCGGTCCGTGGCGTACGGCACGGTGCGTCGCGGGTCGCTGGTGAGCCGGTCGGGGGGCAGGTCCCGGGCGAGCAGGCCGAGCAACCGGGCTCCCGCGGAAGCCTGTTCGACGGACTGGAGGGCCGTGTTCACGCTCCGGCCGAGACGCACGGCACAGGAGCGGGCGACAGGCGGACCGGGCAGGGGTGCGACGTGCGGGGGTGCGACATGCGGCCAGGATGGCGGAACCCGCCGCACACCTTCAACAAGGAGGAACGATCACAAGTGATCGCGAATGCTTATTGGTTGGTGCTAGCGTGCCGTCCATGGGACCAGTCTTCGACATCGTCGCCCTGCGCAGTCTCGTCGCCGTCGCGGACCGGGGCGGATTCCACCGGGCCGCCGAAGCCCTGACGCTCAGTCAGTCGGCGGTGAGCCAGCATGTCCGGCGGCTGGAAAGGGCGTTGGGCAGGCCGGTGGTCGAACGGGCCGGCCGGTCCACCCGGTTCACCGAGGCCGGGAACCTCCTGCTGGAGGAGGCGCGGCGGATACTCGGTGTGCACGACGACGCCGCGCGCAGGCTGCTCGACGCGGAACCCGCCACCATCGTCATCGGCTCCACCGAGCACGGAGCCGATCAGCTCCTCCCCCGGATCACCGAGGCCGTCCACGGGACGCTGCCGCACTGCCGGGTCCGGTTCCGCATCGACCGCTCCGCGCGCCTCGTCGAGGCGGTCGACCGCAGGTCGGTGGACCTGGCGGTGTACGTGACCGAGGCGGCCTCCACGGAGGGCATGCAGGTCGGCTCCATGCCGCTGAGCTGGTACGCGGCGCCGGGATGGACCCCACCGCCCGGCCCGGCACCCCTTCCGCTGGTGGCGGTCGCGGCGCCGTGCGCGATCCGCCGCAGGGCGCTGGACGTACTCTCCGCGCACGGCATCGCCGCCTCGGTCGTCTGCGACGCCGGCTATCTGGCGGGCGTGCTGGAGGCCGCACGCGCCGGGTTGGGGGTGGCCCTGCTCGCCACGGCGGGGCGCGACCCGGAGGGCCTGGTCGCGTACCCGGGCCTCCCGCGGGCACCAGCGATCCGGATGAGCGCGCACGCCCGGCCGGGGGCCGACCCCGCGATGGTCATGCACGCGGTGGAGGCCGTTCGTACGCTGCTGGTCGGGCTCGAAGACCCGGGCGCCGACGACGACGAGAACACCGAGTCGCGCAGCGCGACCGACACCCTGAAAGCTGCGGCGTCTTTCTTCGCGGCCGAACTCGACCGGCCCCACGCACGCTCGTAGGTTCGCCGACGGGCAGCAGGCCGGCTTCGGCGGTGTCGAGCCGATCTGCCGCGTACTTCGCCGAGCGGGCACCGGACTGGTCTCTTCGTGCGGGAGAGCGGGAGGTGAGCACCCCGGGCCGTCGCACACCACCTCGGCTCTCAGTCCCGCGATGCGGTCGGCGGTCGCGTCCGGAGGTACGAGGCGCCTCAGCCGACCGGCTGGTCGGCGATGCCGAACCCCGCAGTGATCCGGCGCAGTTCGTCGGCAGCTTCGCCGTGGCGGGGGTTGTTCAGCCCGGCGAGGGTGCGGTGGGCCGTGGTCAACGTCGCGCGGGCCTCGTCGTGGCGGTCGAGGTGACGCAGGGTGATGCCCAGGTCGAGGCGGACGGGTTCGCTCCAGGCCGGCATCCGGCCTGCCTCCCAGTGGGCCAAGGCGGCACGCAAAGGCGATTCGGCCTGGCCCCATCGCCCCATGGCCATGAGGTCGCTGCCGAGGTGATGGCGGGTCTGCGCCACATAAGAAGCGACGAGGTCGTGCGGCTTCCCCGGCACTCCGGCGAGGCAGAGGGCTTCGCAGCGGCGGTGGATGACCAGGGCCTCGTCCGCCCGGTTGGCGTGGCGCAGGTGTTGGCCCAGGGTTATGAGAATGGTGAGTTCGGCGAGGCGGACTCGCGGGTCGGTGTGGTCCTTGAGGTGGGCGGCTGCTTCGTGCAGCCGGACAATGGACTCGTCGGTCCTTCCGAGTCGGCGGAGCGCGCCTGCCGCGTAGCCCAGGGCCCATCCCGCTTGGACTTGGTCCGCGGCCTCGTGTGCCGCGGGCAGGGCGGCCTGTGCGGCGGCCAGGGCGGCGGAGTAGTCGTGGAGGCAGAAGTTGTAGGCCCAGGCGAGGTAGTTGAGGTGGACGGCCTCGTCTCGCCTGCTGCCGAGAGCGCGGGCGGACTCAACGGCCCGCTGGAACACCTCCGCCCACAGTTCCCAGTGCGCGGTCACGTCGGAAAACCAGTGCATCGCTTCGGCGGCTTCGATGACCTGCTGGTGCCGGCCCGCCGCCTGGGCCCGGCCCAGGGCCGCGAGCCACTGGGGCCGCTCGGCTTCCAGCCAGATCCGGGCCTGCTCGCGATCGGTGGGCGCGGTGGCCAGGTCGGGGTCTCCTTCGGGCGCGTCCTGGTGGCGGTCGGCATCGAAGCGCAGTGCGGCGGCGGTGGCCCGGCGCAGGACCCAGTGGGCGGTTCGTTCCTGGGCAGCGGCGATCTGGGTGGCATCGTCATCCTCCACCAGTTGTTCGGCGGCGAACAGGCGCAGGAGGTCGTGGAAGCGGTAGCGGTCGGCGGTGGAGTGGGGCTGGAGCAGTCCGGCGTCGGTCAGCCGTTCCAGGCAGCGCACGGCCTGGCGTGGGGGTACGCCTGCCAGGAGGGCTGCGGTGGCGGGGCTGAAGTCAGGGCCGTGGGCGAGTGAGGCACGGCGGAAGACGGTGCGGGCGGCCGGGCTGAGCTGACGGTAGGACAAGGTGAAGGCGGACCGTATCTGCAGAGAGCCTGCCTGCAGGGTGTCCAGGCGGTCCCCGTGAGCGGTGAGCTGGGCGACGAGTTTCGCCAGGGTCTCGCCGGGTCGCGAGGCCAGGCGCTGGGCGGCGATGCGCATGGCCAAGGGCAAGTACCCACAGAGTTCCGCCAGGTCGCGGGCCGCCTGTGCCTCCCGCTCGACCCGCTCCGACCCGATGACGCGGGTGAGAAGTTCGACCGCTTCCTCCCGGCGCAGCAGCGCCAGCTCCGTGCGGTGGACGGCTTCCAGCCCGGCCAGCGAGCGGCGGCTGGTGACCAGGGTGAGAGAGGCGCCGTGGCCGGGCAGCAGGGGGCGGACCTGGTCCTCGCCCGCGGCGTTGTCCAGAAGGAGCAGCACCCGCCGCTCGCGCAGCACCGACCGCAGGAGACCGCTGCGCTCGTCGGTGGAGGCCGGGACGGCTGTCTCGGCCACGCCGAGCGCGTGCAGGAGCCGGGCGAGCACCTCGCGCGGCGGTGTGGGCTCCGGGTCCATGCCGCGCAGGTCGACGGCGTACTGCCCGTCCGGGAAACCGGGCGCCAGGGCATGGGCGGCGTGCACCGCGAAGGCGGTCTTGCCCAGCCCGGGCTGCCCGCAGATCACGGCGACCGGCGGCCGGGCGGGATCGAGGTGTTCGGCCAGAACCCGCAGCCCGGCCAGGGCGGGGCCCCGGGCGGTGAAGTCACTGAGGTCACGCGGCAACGCCAGCCCGTGCCCAGCCGTCCTCCCCCCGCCCGGCCCCGTGCCGCCGACGGCCCGCGAACGGCCCGACCGGGCGGCGTCCTCCAGCTCGTGGCCCACATCGCCGTCCACTCCCATGGCCGCTGCCAATGCCGCCACCGTGCGCTGCCGGGGCCCCCGTGTCCGCCCCCGCTCCATGTCCGACAGGGCCCGCACACTGATCCCAGCCCGCTGTGCCAGCAGTTCCTGGCTGATACCGGCTCCCGTACGCAGTGCACGCAGGCGCTCGCCGAACTCGTTGTCGCCCACAGCTGTGGTCCCCCTGATCCGCGCGGCCCGGCCGTACCGGCGTACCTGCCGTCGTACTCACCGGCAGAAGTATGCGGGCCGCTTCATCTGCCGGTCGAACTTCCTGGTCCTCCTGACCGGCACTGGATTGGATGAGGTGAGCCGGGCGCGGCCCCGCGCTCTCCTCCGGGGAGAAGGCGCCAGGGCGCGGATCAGCCGGGCCGGAGCGCGTCCCACGTGACGCAGGGCGCCGCGCCGGCCGCCCGGCTGCGGCCGCCGCTTCGCCGGCGCGTCCAACCGCTCGCTGCGCGTCCGTCCACTCGCGCGGACGACTTCCTAGCCAAGGCCACCTTCACATGCACATATCGCGATTTCCAGATGCTTCCGGTCGACGTCCGGACCACCGCTCCGACACGACTGTCCGCCGGTGGGACCTGTGGGCACTGGCGACGAGTTCCGTGACGGCCCTCGCTGTGGGGCTTGCTTCCGCGTCGAACACGTCGCAGCACCGGTGGGGACTTGCCGCTGCTCTCGCCTATGCCTGCGCCGCGCTGGTGTCGCGGCGTTCCCGTGTCCCGTGGTCTCGTACGGCGGCCCTGATCGGCGTCGTCGGCGCGCTGGTCGTTCCGCTGGTGTGGCTGACTGCCGTGGGCCTGCAGCAGATGGAGGTCGGCGTCGTCGAACGGTCCGCCCAGCACTTCCTGGAGACCGGCACCCCTTATCTCTCGCATCCGGTCGCGGTGCGCGACTTCAACCCCTACCTCCCCGGCATGGCCCTTTTCGGGGTCCCTCACGCCGTGTTCGGCGCGGGAGTGCTGGCCGGCGCCCGCCTGTGGAATCTGGCAGGGTTCGCTGCCACGCTGGCCGCTGCCGTGGCCGTGCTGGTCAAGGGCCGGCCGTCGGCCCGGCGCACGGCGGTGACGGGGGCGACATGGATCGCGGCCTGCCCCGTCGTGGCGCTGCCGCTGGCCATCGGCGGGGTCGATCCCGTGGTCGTGGCCTTCGTCCTTCTGGCCCTGGCATACGCGCACCGGGGCCGTGCTGCGGGTGCGGGCCTGGCACTGGGAGCGGCAGCCATCTTGAAGTGGACCGCGTGGCCGGCCATCCCGGTCGTCGTCGTCCTCCTGGCCGCGACCAGAGGAGCACGCGCGGCCAGGATATCGGCTGCGGTGGCGGTCGCGGTGGCGGCGTCGGTGGTCGCGCCGCCGCTCCTGGCCGATCCCCACGCCTTTCTCGACAACGCGGTGCTCTACCCCTTCGGACTGAGCGATACCGCCTCGACCGCCGCCAGCCCGCTCCTGGGCGCCCTGCTCTCCGCCCTGCTGCCCCACGGCAAGACCGTCGCCGTCGTTCTCATCGGCGTCGGAGCCGTCGCCGTAGCCCTGTCGCTCATCGTCCGGCCGCCGACGACCACGGCGGCGGCCGCCCACCGGCTCGCGCTCGGCCTCACCATCGCCATCCTGCTGTCTCCGGCAACCCGCATCGGCTACGCCGTCTACCCCCTCACCCTCCTGATCTGGGCCCGCTGCACCGTCCTGACCGTCCCGGAACCGACGCCGGACCAGGACACCAGCAGTCCAGTACCGCACCTGGCCGCAGAGCGACTCTGAACCCGGTCGGAGCCGCCCGCCCGCCGACGGCCGGGAACGGGGCACGGTCAGCGCCCTCGCCGGGAATTCCGACCGTGGCCCCCCGGCCTGGAGGCCGGCGCGGGCGGCAGTTTCCTCCAGGGCGGCAGAGACGACGCGCTGGGCCCCGCCTTCTCCACCGCCAAGGTCGACAGCGGCGAGCCGATCGTGGTCGGCACGATCCGGACCGTGCACTCCCTCGTCACCTTCACCGTCATCCCCGGCGCGGACATCGATGTCGTGCTCCCCATGTCGAATCGATGCCACACCTCCCGGCGCCCTCTCGTCGACCCCATCACCCGAAACCCCATCAACTCGGCTTCCCGGTCCGGAGTCCAGCGTCCCCGCCGTGCGCGATGCCTTGACGTGCCCCCGTCATGGTGGCTTCATGGGAGCGCTCCCATCCTTGGGAGCGCTCCCACACCCTATGCGTGACGCGTCCACCCTCTGGAGCCGCAGTGAGAACAGCGAGCAGTACGGCACGGACCACACCCACCACCCTCCTGAGGCGAGCGCTGACCGCTCTCCTCGGGCTCCTCCTCGTCGGCGCCCTCGCGCCGGCGACCGCCATGGCGCAGGCCCGGTCGGCGGAGGCAGCCGCCACCGGGCTCCACATCAGCGACGGGCGTCTCGTCGAAGGAAACGGGAACGACTTCGTGATGCGCGGGGTCAACCACGCGCACACCTGGTACCCGGGCGAGACGCAGTCGCTGGCCGACATCAAGGCGACGGGCGCCAACTCGGTCCGCGTCGTACTCTCCGACGGCTACCGGTGGACGAAGAACAGCCCCACCGAAGTCGCCGGGATCATCGCCCAGTGCAAGGCCAACCGGCTCATCTGCGTCCTGGAGGTGCACGACACCACCGGATACGGCGAGGACTCCGCCGCGGGCACCCTCGACCACGCGGCCGACTACTGGATCAGCCTGAAGGACGTGCTGGCCGGCCAAGAGAGCTACATCATCATCAACATCGGCAACGAGCCCTGGGGCAACACCAACCCGGCCGGGTGGACCGCGCCCACCATCAGCGCCGTCCAGAAGCTCCGGAGCGCCGGCTTCCAGCACACGATCATGGTCGACGCACCCAACTGGGGCCAGGACTGGCAGGGCGTCATGCGCGCCAACGCGCAGGCCGTGTACGACGCCGACACCACCGGCAACCTGATCTTCTCGATCCACATGTACAGCGTCTACAACACCGCCCAGGCCGTCACGGACTACCTGAACGCCTTCGTGAGCGCCAAACTCCCGATTCTCATCGGTGAGTTCGGTGGACCGGCGGACCAGTACGGCGACCCGGACGAGGACACCATGATGGCCACCGCCCAGCGGCTGAAGCTCGGCTACCTGGCCTGGTCCTGGAGCGGCAACACGGACCCGATCCTGGACCTGGTCATCGACTTCGACCCGACCCGGCTCAGCGCCTGGGGCGAGCGCATCTTCCACGGCGTCAACGGCATCGCGCAGACCTCGAAGGAGGCGACCGTCTTCGGCGGCGCCGCGGCCGACACCCAGGCCCCGACCGCTCCCGGTACGCCGACCGCCTCGGCGGTGACCGCCTCCTCGGCCACCCTCACCTGGGCCGCCGCGACCGACAACGTCGGCGTGACGGGTTATGAGGTCGTCCGCGTGAGCGGCACCACCGAGACCTCGGTCGCCGCGTCCACTTCTCCCACCGTCACGGTGAACTCGCTCACCGCCGGAACCGCTTACACCTTCGCCGTGTACGCGCGCGACGCGGCCGGCAACCGTTCGGCCCGCTCGGCCGCGGTGAGCCTCACCACCACCACCGGTGGCGGCACGCCCGGTGCCCGTTGCTCCGTCGGCTACCGCGTGGTGGGCGACTGGCAGAGCGGATTCCAGGGCGAGATCACCCTCCGCAACACCGGCACCACGGCCCTCACCGGCTGGAAGCTCGGCTTCTCCTTCGCGGGCGGCCAGACCATCAGCAGCATGTGGGGCGGGACCGCCACGCAGAGCGGCAGCACGGTGAGCGTGACCCCGGCCTCGTACACCGCATCCATCGCCGCCGGTTCCTCGGTCACCCTCGGCTTCCTCGGCAACCGGGGGGCCACGAACGCGGCACCGACCGCCTTCGACCTCAGCGGCACGGCCTGCACCCTCGCCTGACGGGTCGGCGCCGGCCGATCGGACTCGGCCCCGCCCCGATCGCTCCCCGTCCCGGTGCCCGGCAGGTGTCAACTCCTGCCGGGCACCATCCCGTTCTGCTGTGGCTCCGCCACCACACGTCCGTCCGTCCACCATGTGGACCGCCCGTTGTCGTGGGTGTCACGGGGTGTCAAAGTGCGTGACCATGACATCCCTCGGGGAACTCGGGTACTCACCCGCCCTGCTCGTGGCCCGTCGCCACGTGGACCAGTGCAGGCAGTCCAGCGCACTCTGTCGCTGATCCCACCGGTCCCTCCGCGACGGGAACCTCTGCCGTCCCACGGCACTCCCCCGCGTCCCGGGTCCGCCCCAGGGCCTGCCGCGCAGCGGCCCCGCCCGCCGGTCTCCTGGCAGTGACGACCACCGGACCGCGCCGTCGTACCCGACGTCGCGGGCGAACGTGCTCTGCCTTCCCCCTTCGCCATGTCAGCCGGCCCCTCCTCCGGCGCGTGGCGATGGCTCCAGCCGCCCGCGCCGGAGCCCGCGACCCCTCACCGTCTCCACGCGATTGGACTCTGCCGTGTCTCGTCCGTCCCTGTTCCCGCGCACCGCCGTGCTGGGCGCTGCCGCGCTCTTCACCCTGGTGGCGGCGTTCCCCGCGCAGGCGGC
Source organism: Streptomyces sp. AM 2-1-1 (assembly GCF_029167645.1). Lineage (NCBI taxonomy): Bacteria > Bacillati > Actinomycetota > Actinomycetes > Kitasatosporales > Streptomycetaceae > Streptomyces > Streptomyces sp. AM 2-1-1. The sequence continues at coordinate 6,643,534 of NZ_CP119147.1, read as the reverse complement.
GGCCCTCTCCGGCCCGCTGCCGCCGCACAACCCCTACAGCGGCCCTCAGGGCACCGCGACCATGCACGGCGACACCGGCTCGTCCGACGCCACCCCGCTGCCGGGACCGGGAGCCGGTTCGCTCACCTCGAAGAGGGTCGCCCTCCAGTCCGCGTGCCCCACGATCCTGGTGGGCTCGGACGGCTATCCGGTCGCCCTGTGCACGCCGATCTTCGGCCAGGTGCCCACCGTGCACCTGCTCGACCCCGCGACCGGCGAGTCGCTGACGAAGCTGACCATCGCCAAGGGCTCCCTGCTGGGCGGGGTGTACGCCTACCTGGATGACCGGGACCGACTGGTCGCGGTCGACGGCAACCGCACCCTGCTCCGGATCGGCCACCGGCGCAACGCTTCGGGTAACTGGGAGCTGTTCGTGGCGAGTTCGCTCTCCTTGGCGGGGGCGGTCCCGGAAGGCGACGCCGTCACCGGAGTGTCGCCGGACTGGCAGGGCCGCGTCTGGTTCGCCACCGGCGGTGGTGTGGTGGGTACCGCCGACGACCGCACCGGTACCGTCCGTTCCCTGGCTCTGCCGGCCGGGGAACGCATCGACAACTCGATCTCGACGGCGCCGGAGGGCACGGCGATCGCCACCAGCCATGCCACGTACCTGCTGACCGCCGCCGCCGACGGCGCCCCCACCGTCACCTGGCGGCGGGCCTACGACCGCGGGCCCGCCCGCAAGCCCGGTCAGCTGAGCTGGGGCACCGGTTCGACCCCGACGTTCTTCGGGCCCCGCACCGGCACCGAGTACGTCACCGTCGTGGACAACGCCTCGCCCACCGAGAACCTCCTCGTGTACCGGACGGGCACCGGGGCCCAGGTCTGCTCGGTTCCGGTACTCAAGTCCGGCAGCGGCAGCGAGAACTCCCCCGTCGCGGTGGGCAACGCGGTCTTCGTCGCCAGCACCTACGGCTACCCCTACCCGGCGCTCCCCCAGAACGCCGGCGCCAGCGTGCCCGCCTCCGCCGACTTCACGGGCGGCTTCAGCCGGGTCGACGTACGGGCCGACGGCTCCGGCTGCGACCTGAAGTGGGACACCGACACCCGCTCCTCGGCCGTGCCCCGGCTGTCCACGGCCGACGGCCTCCTCCACACCATCATCCGCAGTCCGCTCGTCCCGGGTACCCACAGCACCTCCATCCTGGACAACTACGCCTACGCGGAGATCGACCCGGAGACCGGAAGGACGGTCCGTACCAAGTCCGTCGGCACCGGTTCGCTCTTCGACAGCCTCCAGATGGTGGGCTCCATCGCACCGGGCGGTGTGGTGTACCAGGGGACCGTCACCGGCGTGGTACGCGTGTCCAACGGCTGAGCGAACGCGGGGGACGGTGACGGGGCGGGGCCGCGCGGCCGGTGGACCGCGCCGCCGGAGCAGCCGCGTCACCGCCGCCCTTCACTCCTCGGCGTTCCGGAAAGGTCGCTCGGCGCGCGGCTCGACCTGCTTCCACGCCCATTCGCTCACCGCGGCACGGCGTTCGTCGCGAAGGAGGAAGAGGACACCTCGGTGCACGGTCTTCGCCACTTCCAGGGCGAAGTCCTTGCGGTCGTGATCGGCCGGGAGCGCCGCCATGACACGGCCGTACTCCTCGACCGCCCCCTCGACGAGTGCGTCGTGCCGCTCCCACAGGGAGGCCGCGACGGCGCGGGTCCAGTCGGCGAACTCGTCGGGTGTCCTGTCGAACAGGACTGCCGGGTCCTGGCCGGACGCCAGCACGTCCCGGACGGTCCGTTCGTTCGTGCCGGTGAAGAGCTTGTGCAGGGCGAGGTAGGCGGAGAACTTGATCTTCGCCCGGACCCCGGAGGCGTAGCGGATGACGTACCCCTCCTCGTCCGTGCCGTCGGCGGCCGTGCCGGTGAGGGTGGTGTTCGCGCCGGCGAGTCGCTCCACCTCCGCGAGGCCGTCGCACAGGCCCCAGGACCGGACGACCGTGCCGATCGGTGTCCATCCCGGGGCGACGGCCGCCAGGGGGGCCTCGCTGCCGTCGGCCGGCCGGTAGGCGGCGAGGAGGACGAGGTCTTCGCGGCGGCCGTAGTCGACGACGACGCGATTGCCCGGGTAGATCGCCTCGGCGAGGTAGGTGAGCCCGGGGTCGAGGCCGGTGAGGTCGGCCGCGTCGAGGACGGTCCGCGCCCACCGGGCCTGATCGGAGTCGAAGCTCCCCTTCGACGCGGTGTGCCAGCGGCCGTCGTAGTGGAAGACGATGATCAGCGAGCCGTCCGCCTTCTCGAAGATCTCGAACGGCTCCGCGGGCAGTAGCGGGGCGAAGTCGTGTACGCCGTGCACGGCCGTCAGGAAGAGCTTGGGGAACGGCAGGGCGACCAGTGCGCCGGAGGTGTCGTCGGCTATCAGCCCCCGGCAGCGCAGGGTGACCGGAGTCCAGACGTGCCCGTACTGGCATTCCCGGGTGTAGGTGTAGATCGACAGGGGCAGAGTGGGGTGGGTTTTCCGGCCGACGTGCCCGGCCTCCATGGCGGCGGCGAGATCGGCGGGCGGGAGGAGGGTGTCGAGGTCGGTCATGCGGACAGCCTGGAGGGCCGGGTCCGTGCGGGCCACGCCTTTTCCCACCGGCGGAGGGTCCGCGCCCCGCACCGAGGACTCCCTCGACGTCCGCGTGGGTGTCGAGGGAGCACCCTTGTGTCATGAGACGCCCTCAGGTCACGGTGCGGCCGTCGCCTCCCGCGGCGCCGGCAGGAACCCCGTCCCGTGGAAGTACGTCAGGTAGCGGTCCAGCACCTCGTCGGTGAGCGGTGGCAGACGGACGCCGAGGGCGGCCGCCTCTTCGCTGGTGCGGGCGGAGTCGAAGCGGCGGCGGTCCGTCGCCGCGGCGGAGCCGGAGCCGCTCCCGTCGCCGAGGAACAACTGGGCCGCGTTGTCCGGCCGGGCCGCGACCCGGTCCCGCCACTCCTCGGCGGGGACGGTGCGCACCTCGTGGCCGAGGCGTACGGCCGCCTCGAAGACGCGGTCCAGGCCGGGTGCGTCCGGGTTGGTGTGGTGGTACGTCCGCGGGCCCGGGCGGCCGGAGAGGGCGAGCGCCACCACCGCCGCGCTGACGTGGTCGACCGGCACCCAGTCGGTGGAGCCGTGCGGGAGGTCCGGTACCGCTTCCGCCTGCAGGCACCCCTTGATGAGCTGCCAGAGCAGGTCGCGTTCCTGGCAGGCGCCGGTCGCGGTGTCGCCGCTGATGCGGCCCGGGCGGTGGACGGTCACCGGCAGGCCGCGTTCGCGGGCGAGGCCGACGAGTCCTTCGGCGACCCACTTGCTCTGGGCGTAACCGTCGGGCAGTCCGGCTGCGGGGCCGGTCGGGCTCGTCTCGGTGAGGGGGGCGGTGTCCGGTCCGGCGGGTGGTGCGTAGACGCCGGTGGTGGAGACGTAGTGCATGGCGGGCGAGGCGGACTCGGCGAGCAGCCGGAGCAGTTCCTCGGTGCCGGCGACGTTGGCGGCGCGCAGGTCCTGGTACGGGGCGGCGAAGTTGACGTGGGCGCCGTTGTGCACCACGAGGCCGAGCCGGCGTACCAGGGCGGTCCGGTCCTCGGGCGACAGCCCGAGTCCGGGGGCGGCCAGGTCGCCGGGGACGGGGCGGACGAGGTCGGCGTACCGGGGGTGCCAGAGGCCGTACCGCTCCAGGTTGGCGCGCAGCCGGTGGGCGGCCCGGTGTTCGTCCCCGGCGCGTACCAGGCAGTCGACCGGTTCGCCGGTGGACTCGAGGAGGTCGCGCAGGAGGAAGGCGCCGAGGAAGCCGGAGGCACCGGTCAGCAGCGGGCGGGCGGACGGCCGGGCGGGGCGGCGGGCGGGGGCGGGTACCGGTGCGTTCCGGCCGGCGCCGGTGATGTCCGGGGCGAGGCGGATCTCGGCGGCGAGGTCCGGGCCGGCGGTGCGCTCCCGCGGGTCCGCCTCCCCCGGGGTGCCGCCCAGGAGGCGGTCCACCCCTTCCACCGTGGGGGACGCGAACAGGGCGCGCAGGGACGGGCGTCGGCCGCAGCGCTCCTCGATCCGCTGGGCGAGGGTCACCGCGAGCAGGGAGTGGCCGCCCAGGGCGAAGAAGTCGTCCGTGACACCGACCTCGTCCACGCCGAGTGTCTGTGCGAACACTTCGCACAGGGCCCGTTCCCGGTCCGTGCGCGGGGCGCGGCCGCCGGTCGGTGCGGTCCGGTCGGGCGCGGGAAGCGCCCGCCGGTCGGTCTTGCCGTTGGGCGTGAGGGGCAGCGCGTCGAGGCGCACGAAGGCGGCGGGGACCATGTGGTCGGGGAGGGTGGCGGCGAGGCGGGCGCGCAGCTCGGTCGCACCGGGGCATTCCGGCCCGTCCGCGGGTGTGGTGTACGCGACGAGGCGCCGGTCGCCGGGCCGGTCCTCGCGGACGACGGCACAGGCCGAGGTGACGCCGGGCAGAGCGGTGAGCACGGCTTCGATCTCACCGAGTTCGATGCGGAAGCCGCGGAGTTTGACCTGGTCGTCCACCCGGGAGACGTAGACGAGTGCGCCGGGACCGCCGTCGTCGGGGTCCGTGGTCCAGCGCACCAGGTCGCCGGTGCGGTACATCCGGCCTCCCGCGGGGTCGGAGGGGTCGGCGACGAAGCGGGACGCGGTCAGCCCGGGCCTGCCGTGGTATCCCCGGGCGACCCCGGCGCCGGAGACGTACAGTTCGCCGACGACGCCGGTCGGCACGGGTGCCAGCCGGTCGTCCAGGACGTGGACCCGGGTGCCGTCGAAGGGAACGCCGATGGGCACCGTGTGCTCGGGGGCGAGCGGGCCGTCGGCCCGCTGGGCGGTGCTCATGGTCGCGCAGACGGTGGTCTCGGTCGGGCCGTAGGCGTTGAAGAGGTGCCGACCGGGTGCCCAGGCCCGCACCAGGGCCGGGGTGCACGCCTCTCCGGCGAGCGCCAGGGTGATCCCGGTGGGCAGCGAGCCGGGCGCCATCACCGCCAGTGCGGCGGGCGGCAGGGTGAGGTGGGTGGCGCCGCGCTCCTGGACGGTGGCGGCAAGGGTGGGGCCGGGGAGCAGCGCGGGTCGTTCGTCGATCTCCAGGCAGGCGCCGTTGAGGAGTGCCATGCAGAGTTCCCAGAACGCGGCGTCGAAGCTGACGGACGCCATGTGGAGCACCCGGCTGTCGGGGGTGACGCGCAGCCGTTTCCGCTGACTCGCGGCCATGGCCCCGGCGCCGCGGTGGGTGACCACGACGCCCTTGGGGCGGCCGGTGGAGCCGGAGGTGTAGATGACGTACGCGGGGTGTTCCGGGCGCACCCGGGCAGCGGCCCGGCCCTCGGGGGCGGCGCCCGCGACGGCCTCCGTCGGGTAGAGGTGGGGCACCGGTGAGCCGGGGAGGCGGCGGTGGAGGGCGGGGGTGGTCAGGAGCAGGCGGGGTCGGGCGTCGTCGAGCATGTACGCGAGGCGGTCGGCCGGGTAGTCGGGGTCGAGCGGGACGTACGCGGCTCCGGCCTTGAGGACACCGAGGAGGCCGACGACGAGTTCGTGGGTGCGGGGCAGGGCGACGGCGACCCGGTCCTCCGGGCCGATGCCGAGGGCGGCGAGCCGGTGCGCGAGGGCGTCGGCGCGGGCGTCGAGAGCGGCGTAGGTGAGGGTGGTGCGGGCGTCGCGGACGGCGGGTGCGTCCGGGGTGCGCCGGGCCCACTCCTCGTAGAGCGCGGGGACGGTGGAGCCGGGCAGGTCGTCGGCCGGGCCGGTGCCCCGGGTGGTGAGGCGGGTGCGCTCGGCCGCGGTGAGCACCTCGTACGTGTGCAGCGGGCGGTCCGGATCGGCGGTGACGGCGTCGAGGAGGGTGACGAGCCGTTCGGCGAGACCGCGCACGGTCGCGCTGTCGAAGAGCTCCGTCGCGTAGTCGACCGTGGCCCGCATGCCCTCGGGTGTCCCGTCGGCGCCGTGGATCTCGGTGAAGGTGAAGGAGAGGTCGAACTTGCTGACGGCGGTGTCGACCGGCACGGCGGAGACGGTGAGGCCGGGCAGCTCGACGGGGGCGGCGGGGGTGTGGTTCTGGAGGACCAGCATGGTCTGGAAGAGCGGGTGGTGGTTCTGCGAGCGGGTCGGGTTGCGGAGTTCGACCAGCCGCTCGAAGGGGATGTCCTGGTGTGCGTGCGCGGAGAGGTCGAACTCCTTCACCCTGTCGAGGAGTTCGAGGAACGTCGGGTCGCCCGTGAGGTCGGTGCGGAGCACCAGGGTGTTGACGAAGAGACCGACGAGGTCGGCGGCGGCCTCGTCGGTGCGGCCGGCGACGGCGGTGCCGAGCGGGATGTCGTCCCCGGCGCCGTGGCGGGAGAGCGTGAGCGACAGGGCCGCCTGGAGCACCATGAAGACGGTGCTGCCGGTGGCGCGGGCGAGGTCGGCGATCCGTCGGGAGGTGGATCCGTCCAGCGCGAAGGCGTGCGTGGCGCCGGCATGGCGGGAGACGGCGGGGCGCGGGCGGTCCCAGGGCAGCTCGACCAGTTCCGGCATTCCGTCCAACGCCGCTTCCCAGTGCGCGAGCTGACGGTCCGCCAGGCTGTCCGACCCGTGCGGCTCACCGAGCAGGCGGCGCTGCCAGAGCGCGTGGTCGGCGTACTCCACGGGGAGCGGGGCCCAGTCGGGGGCCTCCGCGCGCAGCCGCGCGCGGTAGGCGGCGCCGAGGTCGCGGGTGAGGGGCGCGAGGGACGAGCCGTCGGCGGCGATGTGGTGGACCACCAGGACGAGGACGTGCGCGTCGTCGGCGAGGCGCAGCAGGGTCGCCCGGAGCGGGAGGCGGTGTCCCACGTCGATCGGTTCGGCCGCGGCGGCCCGGACGCGGTCGGCGAGCTTCTCCTCGTCGGCGGCTTCGACGAGGAGCGGCAGGGTCACGTCCTGCGGCGCGGTGATCTGCTGGCACGGCACGCCGTCGCGCTCCGGGAAGACGGTGCGCAGCGAGGCGTGCCGGACGACGAGGTCGTGCAGGGCCATGCGCAGTGCGTCGGTGTCGAGCGGCCCGTCGAGGCGTACCGCGAAGGGGATGTTGTACGTGGCGGAGGGGCCTTCGAGCCGGTGGAGGAACCACAGGCGCTGCTGGGCGTAGGAGAGCGGGAGGGTGGCGGGGCGTTCCTGCGGCACGAGGGCGGGGCGGGCCGGGCGGCGGGCGTCCCGCAGGGCGGTGGCGAGTGCGGCGACGGTGGGGTTCTCGAAGAGGGTGCGGATGTCCGCCTCGGTCCGCAGCGCGGTACGGATGCGGCCCACGAGCCGGGTGGCGAGCAGCGAATGGCCGCCCAGTGCGAAGAAGCTGTCGTCGGCCGCGACCCGGTCCACCCCCAGCACGTCGGCGAAGAGCCCGGCGAGGATCTCCTCGTGGGCGCCGCTCGGCGGCCTTCCGGCCGACGTCGCCCGCCGGGTGGGCGCGGGCAGGGCGTGCGCGTCGAGCTTGCCGTTGGCGGTGAGCGGGAACGCGTCGAGGCTCTCGACGGCGGTGGGCACCATGTACGCGGGGAGGTGGCGGCCGACGTGCGCGGCGAGCAGACCGGCGTCGGGGGTGCGGCCGGGGGCGGGGACGACGTAGGCGGTGAGGGTGCGGTCGCCGGGCAGGTCCTCGCGGACCACGACACGGGCGGCGCGTACGGACGGGTCGGCGCGGAGCACCGCCTCGATCTCGGCGGGTTCGATGCGGTGGCCGCGCAGTTTGATCTGCTGGTCCGCCCGCGCCAGGTGGTGCAGCGCGCCGTCGGCGTCCCGGCGTACGAGGTCACCGGTGCGGTACATCCGCGCCCCGGTCCCGGCGAACGGGTCGGCGACGAAGCGGGTGGCGGTGAGGCCGGGGCGTCCCAGGTATCCGCGCGCGACGCCGGGCCCGGCGAGGTACAACTCCCCCTCCGCGTCGGCGGGTACGGGCCTCAGCGCCGCGTCGAGCACGTAGGCGCGCACGCCGTCGAGGGGCCGGCCGATCGGCGGGATGCCGTCGGGCTCGTCGCCGGGACGGACGCGGTGCAGGGTGGCGAAGGTGGTGGCCTCGGTGGGCCCGTAGACGTTGAGGACGAGGGTGCCGGGGTGGGCGGTGGCGAGCCGCTGGAGGACGCCGGGGGCTGCCGCCTCGCCGCCGGCGGCGGCCAGGCGCAGCAGGCCCAGCGCGCCGGGATCGGTCTCGGCGACGACGTTGAACAGGGCGGTCGTCAGGAAAGCGGCGGTCACGCCGTGGCGGTCCACCAGGTCCCGGATCGCGGCGGGCTGGAGGGCTCCCTCGGGGGCGACGACGACGCGGCCGCCGTTGAGGAGCGGGACCCACATCTCGAAGGTGGAGGCGTCGAACGCGTACGCCGAGTGCAGGAGGACCGCGTCGCTCACGCCGTCGCCCCAGGTCCGGTCGGCCGCGAGGGAGGTGATGTCGGCGTGGGTGACGCCGACGCCCTTGGGCGCGCCGGTGGAGCCGGAGGTGAACATCACGTACGCGAGCCCGGCGCCGTGGCCCGTGGGCGGGAGGGCGCCGGGGGCGGCGGGGCCGCCGTCCAGCACCCGGCCGGCGGCGTCCACGGTCACCACCGCCGTACCGGCCGGCAGTCGGTCCAGCCACGGGTGCGCACGTGCGGCCTCGTCGACGACGAGCACGCGCGGGCCCGCCACTTCCGCCACGCGGGCGAGGCGTTCGGCGGGCCAGCGCGGATCGAGGGGGACGTAGGCGGCGCCCGCGCGCAGCACCGCCAGGGAGGCGGTGACCAGGGCGGTCGAGCGGCCCATGAGGATCCCGATGCCGGACTCCGTGCCGGCCCCGAGCCCTGTGAGCGCGCCGGCCAGTTCGTCCGCCAGGCGCAGGAGCCGGCCGTAGGTCAGCTCCTCGCCGGCACCGGTGACGGCGATGCTGTCCGGCTGCCGGGCGGCGCGCCGCACCAGGGCACCCGCGACGTTCGTCTCCGTCGTCCCGGGCGGGAGTTCCGCGCCCTGACCCTGTGCCAGCAGCGTGGCGCGTTCGCCGTCCAGGAGCACCGGTACCGCGTCGGCGCGCTGGTCGAGCCCCTGGGACATCGCCGACAGCAGGCGGCGCATCCGGGCGGCGGTGCGGGCCACCTCGTCGTGGCCGAGGACCGCCCGGTGACCGAAGGTGATCCGCAGGGTGTCGCCGGGAGCGATGGTGAGGGTGAGCGGGTAGTGGGCTGCGTCCGTGCCGCTGAAGCCGGTGACGGCGAGGCCGGGCAGACCCCGCTGGGCGGTGCGCAGGGCCTCGGCGTCCATCGGATAGTTCTCGAACACCGTGAGGGTGTCGAAGAGTTCACCGATCCCGGTGGCCTCGCTGATCTCGGTCAGTCCCACGAACTGCGCGCCCAGGAGGCGGCCCTGTTCGTCCTGGAGGCGGGTCAGGAGGGTGGCGAGGGTGTCACCGGGTTCCGGTCGCAGGCGTACCGGCACGGTGTTGATGAAGAGCCCGACCATCGACTCCACGCCGGGTATCTCCGGCGGGCGGCCGGAGACGGTGGTGCCGAAGACGACGTCGGAGCGGCCGGTGAGCCGGGCGAGCAGCAGCCCCCAGGCGCCTTGGACCAGGGTGTTGAGGGTGAGCCGGTGGGCGCGGGCGGTCTCGCGCAGCCCCCGGGTGGTGGCTTCGTCCAACTCGAGCACGAACGTGGCCGGCAGCTCCCCGGAGACGGGCACCTCCCCGGGAACGGCCGGTTCCGGCGGCGCGGGCCGGGCTGCCCCGCCGCGTCCGGCGAGCAGGGTCGGCGCCTCGACGCCGGCCAGCGCGGTCCGCCAGGTGTCCAGGGCCTCGGTGCGGTCCTGCTGGGCCAGCCAGGCGAGGTAGCCGCGGTACGGCGCGACGCGCGGCAGACCGGTGTCGTCGCCCCCGGTCGCGTACAGCGCGAACAGCTCCCGTACCAGCAGGGGCATCGACCAGCCGTCGAGGAGGATGTGGTGGGCGGTCATGACGAGGCGGTGACGGCGTGGGGCGGTGCGCAGCAGCGTGAAGCGCATCAGCGGCGGGGTACCGAGGTCGAAGCGCCGGATCCGGTCGGCGGCGAGGAACGCGGCGAGGCGCGCCTCGGTCGCGGCCGGACCGTCCGGGCCCGTCAGGTCCTCCACCTCCAGCGGCACCGGCACCTCGGTGGCGACGGCCTGTACGGGCTCGGGCAGGTCCTCGTGGAGGAAGCCGACCCGGAGGTTGGCGTGCCGCCGCAGCAGACCGCCGACGGCGGCGCGCAGCGCGGGGACGTCGGGGGTGCCTTCGAGGTCGAAGACGAACTGCGCGGTGTAGACGTCCACGGCGTGGGAGTCGTACAGCGCGTGGAAGAGCATGCCGGCCTGCAACGGCGTCAGCGGCAGTACGTCCTCCAACTGGAACCCGGTCACTTGCGTCCACCCCACTTGTTCTGCAGTCGGTCGATCTGGGCCTGGTCCAGGGAGACCAGGGGAAGGTCGGACGGCGTCCAGCCGCCCGCCTCGGGTCGTGCCGCGTGGTCGGAGAGGGCGCGCAGGGCGCGGCCGAACGCCTCGGACAGGGCCTGGACGTCCGTCTCCCCGAGGAGGTCGGCGGGCCAGGTCCAGCGGGTCACGAGGGTCGGTCCGTCGGTCCCGTCCTCGGTGTGCGCGTTGATGTCGAGCACGTGGTGGACGGGCATGCCTGGGTCCTGCGCGCGCGGCCCGCCGGCGTCGAGCAGGACGTCCCAGTCGGCGCCCCCGCCCGCGCCGCCCGCGTCGGCGTACCGCCCGAGGTAGTTGAAGCCGATCTGGGGATCGGGGGCGGCGGCCAGCCGGGCGCGGGTCGCCGGGTTGAGCCGGCGGAGCATCCCGTAGCCGATCCCGTGGTCGGGGACGGCGCGCAACTGCTCCTTGACGCGCTTGAGGGCGCGTTCGACCCGTGCGGCGTCGAAGTGACCGGGGTCGCGGGGGTCGAGGGGGCCGGCGTCGACCCGGACGGGGTAGAGGGTGGTGAACCAGCCGACGGTACGGGAGAGGTCGACGCGGTCGTCGATCTGCTCCCGGCCGTGGCCCTCCCGATCGACGAGGACGGCGGTGGGGGTGGATCCGGAGCCGTCGGCCCGTGCCGCGCGCCAGGAGCTCACCGCGAGGGCGAGGCCGGTGAGCAGGACGTCGTCCACTCCGGCGTGGAAGGCGGCGGGCACGGTGGTGAGCAGCGGCGCCGTGCGGGAGGCGGGCAGCCGGGTGACGAGGGTGCGGGTCCGGCCGGCGGTGTCCGTGCGGGGATCGAGCGGGCGGTGTCCCAACTGCGGGTCGGGGGTGAGCGACGTCGCTTCCCAGAGCGGGAGTTCCGCCTCCCGGGCGGTGCTGTGCGCCTGGGAGGCGAGGAGGTGCGCCCACTGGCGGTAGGAGGTGGCGACGGCGGGGAGCCGTGCGCCCGGTCCGGCGGAGCCGTCGGAGCGGCCGCCCGCTGCCGCGCGCTCGGTGACGGCCCGCCAGGCCGTGGCGAGGTCGTCGGTGAGGATCCGCCAGGAGACGGCGTCGACGGCGAGGTGGTGGACGACGAGGAGCAGCCGGCCTCGTGCCCGGGGGCCCGCGTCGCACCAGACGGCCTCGACGACGCGGCCGTCGGCGGGGTTCAGCCGCCCGCGGGCCGCTTCGCCGGCCCCGGTGAGGGCGGCGCGGACGGCATCGTCGTCGAGACCCGTCACATCGATGCGGGTGAACCGGTCGCGGGCCGGTACGGAGCCGGGTGGCAGCGCTTCGAGGAGCATCCCGTCCCCGGCCGGGCCGCCGACGCGGAGCCGGAGCATGTCGTGCTGGTCGAGGAGGAGTTGCAGGGCTGCCGTCAGGGTGTCGGCGCCGGCCCCCGACGGTGTGCGCAGCACCCCGGACTGGTTGTACCCCTCCGTGGGGCCGGGTCGTTCCAGGAACCAGGCGACGATCGGGGTGGCCGGCACGACGCCGGTCCCCGGGTGCCCGGAGGCTGCGCTCCCGGCGGGGAAGCCGGGTACCGGGTCCTGGTCCAGTTCGGTGGCGGCGGCCGCGATGGCCTCGGGCGTGCGGTGCGCGAAGACGTCGCGGGGGGTGACCCGCAGGCCGGCCTCGCGGGCACGGCTGACCAGCTGGATGGAGAGGATGCTGTCGCCGCCGAGCGCGAAGAAGTCGTCGTCGGTGCGGACGGTGCCCGTGCGCAGGACGGAGGCGAACACCTCGCAGAGCGCCCGTTCCCTCGCGGTGCGGGGCAGGCCGCCGGGCCGGGCGGCGTCCGGGCGGGCCGGGGCGGGCAGGGCGCGCCGGTCGGTCTTGCCGTTGGGCAGCAGCGGCAGCGCGTCGAGGGGGACGAAGACGGCGGGCACCATGTACGGCGGCAGGGTCTCGGCCAGGCGGGCGCGCAGTTCGTGCTCGGCCGGCGCCGGGGAGCCGCCGCGCGGGCCGGGGACGGTGTAGGCGACGAGGCGGCGCTCGCCGGGCCGGTCCTCACGGACCTGGACGCAGGCGGTGGCGATGGAGTCGAGCGCGGTGAGGGCGGCCTCGATCTCGCCCGGTTCGATGCGGAAGCCGTTCACCTTCACCTGGTCGTCGGCGCGCGAGACGTAGGTGAGCAGACCGTCACCGTCCCGCCGGACGAGGTCGCCGGTGCGGTACATCCGGCTTCCGGCCGGACCGTACGGGTCGGCGGTGAACCGGGAGGCGGTCAGGCCGGGGCGCCGCAGGTAGCCGCGGGCGAGGCCGTCGCCCGCGAGGTGGAGTTCGCCGGTGACCCCGGGCGGCACCGGCCGCAGCGAGGCGTCGAGCACGTAGGCGCGGGTGTTGTCGACCGGGCGTCCGAGCGGCACGCTCCCCTCCCCGGCCGGTCCGTCCCCCGCGGTGGTGCGGTGGTGGTGGGCGGTGGCGTCGATGGTGGCCTCGGTCGGCCCGTAGAGGTTGTGCACCTCGGTCCGCCACTCCCGCGCGACGCGGTCCGCGAGTGTGCGGGGCAGCGGTTCGCCGCCGCACAGGACGGCCCGCAGCGTCGGGGGCACCGTGCCGGGGCCGGTGCCGGTCAGGACGGCCGCGAGGTGCGAGGGGACGAACTGGGCGAGGGTCACGCCCTCGGCGCGCATCCGTGCCAGCAGCGCGGCGGGGTCGTGGTTGAGGGCGGGGGGCACGGGGCAGGTGGAGCCGCCGTGCAGGAGCGGCAGCCAGGTCTCCCAGACCGAGGCGTCGAAGCTCGGCGAGGTGCGGGCGAGGACCCGGTCGTCGCCGGTGAGGCCGAGGTGGTCCGCCATCCACGCCATGTGGTTGGTCAGGGAGGCGTGGGTGACGACCACCCCCTTGGGACGGCCGGTGGAGCCGGAGGTGTAGATGACGTACGCCGCGTCGCGCGGGTCGGGCGCGGCGGCGGCCGGTGGCGCGCTGCCGGTGGCCCAGGCGGACCGGTCGTCGAGCGTGAGGCGGGGCAGCGGGAGGCCGGAGTGTGCGGCGCGGGACGCGTGGGTGAGGAGCAGCGCCGGGCGGGCGTCGTCGAGCATGTACGCGATGCGCGCCTCGGGGTACTCCAGGTCGACCGGCAGGTAGGCGGCGCCGGCCTTGGTCACCGCCAGCACCGCGAGGACCTGGTCGGCGGTGCCCTCCAGCGCCAGGGCGACCAGATCGCCGCGGCCGATGCCCCGTTCGTGCAGGTGGTGGGCGAGGGCGTCGGAGAGCAGGTCGAGTTCGCGGTAGGTGAGCCGGTCGGCGCCGTCCTGTACGGCGACCGCCTCCGGGGTCCGGGCGCACTGCGCGCGGAACGCCTCGGGCGCAGTGCGCGCCGCAGCGGGCCGGGCCGGGCCGTGCGCGACGCGGTCCAGGGCCCGGCGCTCGTCCGCGTGCAGGACGTCCACGGTGCGGACGTGCTGCCCGGGGTCGGTGGCGAGGGTGCCGAGAAGCCGGGTCAGCCGGGCGGCCAGGGTGTGCGCGGTGGCCGGGGCGAAGAGTTCGGTGGAGAACTCCAGGACGCCCCGCAGACCGGCCGGCCGGCCGGCGTCGTCGGACGTCTCGGTGAAGGTGAAGGTGAGGTCGAACTTGCTGATGCCGGTGTGCACGGGCCGCTCCGACACGGTGAGCCCGGGCAGGTCGATCGTGGCGTCGGCCTGGTTCTGGAGGACGAGCATGGTCTGGAAGAGCGGGTGGTGGTTCTGGGCCCGGGCGGGGCTGAGTGCGTCCACCAGCCGTTCGAACGGCAGGTCCTGGTGGGCGTAGGCGGCCAGGTCGAAGTCGCGTACGCGGTCGACGACCTCGCCGAACGTGGGGTTGCCGCTCAGGTCGGTGCGCAGCACGAGGGTGTTGACGAAGAAGCCGACCAGGTCGTCGAGTGCCTCGTCGGTGCGGCCGGCGACCGCGGTGCCCAGCGGGATGTCGTCGCCCGCTCCGTGGCGGGAGAGGAGGACGGAGAGGGCGGCCTGGAGCACCATGAAGAGGCTGCTGCCCCGGGTCCGGGCGAGGTCGGCGAGCGCCCGGTGGGTGTCGGCGGTGACGGTGAAGGCGTGTGCGTCGCCGCAGTACGAGGGGACCGCGGGCCTCGGCCGGTCGCAGGGCAGTTCGAGCAGTTCGGGAGCGCCGGTGAGGGCACCGCGCCAGAAGGCCAGCTGGCGGGCGGCCTGGCTGGAGGGGTCGTCCTCCTCGCCGAGCAGCGCGCGCTGCCAGAGGGTGTAGTCGGTGTACTGGACGGCGAGTTCGGTCCAGCCGGCCTCCTCGCCCTGGCTGCGCGCCCGGTACGCCTCGCCCAGATCGCGGGCGAGCGGAGCGAGGGACCAGCCGTCGCCGGCGATGTGGTGCAGGACCAGCACCAGGACGTGGGAGTCCGGGCCGAGCCGCAGCAGCCGTCCGCGGACCGGGAGTTCGGTGCTCACGTCGAAGGGATGCGCCACCTCGGCGGTGAGCACGTCGTCCAGACGGGCCGGGTCGGTGTCCCGGGGTGTCAGGTCGAGGTCGGCGCCCGCGCCGTCGAGCACCACTTGCTCGGCCACCCCGTCGGTCTCGGGGAAGACGGTCCGCAGGCTCTCGTGGCGCCGGACGACGTCTACGAGGGCGCTCTCCAGGGCGTCGGTGTCGAGCTGTCCGTCGAGGCCGAGGACGAGCGGCACGTTGTAGGTGGCGCTCGGGCCCTCCAGCCGGCCCAGGAACCAGAGGCGTTGCTGGGCGGAGGAGAGCGGCAGCGGGTGAGGGCGGGTCTCCGCCCTCACCAGGGGTGTTCTGGCCTCCTCGGCACTGTCCAGCACCGCGGCGAGGGCTGCCGGGGTGGGGTGCTCGAAGAGCGCCTTGACCGGGACCTCCACGCCGAGCGCGGTGCGGATGCGGGCGGCGAGGCGAGTGGCGAGCAGGGAGTGGCCGCCGAGGGCGAAGAAGTCGCCGTCGGCGTCCGCCGTGTCGAGTCCGAGCACGTCGGCGAAGAGGCCGCGGAGGATCTCCTCGCGGGCGGTGCGGGCCGGCCGGACCGGTCCCTCCCGGTGCGGGGCCCCGTGCACGGGTGCGGGGAGCGCGCGCCGGTCCACCTTGCCGTTGGCGGTCAGCGGCAGCGCGTCGAGCAGCACGAACGCCGAGGGCACCATGTAGGCGGGCAGCGAACGGCCGACGGCCCGGGCGAGGTCGGCCGGCGCGGGACGTGCTCCGGCGGCCGGCACCACGTACGCGACGAGGCGCCGGTCGCCGGCGGTGTCCTCGCGGACGACGGCGAAGGAGTCGGCGACCCCTTCGCAACAGGCGAGGATCCCCTCGATCTCGCCGAGTTCGATGCGGTAGCCGCGCAGCTTCACCTGGCCGTCCGCGCGGGTGACGTAGGCGACCTCTCCGTCCCGGGTCCAGCGGACGAGGTCACCGGTGCGGTACATCCGCCCGCCCGCGGGCCCGTACGGATCGGCGACGAAACGGGTGGCGGTCAGGGCGGGAAGCCCCGAGTAGCCCCGGGACACCCCGTGCCCGGCGAGGTAGAGCTCGCCGACGACACCCGGAGCGACGGGGCCGAGGGAGCCGTCGAGCACGTACAGCCGCATGCCGTCCAGCGGGCGGCCGATGGGCGGTGGTCCGGCCGGGAGGCCGGCGGGCACGTCGTAGCGGGTGGCGAAGGTGGTGGTCTCGGTCGGCCCGTACACGTGCAGGACGCGCAGACCGGGGGTCGTGGCGGCGATCCGCTGCATGGCGTCCGGGGAGGCGAGTTCCCCGCCGGCACAGAGGAGGCGCAGACCCCGGAAGGCGCCCGGGTCGGTCTCGGCGATCACGTTGAAGAGCGCCGTCGTCAGGAAGAGGGCGCTCACCCCCTGCTCGTGGACGGCTTCGCCGAGGACCCGGGCCTCCAGGACGCCTTCCGGTGCGACGACGATCCTGCCGCCGTGCAGGAGGGGGGCCCAGATCTCGAAGGTGGAGGCGTCGAAGACGTACGCCGAGTGCATCAGCACCGCGTCCACCGCGCCGTCGCCCCAGGCGGAGTCGTCGGCGAGCGCGGCCACGTCGGCGTGGGTGACCCCGACGCCCTTGGGCACCCCGGTGGAGCCGGAGGTGAACATGGTGTAGGCGAGGGCCGCGGGCCCCGGTACGGCGGCCGGGACGCCCGGTCGCTCGGGCGAGCCGCGCAGGATCCGGCCGACCCGGTCCACCACCACGACCGGCAGTCGGCCGGCCGCCTCGGTCACCCACCCCGAGGCGAGGGCGGCCTCGTCCACGACGAGGACCCGCACGGACGCCACCGTGGCGACCTGGTCGAGCCGCTCCCCGGGCCAGTGCGCGTCCATCGGGACGTAGGCGCCGGCCGCGCGGACCGCGCCGAGGGAGGCCGTCACCACGGCGGCCGACCGGGTCAGCAGGACGCCGACGCCGCACTCGGGGCCGACGCCGAGCCCGGCCAGGGCGGCGGCGAGGTCGGCGGAGAGGGTGTCGAGGAGGGCGTAGCCGAGGGCGGTGGAGCCGTCGGTGACCGCCACCGCGTGCGGGGTGCGCAGCGCCTGGGCGGCGAAGCGGGCCGGCAGGGTGGCCTCCGGTGCGGCCGGGGCGAGCGGCCGGCCTGTTCCCCGGCGGACGACCCGGTCGCGTTCGTCGGCGGTCAGCAGGTCGTAGGCGCGGAGCGGACGGCCCGGGTCGGCGGCCACCTGTTCGAGGAGGCGGAGGAGCCGGGCGGCGAGCGTCTCGACGGTGTCGCGGTCGAAGAGGGCGGTGGCGTACTCGATGCCGGCGCCGAGACCACCCCCGTCGGCTTCCTCGGTGAACGCGAAGGTGAGGTCGAACTTGCTCAGGCCGTTGTGGACGAGCCGGTCCTCCACGGTGAGGCCGGGGAGGTCGGGGCGGACGGTCTCCTGGTTCTGCAGGACCAGCATGGTCTGGAAGAGCGGGTGGTGGTTGCGGGCCCGGACGGGGTTGAGGCTCTCCACCAGTCGCTCGAAGGGGACGTCCTGGTGCTCGTAGGCGGCCAGGTCGAACTCACGCACGCGCACAAGGAGTTCGCGGAAGGTCGGGCTGCCGGAGAGGTCCGTGCGGAGCACGAGGGTGTTGACGAAGAACCCGACCAGGTCCTCCAGCGCCTCGTCGGTGCGACCGGCGACGGGGGTACCGAGCGGGATGTCGTCGCCCGCTCCGTGCCGGTGCAGCAGGGCGGCCACCGCCGACTGGAGCACCATGAAGAGGCTGCTGCCCGACTCCCGCGCGAGGAGCAGGAGCCGGGCGTGGAGAGCGGGCGGCACGTCGAAGGCGTGGGTGGCTCCCCTCGGGTCGGTGGTGACCGGGCGCGGCCGGTCCAGCGGCAGGTCGATCAGGCCCGGCAGTCCCGCGAGGGCGGTGTGCCAGTGGTCCAGCTGGCGGCGCAGGGCGCTGTGCGGGGCGGTGCCGTCGCCCAGGGCGGCGTGCTGCCAGAGGGTGTAGTCGGCGTACTGGAGCGGGGTGCCCGGGGCCCGCTCGGGCGCCTCGCCGGCGAGGCGCGCCCGGTAGGCCTCGCCGAGGTGGCGGGCGAGGGGGGCGAGGGACCAGCCGTCGGCGGCGATGTGGTGCAGGACCAGCACCAGGACGTGCCGGCCGGGGGCGGGGCGCAGGAGCAGGGCGCGCAGCGGCAGGTCCGTGGCGACGTCGAACGGCTCCCGGACGGCGTCGAGTACGGCGTCCTCCAGGTCGGCGGGGGCCACCCCCACCACGGGCAGCCCGGGGGTGGCGATGTCCGCGCCGACGACCGACTGGTAGGGGGTCCCGTCCCGTTCGGGGAAGAGGGTGCGCAGCGACTCGTGCCGCTCCACGACGTCGTGCAGGGCGGCGCGCAGCGCGTCCGTGTCGAGGGCGCCGCCGAGTTCGAGGACGAGCGGGATGTTGTAGGTGGAGCTGGGCCCTTCGAGGCGCCCCAGGAACCAGAGGCGCTGCTGGGCCGAGGAGAGCGGGAGGGGGTCGGGGCGCCGCTCGGCCGGGACCACGGGAGGGCGGGTCTGGGCGGCCGGGTCGAGGGCGCGCGCCAGGTCCGCGACGGTCGGGTGCTCGAAGAGGGTGCGTACGGCGATCTCCACGCCCAGCACCGCGCGGACACGGCTCACCACGCGCATGGCGAGCAACGAGTGTCCGCCGAGGTCGAAGAAGCTGCTGCGGGGTCCGACGCGGGGCCGGTGCAGTACGTCGGCGAAGATTCCCGCCAGCAGCTCCTCCCGGAAGGTGAGCCGCGCGTTCTCGGCCGGACCGTCGGTCTCCGGTTCTGGTTCGGGCAGGGCGCGCCGGTCCACCTTGCCGTTGGGCAGGAGGGGCAGGGCGTCCAGGGCGACGACGGCGGAGGGCACCATGTGGTGCGGCAGGGCCTCGGCGAGGGCGTCGCGCAGCAGGACGGGGCGCGCGGCGGGGTCGTCGGTCACGGCGTAGGCGACGAGGCGGCGCCGTCCGGGCGCGTCCTCGCGGATCACGGCGCAGGCTCCGACGACACCGGGGTGCGCCAGGAGCGCTGCCTCCACCTCTCCCAACTCGATGCGGAATCCGCGCAGTTTGACCTGGTCGTCGGCGCGGGAGAGGTACTCGAGCAGCCCGTGCGCGTTCCATCGCACGAGGTCGCCGGTGCGGTACATGCGGGCGCCGCCTGCGGCGAGGGGGTCGGCGACGAAGCGTTCGGCGGTCAGACCGGGCCGGCGCAGGTAACCCCGGGCGAGGTTGGGGCCGCTGAGGTACAACTCCCCGGTGACGCCGGGCGGTACGGGGCGCAGCCGGCTGTCGAGGACGTACGCGCGCATGGTGTCGACGGGTCGGCCGATCGGGACCGTCTCGGTCGCGGCGCCGGTCCGGCTGGTGTCGTCGCGGTGTGCGGTGGCGTCGATGGTCGCTTCGGTGGGCCCGTACAGGTTGTGCACGTCGGCGCCCCACCGGGCGGTGATCTCGACGGCGAGGGAGCGCGGCAGGGGCTCCCCGCCGCACAGCACGGCGCGGGGCCGGGGCGGGGGCGCGGTGGGGGCGGCCTCGGCGAGGACGTGGGTCAGGTGCGAGGGCACGAACTGGGCGACGGTGACCTCGAACCGGCGCATCCAGGAGACGAGTTCGGTGGGCTCCCGGTTGGCTTCGGACGGCATCACGCACACTTCGGCACCGGTCGTCAGCGGGAGCCACAGCTCCCAGACGGAGGCGTCGAAGCTGGTGGAGGTACGCGCCAGGACCCGGTCCTCGCCGGTGACGCCGAGGTGGTCCGCCATCCACGCCATGTGGTTGGCGAGCGCGCGGTGGGGCACCACCACGCCCTTGGGGCGGCCGGTGGAGCCGGAGGTGTAGATGACGTACGCGGCGTCCGCCGGGTGGGGCACGTGGCCGAGGGGCGGGAGGTCCGCGGCGGGCGGGGTGGGGGTGGCGTCGAGGGCGAGCCAGGGCAGATCGACGGAGGGCAGGGCCGGGTGGGTGTCCGCGGTGGTGAGCAGCAGGACCGGCCGGGCGTCGTCGAGCATGTGGCGGATGCGGGTCGCCGGGTACTCCGGGTCGACGGGTACGTAGGCGGCGCCGGCCCGCAGTACGGCCAGCATCGCGACGACGGTGTGCACGGACTGCGGCGCGGCGATGGCCACCCGGTCCTCGCGGCCCGCGCCGCGCTCGCGCAGCACGTGGGCGAGGGCGTCGGCGCGGGTGTCGAGTTCCGCGTAGGTGAGACGGGTGCGCGCGTCGCGGACGGCGGTCGCCCCGGGGGTGCGCAGGGCCTGCTCGCGGACAGCCTCGGGGACGGTGAGGACGGGCAACGGCCGTGCCCTTCCGCGGCCTTGGGCGAGGACCAGGTCCCGCTCGTCCGGTCCGGCCGGGTCGTACGCGCCGACCCGGCGGTCGGGGTCGGCGACGGCGAGGGTGAGGATCCGGGCGAGGCGGTCGCTGAGACCGCGCGCGGTGGTGGCGTCGAAGAGGTCGGTCGCGTACTCCAGGTGGCCGCCGATGCCCGAGGGCGCACCGGTGCCGGCGCCCGTGCCGTCCGGTGTGCCGCCGAGTTCGGTCAGTGAGAAGGTCAGGTCGAACTTGCTGATCCCGGTGTGCCGGGACCGGTCGCGGGTGGTGATGCCCGGCAGGTCCAGCTCCGCCCGGTCCTGGTTCTGCAGGACCAGCATGGTCTGGAAGAGCGGGTGGTGGTCGCCGGACCTTTCCGGATTGACCGCTTCCACGATCCGCTCGAAGGGAAGGTCGCCGTGGCTGAAGGCGGCGATGTCGAACTCCCTTATGCGTGTCAGCAGTTCGCGGAAGGTCGGATCGCCCGAGAGGTCGGTGCGCAGCACGACGGTGTTGACGAAGAAGCCGACCAGGTCGCCGAGAGCCTCGTCCGGGCGGCCCGCCGCGGCCGTCCCCAGGGGGATGTCCGTACCGGCTCCGTGGGCGTGCAGCGTCACCGCCAGTGCCGCCTGGAGCACCATGAAGGGGGTGCAGCCGGTCGCCCGGGCGAGCCGGACGAGAGCGGCGTGCTCGGGTGCGGGCAGGACGAAGGGGACGGCGTCGCCCCGGTGGCTGGGGACCGCCGGGCGCGGCCGGTCCAGGGGCAGGTCGATCAGGTCGGGGGCGCCGCGCAGGGCCCGGCGCCAGTGGTCGAGCTGGAGCGCGGCGAGGCTGTGGGGGTCGGCGTCGTCGCCGAGCAGCCGGCGCTGCCAGAGGGTGTAGTCGGCGTACTGCACCGGCAGCGCGGGCCATTCGGGGCTGCCGGTGCCCTCGGTCCTGGCACGGTAGGCGGCGCCGAGGTCGCGGACGAGGGGCGCGAGGGACCAGCCGTCGGCGACGACGTGGTGGAGGACGAGGACCAGGAGGTGGCGGGCCGGGGCCTCCTGGAGGAGACGGGCGCGGACGGCGACGTCACCGGTGAGGTCGAAGGGCTCGGCGATCAGGCGGCGGATCGTTTCCTCCGCCCAGGCGCCGGTGCCGGGGTCCCCGGCCGGGGGCCGCTGGACGACGAGCGGGACCAGCCCGGCCGCGACGGCAGCGTCGAGGACTTCCTGACGCGGTACGCCGTCGTGCTCGGCGAAGACGGTGCGCAGGCTCTCGTGCCGGGCGATGACGTCGGCCAGCGCGCCCCGGAGCGACTCGGTGTCGAGCGGACCGTCGAGTTCCAGGACGAGCGGAATGGTGTAGGTGTCGCCGGGGCCCTCCGCCCGGTTGAGGAACCACAGCCGGCGCTGCGCGAAGGAGAGCGGCACCGCCGCGGGCCGCGGCTGCGGGGTGAGCGCGGGCCGGGCGGCGCCGGTGGTGTCGAGGACGGCGGCGAGCGAGGCGACCGTGGGGTGGTCGAAGAGGGTGCGCAGGTCGAGTTCGGCGCCCAGGGCGGCGCGCACCCGGCCGGTGAGCCGGGTGGCGAGCAGCGAGTGGCCGCCCAGGGAGAAGAAGTTGTCGTCGGCGCCGACCGCTTCGACGCCCAGGACGTCCGCGAACAGGCCGGCCAGGACCTCTTCGAAGGCGGTGCGCGGGGCGCGGCCCGTCGGGGCCGCGGCGGGGGGTGCGGGCAGGGCGCGGCGGTCGACCTTGCCGTTGGGGTTGAGCGGCAGCGCATCGAGTGTCACGAAGACGGAGGGCACCATGTACGCGGGCAGAATGCGGCCGACCCGGCGGGCGAGCGCGGTGTCGTCCGGGCGGGCACCCGGAGCGGGTACGACGTAGGCGACGAGCCGGCGGTCGCCGGGTATGTCCTCGCGGACCAGGACGGCGACGGCGCGCACGTCCGGATCGGCGAGCAGGGCGCTCTCGATCTCGGCGGGTTCGATGCGGTACCCGCGAAGCTTGACCTGCCCGTCCACGCGTCCCACGTACTCGATCTCGCCGTGCGCGGTCCAGCGGACCAGGTCGCCGGTGCGGTACATGCGCGCCCCGTGCGGACCGTGCGGGTCCGCGACGAACCGGCCGGCGGTGAGCGCGGGACGCCCCTGGTAACCGCGGGCGACACCGCGGCCGCCCACGTACAGCTCCCCCACCACTCCGGGCGGTACCAGGCCGAGATCGCGGTCGAGGACGTGGAGCAGCGTCCCGTCGAGCGGGCGTCCGACGGGCGGCACTCCGGACGTGTCGGCGGACACCTGGTGGCGGGCGGCGAAGGTGGTGGTCTCGGTGGGTCCGTACACGTGCAGGACGCGGGTACGGGGCGCGGCGGCCGCCACCCGCTGCATCAGGTCCGGTGTGGCGGCCTCCCCGCCCGCCGCGACCAGGCGCACTCCGGCGAAGGCGGCCGGGTCCGCTTCGGCGACCACGTTGAACAGGGCCGTGGTGAGGAAGAGCGCGGTCACTCCGTACCGCGCGACCAGGCCGGTCAGGACGGGGGCCTCCAGGACGCCCGGCGGGGCGACGACCACCCGGCCGCCGTGCAGGAGCGGCACCCATATCTCGAAGGTGGACGCGTCGAAGACGTAGGCGGAGTGCAGCAGCACCGCCTCGTACGCCCCGCCGGTCCAGGCGGTGTCGGCGGCGAGCGCGAGGACGTCCGCGTGGGTGACCCCGACGCCCTTCGGCAGGCCGGTGGAGCCGGAGGTGAACATCGTGTAGGCGAGCCGGTCCGCGCGCGCCACGTCCGCCGGCCGTCCGGGGCGCGGCGGACCCCCGCGCAGGATCCCGCCGACGGCGTCGACGACGATCACCGGCAGCACGGCGGCCGTCACCTTCACCCAGTGCCGCCCCGCAGCGGCCTCGTCGACAACGAGGGCGCGGATCCCGGCGACCCCCGCGACGCGGCCGAGGCGCTCCTCGGGCCAGCCGGCGTCCATCGGTACGTACGCGGCGCCCGCCCCGACCACGCCGAGGGTGGCGGCCACCACGGCCGCCGAGCGGTCCACCAGGACGCCGACGCCGTCCTCGGGAGCGAGGCCCCAGCCCGCCAGTGCTCCGGAGAGCTCCGCCGCGGTCCGTGCGAGGTCCCGGTAGGAGAGGGTGACGGCGCCGTCCACCACCGCCGGAGCGTCCGGGGTGCGGCGGACCTGGGCTCCGAACGCGTCGGGCAGACTCGTGGCGTGCGCCGGGCCCTGTGGCGCGAGGGCGGCGCCCCGACCGTGGGCGAGGAGTTCACCGGCCGTCTCGGCGTCGAGCAACGGCAGCTCGCGCAGGGGGGTTTCGGTCTCCGCTCCGGCGAGGGCCGACAGGAAGGAGATGACGGCGCGCTGGCTCAGCCGCACGTCCTCGGGGCGGTACAGCTCCTGGTCGGCGTCGAATCCGATCAGCGGACCGGTGCCCTCGGAGCGTTCGGAGACGAAGAGCGAGACGTCGTCGACCGGGCCGATGGAGAGCACGCGGGAGGTGGCGGGGCTGCCGGCGAACTCGAGGTCGTACTCGTAGCCCATGATGTTGACGACGACGTCGGTCAGGCGCGCCGCGTCGTCGGCCATCCGGAGTTCACGGGCGAGCTGCTCGCGGGAGAAGCGCCGGTGGCGCAGGGCGCCGCGCATCTCGCCGGCGACGGCACGGACCAGCGCGCCGACCGTCATGTCGGCGGTGATGTTCAGCCGCAGCGGCAGGATGTTGGCGGTCATGCCGACGATGTGCCGCAGTCCGCCGTGGCGGCCGTTGGAGGCGAGGCCCACCACGACGTCGCTGGTGCCGGTGGCACGTCCCACGTAGGCGGCGACCGCGCTCACCAGGACGGCGGTCCAGCTGGTGCGGTTGGCCGCGGCGAGTCGGCGCAGGTCGTCGAAGACGGCGACGGGCAGCGTCTCGCCGGAGTGGAGGTGCACGCCGTCCGCCGCGGCGGGAACAGCCGTCGGGTGGGCAGCGGTACGCCGGCGGATGAGCGGCGTGCCGCCCCGCGCCCCGTTCCCGTCACCGCCCCCGTCATGGGAGCCGGCGACGCCGGCCGGGGTCGTGGCGTCGGCCGGGACCGCCGTCCCCGGCGCGCGGTCGGCGAACTTGGCGGTCCAGTAGGTCCGGTCCGCCTCGTAGCGGTCGGAGTCGAGGTAGGCCGCCTCGTCGGCGAGGAGGTCGCGGAGCGGGGCGGGGGGCAGCTCGGCCTCGAGGATGTCCTCGCCCCGCAGAGCGCGGGCGTAGAGATCGGCCACCGTGCGGGCGAAGACGGCGCTGCCGAGTCCGTCGACGGCGATGTGGTGGAAGCGGATGTACCAGTAGTGCCGTCCTGGACCGAGTCGCAGCAGTGTGAAGGTGTGCCGCGGGACGTCGATCCGGTCGACGGTGGCCATGTCGTCGGCCAGGTAGCGCTCGGCCGCGGCGGCGGGGTCGTCGGCCCCGGAGAGATCGACCAGCCGGATCCGGTCGGCGCCGGACCGGGGTGGGGGCGCGACCCGTTGGCGTACCACCCCGTCCCTGACGACCAGCTCGACGTTGAGGCTGTCGCACAGGGCGACGGTACGGGCGACGGCGGCCGCGAACGTCCCGGTGTCCAGATCACCGCGGATCTCGAAGCACTCGGCGATGTTGAATTTCGGACTTTCTGGTTCGACCTGCTGGCCGTACCACACACCCTGCTGCGCGAGGGTCAGTTCGAGGAGTTCTCCGGGAATGGCACGGGACGGGATCGAGTCGTTTTCATACATGCCGGTCGACACCTTTGGGGAGAGATTTCGGGGACGACAAGGAAGGCGGGGAGAACCCCGCCCTGCCGGAGCGCACGCCGTCGGCCGAGAACCCACCGAGGCGGAGTGAGGATTCGGTGCGGCGCCGGAGAGGGAATCACCGGGGTTTCGCGCCGGACGCGCGCACCCGGCGCATGCACCCGGAGCCCACCCGCTTTCACCTGCGCCGAGAAGGCACCGCGGAGCGGTTCACGGGCTCCCTGGGGACGGGTCGGCGAGGCCGCGCGGAAGAAAGAGAGGGATTGCCGCCGGACGAGGATCGAACGTCGGCCCAATCCGATCGATTCCGCTCAGAAGAAGAGCGGAACCGATCGGAGTCGCGTGCTGGATCGCACGCCGAACTCCTCCGCGCCGAGGGGCGATCCCCTCCCGCGCGCCAGGTCCCGGTCCCCTCCCGCACCGAGTGCCGAGGCTCTACTCGGCGACGGACTCCGTAGCCCGCACCAGGCCGGCGGGGCGCATGTCGGTCCAGGCGGCTTCGATCGCTTCCAGACATTCCTGGCGCGATCCCTCCGGGCCCACGGCGCGCCAGCCGCCCGGAATCTCGATGTGCACGGGCCACAGCGAGTACTGCCCCTCGTCGTTGACCAGCGCAACGAACCGTCCCGACTCGTCATCGAAAGGATTGGTCACGGCCGTCCCCCACTTGTTCTCACTCATTCCACGAATGGTCATTCAGACATTCCCGGGCGCATCACGCCGAACGTCGACGCAGCGGCACCGCCGGCTCCGGACTCTTTCCGGCTGACCCGGCTGCACGGAGAGCGGCGATCTCTCGCCTCGTACTCTTCTCCGATTGCCCTTCGCGACGGGTCTCACTCCGACTTCGCCCGTTCATGCCAATCACATTAGAGGATGCATCGCGGCCGAAGGCGGTATTCGCGTCCTTGCATGCACGCCCCCCATCCCGCAGGGCTACTCCGTACGCGCGGGACATATGCCAAGTGATCACCTGTGAAAAAGTTCAGTCACGCCGCGTCCCCCTTGCACGGATATCGCTGAATTTGAGCCGCGGCATTTCCGAAAAGCGCCCGCGCGCGCCCGCAGACGCCGGAGCGCAATATGATCCAATCGAGCCCCCGTGCGCCGGTTGTGCGCCCCGTGCGCCGTACCGCCGCCCGCACCCGGCGTGCCTTCGGTCCGCACCCCGTGCCCCCGCTGCCTCTCGATCCCCCTGCTGGGGCGGGGCGTCCGGGGGGTGGGACGACCTCGGCGACCTCGGCCGGAGCGGGGCTCCGTACCGGCGTACGGGCACGGGCGGGGCGGCCGTCGTCCGTCCCCCCACCGGAACAGGACCGGCGCGGCCGGTCGGCGTACGGCCCGCGGCCGGGCGGAGTCCGCCCGAGCGGGCAGGCGGAGACCGCCCGCGGAAACATGGGGATCCGACCCCGCGTCAGAGTGCGATCACTCCCGCCGCGGTCACCCGGAATCCGCAGGTGTCGAGGTAGAAACTCCGCAGGTGTTCCTCGAAGTCGACGTGCACCCACGCGCACCGTGCGGCCCGGGCCCCTTCGACCGCCGCTGCGACCAGGGCGGCGCCGACCCCGAGCGATCTGCGGTGGCGGGCCACCACGGTGTCCAGGAGGAAG
This sequence comes from Streptomyces sp. AM 2-1-1, assembly GCF_029167645.1. NCBI lineage: Bacteria > Bacillati > Actinomycetota > Actinomycetes > Kitasatosporales > Streptomycetaceae > Streptomyces > Streptomyces sp. AM 2-1-1. The sequence goes on along the minus strand of NZ_CP119147.1, from coordinate 6,617,081 downwards.
GCGTGGGCGCCGCCGTCCCCGATCACGTTGACGAAGCCGATCAGGGAGCCGTCCTCCCACGCGCAGACCCAGCCCAGGCTGTGACGCTCCAGCCGCGCCCGCCATGCGGTCCTGACGACCGGACCGCCGAACCCGTCGGCGTGCAGGACGTCGAGGCTCAGGTCGTCGAAGTCGCCCCGCCACACGTAGGTGATCGCCATCCCGGGATCGTACGGCTGCCGGGGAGTCACCCGGAGCGCGGCGGGCCCCGACGGGGTCGGGGCAGGCACGGGGTCGGGGCAGGCACGGGGACGGGCAGGCGCGGGGACGGGCAGGCGCTGTGCGCGGAGCCGGCCGGTCCGCCGCCTTCGGCCGGTCGGGTGCCGCTGCCCTTCGGGCGGTTCTGCCCGTCAAGTGCCGCTGCCGGTCAGGCGCGGACCAGCGGGGTGTCGACCAGATGCTCGGCCAGGAACCACGCCTGCAGTTCCCCGGTTCGCACGACCTGCGAGACGAGCAGGTCGTTGGTGCCGTCGTCGCCGAGTCCGACGGTCCGGGCAGCGGCGTCGTGGGCGTCCACGAGGATGGCCTCGTGCGCCTCCAGCAGCCGCGACAGCATGGCCGGCACCTCCTCCACGCCGTCCGGGGGGCGCGGGATCGAGGTGATCTCGGCGACGTGCCGGGGATCTCCCACCGCGACGCCGCCGAGGGACTGGACCCGTTCGGCGAGGGTGTCCACGAGTTCGAGCTGCTCCCCCGCGTGCTTGTCCAGGACCAGGTGCAGTTGGTAGAAGGTCGCGCCGCGCATCAGCCAGTGGTGCTTCTTGTAGAGGCCGTAGAGGATCTGCGTATCGGCCAGTACCTGGTTCAGGCGCTGGCAGGAGTACGTCCGCGCTTCGTGGGTCAGGCCGATCGGGAACCGCTTGACGGTGCCGAACTCCTGGATCACCTCGTCCTTCCGGTGCAGCCACGGCCGGCTGCCGTTCGCGTGCGGTGCGGGGTGGGTCATGGGTTCTCCTCCTGCTGCGGGTGCTGTGGGGGGTGTGTGTCCGCATCCGTGCTCCGGACGGGCCGTGCCCGGGGAGCCGTTGCGGGGAACCGCTACGGCGCGAAGATCCGCCGGCCGCCCGACGGGCGCCCTCGGGGCCCCTCCGCCGGGCGGGTGCGGTCGGTGAGGGAACGGGGCGACGGGGGCAGGACGAGAAGACCCGTACCGGACGAGGCCGACCGCTGCCATTGGCTGGGCGACATGCCGTAGGCGTCCCGGAAGGACCGGCTGAAGTGTGAAGGGCTGACGAAGCCCCAGCGGTGCGCCACGGCGGCCACGGTGAGGGTGCGGCGCGGCGACCGGCCGAGTTCGCGTCGGCACGCCTCAAGTCTGCGACGGCGTATCAGCTGCCCCACCGTGGTGCCTTCACCCTCGAAGAGCTTGTGCAGATGGCGGACCGAAAGGTGGTGGGCTCGCGCGATCGTGGCCGGGGACAGCGCCGGGTCCGCGAGATGCGCCTCGATGAACTCCCGGATGCGGGCCGTCATCCGCGCACCCGGGTCCGGGGCCCTTGAATCCTCCTCCGCGACGACCTCCGTCACGAACGCGGCGAGGATCCCCGCCGCATTGCCGACGAGCCGGTCGGCGGTGGGCGACCGGTGGACTCCGGTCTCCGCAGCGACGAGGGAGAGGAAGTGGGAGACGAGCGCCCCGACACCCTCCGCGCAGCGCAGCGGTACCCCCACGACCCGGCGCAGCTCTCCGTCACGGAGGTCGAGGAGCCGCCGGGGCACGTGGAAGACGGTCATGCGGTACGGCTCACCGGAGCGCGGGAACACGGGCCCGCCCGGTCCGCCGGGCCGGCAGAAGACGAGGTCGCCGGGTTCCAGGAGAACCTCGGCTCCGTCGTGGGGGACCGCGATCGGGCCGTGGACGTGCTGCGCGACGTACAGCGTCTCGCCGTCGTCGGAGGCCGACCGCCAGGGCGGAAGGGGGTCGCGTCCACGTCCGGCGCCGGCGAAGCGGCCCGCACCCGCGGGACCACCCGCACCCCCCGGGCTCCTCCGGCCGTCCGTACCGCCCGAACCCCTCGGACCACTCGGGCCGTCCGAAACCTCCGGGCGGCAGGCGACGAGGGCCGGGCCGGTGGGCGCGGACTCCAGGACGGAGATCCGCACGTGCCCTGCCGTACCGGCGGGGGCACGAACTGTCTCCCGGGTGGCCACTGCGTTCCTCACCGTTGCGTCTCTCCATGTCTTCCGTGATCGTCCGCGCCCCCGGAAGGGCGCACCCGCACCCGTGGCGCGGGGCCCGGTGCGCCGCTGCCGACGGGGGTGAGCGGCGCCCCGGAGGGTTCGAAGGCGACGCTTCGGCGTCGTCCCGTCCTGGTCCTGCGGATGCTTCCAGGGAGAGGGAGCGGGACGCTTCTGTCATGTGACCGGTCATGGGTGTCCCGGTGCCCCCGACGGGCGGTCCGCCGGTCGGGGGCACCCGTCCGACCTGGCAGGATGCCTGGGAGCGGCGGGAATCCGCGTCGCTCCGGCCCCCGCGCGGGGGCGTGTGGGAAGGGAAGGACGAGCATGGACCTCGGCGCCGCAACGGTCACCGAGCCGGAGATCCTCGGCAGGGACGGGGAGCTGTCGCGGATCTCCCGGCTGGTCGACGCGTCCGAGGACGGCGGGCCGAAGGTGCTCGTACTGACCGGCGCGCCCGGCGCGGGCAAGAGCACCCTGATGGACCGGGCGGCCGCGTACGCCGCCTCCCGCGGCCGGCTCGTGCTCCGGGTGCGGGGCGGCGAGGGCGAACGGGAGCTCGGCTTCGCGGGGATCCACCAGTTGCTGCGGCCCCTCCTCGACGGCGTCGCACGGCTGCCCGCCCGGCAGGGCGAAGCGCTGCGCCTGGCGTTCGGCATGGAGGAGCCGGAGACCCCGCGGAGGATCGACCCGATGCTGGCCCGGCTCGGCGTCCTGACACTGCTCTCCGACGCGGCGGCGACGCGTCCGCTGCTGCTCGTCGTGGACGACGCGCAGTGGCTGGACATCGGGTCGCTGGAGGTGCTCGCGTTCGTCGCCCGGCGTCTGGAGGGTGAGCCCGCCGCCCTGCTGCTCGCCGCCCGGGAACAGGCCGTGCCGGAGCGCTTCGACCGTGACTTCCCGCTGATGACGGCGGGTCCGCTGGACCGGGCCGCTTCCGTGGTCCTGCTGGACGCCCAGCCCCACCCGCCCCGGGGCAGGGTCCGCTCCCAGATCCTGCAGCAGGCGGAGGGGAACCCGCTGGCTCTCATCGAGCTGACCCGCGCCTACGCGCGGGACCCGAGCCGCCGTGACACGGGCTCGGTCGACTCACTCCCGCTGACCGCCCGGCTGGAGCAGATGTTCGCCGCCGAGCTGCCCACCCTTCCGGAGGCCACGCGGCGGGTTCTTCTCCTCGCGGCGGCGGCCGGGACCGCCCAGTTCCCCGGTCCCCTCCACGCGGTCGCCGGCATGGACGATCCGCAGGTGTGGTTGCCCGCCGAACGGACGGGGCTGATACGCGTCGAGGGCGGCCAGGTGCGGCTGCGTCACCCGCTGGTCCGTTCGGCGATCTACCAGGCCGCCACCTTCACCGAGCGCCGGGAGGCCCACCTGGTCCTCGCCGCCGCGCTCGCGGACGAGCCCGACCGCCGTGCCTGGCATCTCGCGGCGGCGTCGATGGGCCCGGACGCGGAGATCGCCGACGCTCTGGCCGAGAGCGCCGAGCGCTCGCGCCACCGGGGAGGGTACGCGGCCGCGGCCGCGGCTCTGGAACGCGCCGCCGAACTCACCCCGGACCGGGAGCAGCGCGCCCGCCGGCTGATCGCCGCGGCCATGTCCGCCATGCTGGGGGGCCAGCCGCAGTGGGTGAACGAGCTCGCCTCCCGGGTCGACGCGCTGACGGACGACCGGCAGCTCCTCGCGCGGGCGTCCCTCCTGGCGGGGTGGTCCCTGGCCGTCACCCATCGCTACGACGACTCCCTGGCGTACCTCCTGCCGGTGGCGGAGTCCATGGCCACCGAGTCACCCTCCCTGGCGCTCGACGCCCTGGGAACGGCCGCGACCCCGGCCTACCGCTCGGCCGCTCCCTTCTACCGGGCGGAGCTGCGGAGGATCAACGACCTGGTCGAGGACGAGCCGTACAGGGTGGACCGTGTCTGGGCGCTGGCCTCCTGCGCCCCCTTCACGGAGCGCGAGCGGACGTTGGGGCTCTTCGAACGCGCGGAGGAGGCCATGTCGGCCGATTCGCTCTCCGACGCCGTGATGCTCGGCGGCGCGGCATGGGTACTGGACGAGACCGACCGGGCCGTACGCCTGCTCGGCCAGGCCATGGACCATCTGCGGCGGGCGGCGACGGCGGGCACCAACGCCACCGTCTCCTACTCGCTCGCCAACGCGCTCTTCGAGAGCGGCGCGTGGACCGCGGCCCAGTCCACGGCGGAGGACGCGTTCTGGGTCGCGACGGAGGCGGGAGCGGACTACATGGCCGTGGGGGCGCCGCTCCTCCAGGCCACGCTGCGGGCGGCGCGCGGCGACCACGAGGGCGCGCGCCGCCGGGCGGACCACGCGGTGCGCGCCGTCGATCTGCGCAAGTCCCCCGGCCTGTACGTCCTGCACCGGCGCGCGCTCGGCATGGCGGCGTTCGCGGAGGGCGATCACCCGGCGGCGTACGAGCACCTGCGCCGCACGTACACCCGGGACTTCCACCCCTTGCCCGTGCACTACCACGCCTCCCTCTACCACCTCGCCGACCTGGCCGCCGCCGCCGTCCGGGCCGGACAGGCGGAGGACGCCCGTACGGTACTGCGCGCTGCCGAGGGGACCGTGGGTGCGTCCCTCTCCCCCCGGCTGCTGGCGATCCTGCACCGCGCCCGGGCCCTGCTCGCCACCGGCGAGGAGGCGGAGGAGCACTTCCGTAGCGCGCTCGACCCGGCCGGTGCCGGATGGCCGTTCGAGCACGCCCTGGTCCACCTGGACTTCGGGGAGTGGCTGCGGCGCCGACGCCGCAGCGCCGAAGCGCGCCCCCTGCTCGGTACGGCCCTGGAGTACTTCGAGCGGCTCGGCGCGCGGCCGTGGGTCGAGCGCGCCGGGGCCGAACTCCGCGCGGCCGGCGTGTCGGTGGCGGCCACGGCGGCGCCGGGTGCGGCAGCCGGGCTGACGCCTCAGGAGTTGCAGATCGCCCAGTTGGCGGCGGAAGGGCTCACCAACCGGGACATCGGCGCCCGGCTCTACCTGTCGCCGCGCACCATCGGCTTCCACCTGCACAAGATCTTCCCCAAGCTCGGCGTCACCGGCCGCGCCCAACTGCGCGACGTGCTGGGATCCGCTGCCGCAGGGATCGACTGAGCGCCCGCACCCGCCCCGGTCAGACGGGCAGGCGCGGCACACTGTCGATGAGCCGGCGGGTGCAGGCGCGAGCCGGTTCGCCCGGCACCTGGGAGGTGGTGCCCTGTCGACGATCTGCCCGCGCTCCAGTACGGCGGTGCCGGCCGCCGGAGAACTCGTGCGCGAAGGCACGCGCTGTCCCGTCGGGCTCGGGCCCACCGTGGCGGACCGTGAATACATGGCCAAAGCATCGCCTTTTGGTCATAAGTCCCCCTCATGTCAAAGCTGCGCGCCACATGATGAGACGCCGGTTTCGCCCCTCGCGGAGCCTCCGACGGCCGGTCGACCGACCGAAAATCCAAGTCGTGGTGTGGGAAGGGGACTTGCGGGCACCTGTGGTTCAGGCCGGTCCGTCCCCGGATCGGAGCCCACGGTGAGCGCCCCGAAGGAGCGACAGATGACGACGCAGTACGGCAGCCAGCCGACCGGACAGCACACCCCCGGCGCGCCGCAGCGCACCGGGACCGGCAACGTGCTGAGCATCATCGCGATGGTGCTGGGCGTGATCGCGCTCCTCTTCTTCCCGATCGTCTTCGGCGTGATCGGCGTGATCCTGGCGATCATCGCCAAGACCGTCCGCCACGAGCGGCTCGCCACGATAGCCATCGTGGTCAGCGCGGTCGGCCTGGTAGGCGGCATGATCCTGGGCGCCGTCGTCGCGAGTGCCTGACGCCCCCTGGGAGTGCGGACCGGGCCGCCGAGCGAAGTGCGGCGAACCTGTGACGGGTGGGTGGTGACCGATGTCGCCACCCACCCGTCACAGGTTCGCCGCGTCGTAGATCGCGTACGCCCACGACCGCACCACTGCCCGCCCCGCCTACGGGTAACGCCGGACGACCCCACCACCGGCCGCTCCCCCGGCATGACCCTCTCTCTTCTTCCTCGTCGGCCTGGCCAGGGCAACCGCTACGCCGACGACGATTGAGTCGACAGCACGGACCCCGCCGGGCAGGGAGCCCTTTCCCTCATCCGGCCGAGCAGGCCCCCGACGATGGGTAAGGACGGACTGAACGGCAGGCCGAGTCGGCCGCCCGGGTGCTCCCACCCGGCCGACCGCTGACGCGCCGACCGCCCCGGCGTAAGCTGCGCCCAGCATGTACACGGGTGGGGGTGCGGAGCACATGACGGTTGGTCCGGCGCGGAGTTGGGAATCGACTCTCGACTCGGTCGTGGTGTACGCACAGGGCGCGCTCTGCCGCCGACTGGCCCGGGGCACCGTGCCGTCCGACGGCCGGGTGCGGGTGACGGGTCTCCCCCGCACCCTCGACCCGGGCTCCCTGCGGGCTCGCGTCCTGGGCGCCTGCGGGCCGCGTGTCGCCGAGGCCCGGGTGGCGACCGAGGCCGAAGTACTCGGCGCGGACGCCCCTGACGGCCTGCGGGACGAGGTGGAACGACTGAAGGACGTGTACGCGACGGCCCTGGGTCGCCGGGACCGTCAGGTGAGCCGGATAGCCGAGATCGGGGCGCTGCGCCCGGTACCGCCCCCGCGCAAGCGCGACGACCCGCACCGCCGCACTCCGGTCGACGCGTGGCTGAACCTGGCCGCGTTCGTCGACGAGCGACTGACGGGACTCCACCTCCGCCTCGGCGAACTCGAAGCGGCTTTGCACCTGGCCGAGCACGAGCTGGCCGTCGCCGGCGACCGGCTCGAACGCGCATCCACCGATGCTTCGTCGGCGCCCGTGGAGACCACGGTCGGCGCACTCCTCACGGTCGACGGCGCCGGCCCCGGCGAGCTGGAACTCGAGCTGGAGTACGGCGTACCGGGCGCCGTCTGGGTCCCCGCCTACCGCCTCGACCACCGGCAGGGAGACGACAGCGGCCGACTGGTGCTGCGCGCGTCGGTCGCCCAGCGGACCGGCGAGGACTGGACCGGCGTACGTCTCGCGTTCGCCACCGCGGACCTCAGGCGCCGGACCGACCTGCCGAAACTCCGCTCGATCCGGATCGGACGCAGCCAGCCCGCCCCCGCGCCCGCCGGATGGCGCGAGCCCCCGGCCGGGCTGGCCGGGCTCTTCTCCGGGTACGACGCGGCGGGCCCCCGCCCGGGCCCGGCCGCCGCTGAGTGGGGCGGGCCCGGGATCGCCGGCGCGGGTGGCTCCGGTCCGGTGCCGCCCCCGCCGCCCCCGCCGTCGCGAGCGGCCGCAGCGTACGGCGGGCCGCCCGCACCGGGCAGCGCCCTCTTCGCGGCTGCCCCCGCGCCCATTCCGTCCGGTGCTCCCCGCCGGGCCGCGGCGCCGCCTCCCATGGCGCCGCCTCCCCTCGTGCCGCCTGCTCCCCCACAGGCCGGCCCGCCGCGGCCGAGCGGCCCCGAACTCGACTACGACGCCCTCGTTCTGCGCGGCCCGGAGGAGCGGGGCGAGCGCCGGGGCCGGTTGTTCCCCGAAGCGCCGTTCGATCCGGTGGTGGCCGAGTACCGCCGCCGCGCCGAGGCGGTGGCCGCGCTGCCGTTGCCCGGACAGTCGGTAAGGCCCCGGGAGTCCGCGGGCTCCTTCGATCACCGTTTCGATGCCGCCGCCCGCGCCGACGTACCGTCCGACGGCACCTGGCACACCGTCACCGTCGGGGAGATCGCGGTCGGTCTGCGCACCGAGTACCTCTGTGTGCCGTCCGTGGAGCAGACCGTCTACGCGTCGCTGGTGCTCTCCAACGCCACCGGTCAGGCGCTCCTGGCGGGACCGGTGGACGTCACCGTCGACGACGAGTTCCTGCTGACGGCCGCGCTGCCCACTCTCGCCCCCGGCGGTGTGCGCCGGGTGGGACTCGGGCCGGCCGAGGGCATCCGCGTCACCCGGCGTACGCACCAGCACGAGTCGACCGCCGGTCTGCGCGGCAACACCACCGTGCTCAGCCACGGCGTCCATGTGGAGCTGGCCAACGGCCTGGCGCGGCCCGTCCGGGTGGAGGTCCACGAACGGGTGCCGGTCACCTCCGACCCGGACGTGCGGATCGAGGAACGGGCCGGCTGGACGGCGCCCGAGCAGGGCGCGGGTCCGGACCGGCACGCGCCGGGCACCCGTATCTGGCGACTCGATCTGCCCGCTGGAGCCACCTCCGCCGTCGACGGCGGCTACGAGATCCGTATCCCGACCGGCAAGTCCCTGGTCGGCGGCAACCGCAGGAGCTGACACCCGCCATGTCCACGGACCCGGGGCCGATCGCCCTCCCCGTCACCGCCGTCACCTGTCTCGAAGACCGGGCGCAGGTCGAGCGTGCCGTCGTCCTCGACCTGGAAGCGGGGGTGCGGCGGCTGCGTCTCGGCCCGGTCAGCGCATTGGCCGTCGACCGCAGCCTGCACGCCGAACTGGCCGCTCCGCACTCCGTGACCGTTCTCGACATCCGGATCGTCCGCACGTGGACGCCGCGCGGACCGCGCCCGCTCACCGACGAGGACTCCGTCCTGCGCCACCGCCTGCGCGCCCTCGACGAGGAACGGCCCGTCCTGGAGCGGCGGCGCGACCGGCTGCTGACCCGTCTCGACCTGCTCGGACGTCTCGCCGCCGATCTGCTGAGGGAGATCGGCGAAGGCGCGGGCTCCGGGGAGAGCGAACAGGCCCGCTGGGTGGGCGAACTGGACCGGGTGGACGGGGAGCGCGACACGTACGGAGAAGAACTCCGTTGTCTGAAGGCCCGGTTGACCGCGCTCGACGAAGAAGCAACCCAGGCGCGCGAGGCCCTGTTCCGCACCGAGGAGGAGCCCCCCGAGCTGGTCGGCCACATCGAGCTGACCGTCGGGGCAGCGGCGGCAGGGCCCGCGCGGCTGCGTCTGAGCCACCTCGTCCCGTGCGCGCTGTGGCGGCCCGCCTACCGGGCTGTTCTCGACGGGGATTCACTGACGCTGGAGACGGACGCGATGGTCTGGCAGCGCACCGGCGAGGAGTGGTCGGACGTACCGCTGACGCTGTCGACGGCCCGCTCGGCGTCGGCCGGAGAACCTCCGCGGCTGACCGAGGACCGGCTGACGCTGCGGGACCGCCCGGCGGCGGAGCGCCGTACGGTCGAGGTCGAGCTGCGCGAGGAGGAGACAGCGACGCTCGGCCCGGCTCCCGTGCTGGGACTCCCGGGGGTGGACGACGGTGGCGAGGCACGGGTGCTGAGGTCGCCCGCGCCGGTCTCCGTACCCGGCGACGGCCGCGCCCACCGCGTACCGCTCTCGGCGTTCACCGCCGACGCCCACGCCGAGTACGTCTGTTCACCGGAGCTGTCTCCGCTGGTCACGCAGGTGGTGCGGTGCGACAACGGGTCCGGCCACGCTCTGCTCGCCGGTCCGGTGGACCTGGTCCGCGACAGCGGGTTCGTCGGCCGCGGCACGCTGGACTTCACCGCGCCCGGCAATCCCGTCGAGCTGGCCTTCGGCAGCCGCGACGACGTCCACGTCGTCCGGGAGACCGAGGAGTCCCGTGACACCACCGGTCTCACCCAGCGGACCGTGGTGACGCGCACGGTACGGCTCCACCTGTCGCGGTTCTCCGCACCCGGGGAGCGGAACCCCCACGTCGTCACCCTCCTCGAACGCGTCCCGGTCTCCGAGGTCGCCGCGGTGGAGGTCGAGCTCCGCGAGGAGGCGTGCTCCCCCGCTCCCGACGCGATCGATGCCGACGGCATCGCCCGCTGGGCCATCAGCCTCCCGCCCGGAGGCCGGCGCACCGTCACCCTCGCGTACGCACTCTCGGCGAGCGCCAAGGTCACCGGAGTCTGAGCCCTGCGGGGTGTGCGGGTCCCGGGCGCGGGCCGGGTTCCGCCGCGCGGGCCGGACACGGCCGGGCCGGACGATGACGACGGCGGCCGGGAGTGCACGCCGACGGCCCGGCCGGGGCGCTGGTCGTTCGGTGCCGCTGCTTGTGTCCGGGCGGGGGAAGCAGGAGGTGACTCAGACGCTGACCTGCGGGTGTGCGGGGCTGAGGTAGTGGACGGTGCTTCCTGCGGCGTGCTCGGTGAGCAGGTTCCGCAGCTCGCCGGCGGCGGTCTCGAGAAGGTGTCCGTCGCGGGCGTGGTGAAGGGTCTCCAGGACGAAGGCGACGTGGGTGGAGTCTTCGGTGACACGGGTGCGATGGGCGTCGCGGTGGTTCCAGTGGCGGGTGAGCACGTCGGTGGTGTCGGCGTAGACGATCTCGCCGGGCTTGGGGTTCTCGACGGTCTCGGGTTCGCCGAGCGGGGTGAAGGTCTCGGAGCCGTCGGCGTAGCGGATCTCGACGTCGCCGGTGACCTGGTCGAGGTCGAAGGCGCCGGCGGGCAGGCCGTGGCGGACGGAGACGGCGTTGTAGGAGTCGACGGCCGGGTTGATCCGGGGCAGGGTGCCCTTCTTGGCCATGCGGCGGCCCAGCGCGTCGACGCTGGGGCGGATGCGGCGGGGGTTGGAGCCGAAGGAGCGGTAGGCGGTGTGCCACGCCTCGATACGCGGATCGGCCTCGTCGGCGGGGGCCCAGGTGCTGTCCGCGAGTTGCCGCTCCAGATCTTCCAGGACGGTCGTGGTGGCCGGCCAGGGTTCCCGGCCGCGCAGACCGGTGGCGGTGACGACGGCGATGAGGGTGTCGGCGAAGGCGTCGGCGACTGCGGGGCTGATGCGGAAGGTGGTCACAGGGGGGTCCGTTCCGGGGGGCGAGGCGAGGCGGAGGCATGCATTCCAGGGACCGATGCGGTCCAGGCGGCGTGTCTGGTGGCGGGCGGTGGGCGTGTGCGGTCCCCGGCCGCGTTCGGGGAGCCGTCAGGTGGTGTCGGTGCGCTGCTCGACGGGTTCGTGGCCGTCGTACGTGAACGTCGCACGACCCTGGGTGACGTCCCGGCGCGAGCCGGGGATGCCGGGCAGCATTCGTCCGTGAGGCGGCTGGTCGGGGGTGAAGGGGCATGGTTGCCGTCGGGCCGGAAGTGCGCGATCCGCCGACGCGGCGGTTCGGCCCTGGTCGCCGGGGCGTCGACGGCGGTGGCCCGGCAGGTGGGCTCGAGTGGCTGGCCGGGACACAGTCGGCGGGCGGTACACCCGCCTCGGCGCCCCAGGGGCCGACGGTGACGGCGTACTCACCGGTGACGGTGAAAGTGACGTTCCGACCGGCCTCGATCCTCTCCCGGACGGGGTGGGGGCGAGCGAGGTGGACCAGCAGGGCGGTGCCGTCGACGGTGGGGCAGGTGGGCCCGGCGATCGGCGTCTGCCGGGCAAGCCGTTGACGCTCGGGAGGCCGAAGTCCTGGCCGCCGGCGATCCCGGTCTGCCACGCGGCGTCGTCCAGGACGGCGGCCCGGTGCTGGATGAACATGTGCGGGGGTCCTTCCGGAGGGGGAGAGGTCAGGTGAGGGCAAGGAGGCTGACGGCGACGGCGGCCGTGCCCAGGCCGATGACCTGCGTGCGATACATCCGTTCGGCGAGCACGGTGCGGGCGAGCAGGACGGTGCCGGCCGGGTACAGGGCGGTGATCACGGCGACGACGGCCAGGTCGCCGCCGCGGGCCGCGAGCAGGAACAGCAGGTTGGCCACCGAGTCCAGCACGCCTGCCGCCGCCGACATCGCGTAGGCGGGCTTCTCCGAGCCCAGCCGCTGGTACATCGCCCCGGCAGCAGTCAGCGTGACCGCGGACGACACGGCCCGTCCGACGATGAGTGGTCCGACGCCGCTGTCAGAGGGAGCCTGGTGCAGGAAGATCAGCTGCAGGGCGATGGCGGCCCCGGCGCCGAAGGCCATCAGCAGCGCGGCGCGCGCCGGGCGCGCGCTACCGGCACCCCGTCCGGCGCTGACCAGCACCACCGCCGCGAGCGCAAGCGGCAGGCCGATCAGCCCGGCCGCGCCCAAGTGCTCGCCCTGCAGCAGTCCGACACCGACCGGCAGCATCGCCGAGATCAGCGCGGTCACGGGCGAGAGCACGTTCATCGGGCCGATCGCGAGCGTGCGGTAGAGCAGGGCGAAGGCGGCGGCCGACGCGACACCGGAGGCGGCACCCCACGCGAGGGTGACCGGGGCGAAGGAGGCGCCGAAAAAGGGCCACAGCAGCAGCTCAACGGCGAGCGAGGCCGGAGCGGCGATCATCACGGTGCGCAGGACGTGGGCCTTGCGGGCGCCGAGACCGCCGAGGAAATCGGCGCATCCGTAGGACAGAGAACTGCCCAGAGCCAGCAGCAGAGCGATCACGGGAGCATCCCTTACTATCAATGGAACGACTACATCGTACAGCGCACCGACCGACCTTCGCCAACCGAACGACTGTGCGGTGCGGGGTCCACCTGACTGGAGGGGTAACAGCGATGGCCGAGACCGAAGCCGCACTGCGGACGCTCGCTCACAACGTCCGCGCGGCCCGCACCCGCGCCGGACTGTCCCTCGACGAACTCGGCCGCCGCGCCAAGGTCAGCAAGGGGGCCCTGGTCGCCCTGGAGAAGGCCCAGGGCAATCCGAACTTCGCCACCCTGGTCCGCCTCGCCGACACCCTCGGCGCCTCCGTTTCCGCCCTGGTGGAGGGGCGGTCCGAGGAACGCGTCCGGGTGGTGAGCGCCGCCACCGTCATGCCCCTGTGGAAGGGCGAGCGCGGCAGCGAAGCCAGGCTGATGCTGACCACCGGCGGGCCGGCAGCCACCGAGGTCTGGCGGTGGACGCTGGTCCCCGGCGAGGAATATCCCAGCCATCCCCACCAGGCCGGCGTCGTGGAGACCGTCAACGTCACCGCAGGTCGGATGGTGCTCGTCGTCAACGGCACCGACCACCCCATCGAGGCGGGGCAGACCGCCGCCTTCGACGCTGACGCCCCCCATACCTACCGCGGCTCCGGCACCGAGACCTGTCACCTGATCATGACCGTCCACCTGCCCCCCGGCCCCGCGTAGTTCTGGGTGGTCCGGGTGTCCACACCGGACCGCCTCTGTCGGTCGACCGGCAATCGTTCGACCGTTCGACGACAAGGGCGGCCACCGGCCGCCGGACACCCCCGCGCGGGCGGTGCGCAGGAGGAGGACCCGGCGGTACGCCTGCGAGCCGGGCGCCGGGCGCACGGGGCAGCGAAGACCCCGCCTACGAGAAGGACGGCCTACGAGAAGGACGGCCTCCTCCACCGACCGCGCGACCGCACCACCCGAGCCCTCCCGCCGCATCGTCCGGCGTCGTCGCACGAGGGCGTCCCCGGCTCGTCGCCAGGTGTTCGCTCAATGGGAAGATCGGGTCCGTGACGACCCCATCCGGTGACTTCGAACTGACCGTGGACGAACTGCGCGTGGTCGTCCTCTACGTTCTGGAGAGCGCCGAGGAGGTCCTTCCCGTCTTCGAGGAGACGGATCCCGGTGATCCTCGACCTCGTGCCGCCATCGACGCCGCACGAGAGTTTGCGAACGGCGCCAGAAGGACCAAACTCCAGCGCATCACCTCCTCGGCCGCGCACCGGGCAGCGAGGGAGGCGACCACGGAGGCCGCACGGCTGGCAGCGCGCGCTGCGGCCGATGCCGCCTCGGCGGCCTACCTCCATCCGCTCGCGAAAGCCACCCAAGTGGGTCACATTCTGAGAGCTGCGGCGTGCGCCGCGCGCGTAGGAGAGTTGAACGCGGGCGACGACGTCGCCGTCGGGCTGAGGCTGATCGAGAAGTCCCGACAACGCGCCACACCCGTACTTCTCGATGTCCTGCACCGATACCCTCCGGCGCCGACCGGCAAGAGCCGTACCGCACAGCTCATGACCGTCCTGGACACGTCGCTGCGCATGATGCCCCGCCACGTCGCGGGGTGAATACCCCCGCAACCCACCCTCGCCGACCGCTGCGGCCGGTGGGCCGCGCCGCCGCCGCGGACATCCCTCGACAGCCGCCAGGGGACAGGCGGCGTCCCGAGCCGACAGGCGGCAGGAACAGCCGCTTTGGCGCTTCGTCACAGGGAGCACGGGAGTGCTTTCGCGCTGTCGTCGGGTCGCGGCCCGTCCCCCGGCACCCTCCGTCGACTCACCCTCGATCCGTCCGGCGGCCCGCCAACCCACGCCCGCCTGAGGGGAATTGGAAGAAACTCTTGCGCACGCCGCCCCACCGGTTTAGCGTCTGTGCCACTCGAGCACCCCTCCCCCACTCGACGCCGTCCCAGAATTGTTAGCGCTAACAATTTCTCCCGGCGTCCCGACCTGCAACGAGGTACGGAACAGCTCCGCCCCACGGGTGACGATCACGCACGTGGCGACCGCCTCCCGGAGCGGCCTCCTCGGCACCGTCCCCACCGGTGCCGACCGGGTCCGCGCACCGCACGACTCACCCCGCGCCCCCGCAGGTTCCCGCCCCGGAGCCGTCTCCCCCAAGCTGCCCCCGGCCCCCGCCGGAGGCACCGGCCGAGAGTCGCCGCCCAGCACGGCAACACCGATCCACTGCTCCGACCCCGCCCACCGGCGCCCCGCGCGAGCTCCGTGCTGCCACCGCGCGCTCCGGCCCTGCGACCCGTACCCGTACCCGTACACCGGAAGAACGCTGCCCGACCGACTCCGGTCCGGCGCGCACCAGCTCACCGGGCCAAGCAGCCCGACCCGCACCGAACATCCTCCGGCACCCCACTCCCAGGAGAGCTCCGCGCGCACCGTTCCCTTGCCACCGGCCATCGGCCTTCGTCGCGCGGGCATCTCCGTAGCCACCCAGAAATCGAGGACAGTGATGAGAGGACTCCGGTCCCTTCTCCGACGCCGTGTCGCCGCGCTGACGGCGGCCCTGGCCGCCGTGCTCGTCGCGGGGGCCCTGTCGGGCACCGCGGTCTCCCAGGCCGCGACCTCCCAGCCCTGCGATCTGTACGCCGGCGGCGGCACGCCCTGCGTCGCCGCGCACAGCACCACCCGGGCCCTGTACGGCTCCTACAACGGGGCGCTCTACCAAGTACGCCGCGCCTCGGACAACACCACCCGCGACATCGGGGTCCTCAGTGCCGGGGGTTACGCGAACGCCGCCGCACAGGACTCGTTCTGCGCCAGGACCAGCTGCGTCATCACGGTCGTCTACGACCAGACCGGCCGCAACAACCGCCTCACCCAGGCTCCCCCGGGCGGCTTCGAAGGCCCGGCGGCGGGGGGTTACGACAAGCTCGCCAACGCCACGATGGCGCCGGTCACCCTCAACGGCAACCGCGCCTACGGCGTCTTCGTCTCGCCCGGGACGGGCTACCGCAACAACGCCACCAACGGGATCGCCACCGGTGACCAGCCCGAAGGCATGTACGCGATCCTCGACGGCACGCACTACAACGACGGCTGCTGCTTCGACTACGGCAATGCGGAGACCAACAGCCGCGACAACGGCAACGGCACCATGGAGGCCATCTACTTCGGCAACAGCCGGGGCTGGGGTTCCGGTGCGGGCAACGGTCCCTGGGTGATGGCCGACCTGGAGAACGGCCTGTTCTCCGGCGTCAACACCGGCTACAACGCGAACGACCCGACGGTGAGCCACCGCTTCCTCACCGCGATCGTCAAGGGCGAGCCGAACCACTGGGCGATCCGGGCCGCGAACGCCCAGTCCGGCGCGCTCTCCACCTACTACAACGGAGTCCGGCCGAACGCCGCCGGCTACAACCCGATGAAGAAGGAGGGTGCGATCATCCTCGGCATCGGCGGCGACAACAGCGTGAGCGCCGCGGGCACCTTCTACGAGGGCGTCATGACCTCCGGGTATCCCACCGACGCGACCGAGAACGCCGTGCAGGCCAACATCGTCGCGGCCGGCTACGCGCAGGGCTCGGGCGGCGGCACCGCCCTCAACTCCGGCTCCTCCGTCTCGCTGCGGGCGACCACCTCCTGCTGCACCACCAGCTACCTCAGCCACTCCGGCGCGAACGTCGGCACCACCGCCCTCACCTCCGCGAGTTCGGCGACCGACAATGCGAACGCCTCCTGGATCGTCCGGCCGGGCCTGGCGAACAG
The DNA here is from genome assembly GCF_029167645.1 of Streptomyces sp. AM 2-1-1. Lineage (NCBI taxonomy): Bacteria > Bacillati > Actinomycetota > Actinomycetes > Kitasatosporales > Streptomycetaceae > Streptomyces > Streptomyces sp. AM 2-1-1. The sequence goes on along the minus strand of NZ_CP119147.1, from coordinate 6,600,871 downwards.
CGCCTGCCGGTCCTTCGAGTCGAGGAACACGCCCGGCAGTTACCTGCGCCACCAGAACTACCAGCTCTACCTGCACCCCAACGACAGCACCGCGCTCTTCGCCAACGACGCCACCTTCTGCTCCCAGGCAGGCGTGAACGGCCAGGGCAACTCGCTGGTCTCGTACAACTTCGCCGACCGCTCCATCCGCCACTACGGCAACACCGGATACGTCGCGTCCAACGGCGGCCCCCACACCTTCGACGCCGCGGCCCTGTGGCCCGACGACGTCAGCTGGGCAGTCGTCGCCGCCTGGACCCCCTGATCCCGTCGGTGCGGGGCGGCCTCCCGGGAGACGGCCGCCCGCACCGCGCGAGGCGCTCTCACTCGAAGAACTTGAGGCTCCAGCCGGTGTCGGAGTTGGCTCCGGGTACGTTGGCGCGGCTGTACGTCGTACCGCCCCACCAGCAGAAGGTGCCGGTGTACCAGAACCGGTTGTCCCAGGAGTACGGCGTTCCCTTCGGGACCGCGTGGAACATCAGCGGGAACCGCGGACCGGCCGGCGGACTGGTGTTGATGTCCCCGTCCAGCAGCACGAAGCTGTGGTGCCCGGGACCGTTCACCTGCTGCGTGGGATCCCAACCGGACATCATCGTGGCGCGGTTGGAGCCGAAGAGGCAGCCGTTCGACTTGTACCAGTCCCACACGTACGTCGGGTCGCCTCCGGCCCGCAGCCGCAGCTCGGCCAGGCAGTACTGGTCGCTCCAGCTGCCGTTGGCGGAGTACACGATGTGCAGTTGACCGTTCGGGTCCTTGATCGCCTCGGGGGCCTCGTTGATGTAGGGATTGCCTACCACCCGCTCCCAGCCCTCCCGGGGCTGGGAGATGACGTGACGGGTACCGGTCGGCGTGGTGGGGCTGCTCATCCGGGCGATGTAGAGGTTCTGCTCGACGTTGGTGTCCCCGGACCAGCCGGACCACACGAACCAGCGTTGCCCGCCGAAGGTGAACATCGTGCCATCGATGGCCCATTTACCGTCGGGCAGGGCGAGTTGCGTCTCGGCGGTGTAGCCACTGTCGGGGGCGGCCGAGCTGATCACGTACATCCGGTGCGCGGCGCCCCTGCCGGCAGTGAAGTAGATGTAGTACCGGCCGCCGTCCCGTACGACCTCCGGGGCCCAGACCTCACCGAGGCCACGGGGGTCGGACCAGACCTGCCGCGCGGGTGCGGAGGCGAGGGCGTCCGTCGACGACGCCTTCCGGACGGCGATGCCTCCTCCTGCCGACTGCACGGAGACATAGGTGGAGCCGACCCGGAGCACGCTCGGGTCGGCGGCCCGCATGCTCGTCTGAGAAGCCCGGGCGGGCTCCGCCGACGTCACGGACATCACGACGGTGAGGAGCCCTGCGAGAACGAGGGCGAGCAGGCCGCACGCACGGCGAAGAGGATTCATGGTCCCGTTCCACGGTATGCCTCCGCTTCGACGCCGTACGGGACCGGTCGGAGAACACCGGCCCGTGAATGGCGTCCGGCCGGGACCGCTTCGGAGGACGCCGCAGGGGCGGTTCCGGCCGTGGCGCTCCCCCACCTCCGCAGGTTCTCCCCTCGCTTGGGGAGCCACACTCCCCTACTCGAGTGAGAGCGCTCTCACAGCATCGGCAATGGATATGGACATGTCAATAAAGGTGACGGAGGAGCAACCCACCGCCTCATCCGCTCCGTGGCGGAGCTTCGTGGACATCCGGCTGGAGCTGTACCTCCTCCCCCACGACCTCGACCAGTGGCAGCGCCAACTCTCGCACCTGGTGCCGGGCGCGGGAGCCACCCTCGGAGGAGATCGCGGGCCCTCCCTCACCCTCGGGCTGTACGAGAACGGCTGGCTGTCGATCGAGGTCCGCGATCCGGACCGCCTCAACGCGCTCCTCGGGCTCGCGCCCACGGGGAACTGGGTCGACGAGCACCACGACCGTCTCCAGCGGGTCCGGCCGGCCTGACCCCGGGAAGTCGTCGAGACGCCCCGGGGTACGTACGCGTGGAGCCCCGACAGAGAGCGATGAGCCGTGGCCGCCGGTCCGCCCCCGCCTCCCCCTGCGGGCGCCTGCCACCGAAGCCGGCCCCCGATGATCGGTTAGCCCGTTCGCCGCCCCGGCCGCGACCCTCCTACCCGCTCTCCCCGGACGGGAGTGACCTGGGTGAACGGGGGCCCGGAACGCCCGTCCCGGGCCTGACCGGGTGACAACGGATCCGACCTGCCGTGTTGCGGGCGTGACGGAGTGTCGGTTGCCTCGGACGTGGAGCACAGCAGAGGTGCCGCGCAGTCCGGCCGGGCCCTGCTGGCGATGGAGGATCCTCATGCGCGACACACGCATCGGTGCGGGTATCTGTCTGGCCGTGGGTCTGCTGGCCCTCGCGGCCCCGGCCGCCGCGGGAGCGGCGTCCGACCCCGCCGGTGAACAGACCATCCGCATCAGCCCGGCGAGCGCCTCACCCGGCTCACGCGTCACCGTCAGCACCAGGGCCTGCGGCAAGGAGACCTACGGCAAGGGGACCTCCGAGGCGGCGGGCGCCTTCCACCTCTTCGAGGGGGACCGCAAGGGGGTGCTCGTCGGGGAGTTCGAGGTACCGGACGACGCCCGGGCCGGGACCGACACCGTCACCGTGAAGTGCCCCCCGCGCGTCCTGATGACGGGTACCTACCGGATCGCCGACCGTACGCCGTCGGGCGGGGTGGACGCCGGATTCGGCGTCCCCGCCAACCACGGCGCGCAGCTCGCCGCGGGCGGCATCCTGCTCGCCGGGGCGGCGGCCGGGGCCGTGGTCCGGGTGCGCCGCCGGTCGGCCGCGGCCCGCGGCTGACCGCACGAGAGCCTTCCGCGCGCCCCGCACTCCACCGTGCTCCGGGGCGCGCGGTCGTGTACCCACCCGCCGCGAAACAGAGGACAGGCGATGGAATCCGGGCAGAGGACCAGCACGTCACCCCCGTCGTTCCCGGCGGTGAAACACCTCGTCTGGGCGGTGGTGGCGGGGGCCGTGCTGGTCGTCAACGGCATGCGGGACGACCGGCCGCCGCAGCCTCCCGGCCCGCCGGCCGTCGCCGCGCCCCCCGTCGCCGAGGCTCCGGTGGCCGCGGTCCCACCGGCCCTCGCCGAAACCCCGGACTACCTGGCCCCACCCCCCGTCTCCGAGACGCCGGTGTACCTGGCGTCCCGCTATCCGGCGCTCCGGCCGGCCTCCCTGGTGCGCCGGCCCACGGGCCCGCCGGTGCTCGTCCCCCGGCTCCCGGTCCGTCCCGCGCCGCTGCGGCCCCTGCCGGCCCGTACCCGTCCGACGGGTCCCGTTCCGGCCCCGGGACGCCCGCTGCCGGCCCCGGGCGACACGGCGACGCCCGCCGCCGTGGGGCCGCTCGCACCGTCCCCGCCGCTGCGACTGCGCATTCCCCAGCTCGAGGTGGACTCGCCGATGATGGAGCTGGGGCTCGACGCGGCGGGCGCTCTGGAGACCCCGCCCGACAACAACCCGGTGCTGAGCGGCTGGTACGCCGACGGGACGGTACCGGGTTCGGTGGGCACCGCCGTCACCACCGGACACGTCGACACCCGGCTCGGTCCCGGGGTCTTCTACGCGCTGGGGGCCCTGCGCGAGGGGGCAACCGTCGAGATCGTCCGGACCGATCGGAGCGTCGCCGTGTTCACGGTGTACGCCGTCGAGGCCTACAGCAAGAAGGACTTCCCGGACGAGAAGGTCTACGGGCCCTCGTCCCGGCCCGAGTTGCGGGTGATCACCTGCGGTGGCGAGTACGACAGGAAGTCCGGCTACCGGGACAACGTCGTGGTCTTCGCCGCCCTGACCTCCTCGCGGTGATCCCCGGCGGCCCCGTGGGGCGCGCCGGGGACCGGTCGGTCCGTGTCAGCCCCGGTGGAGCAGGACCGTCATGACCTCGTACAACGTCGCCTCCAGGTCGGGGGGTGTTCCCTGCGCACGCCAGGCGACGAATCCGTCGGGGCGTACGAGGACGGCGCCCTCGGCGGACGTGCCGTGGGCGGCCGCCCAGTCGGCACCGTCCTCGGAGCGCAGGTCCGCGTCCGGGCCGGACCCGATCGTGTAGGCGTCCAGACGGATGCCCAAACGTTTGGACGCCTGGGCGGCGGCGGTGCGCCACTCGGACTTCCCGGCGTCGCAGAGCAGGACGAACGCCTGCTCGTAGAGGTCGAGGGTCGAGACGCGCGCGCCGTCGCGGCTGAGCCACACGTGCGGGGCGCGGGTGCCGGGTTCGCCCGTCAGGCCGAGGCCCTCGGGCACGACCGGCAGTTCCGGGTCGACGCCCAGGACCGCTCCTCGCACGTAGCGGTAGCCGAGCGCGACGGCGAGCATGCCGCCCTTCCGGCCGCCACCGGGACCACCGCTGCCCGGACCGGCCGGACCACCCGGGCTTCCGGCATCCGGACCACCGGGCGGTCCGGCGTACCCCGGGTGGCTGTGTTCCGTGGAGCGGGCCGAAGCGCGTGCGCTGGTGGCCCTCGCCACCGGAAGCCGTTCGGCCTCGTACGTGCCCAGGAGCTCCGGTCCCGCCGTGCCGCCGACCACGGCGGCGAGCTTCCACGCCAGGTTGTGCGCGTCCTGGATGCCGGTGTTCGAGCCGAATGCCCCGGTGGGGGACATCTCGTGCGCGGAGTCGCCGGCCAGGAAGACCCTGCCGGAGCGGTACCGCTCGGCGACCCGTTCGGCCGCGTGCCAGGGGGCCTTTCCGGTGATCTCGACGTCGAGACCGGGATCGCCCACCGCCCGGCGGATGTGCTCGGCGCACCGCTCGTCGCTGAAGTCCTCCAGCGTCTCGCCCCGGTCGGGGTGCCACGGCGCGTGGAAGACCCACCGCTCCTCGTTGTCGACCGGCAGGAGTGCCCCGTCCGCCCCGGGGTCGGTGAGGTAGCAGACGATGAAGCGCCGGTCACCGACGACGGCGGCGAGCCCGCGCGAGCGGAAGGTGATGCTCACGTTGTGGAAGAGGTCGCCGGGGCCGGTCTGGCCGATGCCCAGCTGCTCGCGGATCGGGCTGCGGGGCCCGTCGGCCGCGATCAGGTACTCGGCGCGCACCGTGGTGTGTTCACCGGTCTCGCGGTCCTTCACGACGGCGGTGACGCCGTCCGTGTCCTGCTCGAAGGTGAGCAGTTCGGTGGAGAAGCGCAGCTCACTGCCGAGGGCCCGGGCGTGGTCGACGAGGACGGGCTCCAGGTCGTTCTGGCTGCACAGGCACCAGCCGCTCGGACTGAACCGGGCGAGGCCGCCGCCCGGGTCGATCTCCTTGAACAGCCACTCCTGGTCGTCACCGGTGAGGGACCCGGCCTGCAGGATGCCGTGGTTCTCCGCCAGAACGGAGGCCGCGTCACGGATCAGCCGCTCAGCGCCCGCGGCACGGAAGACCTCCATGGTGCGGACGTTGTTGCCGCGCCCGCGGGGGTGGGTCGAGGTGCTGCGGTGTTTCTCCACCAGGAGGTGGTCGACGCCGAGCCGGCTCAGGAAGAGGGAGGCGGACAGGCCCACGAGGGAACCGCCCACGATGAGGACCGGCACGCGGTGGTCAACACTTTCGTTCATCAGTTGCTCCAGCTCGGACAGCTCGGACAGCTCGGACGCGTGAGGGACGCAGTGTCCATGCCCTCGCGGGAGGTCTTCGCCGGGGCTTGCGCCGTCGCCTCACCTGAACGGTTCATAAATCTCGCGCCGCCCGTACCAGCGATCCACGATCGGTCGCGGGAGCGGTGCGCGCGTCGCCGGGGCGGGACGCCATCCACCGGCAGGCAGGGACCTGCTCGACTCCCACCGAAACCTGCCCACAGCGGGCGGGAACGGGACAGGAGAACGGAAGAAATGACAATCCTCTCGGAACGGGTATCCCAGTCCGCCTTCGACGGTTCGAGGCTCCGGGTCATACTCCTCCTTGACCTGCACGACGGCGCCCAGAACCAGTTCCTGGAGGCGTACGAGGACATGCGCAACCAGGTCGCCTCGATCCCCGGACACATCAGCGACCAGCTGTGCCAGTCCATCGAGAACCCCTCGCAGTGGCTCATCACCAGTGAGTGGGAGAGCGCGCCGCCCTTCCTCGCCTGGGTGAACAGCGAGGAGCACGTGGCGACGGTGCAGCCGCTGCACAGCTGTGTGCGCGACACCCGTTCGCTGCGCTTCAGCGTGCTGCGGGAGACGGGTGCGGCGTTCGCGAACACTCCGGAGCACGCCAAGGGCGGGCTCCAGTCCGCGCCGCGCCTGGGCAACGGCGTCGTCCGTCACGCGCTGACCTTCACGGTGAAGCCGGGCACGGAGGAGATCGTCGCGAAGATCCTCGCCGACTACGACTCCCCGCAGGCCCGTGTCAACGAGAACACCCGATTGCTCCGCACCTCGCTCTTCATGCACGGGAACCGCGTGGTACGGGCGGTCGAGATCGAGGGCGACCTGATGGCAGCCCTGCGGCACGTCTCCCGCCAGCCCGAGGTCCGGGCCGTGGAGGAGGCGATCAACCCGTACCTGGAGCAGGACCGGGACCTGAGCGACCCCAACTCCGCCCGGTTGTTCTTCACCCGGGCGGCGCTGCCGGCGGTCCACCACGTGACGGCCGGCCGCCACGCCGCCGCGGACGTGCAGCGCCACGCGCTGTTCTACCAGGCGAAGGAAGGGTGCGGCATGGCGCTGGCCCGGTTGTTCGCCGGCCAGGACGAGGAGGCCGCGGACGACGTCGCGAGCCCCATCGAGAGCAGCACGATCTTCCAGCGCGACGACGTCGTGGTGCGGCTCCTGGAAGTGAGCGGACCGCTCGACGCACAGCCCACGCAGGCGCTGGGCATCGGCGGCGGGCGCAATGCGGCCGCGCTCGAGCAGCTCCTGGACGGCGGTGCCGAGGGCCTGCCGGCCAACGACCAGGAGGCCGCGCGCTTCCTCGCCCGGGCCGAGATGAACCTGGTCACCGACCGTCGGTCCACCGAGTCCTGACGCGTCACCGGCAGCGGGACCCGACCCGCCCTGCCACCACCCCCTTAACCACGTGCCTGGAGAAGAGCAGCCATGACCACCCACCGGCATCGCATCGTGGATCTCAGCGAGACCCAGCCCAACCGCAGGCGCGGCGGCGACCTGCGCGCCGTGCTCACGCCCACGGCGGTCGGCGCCACCAGCGGCTTCATGGGGCTGGCCCTCATCGAGCCCGGTGACCGGATCGGCGAGCACTACCACCCCTACTCCGAGGAGTTCGTCTACGTCGTGGACGGCCTGCTCGAAGTGGATCTGGACGGCGAGACGTTCCCCATGCGCCGCGACCAGGGTCTGCTGATCCCGCCGCACGTCCGCCACCGCTTCCGCAACGTGGGCGACGTGGAGGCGCGCATGGTCTTCCACCTGGGCCCGCTCGCCCCGCGTCCGGAGCTCGGCCACGTCGACACGGAGGTCACGGAGACGGCCGAGCGCGGAGCGCCGCCAGAACGAACGGCGGCGTCCTCATGACCCGGCGGGTGGCAGTCACCGGGGTCGGCGTCGTCGCCCCCGGTGGCATCGGCGCCCCGGCGTTCTGGGACCTGCTCGCAGGCGGCCGTACGGCGACACGGGGCATCACGCTGTTCGACCCGTCGCAGTTCCGCTCGCGGATCGCCGCCGAGTGCGACTTCGACCCCGTCGCCCACGGCCTGGACGCGGAACTGATCGCCCGCTCCGACCGGTACGTCCAGTTCGCCCTGGTGGCCGCGAGGGAGGCGCTGGGCGATGCCGGGCTCGACCTGGAGAAGGAGGATCCGTGGCGCATCGGGGTCTCCCTCGGGACGGCGGTCGGCGGCACCACACGGCTGGAGCACGACTACGTCGCGGTCAGTGAGAGCGGGGCGCGCTGGGACGTCGACCACCGGTCGGCCGGCGCCCACCTCGAGCGGGCGTTCGCACCGAGCACCCTCGCTTCCGCGGTCGCGGAGGAGGTCGGTGCGCACGGCCCCGTGCAGACCGTCTCCACCGGCTGCACCTCCGGCCTCGACGCGATCGGGTACGCCTTCCACTCCGTGGAGGAGGGCCGTGTGGACGTCTGCATCGCGGGGGCGTCCGACACACCGATCACTCCGATCACGGTGGCCTGCTTCGACGCCATCAAGGCGACCTCGGCGAACAACGACGACCCGGAGCACGCCTCCAGGCCGTTCGACGCGCGCCGGGACGGGTTCGTGATGGGCGAGGGCGGAGCCGTCCTCGTCCTGGAGGAGCTGGAGCACGCGCGGGCCCGCGGGGCGACCGTCTACTGCGAGATCTCGGGGTACGCCACCTTCGGGAACGCGTACCACATGACCGGGCTGACCACCGAAGGGCTGGAGATGGCCGAGGCCATCAACAGCGCTCTGGCGCACGCCAGACTCGACGGCTCGCAGGTCGACTACGTCAACGCCCACGGTTCCGGCACCAAGCAGAACGACCGGCACGAGACGGCTGCGGTCAAACGGGCCCTGGGGCCGCACGCGTACAAGGTGCCGATGAGCTCGATCAAGTCGATGGTCGGCCACTCGCTCGGTGCCATCGGCGCGATCGAGATCGCCGCGTGCGTCCTGGCCCTCAAGCACCAGACGGTGCCGCCGACGGCCAACTACGAGACCGCCGACCCCGAGTGCGACCTCGACTACGTACCGCGCACCGCTCGTTCCCTCAAGCTGCGCAGCGTGCTCTCGGTCGGCAGCGGGTTCGGTGGATTCCAGTCAGCCGTCGCCATGACCCGATCGGGCGGGAGGACCCCATGAACGCACCGGCAGGCTCCGCACGTACCTCCGTCATCACGGGGATCGGCGTCGTCGCCCCCAACGGGACCGGCGCCGGCGCCTTCTGGAAGCAGACCCAGGAGGGCGTCAGCGTCCTCGACCTGGTCTCGCGGGAGGGCTGTGAGAACCTCCCGCTCCGGGTCGCCGGCGAGGTACGGGACTTCGACCCGGTCGCGTTCATCGAGGAGCGCTACCTCGTGCAGACCGACCGCTTCACGCACTACGCGATGGCCGCCGCCGATCTCGCGCTGAGCGACGCACGGCTCGGCCGCGCCGACTACGAAGGCGCGCCGTTCCAGGTGGGCGTGGTCACCGCCGCCGGTTCCGGTGGCGGCGAGTTCGGTCAGCGCGAGCTCCAGCGGCTGTGGGGCGAGGGCTCCCGCTACGTCGGGCCCTACCAGTCCATCGCCTGGTTCTACGCGGCCAGTACCGGTCAGATCTCGATCCGGGGTGGCTTCAAGGGGCCGTGCGCCGTCGTCGCGAGCGACGAGGCCGGCGGTCTGGACGCGCTGATGCACGCGGCGCGCTCCATCCGGCGCGGTACGGACGCCGTGGTGGTCGGCGCGGCCGAAGCACCACTCGCGCCGTACTCGGTCGTCTGCCAGCTCGGTTACGCAGCCCTCAGCCTCAGCGACGAACCCACCCGGGCCTACCGGCCGTTCACCGCGGACGCCTGCGGCTTCGCACCGGCCGAGGGCGGCGGCATGCTGGTGGTCGAGGAGGAGTCCGCGGCCCGCGCCCGCGGCGCCCGGGTGCGGGCCGAACTGGCCGGCCACTCCGCCACCTTCACCGGCGCGTCCCGGTGGGAGGAGTCCCGTGCGGGGCTCGCCCACGCGATCGAGGGGGCGCTGCGCGAAGCCGGCTGCGCGCCGGAGGAGATCGACGTGGTCTTCGCGGACGCGCTCGGCGTGCCCTCCGCCGACCGGGCCGAGGCGCTGGCGATCGCCGACGCGCTCGGCGCGCACGGACGGCGGGTGCCGGTGACGGCGCCCAAGACCGGCACCGGACGCGCCTACTGCGGCGCGCCCGTGCTGGACACGGCCGCCGCCGTGCTCGCGATGGAACACGGGCTGATCCCGCCGACGCCCAACGTCTTCGACGTGTGCCACGACCTCGACGTGGTCACCGGGCGGGCACGTCCCGCCGAGCTGCGCACCGCGCTCGTGCTCAGTCGCGGCCTGATGGGTTCGAACTCGGCCCTGGTGCTGCGCCGCCCCACCGATACCCCGCTGTGAGAAGGAGAAGTCCCTCATGACCGCACCGCTGACGTACGAAGAGCTGGCCGGACTGATGAAGAAGGGTGCCGGCCTGACCGCCGACCCCTCCGAGATGGCGAGCCGCCCCACCTCGTCCTTCGAGGAGTACGGCCTGGACTCGCTCGGGCTGCTCGGCATCGTGACCACGCTGGAGAACAGCTACGGTCACGCGCTGCCCGCCGACGCCGACAAGTGCAAGACGCCGGCCGAGTTCCTCGACCTCGTCAACAACACCCTCGTGACAGGAGCCTGACGTGTCCGGACACACCGAGAACGAGATCGTCATCGCCGCGCCGCTGGATCTCGTCTGGGACATGACGAACGACCTGGAGAACTGGCCGCAGCTCTTCAGCGAGTACGCGGCGGTCGAGGTGCTCGGGCGCGAGGGGCAGAAGACGACCTTCCGCCTCACCATGAAGCCCGACGACAACGGCAAGGTCTGGAGCTGGGTCTCGGAGCGCACCACCGACCGCCCCGGCCGCAACGTGCAGGCGCGGCGGGTGGAGCCCGGTCCGTTCCAGCACATGAACATCCGGTGGGAGTACTCGGAGGTCCGGGGTGGCACCCGCATGCTCTGGCGGCAGGACTTCGCGATGCGCCCCGACGCCCCCGTCGACGACGAGTGGATGACCGACAACATCAACAACAACTCCCGCATCCAGATGGAGCTCATCCGCGACAAGATCGAGCAGCGCGACCGCGAGCGCCGCTCCGCCTCCGTTCCCGCCCACTAGGGCGTCGCCCGGCGGATCACGGCAGGCCCTGATCCGCCGCCGGCCCCCGATCGCCCCGAAAGGCAGCCCGATGCACCACGCTCTGATCGTCGCCCGGATGGCTCCCGGTTCCGCTCCCGACATCGCGAAGCTGTTCGAGGCCTCCGACGCCACGGACCTCCCGCACCTCGTCGGCGTCCACCGGCGCACGCTGTTCCAGTTCGGCGACGTGTACCTGCACCTGATCGAGTCGGAGCGCCCCCCGGGCCCGGAGATCGCCAAGGTGATGGAGCACCCGGAGTTCCAGGCCATCAGCGACCGGCTCACCGCCTTCGTGAGCCCGTACGACCCGCAGACCTGGCGCGGTCCGAAGGACGCGATGGCCCAGCCGTTCTACACGTGGCAGCGGTAGGCACACGGGACGACGGCGGACGGCGCGACGCCCCGGGTCCGGCACTTCGGTGCCGGACCCGGGGCGTCGCGCGATTCCCCTGTCCGATTACGGCACGGTGCACTCGAAGGCGTGCAGGTAGGCGTTGACCGGGTGGATCTCCCCCACCCGGAGCCCCGCCTCGTCCAGGCGCCCGAGCAGGCTCTCCCGGGTGTGCTTGGCTCCACCGACGTTGAGCAGGAGCAGCAGGTCCATGGCCGTGGTGAACCGCATGGACGGGGTGTCGTCGACGAGGTTCTCGATGACCACCACGCGGGCGCCCGGCCGGGCCGCGGCGACCACGTTGCGCAGGGTCCTGCGGGTGCTCTCGTCGTCCCATTCGAGGATGTTCTTGATGATGTAGAGATCCACCTCGAACGGGATGTCCTCGCGGCAGTCGCCGGCCACGATCCGGACCCGGTCGGCGAGCGGGCCGCCGTCGCGCAGCCGTGCGTCGGCGCGGGCCACGACGCCGGGCAGGTCCATGAGGGTCCCCCGGACCGCGGGGTGCTTCTCCAGCAGGCCGGCGAGGACGTGGCCCTGGCCACCGCCGATGTCGGCGACCGAGGAGACGCCGGTCAGATCGAGGAGTTCGGCGACGTCCCGTGCGGACTGCGTGCTGGAGGTGGTCATCGCGCGGTTGAACACCTGGGCGGACTCGCCCGCGTCCTGGTGGAGGTAGTCGAAGAAGCCCTTGCCGAACGTCTCGGGGAAGACGCTCGTGCCGGAGCGCACCGCGTCTTCGAGGCGCGGCCAGACGTCCCAGGTCCAGGGCTCCGTGCACCACAGGGAGATGTAGCGCAGGCTGTGCGGATCGTCCTCGCGCAGTAGCCGGGACGTCTCGGTGTGCACGAACCTGCCGTCCGCCGTCTCGGCGAAGACGCCGTAGCAGGTCAGGGCCCGTAGCAGCCGCTGGAGCGGGACCGGCTGGGCATCGACCACCAGGGCGAGTTCCGCGGCGGAGGCCGGAGTCTCGCCGAGGGCGTCGGCGACGCCCAGCCGGGCCGCCGCGCGCACGGCTGCGGCGCAGGCGGCGCCGAAGGCGAGCTCCCTCAGCCGCATGGAGGGCGGTGGGGTCGCCGTGCCGATGTGGGTCTGGGGTGCCGCGAGGGTGGAGGTGAGGGGGGACTTCTCGGGGCTGGTCCCGGGGGTGGGGCTCACGGTGGTCATGCCGTCTCGATTCTCCTGGTGCGGCGGGGCGGGGTCATCCGGCACACATCCCGGCCGGTTCGGAGGTGGCGCAGGTGTTGCCGCTGAAGGTGTTGCCGGTGCCCGAGGTGTCACGGTTGGCGAGGTCCGCGGGGCTGTTGCCGCTCACGAGGTTCTCGCTGACCGTGTTGTCGGTGTTCAGGGCGCCGACGAAGCTCTTGAACAACAGGACGCCACCGGAGAAGTCGGTGGTGCCGACGTTGTCCCGGACGACGTTGGACCGTACGACCGTGCCCTCGCTGCCGGTGAGGACGATGCCCGATCCCCCGATCGCCGCGAGCCGCGGCGTCGCCGCGCAGACCTTGTTGTTCTTCACGATCCGGTTGCCGCTGATCGTCATCGCTCCGGCCGCGGGCTTGGACTCGTCGCCCACGACGAAGATCCCGCTGCAGTTGCCGGTGACGGTGTTGTCGTCGACCCGGAGGTTCCTGACCCGGCGTACGGTGACGCCGATGCGGTTCCCGCTGACCGTGTTGTCCGCGATCATCGTCCCGCCGGTGTCCGTCGCCCCGCCCTCCTCGCTGACCGCGTTGGCGACGAAGATACCCGCGTCGCCGTTGCCGGTGGCGGTGTTGCGGCGGAGGTCGGCGCGGGTCGAGCGCTCCTGGGCGATGCCCCAGGTGCCGTTGTCGCGGGCGGTCACCCGGCGGACGGAGAGACCGTCGGTCCAGGACGCCCATACGCCGTTCTTGGTGAAGCCGGAGACGGTGAGGGCGCGGATGCGGACGTCGTCGACGGTGTGTCCGGCGGTACCCACGACGCAGATGCCGTTGCCGCCCGCGGCGCAGGCGTTGGCCGCCCTCGGGCCATCGGCGGCGGCCGGCCCCTGGGCCGTCCCGGTGGGCGCCGCCGTCCCGGCCGCGGCCGGGGCGATCACCGTACGCTCGCCGGTCCCACGCAGCGTCAGGCCCGGTGTGGTGATCAGTACGCTCTCGCGGTAGGTACCGGGCAGGACGACGACGGTGTCGCCGGAGCGCGCGGCGTCCACCGCCTTCTGGATCGATTCTCCTGGGTGCACCACGTGTTCGTGGGGTCCGGAGGCTGCCGTGGGGGCGGCGGTGAGCCCGAGGACGGTGGCCGTGGCGGCGGTGACGCCCGCCAGGCATTTCATGTGCTTTGTTCTCATGAGCCGAAGTTATGGGTGATCAACCCCACCCGCCACGCAGGGTGAGCGAGTGGACACCAAGCGCCCCTGAATGGGTTACGGGGGCGTCCTCCGGTCGCCCTCCGGCCCGGCCGGACCTCTCGGCCGCGCGGCGCCGGGACCCGTTCAGTGGGCGTCCCCCCTCGTCGACGAGGTGATGATGTCGCCGTGCGCGAAGTCCCCCGGAGGGATCCCCGGGTGGTGGCTCTCCGGCGGCGGATGCGGGCCGGAGGTCCCGAGCGCCAGCCGGGAGACGATGCGGTAGCGGTCGCCCCGGTAGAGGGAGTGCACGTACTCGACGGGCCGGCCCGCCGTGTCGGTGGTGAGGCGTTCGATCAGCAGGGCGGGTGAGAGGACCGGAATGTCCAGGACCGCCGCCTCGGCCTCGTTGATGACGGTGGGCTCGATGGACTGGACGGCCTGGTCGACGTGGACGTGGTGGTGCTCGCGCAGGTGGTCGTAGAGGTCCCCCGCCTCGAGCTCCTGCGGGGTGAGGGTGGGGACCAGCTCCGCCGGGATGTGGAGGTGCTCGATCGCCATCGGCGAGCCGTCCACCAGGCGCAGGCGGGCGATGTAGACCACCTCGGCCGCGGGCGACACCCGCAGCTTGCGGCCGATGCGCGCGCCGGCGCGGATCGTGTCGAGTTGCAGCAGCCTGCTGGACCACGTGCCGGCCGCGCGGGGCACCACGAAGGCCGCGTCGTCCGAGACCAGCTCCTGGGTGATCTTGGCGGGAGCCACGAACATGCCGCGCCCGTGTTCGCGTACGAGCTGTCCGGTGGCGACGAGTTCGTCGACCGCGGCGCGCAGAGTGGGCCGGGAGACGCCGAGTTCGGCACTGAGAGTGCGCTCCGAGGGGATGGCGTCGCCGGGACGGCGCACCTCGATCAGTCCGAGGAGGTGTTCGCGGACCCGCTCGCGTTTGAGTACGCCGCCGGAGCCTGAGGAGCTGTTCTGCATGGATCTGGCCTCTCCGCCTCTTCGTCGGCAACTGGTTCGGTGGTAAGCGATGACTGGGGCAGCGGGAAGTCTACAACGCACTCAACTGCCCTTATTAGTTCAAGGGTTGACGCCACCACTGGTCTATGCCACCTTCTAGCCACGCCGTTGTCCAGTTGACCAATTGGTCAGCTATTTCTCGAGGTGAATCCAGTGAAGATCCGCTTCATCCCGGCCGCGGTGGCCTTGGCGGCCATGTGTGCGCTCACCGCGTGCGACAGCTCCTCGCCCGGGTCCGACCAGTCCGGCGGGCCCGCCGCGCTCACCGTATGGATCATGAAGGACAGCGTCTCCGACGCCTATCTGCAGCGTTTCGAGAAGGAGTTCGAGACCCAGCACCAGGGAACCGACCTGGACATCCAGATACAGGAGTGGGACGGGATCGGCGAGAAGATCACCGCTGCCCTCGCCAGCAAGGACGCCCCGGACGTGATCGAGGTGGGCAACACCCAGGTCGCGCAGTACGCGCAGAGCGGCGGGGTGCTCGATCTCAGCGACAAAGTCACGGAGTTGGAGGGCGCGGACTGGCTGCCCGGCCTGGCGGAGCCGGGGAAGGTGGACGGGAAGCAGTTCGGTGTCCCCTGGTACGCCGCCAACCGCGTGGTGATCTACAACAAGGACCTCTTCGCGAAGGCCGGCGTCACCGCGCCTCCCCGCACCCGCGAGGAGTGGCTGGAGATCACCGGGAAGCTCGACAAGGGCGGCAAGCAGGGCATCTACCTCCCCGGTCAGAACTGGTACACCCTGGCCGGCTTCGTCTGGGAAGAGGGCGGCGAACTCGCCGTGAAGGACGGCGACACGTGGCGGGGCGCGCTCGGCAGTCCTGAGGCGCTGAGGGGCATGGAGTTCTACCAGCGGCTGCAGGCCCTGGGCGAGGGCCCCGAGGACGCGGACGAGGCCAACCCGCCCCAGGCGGACGTGTTCGCCAAGGGCGACGTCGCCCAGATCATCGCCGTACCCGGCGGTGCCAAGATCGTGGAGCAGGCCAATCCGGCCCTCGCGGGCAAGCTCGGGTTCTTCCCGATCCCCGGCAGGACGGCGGGTACCCCCGGGGCGACCTTCACCGGCGGTTCCGACCTCATCGTCCCCGTCGCCTCGGCCCACCAGGACGCGGCCTACGAGGTGGTGCGGGCCCTCGCCGGGGAGAAGGAGCAGACGGAGCTCGCGCGCACCATGAGCTACGTGCCCAACCGGACGTCGCTGGCCGGTGTCCTCAAGGACGACGAGGGCAACGCCGCGATGGCGGCCGCCGCGGCACGGGGACGCGCCACGCCCAACTCCCCCGAGTGGGCGGCGGTCGAGGCCACCAACCCGATCAAGGAGTACATGACGGCCGTGCTGACCGGGAGCGACCCGGCGAAGGCGGCGAAGGCCGCGTCCGACGCCATCAGCAAGACCCTCAACCCGTGAGCGGGCTCCTCCCCGGGGGTCGGGCATGACCCGGACCGCGGACCGGATCGGCCCCGGGGCGGCGACCGGATCGCCCACCCCGGACACCGGGAAGGCCGCTCCCCCGGTGTCCGGACCGGCCGGTGGTCGCCGCCGCAGGGTGCCCGCCACCTTCTGGCCGTATCTGCTCGTCGCCCCCACCGTGATCGGTTTCGCCCTCCTGCTGGCCTACCCCCTGGTGCGGAACCTGCTGATCTCCTTCCAGCACTACGGCATGGCGGAACTCATCCGGGGCCACGCGTCCTCCGCGGGCCTGGAGAACTACTCCGCGATCCTGCGGGACGACGAGTTCTGGCAGGTCGTCCGGCGCACCCTGCTGTGGACCGCGGTCAACGTCGTGCTCATCATGGTGATCGGCACCGCCGTCGCGCTGATGCTGCAGCACCTCGGCAAGAAGATGCGGACCCTGGTACTCGTGGGGCTGGTGCTCGCCTGGGCCAGCCCGGTGATCGCCACCACCACCGTCTTCCAGTGGCTCTTCGCCTCCCGGCTGGGGGTGGTCAACTGGCTGCTGGTCCGGCTCGGGTTCGACTCCTTCGAGGGGTACTCGTGGTTCGCGCACGGGCCGGCCGCGTTCACCGTCCTGGTCCTGCTCGTGGTGTGGCAGTCGGTGCCCTTCGTCGCCGTCACCCTGCACTCCGCGCTGACCACCGTCCCGGCCGAGCTCTTCGAGTCCGCCCGGATCGACGGAGCCGGCGGCTGGCGGATCTTCCGGTCCCTCACGCTGCCCCTCCTGCGGCCGGTCTTCGGGCTGGTGCTGAGCCTGGAGGTCATCTGGGTCTTCCGGTGCTTCGCACAGATCTGGGCGGTCACCGAGGGCGGTCCCGGCGGTGCGACCACCACGCTGCCGGTCTACGCCTACCGAGTCGCCCAGTCACTGCACCGCTACGACCTGGGGGCGGCCGCCGCGACCCTCACCGTCCTCGTCCTGGTCGGCGCGCTGGTCCTCTACTTCCGCCAGATGTTCCGTCAGGAGGCCGAGCTGTGAGATCCCTCCGCGCCCGCGTGGCCCTGCGCGGACTGCCCCTGCACGCGGGGGCGGTGCTCGTCTTCGCGCTCAGCGTCTTCCCCGTCTACTGGATGATCCTCACCGCGTTCAAGCCGACCGCGGACATCCAGTCGAAGACCCCGGTGTTCCTGCCCGCCTCGATGACGCTGGAGCACTTCTCCGACGCGGTGACGGCCGACGGCTTCTGGTCGTTCTGGCGCAACAGCCTGATGGTCACGGTGGGGTGCGTCCTGCTGGCCCTCGTGGTCGCCCTCGGCGCCGCGTTCGCCGTGGCCCGGCTGCGCTGGAAGGGCCGCCGGGGCTTCGTCCTCATGGTGTTCGTCGCCCAGGTCGCCCCGTGGGAGGCGCTGCTGATCCCGATGTACGTCATCGCCCGCGACACCGACATGCTCGACCGGCTCGCGACCCTGACCCTCGTCTACTTCATGATCACGCTGCCCTTCACCATCGTGACCCTGCGGAGCTTCCTGTCCGCGATCCCCGCCGAGCTGGAGGAGGCGGCCCAGGTGGACGGATGCACCCGGGCCGCCGCCTTCCGCCGGGTCACGTTCCCGCTGCTGGCTCCGGGGCTGCTCGCCACCTCCCTCTTCGGCTTCATCACCGCGTGGAACGAGTTCGCCTTCGCCAACATGCTGATCATCAAGGACCAGGACGACCGGACCCTGCCCGTCTGGCTCTCCTCGTTCTCCAACGTGTTCGGCACCGACTGGGGCGCCACCATGGCCGCCTCCACCCTCTTCGCGCTGCCCGTCCTCGTCCTCTTCCTCGTCCTCCAGCGACGGGTCGCCACCGGTATGACCGGCGGCGCGGTCAAGGGTTAGGAGTAACCGTGTCCATGCCCCCCACCGGTCTCGGCCTCGTGCCGAAGCCCTTACGGCTCCACCTCCGCAGGGGCCGCTTCACCTTCGACGCCACCACCGCGATCCGCTCCACCCCCGGCACCGGGCCCGCCGCACTCCTGCTGCGTACCCTGCTCGCTCCGGCGACCGGACTGCCGCTGCCCCTCGCGGACGACGGACAGGTCGTCCTCGCCCTCGATCCCGGACTCGCCGGCCTCGGCGCCCAGGGCTACGGGCTCACCGTCAGCGAGGAGGCGGTGCTGCTGCGGGCCGCCGGGCCCGACGGCCTGCTGCACGGCGTCCAGACCCTGCGTCAGCTGCTGCCGGCCGCCGCGCTCTCCACCGCGCCGGCGCCCGACATCCCGTGGTCGATCCCCTGCCTGGAGACGACGGACGTGCCGCGCTTCGCCTGGCGGGGGGCGATGCTCGACGTGGCCCGTCATTTCCAGCCCGTCGCGTTCCTGCGGCGTTTCACGGACCTGCTGGCCCTGCACAAGCTCAACGTGCTGCACCTGCACCTCACCGACGACCAGGGCTGGCGGATGCCGGTCGGCGCCTACCCCCGGCTCACGGAGGTGGGCGGGGTGCCGCACGGAGGCGCGTACACCCGCGAGGAACTGACCGGCCTGGTCGCCTACGCCGCCGACCGCGGGGTGACCGTCGTCCCGGAGATCGAGATGCCCGGGCACGTCCGCGCCGCGCTCGCCGCCTACCCGCACCTCGGCAACTTCCCCGACCGCCGGCTGGACGTCTGGGACCGCCACGGCGTCTGCGACACCGTCCTCGGCGTCCACGACGAGGCCCTCGACTTCTGCCGGGCCGTGCTCGGCGAGGTCATGGAGATCTTCCCCTCGCCGTACATCCACGTCGGCGGCGACGAGTGCCCGACCGACGAGTGGCACTCCTCGCCCTCCGCGCTGCGGCGCGTCGCCGAGCAGGGGCTGGCCGGGCCAGAGGAGCTCCGCCGCTGGCTCATGGACCGGGTCGGGACCTACCTGACCGAGCACGGCAGACGCCCGCTGGGCTGGACCGAGAGCGGCGACGACCTGCCGAAGTCGTTCACCGTGATGGCGTGGCGGGAGGCGGAGCACGGGCTCGCGGCGGCGCGTGAGGGCCACCCGGTCATCATGACCCCGCACCGTTCCACCTACCTCGACTACCCGGCCTCCACGCACTCCGACGAACCGCCGGGGCAGCCCGGCTTCACCGTGGACCTGCCCACCGTCCACGCCACCGACCCCGCGCCCGACCACTGGGATCCGGCGGACGCCGCCCACGTACTGGGCACCCAGGCCCAGTTGTGGACGGAGTACGTGCCCACCGCCGCGCACGCCGAGTACCTCCTCTTCCCCCGGCTGTGCGCCCTGGCCGACACCGCCTGGTCCGGCGGCCGCGACTGGGACGGGTTCCGGGCGCGGCTGGACCACCACAAGACCCGGCTCGACGCCCTCGGGGTGCCGGGCCGTCCCTCCACGATCCACCTTCCCGAGAGGAACACCAGGTGACGAGCACAGCCACGAACAAGAGAGAGCGCACCTCCCGTCCCCGCACCTCCCGCGTCCGCGTCGCACTGGCCGCCCTGGCGCTGGCCGGCCTCGGCTCCGCCACCCTGGCGGCCGTGCCCGCCACCGCCGCCGGCGAACCCCTGACGGTCCAGTACCGCCAGAGCTCCACCGGTTCCGACCAGGCGGAACCCTGGTTCAAGGCCGTCAACACCGGCAGCGCGTCCGTCTCCCTCGCGCAGGTCAAGATCCGCTACTACTTCAAGGCGGACGCCGGAGCTTCGTACACCTACGCCTGCTCCTGGGCGGTCAAGGGGTGCGCCAACATCACGGGCACCTTCGGCACACTCGCGCACCCCACCGCGACGGCCGACCGCTACCTGGAGATCGGCTTCACCGCCGGGGCCGGCTCGCTGGCTCCCGGCGCGGACACCGGCG
Source organism: Streptomyces sp. AM 2-1-1 (assembly GCF_029167645.1). Taxonomy (NCBI): domain Bacteria; kingdom Bacillati; phylum Actinomycetota; class Actinomycetes; order Kitasatosporales; family Streptomycetaceae; genus Streptomyces; species Streptomyces sp. AM 2-1-1. Next base: position 6,581,129 of record NZ_CP119147.1, on the reverse strand, counting down.
ACATGCAGCTGCGCTTCCACCGCTCCAACTGGCAGCCGCTGAACCAGTCGGACGACTACTCCTTCGGCTCGGCGCAGACCTCGTACGCCAACTGGTCCAAGGTGACCGCGACCGTGGGCGGTACCCAGGTGTGGGGCACCGCGCCGGCGGGCAACGGCCCGGGCACCGACCCGACCGTTCCCACGGACCCGACCGATCCGCCCGGTGGCGGCGCCCGGCTCTTCGACGACTTCACCTACACGTCGTACAGCGACCCCGCGATCGGCGCGCACGGCTGGAACGTGCGCTCCAACTCGGGCGGCCCCGGCGTGCCGGGCGCGAGCTGGCCGGCCGAGAACGTCACCTTCGCCAAGGAGGGGACCAACACGATCATGAACCTGGAGACCTCCACCGCCGGTACCGCGGGGACCACCGAGCAGGCCGAAGTCCTCACCAAGGCGACGAAGTTCCGCAACGGCACCTACGCGGCCCGGGTGCGGTTCGCCGACGCCCCGAAGTACGGACCCGACGGGGACCACCTCGTCAGCACCTTCTTCACCATCAACGACCTCAAGGCGCCGATGGCCGACGACTACGCGGAGTACGACTTCGAGTACCTGCCCAACGGCGGCTGGGGCGAGCCCGCGAACATCCTCTACACGACGTCCTGGGAGACCTACCGCCCCGACCCGTGGGAGGCGGTCAACCAGCACTCCGAGTCCCGGATCAGCTACGCGGGCTGGCACGATCTGGTCCTCACCATCGACAACAGCTCCATCGTCTACTCCATCGACGGCGTCGAGTTCGGGCGTCACGACTCCCGCTACCTGCCGGAGCGGCCGATGTCCATCAACTTCAACCAGTGGCTGATCGACCTCGCGGGCCAGACCAGCACCACCCCGCGTGCCTACGACCAGAAGGTCGACTGGGTGTTGCACGTCAAGGACCGGGTGCTGACCCCGGCCCAGGTCACCGCCGAGATCGCTGCCTACCGGGCGGCGGGCAAGTCGTTCGAGGACACCGTGCCCACGGTCTCCTGAGGCCTCACCTCCCGCCGGACCCCGTCCCGCCGGCCCCGCCCGGCGGGACGGGGTCCGGTACGGGGAGGGGACGGTCCGGGGGGACGGTCGCGCGTCCGTCCCCGGACCGTCCCCGAAACGGACGCTCAGCGCGCGAGCAGCGCCCGGGCGGTCGACTCCACGTACTCGTGCAGGCCGTAGGGCAGGACCAGTCCCAGCAGCGCCGGCACCACGACTGCCGCCAGCAGGCCGGCCGCGGCCGCCCGCGGCCCCGCTCCCCGGGGCCGTGAGGGTACGGGACCCAGCAGGGCTCCGACCCGCTGCGGGACCGGGCCGGTGCCGACGGAGAGCAGCGGGCCGCGGGCCGTATCCGTCCGTCCGGAGGATGCCGCGGCGAGTGCCGCGCGTGCGATCGCCGTCGCGGCGAGCTTCCGGTCGCCCACCGAGGCGGCCGCCGACTCATCGGCCCAGCGTTCCAGGTGGTAGTCGAGGGCGGGGAGCAGCGAGCGCAGCGCGGGGTGCACCGCGGCGGCCAGGTGGACGGAGACGGACAGCACGTGGTGACGGCCCGCGAGATGGGCCCGCTCGTGGCTGAACAGCACGTCACGTTCGTCCGGTTCCAGGGCCCGGATCATGCCCGTGGTCACCACGACGCGGCCGCGCTGCCCGCGTCTGCCCGGAAGCGCGAAGGCCTGGGGATCCGCGTCGGGCACCACCAGCAGGTCGCTGTCCGAGTCCGGGTCACCGGCCGAGGCCCGGGCACCGGCCAGGATCGAGCGGCGCTCGTACCAGCGGCGGCCGACGAGCACCGCCTGGGTCACCAGCACCACTCCGGCAGCGGCGGCGATCGGCAGGGCCGCGGGCCACTCGGCGGCCGACCGCGGCAACGGAACCCGTTCGAGGGAGGCGAGGAACGGTACGTGGAACAGGCCGACGAGGGCCGCGACCGTACCGCCCGCGAGCAGCACTGCGGCCGAAGTCAGCACGGCGCACGCTTCTCGCGGCGGCAGGAACGCGGCCAGTCCGCGGCCGGCCGCGGCTCCGCCCCACGGAAGCACCAACGTCAGCCCAACCATCGCCAGGACGAGGGTCACGGGTCTCCCCCGGTCTCCAGGAGCATGCGCCGCAGCGCCTCCTCGTCGCCCTCGGAGAGCGAGGACACGAAGCGCTTGAGCACGAGGTCGCGGCGGGGTTCGCGCTCCAGCTCCCGGCGCATCCGGCCGGCCGCCAGACCTGCGGCGTCGTCGGCCGCGGCGTAGGCGAACCCCCGGGCCGCACGGCTCCGCACGAGCGTCCCCCTCTCGTGCAGGCGGGTCAGGATCGTCGTCACCGTCGTCCGCGCCAGGTCCCGGCCGATCGCGGCGTTGACCTGCTTCGGCGTCAGGGGCTCCCGCGCGGCCCAGAGGACCGCGAGTACGTCCGCGACGAGCTCACCGTGCGGACGTCTCGCGTCCTGGCCGTCCTCCACCATCCCGCCACCGCCTCGCTGTCGCCCCGGGCGGACGCTCCCGAACACAAGAATAGGTTTGCCTCACCTCACTTTACAGAGGCGAGTGCGCCCCCGATCCGGTCGAGCCGGCCCGCCGACGGGCCGTCACTTCGTTCTCGCCCGCTTCGTGCCGGTCGTGCGGACCGTCCCGCATCCGTCGGCCGGGGCGATCGGCACGCACCGCTTCACCGACGCGATAGGCGGCCCGCTCCTCGCAGCGACCCGCCCCACCGTCAAGCCGGCGCTGCGGGGGCGGACCCACCGGGACGGGCGGCCGGGCACCCTCTCCCCCCGCCCCGGCCCGGGGGCAGACGTAGCGGCCACCATCGTCTACAGTTCCGTAGTCGGAAGGGCAGCCTTGCCTAACTCTGCGGCTCTGCCGCCCGCTTTCCCTGGAGCCACGATGTCCTCATCCTCCCGCGCGGCATTTCTCGCAGCCGCCGGTCTGGCGATAGTCACCGTCACGGCCACGGGGTGTGCGCAGAAGACCGACGCCGGGGCCGCCGGAGCCATCCGGGTGACCGCTTCGGACAGTGACTGCAAGGTCTCCAAGACCGAGTTCCCGGCGGGCAAGATCTCCGTCGAGGTCGAGAACAAGGGCTCCAAGGTCACCGAGTTGTACGTGCTCTTCCCGGACGACCGGATCGCCGCCGAGCGCGAGAACATCGGCCCCGGCACCAAGGCCACGATCACCGCCGAGGTCAAGGCGGGCGAGTACGAGTTCGCCTGCAAGCCCGGTATGAAGGGTGACGGCATCCGCACCAAGGTCAAGGCCACCGGCGAGGGCGCGCGGAAGCGCAGCCCCGAGCTCGACGCCGCCGTCGCCGCCTACCGCTCGTACGCCCAGGGCCAGGCCGACGAGACCCTCCCGAAGGTCAAGGTCTTCACGGACGCGGTCCGCGCCGGTGACATCACGGCGGCCAAGGCGGCGTTCGCACCCTCCCGCACCGGCTGGGAGCGTACCGAGCCGATCGCCGAGTCCTTCGGCGACATCGACCCGCTGACCGACACCCGCGAGGACGGTCTGGAGCCCGGCCAGAAGTGGACCGGGTGGCACCGCCTGGAGAAGGCCCTGTGGGCCGACAAGAAGATCGGTGACGAGGAGAAGGCGCTCGCCACCCAGCTCGACAAGGACCTCACCGACTGGCAGAAGCGGGTCGGTCAGGCGGAGATCACGCCCACCTCGATGGCCAACGGCGCCAAGGAGCTGCTGGACGAGGTCGCGACCGGCAAGGTGACCGGCGAGGAGGACCGTTACTCCCACACGGACCTCGACGACTTCAAGGCCAACGTGGAGGGCGCGCAGAAGGCGTACGAGCTGCTCAAGCCGACCGCCGCGAAGAACGACGCGGCCCTGGTGACGGAGCTGGACAAGCAGTTCGCCGCTCTGGACGCCCTGCTGGAGAAGTACCGCAGCGCCCCGGGGGCCACCGCGTTCGTCACGTACGACAAGGTCGGCGCAGCGGATCGCAAGCAGTTCTCCGACGCCGTCAACGCGTTGGCCGAGCCGCTCTCCAAGCTCGCCGCAGCGGTTGCCAAGTAGGGCCGGCGGGGAAGGAACGGGAGCTTCCATGCCCGAACAGGCTGAGCAGTCCGGACGGCTCGGACAGGCTGAGCGGTCCGAGCCGTCCGCGCCGGAGGCCGGTTCCTCCGGGTTCTCGCGCCGCGCCGTGCTCGGCTGGGGCGGAGCCGGGCTCGCGCTCGGCGCCTCGGCCGGCGGTGCCGTCGGGCTCCTGAGCGGCTCCGACGACGACGGTTCCCGCACCCGGTCGGCGGTGCCCTTCCACGGTGAGCACCAGGCCGGCATCGCCAGCGCCGTGCAGGACCGCCTGCACTTCGCGGCGTTCGACGTGCGGACCGGGGACCGGGCCGAACTGGTCCGGTTGCTCAAGGAGTGGACCGTCGCGGCCCGCCTGATGACGGCGGGCCTCCCGGTCGGCGAGGGCGGCTTCGGCGGCCTGCCGGAGGCTCCGCCGGACGACACCGGCGAGGCCCTCGGCCTGTCGGCGTCGCGCCTGACCCTGACCATCGGTTTCGGCCCCGGGCTGTTCGCCCGGGACCGTTTCGGCCTGGAGGCCGAGCGCCCCGAGGCTCTGGTGGACCTGGAGACGTTCCCCGGCGACAACCTCGACGCGGCTCGTTCCGGCGGTGACCTCTGTGTGCAGGCCTGTGCCGACGATCCCCAGGTGGCGGTGCACGCGATCCGCCAGCTCGCCCGTATCGGCTTCGGCAGGGTGGCCGTCCGCTGGTCGCAGCTGGGCTTCGGCAAGACCTCCTCGACCACTCCGGACGCGCAGACCCCGCGGAACATGATGGGGTTCAAGGACGGCACCCGGAACGTCTCGGGCACCGACTCGGCCGCCCTGGACAAGCACGTGTGGGCCGCCCCGGGCGACGGCAGCGCCTGGATGGCGGGGGGCTCGTACCTGGTGGCCCGGCGCATCCGGATGCACATCGAGACCTGGGACCGCACCTCGCTCCAGGAGCAGGAGGACGTCTTCGGCCGGGACAAGGGCGAGGGCGCTCCCGTCGGCAGGTCCGAGGAGCGCGACGAGCCGTTCCTGAAGGCGATGAAGCCCGACGCGCACGTCCGCCTGGCGCACCCGGACACCAACGGCGGGGCGACGATCCTGCGCCGCGGCTACTCCTTCACGGACGGTACGGACGGGCTGGGCCGGCTCGACGCGGGCCTGTTCTTCCTGGCCTACCAGCGTGACGTACGCAAGGGCTTCATCCCGATCCAGCGGGGTCTCGCGCGGCACGACGCGCTCAACGAGTACATCCAGCACGTGGGTTCGGCCGTCTTCGCCGTCCCGCCGGGCGTCCGCGACAAGGACGACTGGTGGGGCCGGACCCTTTTCTCCTGATTCCCGGAAGGGATTGACGCCGTGTTCGGCAACTATCTGATCGGCCTGCGCGAGGGCCTGGAGGCGAGCCTGGTCGTCTGCATCCTGGTCGCCTACCTGGTCAAGTCCGGGAACAAGGACAAGCTCGGGCCGCTGTGGCTGGGAGTCGGCCTGGCGGTCGCCCTGTCCCTCGGATTCGGTGCCGTCCTCCAGTTCGGCTCCTCCACCCTGACCTTCCAGGCCCAGGAACTGCTGGGCGGCAGCCTGTCGATCGTCTCGGTGGGCCTGGTGACGTGGATGGTCTTCTGGATGAAGCGCACCGCGCGCCACATGAAGACCGAACTCCACGGCCGCCTCGACGCCGCCCTCGCCATGGGCACGGGCGCCCTGGTCCTCACCGCGTTCCTGGCCGTCGGCCGCGAGGGTCTGGAGACCTCGCTGTTCATCTGGACGGCGGTCCAGGCCACCGGCGACGGTGTCCGTCCCCTGGTCGGCGCGGCGCTCGGACTGCTCACCGCCGTGGTACTGGGCTGGCTGTTCTACCGCGGCGCCCTGAGCATCAACCTGTCGAGGTTCTTCACCTGGACCGGCGCGATGCTGGTCGTGGTCGCGGCGGGCGTCCTCGCCTACGGCTTCCACGACCTCCAGGAGGGTGACTTCCTGCCCGGCCTGCACACCCTGGCGTTCGACGTCAGTTCGGCCGTCCCCGCCGACAGCTGGTACGGCACCCTCCTCAAGGGTGTGTTCAACTTCCAGCCCGACCCGACGGTCCTCCAGAGTGCCGCGTGGGCGTTCTACGTCGTCCCGGTCATGGCGCTCTTCCTCGCACCTCCCCGCCGCCCGGCTCCCGCGACCACGGTCGGGACCACCTGATCGCAGGCATTGGCGTACATCCGCCGGGGCACCAGCACCGCCAGCGGGGTCTCACCGTCCTGTGGGGTGCGGACGGTGAGCCCCCGCATGGCGTGGCGCGGCCGGCGGTCCGGGCGGCCCATCGGTTCCGGGGGCACCGAGGCGGCCGTCGGCTCCCCCACGTCGGCCGGACGCCGTGCGCGGGTCTCGTCGGTCGCGGAGTCCACGAGGTGACCGCAGCGAGGGAATCGATCTCTCGGCCGTGACGTGGGGGATGCGGCGGAACCGTCCATGGCCTCTTGGTGAACCGAGCGAACCGCCAGGCACGACCTGCTCGCCGACCGCAGGTCACGCCGGACACGGCACCCGCTCCCCGACCGCCCGGCTCACGCCCCGCACTCACACGGGGTTCACTGCGGGAACGTACCTCGCGAGGGGGAGGGCTGCGCGTGGTCGGCCTGCTGAGAACGCGCGGCGCGGAGGGCGTTGTTGTACGCACGGCGCAGATGCTTGGCCACCGGACACGGTGCCGCGTCCGCCGCGCACTGACGGCAGGTCCGGCGATGCTCCTCGTACGGGTCTCGTGCCTCGCCGGGGGACGGCTGGGTCGGGTCGTTCGATCGCATGGTGGCTCCTGGCGGGCGGGATGCCGCTCCGGGTCTCGGACGGACGAGCATCGGGTGGGGGATGCGGGAGGAGGGCTCGGCGCCGGAGGTCGTCCGGGACCGCGCCTGCCATGATCATCTTACTGCTCCGGGCAGCCGCCCAACAGTCTCCGGACCGCTGCCCGCGGGACCTCGGCCCCGCTCCCGAGTACCCCGGCCGGTGACGGGCAACCCCTCCCTCAGAAGGCGTACCGGACGCGCATCCAGGGTGCGCGTTCCGCCAGCAGTTCCTGGACGCGGATCAGCGCCTGCCGTTTGATCTCCCGCTCGTAACGGACGTTGAGGGCGCCGTTCTGCGAGCGCTTGGTCTCCTGGGCCCCGGGTTGCCAGAGCACGTCCTCGGCCCGGGGGTGCCAGCCGAGATTCACCTCGTGGAGGGACTGGTTGTGGGTCAGCATGATGATCTCGGCGGCCGCCTGCTCCTTCACGCGGGCCGGCAGCACGTCGTCGAGGTGGGCGAAGAGGTCGGCCCAGTCACGCTGCCATCCCGGGCGCAGCACGACGGGTGAGAGGTTGAAGTGGACCTCGTATCCGGCGTCGAGGAAGTCGGCGGCCGCGGCGATCCGCTCGGCGACGGGGCTGGTGCGGATGTCCAGCAGCCGTGCGTCGTCGGGCGGCATGACGGAGAAGCGCACCCGGGTCCGGCCCTGCGGATCGAGCGCGAGCAGGTCGGGGTTGACGAACTTCGTGGCGAAGGAGGCTTTCGCCGTCGGCAGACTACGGAACGCGGCGATCAGGTCCGCCGTGTTGTCGCAGATCAGGGCGTCCACGGAACAGTCGCCGTTCTCGCCGATGTCGTAGACCCACGCGCGGGGATCACACTGGTTGGGTTCCGTCTTGGGGCCTTGGGCGCGTACGTGGCGCCGCACGTGGGCCACGATCGCCTCGATGTTGGTGAAGAGCGTGATGGGGTTGGCGAAGCCCTTGCGCCGGGGGACGTAGCAGTAGACGCAGGCCATCGCACAGCCGTTGGAGGGCCCGGGCGCGATCCAGTCGGCCGACCTGCCGTTGGGGCGCGTGGCGAGCTGGTGCTTGACCCCGAGGACGAGCGTCTCGGTCTTGACACGTACCCAGCGGGCGATGTTGCCGTCGTTGCCGTGGAGGGAGGGGATGCGCCAGTGACTGTCCACCTGCGTCACACGCACCCCCGGCAGCCGGGCCATGATCTGCCGGCCGCGCGGGGAGTCGAGGGCGGCCGGCTCGGCGTAGACCTCCCGGACGTCGAGCATCCGGCGCGCCGGCGCGCTGTCGCGGAACGGCTGGGGCACGGTGGACGCCGGTGCGGTGTCGTCCCAGGCGAAGAGCGCCTGCTGCTCGGGTTCCGCCGGGGCGGGGTGTCCCGGGCCGGGCTTCCCTGGCTCGGGTTCCGCCGGTCCGGGCTCCGCCGACCGCTGGTCCACGTGCTGCTCCTTCTCGCGTGCGTGCGGCCGCGGCCGCGGGGTCCGGCGCCGGTGTGGCCTCAGTCCCGGCGGCGGCTCTCCTGCTCCAGCAGTTCGTCCAGATCGGTGAGCCGGTCCAGCCCCCGTACCGCCTGGCTCATCCGCGCGTTGTGCTCGAACCGGTCGCGGTGGCGGTGCAGCAGGTTCCAGTATCCGGCGGTGAAGGGGCAGGCGTCCTCGCCGACGCGCACGGACGGCTTGTAGCGGCAGGGACCGCAGAGGTCGCTCATGCGATCGATGTAGGCGCCTCCGGAGGTGTAGGGCTTCGTGGTCATGCGCCCACCGTCCGCGTACTGCGACATGCCCACCACGTTCGGGACCATGACCCAGTCGTAACCGTCCACGAAGCTGCGGTGGAACCAGTCGGTGACGGCACCGGGGTCCCATCCCCGTTGCAGGGCGAGGCTCCCCAGGATCATCAGGCGCGGGATGTGGTGGGTCCAGCCGGTCTCCCTGACCTGGTCCAGGACGTGGGTGACGCAGTTCGCGTCCGTCCCCTCCGGGGACAGCTCGGTGAACCAGTCGGGGAGCGGGCCCCGGTGGCGCAGCGTGTTGTTCTTCCGGTACTCCGGTCCGAAGTACCAGTAGACCTGCCAGACGAACTCGCGCCACCCCGCGATCTGCCGGACGAAGCCCTCCGCGCTGTTGAGCGGTACGTCGCCGGAGCGCCACCGTGCCTCCGCGCGTTCGACGCACTCCGCCGGATCGAGCAGGCCCAGGTTGAGCGACGACGAGAGCAGGCTGTGGCTCATCGTCGCGTCGTCGGCGAGGATCGCGTCCTCGTACGCGCCGAAGGTGGCGAGACGGTGGTCGACGAAGCGCCGGAGGGCCGCGAGCGCCTCGCGGCGGGTGGCGGGGAACCGGCGGGGCGCGTCCTCGCCGACGAAGTCGACGTCCCCCTCGCGCACCCAGCGGTCCAGGTCCGCGCGCACCTCGGCGTCGATGTCGCTCTCGTGCGGCCGGTAGGGCGCCGGGACCCCGAGCTCACTCGCGCCGCGCGGCGGCGGCTGCCGGTTGTCGTGGTCGAGGTTCCACCGGCCGCCGGCCGGCTGGTCGCCCGCCATCAGCAGGTCGTGCGTGGCGCGCACCCAGCGGTAGAAGTCCTCCTGGCGCAGGTGCTTCGTGCCCCGGCCGTCCGCCCACGTCCTGAACTCGTCGTGTGCCACGAGGAATCCGCGGGCCGGCAGCACCCGGACCGAGGGCAGTCGGTCCACGAAGGCGCGAGCGGCGTGGGAAGTGGGGTGGCACACCGTCAGGGGACGGTCGCCCATCGCCTCCCGCACCCCCTGGCGGTAGGTGTCCGCCTTGACGTAGCGGACCCGGTCCCCGAGTTCGGCGGCCCGGTGGCGCATCGCCGACAGGATCAGATGGGCCTTGGCCCGGTGGAAGCGCCTGCGCCGGAAGACGCTCCTGGCCTCGATCATCAGCAACGGCGCGGCGTGGTGCGGTCCGCCGCGCGCCGGATCGGTGAAGTGCGGGCCGAGCTGGTCGCCGAAGAGCCAGTGGGTGGTGACGGCCTCGTCCACAGTCATGCCGAGCACTCCATCGGTGGTTCGTCGCCCTGCTTCCGTCCACCGATCAAAGCGCACGAGGACGTGGGCGGGGTCCCGCACACGCCGGGCGGGCCCGCCGGAGACGGCGGTGAGACATGCGCGAGCGGTCGTGCAGCCGCGCCGGCCGGCACCCGTGGCGTGCAGGTGGCCGAGCAGTTCGGCGGGGGCCGGGTGGGGAACTCCTGCACGGGAGCGCCGCGTACCGGCGCGACCCGGTGTCGGGCCGGCCGGTACGCGGCGGGTGTGCCGCGGGGCCCCGCTCGTCAGGACTGCTTGGCCCAGTCGAGGGTGAAGCCGGTGAACACGATTCCACCGGTCGCGCCGATCTCGTACAGGTCTCCGATCGCTCCGTTCCCGAGGACGGCCGCCGTCGAATATCCCGCGGCACCCGACTTGATCAGGACCTGGTGCCGCCAGCTCGCGCCGTCGTCCTCGCTGACCCGCACGGTCAGTTCGTTGCGGCCGCTGCTGGAGGCGTTGCCGCTGTACAGCGCGGTGTCGGTGGTGATCGGGCGCCCGCCGGAGTCCACGTCGGTGGGCGAGAGGTAGGAGATCTCGTCGGCATTGCATCCCGGGTCGATCATTCCGGAGTTCCACGCCGTACCGAAGGGGCTCGCCACGTCCGGGGCGCCGGCGTCGCTCGCCGTCGCGTACCAGCGGTTGCCTCCGCCGTTGGACCGCATGTTCTGCACCACCTTGCCGGAGCCTCGCTGGAGGACCTTGCTCTCGTTCACTCCGGTGGCGGCCGGGGCGCCGGTCTTCCAGGTGGCGCCGTGGTCGTCGGAGTAGATGTCCGCCGCGTGGTCGACGCCGTTCTCGCGGTAGACGATCGGCTGGACGAGACGGCCGCTCGCCAGCTGGACACCGTGCCCCGAAGAGGCGAAGATTCCGGCCCAACCGACCTTTTTTACCTGCGGGTTGAGGTCGACCGGGGCGGACCAGGTGACTCCGTCGTCGGTCGAGGAGATGACCCGGATGTGCATCGCGGTGGGGTCGGTGGCGGAGTTGGATCCCGGGGCGGAGCCGTAGTAGCCGATGCCGGGCGCCGGGGAGTAGTTGAGGAAGGCGTGGATCGTGCCGCGGGCGCCGGCCGAGCGGTCGACCAGAAGGCTCACGTCGCCGTAGCCCTCGGTGGTGGTACCGGCGTGCTGGACGATCTCGGCCGGGGACCAGGTGGCGCCGCCGTCGGTGCTGCGGCGCATCGCGACCTGGATGTCGTTGCTGCCGCCGCCCAGGTCGGCCGCGCTGGAGACCCTGGCGTCCGCCATGGCCACGATCGTGCCGGTGTTCGACACGGCCATCGCCGGAATGCGGACCGATGCCACGGTACGGGAACGCTCCTGGTACGTGCCGTCCGTCTGGCGGGTGTTGACCCCGGCGACGGCATCGGTGGTGGAGAAGAGGGTCTGACTGTTCATCCCCGGGGTTCCGGTGGCCAGGCCGCAGGTCGCCCGGCCGCTCTCGGTCCGGGTGAAGCCGGGCGCCGTGGTCGTGATGGCGTAGGCCGTGCCGTTCGCCACGGTCCAGTACATCGAGGCGTCCGAGGCGTTGGCGGCGACCGTCCTCGTCCACGTCGTCGCGGAGAGGCCGGGCCACCGGACGGTGAAGGTGCGCGCGGTCGCCGAGCGGTTGACCAGGGTCAGCCCCAGCCGGTGGGTCGCGGGAAGCGTTCCGTCCGCGTTGCGCGGACACTCCATGGCGATCTGGGCGCCCAGCGCGGCGCCGCAGTCGAGCGTGCCGTTCAGGGTGGTGTTGAGCCCCTGGGGGGTGGTGACGGCGATGGAGTACACCGTCTTGTCGGCCTTGGTGAAGAAGAGGGTGGTCCGGTCCCCCGCGCTCACGGTGCGCGTGTAGGTACCGACGCCGGCCCAGGTCGCGGTGAAGGTCGTCGCCGCCGCCGACTCGTTGAGCAGGGTGACCCTGATCCGGCTGCTGGTGCAGTCCTGGTCGGCCACCGCCGCCTGCCCGCTCACGGCCGCCGAGGCCGGGAGGGGGACGAGCAGCACCGTGGTGACCGCGGTGAGGAGGGCCAGCAGGGCGAGCGCACCTCGGCGCAGCGCCGAGGTCGACGTGGATCGCGCCGAGCGTGACGTGGATTGTGCTGGGACGGCAAACACGTGGTCCGCAACTCCTGCCTGGAGATTCCATCCGGCAACATCTGACCTATGACAACAGACATCAGACGTCTTGTGTTTGATGACCGTAGGAGTGCGGGCCCGTCACGTCAATGGATTCCACCGTTCTGCCGCGTGTGGGTTTCGGTGGATGAACTCCCGCCCTCGGAGGCCGACTTGGCGGCCCCAGGGATCGCGGTCGGCGGGGGCCGTGTACGCGCGCCGCCCCCGGACACCGCCCCGGCGCCGTCAGGGGGCGGAGTGGTGGCCGGGGGCGGGAATCCTCGACGTGCCGGCCCGGGCGGGGCGTGCGGCGGTCAGCCCAGCAGGCCGGCGCGCTCCAGGTGGGCGGCGATGGTGGCGCGCTCCGTCGCGTCGAGGCGGCGCATCGGCGGGCTCACGACGTTGGTGGCGATGACGCCCTGGAGTTCGAGCGCGGTCTTGAACGCGCCCAGCCCGGCCGCCGTCGCCGAAGCGGTGGCCGGATCGGCCGCCTTGACGATGTCGAAGAGCGCCACGAGCCGGTCCTGCTCCTTCTTGGCGGCGGCCCAGTCGCCGCGCACCGCGGCCTCGTGCAGCCGCACGTAGCCGTGCGGGTCGACATTGCCGAGGCCGGGCACCGAACCGTGGGCCCCGCAGAGCATCATGGCGTCCACGACCAGCTCGTGGCCGGTCAGCATGGCGAAGCCGGGCACCCCTCGCGTCGCGTTCGCCAGGACGCGGAAGGAGCCGTCGTCCCCGCTGGAGTCCTTCACGCCCGCGATCACACCGTCGGCCGCCAGCGGCTGGAGCAGCTCCGGGGTCAGCTTGGTGTGGACGCAGACCGGTACGTCGTAAGCCAGCAGCGGAAGGTCCACGGCCCCGGCGATCTCCCGGAAGTGACGGTCGATCTCGGTGGGGTGCGTACGGGTGTAGAACGGCGCGGTCACCACGACGGCGTCGGCGCCGAGGGCGGCGACGGCACGGGCCCGCTCGATCGCGCGGTTGGTGGTGGTCTCGATGGCGCCGACGATCACGGGCACCTGGCCCGCGGCCGTGGCCGTGATCACCCGGGTGACCTCGTCCTGCTGGGCAGGCGTCAGGTAGGCGGTCTCTCCGGAGCTGCCGAGCGCGAACAGTCCGCTGACACCGGCCCGGAGCAGGTGGCCGACGAGCCCTTCGAGGGAGATCCGGTCGATCGTGCCGTCCGCGGTGAGCGGGGTGACGACGGGCGGGACGACTCCGGCGTACGGGGGGGTGGACGTGCTCATGCGGTGCTCCTTGCAGGCGTCCGCGGGGTGGTTCCCCCGTCGGACGGTCGGGCGGGCTGGGGGTGGAAGCAGTGCCAGCGGTGCGTACCGGCCGCCGGGGAGGGGTCGGGGAAGACCGAGGCACATTCCTCGTCGGCCTTCCAGCAGCGGGTCCGGAACGGGCAGCCGGTCGGCGGGTTGGTGGCCGAGGGCACCGGGCCGGTCAGGACGATGCGCTCGGTGTTCTCCAGGAGGCTGGGAGTCGCGGAGAGCAGCGCCTCGGTGTACGGGTGCCGGGGGGAGCCCGCGACGTCCTCGGCCCGGCCCTCCTCCACGATGCGGCCCAGGTAGAGGACGGCGATGCGGTCGGCGAGGTAGCGCACCGTCTGGATGTCGTGGGAGATGAACACCATGCCGAGGCCGAGGCGTTCGCGCAGGTCGACGAGGAGGTTGAGGACCTGGGCGCGCACCGAGACGTCGAGCGCCGAGGTGGGTTCGTCGGCGACGATGAGTTCGGGTTCCAGGGCCAGGGCGCGCGCGATGGCGACACGCTGGCGCTGACCGCCCGACAACTGGCCGGGCAGCGCGGCGAGTGTGTGTCCGGGAAGTCCGACGAGGTCGAGGAGTTCCTCCACCCGTGCCTCGCGCTGTGCCCGGGTGCCGCGCCGGTGCACGTCCAGCGGGTCGCGCAGGATCTGCCGGACGGTGAGGCGCGGGTTGAGGGCCGTGGACGGGTCCTGGAAGACGACGCCGACCGAGGAGCCGAACCGGTCGCGCCGTTCGGCCGCCGGGATCCCCCAGAGGTCGCGCTCGTGGAAGAGGACCTCGCCCTCGGTGGGCTTCTGCAGCCCCGTCAGCACCCGGGCGAGGGTGGACTTGCCGCAGCCGGACTCCCCCACCAGGCCGAGGATCTCTCCGCGGGCCACCTCGACGGAGACGTCGGTGAGGGCGTGTACGGCGTCCTTGCCGAAGAGGCCCCCGCTGCGTGCCTTGTGGCGTACGTGGACGCCGTCGAGCCTGATCACAGGGCGCTTCCTTCCAGTTCTGCGGCGCGCGCCGGGTGGTAGCACGCGAAGCCGTGGTCCTCCGTGGTGCCGCGCGCGGTGAGCGCGGGCGGCGTGGTCCGGCAGAGGTCGGTCGCCGCGGTGCAGCGTCCGGCGAAGCGGCAGCCGGACCCGAATCCCTGGGGGGCGGGGACGACACCGCGGATCTGGTGGAGGCGGTCCGCGCCGGCTTCCAGGGAGGCGACGGAGCCGAGCAGGCCGCGGCTGTAGTGGTGGGCGGGGTCGGTCAGCACCGCCCGGGTGCCGCCGATCTCGGCCAGGCGGCCGGCGTACATGACGGCGACCCGGTGCGCGAGGTCACCTACCAGCGCGAGGTCGTGCGAGACCAGCACCATGGCGAAGCCCAGTTCGTCCCGGAGCCGGATGAGCAGCTCCACGACCTGCGCCTGGACGGTCACGTCGAGAGCCGTGGTCGGTTCGTCGGCGATGAGGAGGCGGGGGTTGCGGGACAGCGCCATGGCGATGAGGACGCGCTGGCGCTGGCCGCCGGAGAGCTCGTGCGGGTAGCTGCGCAGGGTGCGTCCGGGGGCGAGGCCGACCAGTTCGAGGAGTTCGGCGGGGGTCCTGGTGCCGCCGCGCGAGGTGAGCTGCTTGAGCTGGGTGCCGACGAGGACGGACGGGTTGAGGGAGGAGAGCGCGTCCTGGTAGACCATCGCGATCTCGGGTCCCATCAGCGCCCGGCGCTCCTTCGGGGGGAGCTTCAGCAGGTCGCGGCCCCGGTAGATGATCTCGCCGTCCACCCGTGCGTTGCGCGCGAGCAGTCCCATGACGGCGAGACTGGTGATGGACTTGCCGCAACCGGATTCGCCGACCAGTCCGAGGGTCTCGCCTTCGTGCACGGTGAAGTTCAGCCCGTCGACGACCGGGATGTCGCCGTACCGGTCGGGGAAGCGGATGGCCAGGTCGCGCACGACGAGGAGTTCGGCGGCGTCCTCCCGCACCGGGGTGACGGAGGGCCCGGCGGACCCGATGTGCCGGGCGAGCCGGGCGAGCGCGGCGTCGATGTCGACGGTGGAGGAGGCCTCCACGGGGTCGGGCTTGACGGCCTTCTGGGGATCGGCGCCGCCGGTGCGACCGCTCTTCGGCGCCGCGGAGGCGTCGGTGAGCCCTTCGGAGAGGACGTTGAGGGCCAGGACGGTGATCAGGAGTGCGAGGCCGGGGAAGAAGGTGGCCCACCAGCCCCCGGCCAGGAGGATCTGCCGGCCGTAGGCGAGCACGCTGCCCCAACTGGGGTCGGGGTCCTGGACGCCCGCTCCGATGAAGGAGAGGGACGCCTCGAAGATGATCGCTTCGGCGACCATGACGGTGGCGAACACCATGACGGGCGCCATGCAGTTGACGGCGACGTGCCGGAGCACGATGTGGGGCCGCCGCGCTCCCAGGACCTTCTCGGCCGCCACGTAGTCCTCGCCGTACTGCGCCAGGACGTTGGCGCGTACGACACGGGCCAGTGAAGGGCTGTAGACGAAGGCGACGGTGAAGATGATGACCGGGAGGCTCGTCCCGAAGACGGCGACCAGTACGGCGGCGAGCGCGATCGGCGGGAACGACATCACCACGTCGAGGGTGCGCATGACGGTCTCGTCACCCAGCTTGCGCGAGGTCGCCGCGAGGGCACCGAGGATCGACCCGGCCAGCAGCGCGAGGGCGGTCGCTCCGAAACCGATGACCAGCGAGTAGCGCGCGCCGTTGACCACGCGGGCGAACACGTCGCGCCCGGCGCGGTCGGTGCCGAACCAGTGCGCACCGCTGGGGGCTTGCACGGGAATACCGGTGGTGAGCGGGTCCTGCGTGAGGACGGGGGCGAGCACGGCACCGAGCACGACCACGACGAGCACGGCGAGGGCGATCCGGGAGGTGACCGGAAGGGCGCGGAAGGCGATGTGGGGTCGGGAGAGCTTCTTGGCCAGACGGCCCGTGTCGAACATGTCAGACCGTCCTGATGCGCGGATTGACCAGCAGGTAGAGCAGGTCGACGATGATGTTGACCACCAGGAAGGCGATGGCGATGGTCAGTACGGTGCCCTGGACCAGCGCGACGTCGCCGCCGGTGACACCTTCGAGGATGAGTTTGCCCATGCCGGGGAGGTCGAAGATCGCTTCGATGACGACGGCTCCGCTGAGCAGGTAGCCGACCTTCACCCCGAGCACGGTCAGCGGGGTGACGAGCGCGTTGCGCAGGACCGAGCGGACGACCAGGAAGACCGGGAGCCCGTTGCCTCGCGCGGTACGGACGTAGTCACGGTCGAGTTCGGCGACCATGGAGGTGCGTATGAGGCGGGCGAGCGACGCGGCGACCGGGACGGCGAGCGACACGGCGGGCAGGACCATGCACCGGAGCCAGCCGCTGAACGAGTCGGCGGGGTTGGTGTAGCCGCCGGTCGGGAAGAGGGGGCTGTTCAGCGCGAACTGCTGGATGAGCAGTACGCCGAGCCAGAACGAGGGGACCGCCACGCCGGCCATGGAGACGAGCCGGAAGAGCTGGTCGGGCCACCGGTCGCGGTACATCGCACCGGCGACTCCGCCCACCGTCGCCAGCACCACGGCCAGGGCCAGGCCGAGGAACGTCAGTTGCAGGGTGAGGGGGAAGGCCTCGGTGATCCGGTCGATCACGGGCCGGCTGGGCGGGACGGTCGACCCGAGGTCCAGGTGGAGGAGCTGGCCCAGGAAGCGGAAGTAGCGTACGGGCAAGGGGTCGTTGAGCCCGTTGGCCTCGGAGAACGCCTCGCGGGCCTCGGGCGTCGCGCTCTCCCCGAGCGCGTTGTACGCGGGGTCGGTCGGCGAGAACTGCAGCACCACGAAGACCAGCAGCGCGATGCCGAGGATCATCACCGGCATCATGGCGACGCGGCGCAGCGCAAGCCGGAGAAATGCAACCATCGTCGGTTTCCTTGCGGTTGGGCGGGCAGCGTGTCCGGGCCGGCCGCACGGGCGGCCCGGACACGTGGGGTTCAGGCGCGGCCGACGTCCAGGAACGACAGGCCCGTGGTGGGCAGCGGCGAGAAGCCGGAGAGCCCCTTGTCGTTCCAGGCGGTGGGCAGCTTGCGGTGGAAGATCGGGTAGAGCGCCGCTTCCTCCGCCACCAGGTCGGTGACCTGTCCCCAGAGCTGCTTGCGGGTGCTCTCGTCGGCGGCCTGCGCGGCCTTGTCGAGGAGCTGCTTGACCTGCTTGTAGGCGGCCGACTTGGCCCAGCCGTACCGGTTCTCGGGCCAGAAGCCGTAGTAGAACCAGCGGAGCAGGAGGTCGGCGTCGTTGCCGAAGACGGACGGGTCCCCGGGCGCCACGAGTACCTCGAAGTCACCGCCGTCGATCTTGGCGTACTGCGCCGCGGACTGTGCGATGCCGAGCTTCGCCTCGATACCGGCGGCGGCCCAGCTCTCCTGGATCAGCGGGGCGACGTCCTTGACCCAGCCGGTGTCCGTCAGCAACACGGTGAACTCGAGCTTGCCCACGCCCGCTTCGGCGAGCAGCTTCTTCGCCTTGGCCACGTCGTGGGTGTAGACGGTGGCGGCCTTGTGGTAGTCGGGGTGGGTGGTGGGTACGTAGCCGGTCGCGGCCGTCGCGTTGCCGACCAGCGCGGTCTTGATGATCTTCTCGGTGTCCAGGGCGTAGTGCAGCGCCTGGCGGACCCGCTTGTCGGCGAAGCGCTTGTCGGCGGTGTTGCACATGAGGAAGAGCAGGCCGAAGGATTGCACCGACTCGGTCTTCGCCGAGCCCGCGAGGCCCGCGACGTCGATGTAGGGGACGTCCTCGATGGCCTGGACCCGGCCGGAGCGCATGGCGCTGACCCGGGCGGAGGAGTCCGAGATGAGGCGCCAGATCATCTTCTCGGCCTTGGCCGGGTGAGCACCGTTGTACTGCGCGTACTTGGCGAAGACGATCTTGTCCTCGCGGATCGCCTCGACGAACTTGTACGGCCCCGAGCCGACCGGCTTGGCGTCGAACCCCTTGGCGTCCGCCTCGACGATCTTCTTCGGCACGATCCTGGCGACCGAGATGCGGGAGGGGAAGAGCGTGAAGGCGTACTTCAGCTTGAACTCGACGGTCTTGGCGTCGACGGCCGAGACACCGTCGAGGAACGGCACGAACTGCGCCATCAGCGAGGCGTTGTCGGGGTCGAGGATGCGTTCGAAGCTGAACACCACGTCCTCGGCGGTCACCGCGGAGCCGTCGTGGAAGGTGGCGCCGTCACGCAGGGTGGCCCGGTAGGTGGTGGCGTTGATCTTCTTCGGCATCTCGGTGGCCAGAGCGGGTCTGGCTTCGAGGGTCACCGGATCGAGGTCGACGAGGCCCTCGAAGATGTGCATGTTGGCCGCGTAGGGGGTGGCCCCCGAGGTGGTCATCGGGTCGAACCCGGTCGACAGCGCGTACGACATGCCGGCCTCGATGGTGCCGGTGGTGCCGGTGGCGCCCGACGCGTCGTCACCGGTCGACGAGGGGCCGCCGCAGGCGGCCACGCTCGCCGTGATGGCGGCCGCCGCACTGACGAGTCCGGTGTATCGCAGGAAGGTGCGGCGCTCGACGCCTGTGGGCCTCAGCTCGGGCACGGGTCCTCCAAAGGGGACGTTGAGGGAGAGGAGACGGGGCAAGAGGAGCAGTTCGTCCACGAGGGCCCAGTCCACGATGCGAGGAGACTAGGGCGTAAGACGTCAGATGTCCGATGCCTTGATAGCCTGGGAACGTAGCTTGACAATCGAGAGGGGTCAAGAGGTGGGGAGTCCAGAAATTTCCGGCGCCAGACCGAGTCGCACGCTGTTGCGGCAGGAAGTGGTGGAGGGAATCAAGCGCTACATCCTCGACGAACGGCTGCGCCCCGGTGACCCGCTGCCCACCGAGCCCGCCCTCTGCGAGGCGCTCGGCGCCAGCCGTTCCAGTGTGCGCGAGGCGGTCAAGATCCTGGACGCGCTCGACATCGTCGACGTCCGCCACGGCCACGGCACCTACGTGGGGCGGCTCAGCCTCTCCGCCCTGGTGGAGAGCCTCACGTTCCGGGGTCTCCTCTCCCCCGACGACGACTTCCAGGTGATGGCCGACCTGGTGGACGTGCGTGAGCTGTTCGAACGGGGCATGGCGGACCGGATCGTGGCCTCGCTGACCGGTGAGCAGCTCGACGCCCTGGACGAACTCGTGGCCACCATGCGCGCCACCGGTGCGGGCGACGGCCACGGCTTCGTCGCCGCGGACCGGTCCTTCCACGCGCTCCTGGTCGCCCCGGTGGGCAACGAGCTCATCGGCCAGCTCTCCATGGCGTTCTGGGACGTCTACGTGATCGTCGCCCCGCACCTCGACGGGTTCACGCACGCGGACGAGACTGCGACGATCGCCGCCCACCAGGGCATCGTGGACGCCGCCCGGGCGGGCGACTCGATCGCCTTCCTCCAGGCGATCGAGGACCACTACGCGCCGGTCCGGCGCCGGATCAGGGAGGCGCGGGCGCGCCGGGACGCCTCGGCCTGACCTGCCGCGGTCCGCCGTGCGCCCCCGGTCCGCCGTACGCCCCGGACCGGGAGCGTGCGGCGGACCGCCCCACTCTTGACGGGATCCGTTCCGCTGCCTAAGGTCCCGTTACCCACAGGACATCTGACGTCTTATGCCTTACCTCTCGCTCCCCGAAGGACCTACCATGCCGTCAGTCGACCTCCCCCTGGAACAGTGCGTGACCTACCGCCCCGACCTCCCCGAGCCCGAGGATTTCGACGCCTTCTGGTCCGGCACCCTGGCCGCCCCGCCCGGCGAAGGCGCCTGCGTGCGACCGGTGTTCACGGAGACGGAGACGGGCCTCCCCCAGGTGCGCGTGTACGACGTCAGCGTTCCTGGCCACGCCGGCCGGCCCGTGCGGGGCTGGCTGCGCATGCCCGCGGGGACGGACGGCCCCCTGGGGTGCGTCGTCGAGTTCCTGGGCTACGGCCGAGGGCGCGGGCTGGCGCACGAGAACCTCCTGTGGGCCTGCGCCGGTTACGCGCACCTGGTCATGGACACACGCGGCCAGGGCTGGTCCGCGGCCGTCGGGGCCACCGCCGACACCGACGCCGGCGGGGCGGGGACCACGCCCGGCTTCCTGACGCGCGGCATCGAGAGCCCCGAGACCTACTACTACCGGCGCATCGTCACCGACGCCGTCCGGTGCGTGGAGGCGATGCGCGAGCACCCCGCCGTCGACCCGGCCCGCATCGTGGTGACCGGGGTCAGCCAGGGCGGAGGCCTCGCCCTGGCGGCGTCCGGGCTGGTCCCCTCCCTCGCGGGAGTCATGCCCGACGTGCCCTTCCTCTGCAACTTCCCGCGGGCCGCGCGCATCACCTCCCTGCCGCCCTACACGGAGATCGCCTCCTACCTGCGGCTCCACCGCGACCGGACCGCCCCGGTCTTCCGCACGCTGTCCTACTTCGACGGAGCCCATCACGCCGCGCGGGCGACCGCACCGGCGCTCTTCTCGATCGCGATGATGGACGAGATCTGCCCGCCGTCCACCTGCTTCACCGCCTACAACCGGTACGGCGGTCCCAAGCAGGTGGAGGTGTACGAGTTCAACGGGCACGAGGGCGGTACGACCCACCACCAGCGCCGCCAGCTCACCTGGGTGCGCGAGCTGTTCGCCACCGTGACGCCCGGCTGAGAGAGCCGTCCCGGCTGCGGGCGCACGGCACCGGGCCGTCCGGCGGTCCGTGCCGGGCGTGCGGCACCCGGCGCGGACCGCCGGTCGGCGTCCACCGCCCTCACCAGCCCGGGGAGCCCGCTTCCAGACGGCCGCGCACCCCGTCGAAGTGGACGCGCATGGCCTGTGCGGCGCGGCCACCGTCCCCCGCTTCGAGCGCGTCGACGATCTCGCGGTGCTGTGCGCAGGTGAGGCAGGGGTCCTGGTGGGCGTCGTCCATGTCCTCGCGCACCCTCTCCAGCGCCGCCCAGAACGCGTCGAGCACCTCGCTGAGCAGGTGGCTGTCGAGGGAGGCGTAGAGAGCGAGATGGAAGGCGCGGTCGGTGGAGCGCGCCACGCCGCCGCCACCCGCCTCGTACTCCATCCTGGCGACGAGGCCGCGCAGGGCGGCCAGTTCCTCGGCGGTGATGTCCGCGGCCACTGCGCCGATGAGGCCGGCCTCCAGCGCCTCGCGCACCTTCATCAGCTCCAGCAGCCCCGGCTCGCCCTGCCGTTGCCGTACGACGGCCCGGAACGCCAGCCCGTCGGCGAAGGGTGCGAGGGAGAGCGTGCCGACGAACGTACCGAAGCCGCGCCGGATCTCGACGACGTTCGTGGCCTGGAGTGCCTTGAGCGCCTCCCGCACGGAGACCCGTCCGACGGAGAAGAGCTCCATCAACTCGGTCTCGGTGGGCAGCTGGTCACCCGGGGCGAGCCGGTGTCCGAGGATCAGCTCCTTGATCCTGCGCTCGATGTCCTGGGTCATCGTGGGGCGTGCCACGGCGTTCCTCCTGACGTGGAGCCGGGTACCGGCGCCACCCCGACCCGATGCGAGGTCCTTCCACCGGGGACCCCCGTCGGCGGCCTCCGGTCCGAAGGCTTGCGGCCGGGAACCCCTTGACCGACTGCCGGGCGTCCCGGCTATGGTGAACAGAGACATAGGACATCTTACGTCTGATGTTGCGATCCGATCCCGGTGCGGTCGGCGAACCGGCGTTCCGAACGAGTGGGAGCTCACCACCATGGCCCTGACCACACCCCCTGCGAGAGGTGGCGGTCCGACGGGCACGGGCCGCCCCGCGACCCCGGTCGTCGGTCTCGACCTGGGCGGCACGAAGATCGCGGCAGCGCTCTTCGCGGCCGACGGCACCGTACTGGCCCGGCACACCCGGCCCACTCCCGCCGAGGACGGCGCGTCCGCTGTCCTCGACGCACTCGCCGGCGCGGCGGCCGAGGTGGACCCCGGCGGGCTGGCGACGGTGCTCGGCATCGCGGCCGCCGGGGTCGTCGACCCCCGCAGCGGCACGGTCACCAGCGCCACCGACTCGATCGCCGGGTGGGCGGGCACCCGGCTCGGCCCTGGCCTGGCCGACCGCACGGGTCTGCCGGTGGCCTGCGACAACGACGTGCGCGCCACCGCCGGTCCGGAACTCGCCGCCCTCGGCGACCCACACGGCTCGCTGCTGTTCGCGGCCGTCGGGACCGGCGTGGGCGGGGCGGTGGCCGTCGACGGGCGGATGCTGCAGGGGGCGGGGGGCGTCGCCGGGCACCTGGGTCACATGGCCAGTGCGGACGCCGCCGGGCTGCCCTGCACGTGCGGTGCGGAGGCCACCGGTCACCTGGAGGTCATCGCCTCCGGCCCGGGCATCACCGCCCATTACGAGCGGCTCACCGGCGCCCTGGTGGACCGGTTGGAAACGGTCGCCGCCCGGGCCGCCGGGGGCGACCGGGCCGCCGTGCTCGCCATCACCACCGGCGCGACGGCGCTCGGGCGGGTCCTCGGCGGCCTCGCCAACGCGCTCGGCCCCGACCGGGTCGTCGTGGGCGGTGGGGTTCCCCGGATCGGTCCGGTCTACGGCCGGGCCCTCACCGCCGCCTTCACCGCCGAACTCATGCCGCCCCTGCGCGGCCGGCTCGTGCCCGAGCCCCCGCTCTTCGGCCACGACGCCGCCGTGCTGGGCGCCGCGGCCCTGACCACGTCCCTTCCCCTCCACCACCCGGGAGTCGCCCGATGACCGCACAGCACCTCGCCGCCGTACTCGAAGGCCGTTTGATCGTCTCCTGCCAGGCGCCGCCGGGCGATCCCATGCGGGAGACGTCCGCCCTCGTGCGCCTGGCGCTGGCGGCCGTCGCCGGCGGGGCGTCGGCGATCCGCGCCAACGAGCCCGGGGTCGTCGCCGCGATCGTGGACGCCGTGGACCTGCCGGTCATCGGCCTGTGGAAGGACGGTGACACCGGGGTGTACATCACGCCGACCGTCCACCACGCCCTGGCGCTCGTGGAAGCGGGCGCGGCCGTGGTCGCCGCCGATGCCACCGACCGGCCGCGCCCCGACGGCTCGGCCTTCGCCGAGCTGGTCACCGCCGTGCACGCGGCGGGCGCCCTGGTGATGGCCGACGTCTCCACGCTCGCCGAGGGGGTCGCGGCGGCCGGGGCCGGGGCCGACTTCGTTTCGACGACGCTCTCGGGTTACGTGCCGGGTTCCCCGCAGCAGCCGGGTCCGGACCTCGAACTGGTGGAGGCGCTCGCGGCCGCGGTCGCCGTGCCGGTGGTCGCCGAAGGGCGGCTCCACACGCCGGAGCAGGCCCGCGAGGCTCTCGGCCGGGGCGCCCACAGCGTCGTGGTCGGCACCGCGATCACCGCGCCCACCGCCCTCACGGCACGTTTCGTCGCCGGGCTCGCCCGGCCGTGAGCGCCCGGCTGCGGCCGGGGCGCGGGACGGGGTTCCGGCCCGGTGGGTGACGGCGGCACCGCACGAGAGCTTCACGATGCGGTACCGCCGTCCGGCGGTTGACGGTGGTATCGCATCATTGAGCGCATCGTGCAGAAATCACCCGCCTTCCCCTGGTACCGCGAGGTCGGCGCCGCCCGGTGGAAGTCCTTCCTCGCCGCCTGGACCGGTTACGTCCTCGACGGGTTCGACTTCGTCCTGATCACCCTCGTCCTCACCGAGGTCGCCGACGACTTCCACCTGAGCACGGCGCGGGCGGCCGGTCTGGTCTCCGGGGCCTTCGTCACCCGGTGGCTGGGCGGTGCGGTACTGGGCGCCCTCGGCGACCGGTACGGACGCAGGCTCTCCATGGTGGCCAGCATCCTGCTCTACTCGCTGGGCACGTTCGCGTGCGGCCTCGCCTGGAACTACGAGAGCCTCTTCGCCGCCCGGCTCGCCGTCGGGATGGGCATGGCGGGCGAGTACGGCGCGAGCGCGACGTACGTCCTGGAGAGCTGGCCCGCCCGTCTGCGCGGGCGGGCCAGCGGCTTCCTGATCTCGGGCTTCTCGCTGGGTTCGGTGCTGGCCGCACAGGTCCACGACTGGGTGGTGCCCTCGCTCGGCTGGCGCTGGATGTTCTTCCTGGGCATCGTCCCCATCGTGATCGCACTGTGGATGCGGCGGGCCCTGCCGGAGACCGGGGCGTGGACGGAGGAGGCTGCGGCGCGGGAGGTGCTGCCCGGCCCGCTGCGGCCGCTGGTGCGCACTCCGTGGCTGGCGACGGGCAACACCGCACTCGCCGTGGTGGCCGCGCTCTCGCTCTTCCTGGTCTTCACGCCGGGCGGTGAAGGGCTCGTCGCCCCGCTGTCCGTGGCGGCGGGCCTCTGCCTGCTCGCGTTCGCGGTCCAGATGGGCGGACGACGAAACGGACTCCTGTACGTGTCGATGATCGTGACGCTCTTCTTCGCGTTCCTGTACTCCTGGCCGATTCAGGCCCTGCTTCCGACCTACCTCCGGACCGAGCTGGGGTACAGCGGCGGCCAGGTCACCGGTGTCCTGACCTTCGCCGGCTTCGGCACCATGGCCGGATGCTGTGCGGCCGGCTTCCTCGGTGACCGGATCGGTGTGCGCAAGGCGTACGCGCTGACCCTGCTGGCCTCGCTCGTCCTCGTCGCTCCCGTCTTCGCCGTGCGCGACAACGTGCTCGTGCTCGGCTGCCTGCTCTTCCTGCTGCAGGCCACCAGCTTCGGGATCTCCGGGCTGCTGCCGCGCTACATCGGGGGCCACTTCCCCACCCGCGGCCGGGGGGCGGCGCTCGGCTTCACCTACAACGTCGGAGCGCTGGGCGGGGCCGTGGCCCCGGTGCTGGGGGCGCACCTGGCGTCCGGCATGGATCTGGGGCGCGCGCTGGCCGTGCTCACCTCCGCGGGCACGGTGATCGTGGTGCTCCTGATCGGTTTCGACGTCCCGGCCCGGCTGAACAGGCTGACGGACCCGGCGGCATCAAACGACCACCTGGCGGCTCCACCGAGCCCTGCCGTGACGCCGGCGGATCGGCCCCGCGGCGATTCGCGGATCTCCGTCACCTGACGGGGGCACCGTGCGCCGGGCCGGCCACGGGCAGCCTCCGGGGACGGCTGGACGGAGACGGGCGGACGGAGACGTGTGGACGGAGACGGGTGGACGGGGCACCGCAGACGCACCGGGGATGAGCGGCCGGCCGCGGTGGAACACCGGCCCCGGCGTACCCGGCGGTGATCACCCCGTACCGACCGGCACATTCCCGCCCGGCGCAAGGGAGTTGCTCCCGCACCGTCCACGGCCGGAACGCGTCGGCAGCCGGACAAACCTCGAGCGGGACGCGATCATCGCATCGAGTTAACATCGGCGGCTTTCCTTGATCCGGTGGAGGCGGCGGCCGTTAGTGTTCCCTGCGTCCGGACGGGTCTCCGTCCACGTAACCCCCTTTTTTTCCCTCGGTGCCCGGTGGCGTCCGTATGCCCGCGCCGCCGCGCTGATCATGGAGAGCGTGCACGATGAGTGTTGACTCGAGCCCGGAAGCGCGACTGGAGCTGCCCCCGCAGTCCAGCCTGAGCACGGGGGCTGCCCGCAAGCTCGCCCACACGACCAAGTCCGCACCGCAGATGGAGGAGATCAGCTCCCGCTGGCTGCTGCGCATGCTCCCCTGGGTGGAGGCCCAGGGCGGGGCGTACCGGGTGAACCGCCGGCTCTCCTACACCGTCGGTGACGGAACCATCGAGTTCGTCCAGGAGGGCTCCGACGTCCGGGTGATCCCTCGCGAGCTCGGTGAACTGGCGCTGCTGCGCGGTTTCGACGACGTGGACGTGCTGACGGCGCTCGCCGACCGGTGCGTGCAGCGCGACTTCCGTGCCGGCGAGACGCTGGTCGAGCGCGGGACGGCCGCGGACCAGATCCATCTGATCGCGCACGGCCGCGTCAACCAGACCTCCGTGGGCACCTACGGCGACGAGGTCGCCCTGGACGTACTCGCCGACGGCGACCGGTTCGGGGAGGAGGCGCTGCTGGACGAGGACGCCCGGTGGGAGCAGACCGTCACCGCCGAGACCTCGGGCACGCTGCTCACCCTGTCGCGTTCCGACTTCACGTCCGTGGTCTCCGGGGCCCCGGGCCTGCGGACGCACCTCGACGCGTTCTCCGCACGCTCGCGGCGGGGGCAGAACCACCGCGGCGAGGCGGAGATCGCCATGTCGGCGGGGCACGTCGGTGAGCAGCACCTGCCCGGCGCCTTCGTCGACTACGAGTTGAAGCCCCGCGAGTACGAACTGTCCGTCGCCCAGACCATCCTGCGGATCCACACGCGGGTCGCCGACCTCTACAACGGGCCGATGAACCAGACCAAGGAGCAACTCAGGCTCACCATCGAGGCGTTGCGCGAACGCCAGGAGCACGAGCTGATCAACAACCGGGAGTTCGGCCTGCTCCACAACGCCGACTTCAAGCAGCGCCTGCAGACGCACTCCGGCCCGCCGACACCGGACGACCTGGACGAGCTGCTCTGCCGGCGACGCGGATCCAAGTTCTTCCTCGCACACCCCCGGACGATCGCGGCGATCGGGCGGGAGTTCAACGCGCGAGGGGTCTATCCGGACCACGTCGACCTCGGCGGCCAGCAGGTGCCGGCCTGGCGCGGGGTTCCGATCCTGCCGTGCAACAAGATCCCCGTCACCCGGGAGAAGACCAGCTCGATCCTGGTCATGCGTACCGGGGAGGCGAACCAGGGCGTCGTCGGTCTGCACCAGACCGGGCTGCCGGACGAGTACGAGCCGGGTCTCTCGGTCCGCTTCATGGGCATCGACGAGAAGGCGATCACGTCCTATCTCGTCAGCACGTACTACTCCGCCGCCATCCTCGTACCGGATGCGGTGGGCGTGCTGGAGAACGTGCAGATCGCACGCTGGCAGGGCTGAGCCCTTTCCGGCGGAACGTGAGGGGCCACCCGCCCCCACCCCCGGGTCCAACCCGCTCGCACCGAAGTCCCCCGCCGCCGTGTTCCCCGGGCCCGGCCGCGGCCCCCGCCAGGCTCCCCGGGCGGGGAGCGCGCGGCGCAGCGGACTCCGGCAGATCCGTCCACCCCACCAAGGAGCCCTCGATGCCCGCGCCCGAGCCGCCACCGCCGCCCCCGCCCCCCTCGCCACCGCGGTCGAGCACGCCCGAGGCGGCCGCCCGGTTCGGGGCGCACGTTCTCGCCGCTGCGGCGGCCCGCGCCCATGACGTCAGGGCCGCACTCGGCGGCCCGCCCGCCGTACACACCGCGACCGCCCCGCCCGTAACTCCGCCGCTCCCCGCCCCGACCGCTGTCGCGAAGGTACCGGGTGCCGGTATCGAACGCCTCCTGCGGGGGCCGAGCGGTCTGGGCACCGCGGGGCTGCGGCTGGTCGCTCGGGAACCGGCGCCGCCCTCGCCGGCCGGGGCCGCGGAGGGGACGCCGGTCCCGGGGCTCTACCACCATCCAGTGCCCGATCCCGACCTGGCACGGGTCGAGGAGGTCAGCCGGAGGATCAAGGCCTGGGCGCTGGAGGAGGTCCAGCTCTACCCCGAGGAGTGGGAGGAGCAGTTCGACGGCTTCTCGGTGGGCCGTTACATGGTCGTCTGCCATCCGGACGCGCCCTCCGTCGACCACCTGATGCTCGCCACGCGCCTGATGGTCGCGGAGAACGCGGTGGACGACTGCTACTGCGAGGACCACGGGGGCTCGCCCGTGGGCCTCGGCGAGCGGCTCCTGCTGGCACACACCGCCCTCGATCCCCTCCACACGACCGAGGAGTACCGGCCGCAGTGGGCGAAGTCGCTCCGGGCGGACGCACCCCGGCGGGCCTACCGCTCCGCCATGGAGTACTTCGTGCGGGCGGCCGGAGCGTCCCAGGCGGACCGGCTCCGGCACGACATGGCCCGGCTGCACCTGGGGTACCTCGCCGAAGCCGCGTGGGCGCAACTGGACCACGTACCGGAGGTGTGGGAGTACCTGGCGATGCGCCAGTTCAACAACTTCCGCCCGTGCCCGACCATCACCGACACCGTCGGCGGCTACGAACTGCCGGCGGACCTGCACGCCCAGGACGCCATGCAGAGGGTCATCGCCCTGGCGGGGAACGCGACGACCCTCGTGAACGACCTGTACTCGTACACCAAGGAACTCGACTCCCCCGGTCGGCACCTGAACCTGCCCGTCGTGATCGCCGCACGCGAAGGACTCTCCGACCGCGACGCCTATCTGAAGTCCGTCGAGGTCCACAACGACCTGATGCGGGACTTCGAGAGGGAGGCCGCTGCCCTCGCGGAGGCGTGCCCCCTCCCTCCGGTGCACCGCTTCCTGCGGGGCGTCGCCGCGTGGGTCGACGGCAACCACTACTGGCACCGGACCAACACCTACCGCTACACCCTGCCCGATTTCTGGTAAGAGAATGGATCCAGCCGTGACCAGCACCGAACCTATCGTCGCCCCCGCCGCGCGCATCCCCCGCCCGGCGACGCCCTACCAGGGGGACATCGCCCGCTACTGGGACGGGGAGGCGCGGCCCGTGAACCTGCGCCTCGGCGACGTGGACGGCTTGTACCACCACCACTACGGCATCGGCGAGGTGGATCACGCGGCGCTGGGCGACGCCGAGGACAGCGCGCGCGAGAAGAAGGTGATCGCCGAGCTCCACCGACTGGAGTCGGCGCAGGCCGAGTTCCTCCTGGGGCACCTCGGCGCCATCGGCCACGACGACACCCTGGTGGACGCCGGTTGTGGCCGGGGCGGGTCGATGGTGATGGCCCACCAGCGCTTCGGATGCACGGTGGAAGGGGTCACCCTCTCAGCCAAGCAGGCCGAGTTCGCCAACAGCCGCGCCCGCGAACTGGACGTGCAGGACCGCGTCCGCGCCCGCGTCTGCAACATGCTCGCGACACCCTTCGCGACCGGGTCGGCCGCCGGCTCGTGGAACAACGAGTCGAGCATGTACGTCGACCTCCAGGACCTCTTCGCCGAGCACTCCCGTGTCCTGAGGGTCGGCGGCCGCTACGTGACCATCACCGGTTGCTGGAACCCCCGGTACGGCCAGCCCTCGAAGTGGGTCTCGCAGATCAACGCGCACTTCGAGTGCAACATCCACTCGCGCCGGGAGTACCTGCGCGCCATGGCCGACAACCGCCTGGTGCCGACGGCCGTCGTCGACCTCACCCCCGACACCCTGCCCTACTGGGAGCTGCGAGCCACCACGTCACTGGTCACCGGCATCGAGGACGCGTTCCTCAACTCCTACCGGGACGGGTCCTTCCAGTACCTCCTCATCGCGGCGGACCGCGTCTGACGGGCCGCCCGGCCGGTGCCCGGGAGCCGCCCCGCGGACGGACCTCGCCGGCACCGGCCGACCCGCCGTGGCCCCCGCGGTCAGAGCTGGTTGATCGGGCGCATCGCCAGGCCCTCGGTACCGGCCCAGCCGTTCACCCGTGCCGCGTCGTCGTAGGAGACGGAGGCGAGCCCGTCGGGCAGGTCGAAGACGAGGGTGCCGTTGAGTTCGGTTCCCTCACCGGCGACCAGGGTGGCGGTGAACCGGTCCGCCTGGTCGTATTCCGCTTCGCCGCCCTCGTCGTTGCCGAAGACGTACAGACCGGCGTAGGCCGTGCCGTCTCCTTCGACGACGACGGGCTCGGTGTCCGGCTCTCCGAGCGTGCGGACGGTCGGGGTGTCATTGCCCGCACCGAGTCGCAGCAGCGGTGCGTCGTTGAGGACACAGGGCTTCTCGTTGCCGTTGGTGACGGTCAGCAGGAAGTGGCGGGGCGTCTGCCCCGGCGCGTCCTGCGACTCGACGGCGGTGTGGAGGTCGGTGGCCTCGCAGTCCGGATGGGCGGTGCCGTTGCCGCCGCCGGTCTCTCCGCTGTCGCCGGCGTCCTGACCCGCCGAACCACCGCTGCCGCTCCCGGTGGCGGCGGGGGTACCGGTGCCGGTGTCACCCGACGGCGCGGGGCTCTTCGCGGCACTCTCCCCGGCCGGGGCCGCGACCGAGGGCGCGGCGTCGGCCTCCCCCTCGGAGGTCTCGCAGGCGGTGGTCGCCAGGAAGGCCACGATCACGGCCGCTCCCCACAGGGTGCCGCGCAGTCCCTGACGCACCGATCCGGCTCTGGCTGTCTTCGTGTGCATGCCGTGTCCTACTCCCCCGGGACCGGCCCCGGGGCCGGTCGATGACGCGAGCTCTCTCCCGCCATTGTGGTTGCCGCCGCCGGGATCGGTCGCCGGCGAAGTCCGCTCTGTTACAGCCCTCGCACCGACCGGGAGCGTGGGCGTGACCCTGGTCGGCGGGCGGTCAGGGCCGCCTGCGGCCTCGACGGGAAGGGTGGTGCTGCCGTGGCCACCGGGGCAGCCGTGGTGTGCGGCAGGAAATGGCGGGTCGACGGTGGAGCGTCGGGTGGTGCCGGGTGGCACGGGACCGCCTCGCCGTGGGGTTGACCGTCCGACTCGGGATCGACGCGCGGCCGAGGACGACACTCGCACGACGAACAGACCGTGTCGCAGCGGGAATCACCGATCCGTGAAAGCCGGCGGTCCGCCGCCACCGCAGACTCCCCCGGAGCGGCGGACCCGGTCCGGTCCCACAACTCCTCCTGAGGCAGGGTACGGCGGCCGGGTGCGCGCACCGACGGAGTGGAACCGACGCGGCAATGCGCGAGGCGGGTGGTGCGGCCGCGGCGCCGCGGGGGCCCCAACTCGGTCCCGGAGAAGCCTGTTGCCTCACCGTCACGCATGTCCCCCGCGGCGGAATCGATCCCTTCGCGAGAGGCCCGCCCGCGCACTCCTCCCTGCTTACGGCTGGGTATCAACTGCGGAAAAAAGGCTGACCCCTCTTGTCTCGCACCATTGTGAGCGCTAACAATCTACGCGCGGCCAGGTCTACCGAGACCGGCCGCCCACCCGGGACGACGTCGTCCGACGGCGCGAGGACACGCGCCGACGCCGAGGCCGTTCCGAACAGAGCCGCCTCGACGACGGATTGCCAGGTAATGCTCATGAAGAAGTTCCGGTCCGCATCCGCCCTTCTGGCCGTGACCACCGGTTGCGCCATGCTCCTGACCGCCTGTGGGCAGAGCAGCGAGGGGGGAAGCGAGGAATCGAAGGACAAGAAGGACGTGACCATCGGCATCGCCATGCCGACCAAGTCCTCCGAGAGGTGGATCGCCGACGGCAAGAACATGACCGCGAGTCTGAAGAAGGCCGGATTCGCCACGACCCTGCAGTACGGGGAGGACGACCCCGACCAGCAGGTCGCCCAGATCGAGAACATGATCACCCAGGGCGTCGACGCCCTGGTCATCGCCGCCATCAACGGCGAGGCGCTCTCCAACGTCCTGCAGCAGGCGGCCGACGCCAAGATCCCGGTGATCTCCTACGACCGGCTCATCCTGGGCTCCGATCACGTGGACTACTACGCCTCCTTCGACAACGAGAAGGTCGGCGAGCTCCAAGCGACCTACATCGTCGACAAGTTGGGCCTGCAGGACGGCAAGAAGAAGGGCCCCTTCAACATCGAGCTCTTCGCCGGGTCCAACGACGACAACAACACCAAGTACTTCTTCAACGGCGCCATGAAGGTGCTGAAGCCGTACTTCGACAAGAAGCAGTTGGTCGTGCGCTCCCAGCAGACCCAGCTCAACCAGGTCACCACGCTGCGCTGGGACGGAGGGACGGCGCAGAAGCGCATGGACGACCTGCTCACCTCCTCCTACGCCGCCGCCCGCGTCGATGCCGTGCTCTCCCCGTACGACGGCATCTCCATCGGCATCCTCTCCGCCCTGAAGTCCGACGACTACGGGAGTACCGCCAAGCCGCTGCCGGTCGTCACCGGCCAGGACGCCGAAGTGGCCTCCGTGAAGTCGATCATCGCGGGCCAGCAGACCCAGACCGTCTACAAGGACACCCGGGCCCTCGCCACGGTCGCCGCGGACATGGTGACCGCCGTCCTCGACGGCAAGAAGCCCGAGACCAATGACGACACCACGTACGACAACGGCAAGAAGGTGGTCCCGGCCTACCTGCTCGACCCGATCAGCGTCGACAGGACGAACTACGAGAAGGTCCTGGTCGACTCGGGCTACATCGACGCCGGGGAGCTGGGGTGACCTCCGCGCGAGCCGAGTCGGCCGTACCGTCCCCGGCCGGCCCGGTCCTGGAGATGCGGTCGATCGTGAAGACCTTCCCCGGGGTCAGGGCACTGTCGGAGGTCACCCTGTCCGTGGCGCAGGGGGAGGTGCACGCCCTGTGCGGAGAGAACGGCGCCGGCAAGTCGACGCTGATGAAGGTGTTGTCCGGCGTCCACCCGCACGGCAGCTACGAGGGCGAGATCCTCTTCGACGGCGAGCCGTGCCACTTCAAGGACATACGGGCCAGTGAGCGGCGCGGCATCGTCATCATCCACCAGGAACTCGCCCTCGTCCCCTACCTGTCGATCGCCGAGAACATCTTCCTCGGCAACGAACCGTCCCGCCGGGGGATCATCGACTGGCGGGCGGCGATGCGCCGCGCTTCCGCGCTGCTCAAGCGGGTCGGACTCGACGAACACCCGGAGACGCGGGTCGCCGACATCGGCGTGGGCAAGCAGCAACTCGTGGAGATCGCGAAGGCACTGGCGAAGAACGTCCGGCTGCTGATCCTCGACGAGCCCACCGCAGCCCTGAACGACGAGGACAGCGCCAAACTCCTGCGCCTCATGAGGGAGTTGAAGGGTCAGGGCATCACCTCGATCATCATTTCGCACAAGCTGAACGAGATCGCGAAGATCGCCGACTCCGTCACCATCCTGCGCGACGGGCGCTCCATCGAGACGCTGGACGTCAACGACCCGGCGACCACCGAGGAGCGGATCATCCGCGGCATGGTGGGCCGGGACCTCGACAGCCGGTTTCCCGACCGCACCCCGTACGAGGGTGCGACCGACACCGAACCGGCTCTGGAGATACGTGACTGGACGGTGCGTCATCCCCTCGACCGCAGCCGCAAGGTGGCCGACGGGGTCTCGCTCCAGGTCCGCCGCGGGGAGATCGTCGGCGTCGCCGGGCTCATGGGGGCCGGCCGGACCGAGCTCGCCATGAGCGTCTTCGGCCGCTCCTACGGCCGCTACGAGCAGGGCTCCGTCCGCAGGGACGGCCGCGAGGTGCGTACGCGCACGGTCCCGGAGGCGGTCGCCAACGGCATCGCGTACGTCACCGAGGACCGCAAGCAGTACGGTCTCGACCTCGGGGACACCGTGAGCCGGAACATCTCGCTCGCCTCCCTGGGCACCCTCGGGCGGCGCGGCGTCGTCGACGCGCACGAGGAGCGCAAGGTGGCCGAGCGCTACCGGCAGAGCATGAACATCAAGACGCCGAACGTCCTCGAGGCGGTCGGCCGGCTGTCGGGCGGCAACCAGCAGAAGGTCGTCCTCAGCAAGTGGATCCTCGCCGGTCCGGACGTCCTGATCCTCGACGAACCCACCCGCGGGGTCGACGTCGGGGCCAAGTTCGAGATCTACACCGTGATCGACCGTCTCGCCGCCGAGGGGAAGGCGATCCTCTTCATCTCCTCGGAGCTGCCCGAACTGCTCGGCATGTGCGACCGCATCTACACCATGGCAGCCGGGCGGCTGACCGGCGAAGTGCCTCGCGCGGACGCCACCCAGGAAGTGCTGATGCGGCACATGACGCGCGACACCCCCGCACCACCAGCAGTCACCGCAGGTGCCACCCCCAGCGAAGGACGACCCGTATGAGCACCGACGTCAGCCCGACCACGCCGGCACCGCCGGGAGGCGGCACCCGCTCCTCCTCGGCACCGGTGGGCCGGGTGCTCCTGGACGGTGTCCGGCGCAACATGCGCCAGTACGGGATGCTCTTCGCCCTCGGCCTGATCGTGCTCCTGTTCCAGATCTGGACGGGCGGCGACCTCCTGCTGCCGCGCAACGTCTCCAACCTGGTGCTGCAGAACAGCTACATCCTCATCCTCGCCATCGGCATGATGATCGTCATCATCTGCGGGCACATCGACCTGTCGGTCGGCTCCTTGATGGCCCTGGTGGGCGGCATCGGGGCGGTGCTCATGGTCGAGCACCACGTCTCCTGGCCGGTCGCGGTGGTCCTCACGCTGCTGCTGGGAGCCGCCGCCGGCGCGGTCCAGGGCTTCTTCATCGCGTACGTCGGCATCCCGTCGTTCATCGTGACCCTCGCCGGCATGCTGCTCTTCCGCGGACTGACGGAGATCTTCCTCAAGGGGCAGACGCTCGGTCCGTTCCCGGAAGGGCTGCAGAAGGTCGCCAACGGCTTCCTGCCGGAGGTGGGCCCGGACACCAACTACCACAACATCACTCTGATCCTGGGGCTGGGACTCGCCGCCTACGTGGTGTTCCAGGAGGTGCGGGAGCGCAGGAACCAGCGGGAGTTCACCCTGGACCCGCTTCCGACGAGCCTGTTCGCGCTGAAGACGGCGGCGCTGGTCGCCGCGGTCCTGGTCACCACCCTGCTGCTCGCCAGCTACAAGGGCGCCCCCGTGGTGCTCCTGATCCTGGCGGTGCTGCTGATCGGCTTCGGCTACGTGATGCGCAACGCCGTGGTCGGCCGGCACGTCTACGCGATCGGGGGGAACCTGCCCGCAGCGAAGCTGTCCGGGGTCAAGGACAAGAAGGTGACCTTCGCGGTCTTCCTCAACATGGGAATGCTCGCGGCGCTCGCCGGTCTCGTCTTCGCGGCTCGCTTCAACGCGGCCTCGCCAAAGGCGGGGGTGAACTTCGAACTGGAGGCCATCGCGGCCGCGTTCATCGGCGGAGCGTCGATGAGCGGTGGCGTGGGCACGGTACTGGGAGCCATCATCGGCGGCCTGGTCCTCGGTGTCCTCAACAACGGCATGAACCTGGTCGGGGTGGGGACCGACTGGCAGCAGGTCATCAAGGGCCTGGTGCTGCTGGCTGCGGTCGGCTTCGACGTGTGGAACAAGCGGAGGGCGGGCGCCTGACCCCGCTCCTCCGCAGCGCTGTGCCCGCCGGCTCGGTCCGCCGGCGGGCACAGCCGTGTCGGCGCCTCCCCGCGCGACCGCCCGGGGACGGCTGCCCGACTCCCTGCCCGGCGCGGGGAACGCACAGTTCACCCGATCTTCATGACTCCTGCCGGAGGGGACGCGGCAGAAGATTCTTGGCGTGCGCATGCTCTGGCTGCACCGTGCCCGTCACACCCGCTCACACTCCCCACCGGAGGTCCCCCGTGCTCGGCAGATCGCTCTTCCGCCGCAGTCGCACCGCCCTCGCCTGCGCCGCGGCCCTCACCGCGGTGGCCGCCGCCGGTCTGTGGACCGGCATCGGCGGCTCGTCCCCGGCCCAGGCCGCGACCGGCGTGCCCACCCCCGATCACGTGATCGTCGTCGTCTTCGAGAACCACGCGTACAGCCAGGTCATCGGCTCCTCCAGCGCCCCGTACATCAACTCGCTGAAGAGCGGTGGCGCCAACCTGAGCGCCGCGTACGCCGAGACGCACCCCAGCCAGCCCAACTACTTCGCCCTGTTCTCGGGTTCCACCCAGGGCATCACGGACGACAGCTGCTACACCCCCGGCTTCTCCGCCAAGGCCAATCTCGCCTCCGAGCTGATCGCGGCGGGCAAGAGCTGGGCGAGCTACAACGAGACGCTGCCCAGCCAGGGCTCGACCACGTGCAGCAGCGGCAAGTACGCCCGCAAGCACAACCCGTGGTTCGGCTTCAGCAACGTCCCCACCTCGACCGCGTACACCTTCGGCCAGTTCCCCACCGACTACACGAAGCTGCCGCAGGTCTCCTTCGTCGTCCCCAACCTCTGCAGCGACATGCACGACTGCTCGGTGTCCAGCGGCGACACCTGGCTGAAGAACAACCTCGGCGCCTACGCGACCTGGGCGAAGACCCACAACAGCCTCCTCGTCGTCACCTTCGACGAGGACAACCGGCTCAGCGGGAACCGCATCCCGACCGTCCTCTACGGGCAGCGGGTGACCCCGGGTTCCACCTCCTCCACCACGTACAACCACTACGACCTCCTGCGCACCATCGAGGACATGCACGGCCTCGGGCACGCGGGGAACGCCGCGTCCGCCAAGGACATCACCGGGGTCTGGACGTCTTGACATGTACGTAGCGGACAGCCGCGCAGCCGGTGCGGGGTCCGCCGAACGCGCTGCCGGGCCGGGCACGGACCCGGCCCGGCGGCGCGTGGCGGTCGCTCCCGCGGTGCTCGCGCTCGGCACGGTCAGTCTGATCACCGACGTCTCCTCCGAGATGGTGACGGCGGTCCTGCCGCTCTATCTGGTGGCCGGTCTCGGCCTCAGCCCTCTGGGCTTCGGAGTGCTGGACGGCCTCTACAACGGGTTCTCCGCCGTGGTGCGTCTGGTGGGCGGGCACGTCGCGGACCGGGGAGGCGGACGCCACAAGGCCGTCGCCGTCCTGGGCTACAGCATCTCGGCCCTCTGCAAACCGTTCCTCCTCCTCGCACACACCCTCACCCCCATCGGCCTCGTCCTGGCGGCCGACCGCACCGGCAAAGGGCTGCGCACCGCGCCGCGCGACGCGATGATCTCGCTGTCGTCCCCACCGGAGGTCCGCGGCCGTGCCTTCGGTGTCCACCGTGCGATGGACACCGCGGGCGCCCTGCTCGGACCCGTCGTCGCGTTCCTCGTCCTGCGCGCCACCGTCGACGGCTACGACGCGGTGTTCACCGTGAGCTTCTGCGTCGCCGTGGCCGGTGTGCTGGTGCTGGTGCTCTTCGTTCCCTCCGGGGCCGGGTTCCCACGCACCGCGCCGGCGGCCGGGCATCCCCGCCCCACCCTGGGCGCGGCCTTCGCGTTGCTCCGCCATCGCGGGATCCGGCGCATCGCGGTCTGCGCACTGCTGCTGGGCCTGGCCACCGTCAGCGACTCGTTCCTCTACCTGCTGCTCCAGGACCGTCTCGGGGTGCCCGACCGCTGGTTCGCCCTGCTGCCGGTGGGGACCGCGGCGGCGTTCCTGCTGCTCGCCCTCCCCCTGGGACGGCTCGCGGACCGGATCGGCCCCTGGCGGGTGTTCCTCGCCGGGCACGGCGCGCTGCTCGGCGCGTACGCTCTGCTTCTCTCCTCCTGGCGCGGTACGGCGCTCCCGTTCGTGGTGCTCGTTCTGCACGGGGCCTTCTACGCGGCCACCGACGGGGTGCTCATGGCAGCCGCCTCGCAGAGCGTGCCCGAGGAGCTGCGCTCGTCCGGGCTCGCCCTGATACAGACCGGGCAGGCTCTCGCCCGGTTCGTCTGCTCGCTGGCCTTCGGCGCCGTGTGGACCGCGTGGGGCGACCGCACCGCCCTGCTCGCGGCGGCGGTCGCGCTCGCCGTGTGCGCCGCTGTCTCCCTCCGTACCGGCCCGACCCCGAAGGTTCCCGCATGACGCGCCTGCGCACCCGCCTCCTCGTCCTCCTCTGCGCGTCCGCCGTGCTCGCGGTGGTCGCCACCGCCTCCGTCCTGCACGCCGCGGACCGGTCCGGCGCGCGCGACGTCGCGAAGCCCGGCGGACCGGCCGTCACGGCCGGGCGGGTCACGCTCACCGACGAGCACCGGATCGTCTTCCGGAACATGGCGTGGGGGCCGCACCGCGACGAGGTGACGACGGTGGACGCCGGTGCGCCCGGTGGCGCCCGCACCACCTCGGGGGTCAAGTGCCTTCGCTTCTACGCGGCTTCGGGCACCGCCGTCTGCCTCCAGGCCGTGCACGGAACCCTGACGGACACCTACCGGGCCACGATCCTCGACCGTCGGCTGAAGGAACGCGCGCACTACGCGCTCCCCGGCATCCCCTCCCGCGCACGTGTCTCACCGAGCGGCCGACTGGCGGCCTGGACGGTCTTCGTGGGCGGCGACAGCTACGCCGGTACGAACTTCTCCACCCGCGCCGCGATCCTCGACACCCGCACCGGCGACCTCGTGCCGACCCTGGAGGACTTCGCGATACTCAAGGACGGGCGCCCCTACCGGGCCGCGGACGTCAACTTCTGGGGTGTCACCTTCGACGCGGACGACCGTCACTTCTACGCGACGCTCGCCACGCAGGGACACACCTACCTCGTCCGGGGCGATCTGCGCACCCGCACCGTCACCACGCTACGGACCAATGTGGAGTGCCCGTCACTCTCCCCCGACGGTTCCCGCATCGCCTACAAGAGGCGCGACGAGGGGCTGCCCTCGGACGCGCCCTGGCGGCTGCACGTCCTGGACCTGCGTACGCTCGCCGACCATCCGCTCGCCGAGGGCCGCAGCGTGGACGACCAGGCGGTCTGGAAGGACGACACCACCGTGACGTACGCGCTGCCGGGCGACTTCGGCGCGGATCTCTACGAGGCGGCGGCGGACGGCTCCGGCCATCCGCGCCGTGTCATGACCGCGGCGGTGTCGCCCGCCTATCCCTGAATGCCCGCCGCACCGTCAGTGGCGCGCCGGGAGAGCTCGGCGGGGCGGCGGATACGGCGGATACCAGCGCGACGGCGGGGCTCCGTACGCGCCCCGGCGCCGCGCCGGTACACGCCACCCGGCCGTACGACCCGCCTGGGTGCGGTCCGGGGATCACCGAGTCGTCGCCGGGGACGCACGTCGCACTCAGCCCGAGCGGCGCGACGACGCGACGACGCGGCGGCGGATCTCGTCGCCACAGGTGTGGCCCGTGACCTTCTCGATGAGCATGCCGGCCGGCGGACAGTTGGTGTCGGCGTAGTCCCAGCCCTTGCCGGGCCGGAAGTTCGGGAGCGCGAGGTCGACGAGATCCCGCACGTCGTGGTGGGCGAGCGGGCCCTCGATGATCTCCTGCGGGCTGAGGGGGTCGAGGCAGCCGGGCAGGCGACTCGCGGCAACTGACGCTCGGTCATCGGCCGCCCCCGACGGAGGCGACGGCGAGGAGCCGGGGGGGTACCGCTCTCGGCCCGGAGGCCGGTGGACCCGCGCGGTCCGGGCCGCCCGTCCGGTACGCGGGGGCCGGGAGCCGGGTCGTGCACCCTCGCCACGTCGCCCGGCCAACTCACCTTCGCCCGGGCCCGCTTCGCGTCCGGATCATTGACGCTCCACATCCGCGGTGATTCACTTCGTGGCTGAGAGAGCGCTCTCAGAGATCGGGGGCCGGTTGCGGTCCCGTCCATTCACCCTCTGCAGGGAGAGCCGTGTCCATGATTCCCTCTCGTCGTAGTGTGCTGCGCGGGGCTGCCGCCGCCTCGGTGCCGCTGATCAGCGGTGTCTGTTCCGGACCGGCGTTCGCGTCGTCGTCCGCCGCGTCCGACAAGTCCCGGCACGGCGGCGCCTCTTCCCCGCTCGGCCGGAACGTCCTGGTCTTCGATCCGTCCATGAGCGACGCGTCGATCCAGGCAGCGGTCGACGCCGTCTTCACCACCCAGGAGTCCAACCAGTTCGGCGACGAGCGCATCGCGCTCGCCTTCCTGCCGGGCACCTACGCCGTCGACATCAACGTCGGTTTCTACACGCACGTCCTGGGCCTCGGCGCGAGCCCCGCCGACGTGGTGATCAACGGTCATGTCACGGTCGACGCACAGTGGTTCGACGGCAACGGCACGCAGAACTTCTGGCGGGCCGCGGAGAACCTGACCATCGTGCCGCCGGACGGGCTGGAGCGCTGGGCCGTCTCCCAAGCCGCCCCGATGCGCCGCGTCCATGTCAAGGGGAACATGTCCCTGTGGCCGAGCCCGCCCGGCAACCAGTGGTCCAGCGGTGGTTTCCTCGCCGACAGCCTGGTGGACGGCCAGGTCGAGTCCGGCTCCCAGCAGCAGTGGCTGTCGCGCAACGACACCTTCGGCAGTTGGAACGGCTCCAACTGGAACATGGTGTTCGTCGGGACCGGGGGCGCCCCCGCGCAGTCCTTCCCGACCCCGCCGATGACCACCATCGACCGCACCCCCGTGATTCGGGAGAAGCCGTTCCTCACCGTGGACCGCCACGGCTCCCTCCAGGTCTTCGTGCCGGCGCTCCGTACCAACAGCACCGCCACCACCTGGGCGAACGGCCCGGCGCGCGGACACACCATCCCGCTGTCGCACTTCCACGTGGCCGAGCCGGGCGACTCGGCAGCCGAGATCAACCGGGCCCTGGCCCGCGGCAAGCACCTCCTCTTCACCCCGGGCATCTACGACGTCTCCGCACCGCTGCGCGTGAACCGCCCCGGCACCGTGGTCCTGGGCCTCGGCCTGGCCACCCTGCGCTCCACCCGCGGCAACACCGTGATCGAGGTCGCCGACGTCGCCGGTGTCACCCTCGCCGGACTGCTGTTCGAGGCGGCATCCCGGTACACCCCGGTGCTGCTGCGCGTCGGCAACGGCTCCAGCCGCCGGCGGCACACCACCGACCCGACCGTGCTGTTCGACATCGTCGCCCGGATCGGCGGCGCGGTGGCCGGGGGCGCGGGGGTCAGCGTCCAGATCGACAGCAACGACGTCATCTGCGACCACCTCTGGCTCTGGCGCGCCGACCACGGTCTCGACGGCACCGTCGGCTGGACGGTCAACCCCGCCGACACCGGCATCGTGGTGAACGGCGACCACGTCACCGCGTACGGGCTCTTCGTCGAGC
The DNA here is from genome assembly GCF_029167645.1 of Streptomyces sp. AM 2-1-1. NCBI lineage: Bacteria > Bacillati > Actinomycetota > Actinomycetes > Kitasatosporales > Streptomycetaceae > Streptomyces > Streptomyces sp. AM 2-1-1. The sequence goes on along the minus strand of NZ_CP119147.1, from coordinate 6,540,451 downwards.
ACTACCAGAAGTACGAGGTGCTGTGGCAGGGCGAACACGGCCGCACCTACTTCTTCCAGAACGAGCACCCCTACGACGTGCCCACCCAGACGGCCTGGCGGCACGGCTCCACCCTCGGCTACGCGGCCTACAAGGTCGGTGACCGGGTGCGTGAACACCGCGCCTGGGGACTGGGCAGCTACTGCTTCTTCAACCTCGAAGCGGACATCTACACCGAGGCCGCCTACGAGGTCCCCGACACCCCGGGCGTCGTCTTCACCGACCTGATGACGGTCTGCCTCAACGGCCCGGGCGGTGGCGGCATCCTGCACTGCATCGACAAGGCCGGCGACCCGGTCCAGAACGGCTTCGCGACGTACTTCATGAAGTCCTACGCGAACGGGGTCGGCACCGTCTGACGCCGGGAGCGACGACGGCCCGCCCTCCCGGGTGCCGCGTCGGTCGTGGAGTCGGCGCACGGGGGGCGCGGCGGTCCGCCGCGCCCCCGGCATGCGCCGGCTCCGAAGACCGACCAGGTGCGCGCGGCGAACGCGCCCCGGGCTCACGCTGCTCGTATCGGCCCCGGACGGGCTTCCGGTTGGCTCGATAACCACTGAACGGCGCGGGACAGTTGCCCCTCCGAGTCCCGGCGTGATAGCCCACAGGAATGAGCAGAGCGGGCGATGTCCACTTACGCGAGCTGCGGTACTTCACAGCGCTCGCGGAGGAGCTCCACTTCACCCGGGCGGCTGAGCGGCTCTTGGTGTCGCAACCCGCCCTGAGTAAGCAGATCCGCACCCTGGAGAAGGAGTTGGGCGCGGAGTTGTTCGCCCGGCACCGTCGGGGCGTACGGCTGACGAGTGCCGGCGAGGCCCTGCGGCCGTACGCCCTCGCCATGCTCGCCGCCTGGGAGGCGTGCCGGGCGGACGTGGGGCGCGTGACGGCGCGGGAACGTACGACCGTGGTGGTGGGGACGAGTGCGAGTCCGGTGCCCGGCGGTCTGCTTCCCGCGATCCGTTCCCGGCTGGCCGCGGCCCATCCCGGGGCCGAGGTGCGACTGCGCCGGGTGGGCTCTGAGGACGTGACGGCGGGGCTGGCAGGCGGGGAGTGCGACGTCGCTTTCGTCTGGCTTCCCGTGCCGGACCCGGAACGGTTCGCCTGGACCGTGGTGTCCGAGGAACAGAACCTCGTCGCCCTCACGGAGACCCATCCGCTGGCCGCACGCGAGGAGATCGCCTTCACCGATCTGCTGGACGAGCCCTTCCTCGCCCTGCCGAGGAGTGCGGGGCCCCTGCGGGACCACTGGCTCGCCCTCGGCAGCCGGAGCGGCCGGCCTCCCCGGATCGGCGGCGAGGTCAACGGCACCGCCGAGACGCACGCAGCGCTCGCCGCCGGCCTCGGGGTCTGCCTGGTGGCTCGCGGCAACGCCCAGCTCATCGCGCTCGACGGTGTCACGACCCGGCCGGTGACCGGTGTACCACCCAGCAGGCTGGCCCTCGCCTGGCGCCGCGACGACACCCGCCCCCTCGTCCGCGCATACGCGGAGGCCGCCCGCCAGGTGACCGGCGCCCGGTGACGCGCGAGCAGGGGAGAATCGCGGGGCTCGCGGTGGCGTGCACCCACGAGCGGCTCTCCGCACGCGCACGGCGTCCCCGGACTCGAGCGACGCACCCGCCCCCGGGCCGGACGGCAGCGGAACTCTGCCTGTCACCCTTGCGGTTCCGCGAACACCTGTCCGCTCAGCGCGCGGGGCGAGTCACGTGGCCACCTTCGCGCTGAACTCGTGTACTCCTCGGACGACCACCACCCTCGCCGAGGGCCGCCCGCGGGTATGCCGATCGCCGGTCCGAGTGATCACATACACGTTTATTCGGGGCTGGGTTTCGGACCCGATCACAGAAGATCAAGCTCGTCGAGCATCCTCCGTCGAACGAGGCAGTGTCGTTCCGCGGAACGGCGCCTGCCGGAATGGCCGATCGGGCCGCGCGTGATGCCTCACGCGGCGCGCCCTTGTTACGGGAACGGAGAGATGCGGCAGAACTACTCGCGCCACCGGGCCGTACACCGAAGACCAGCGCGCCAACGAGCGTCCTGGCAGGGAGTATTCGTGCCGTCGGGTCACCGCGGGGCCCCGCGGCAGCTGACCCCACTGCCGTTCGACGCCGCACCGCGACCGCACATCGCGCCAGAGCCGTCCCCTTGCCCCTGCGATGTCACCGTGCCTCTCCCAAGCCGTCACCGTCGTCGAAGGGACGCCAAGTGGCTGCTGTCCGGCCTCGCGGTGTGTCCTCGGGCGGACCGGCGAATGGCCCCTCGTTCCCGGGTTGTTGCCTCCCGTCCCCAACTGCTGCCCCGGGGACCGCCAGAAGGCCATCTCGTCCGGTCCCGGCGTCACTTGAGTCGACTTCGCCTATGATGCGAGAAGGGTTATACGCACCGTGAGGGACGGGGTCCGTAAGGTGACTCCAGTCCTCCGGTCCGGCACCGTGGGGGGAAGTTCATGCGCATTCTTCTGAGTATCGAGGGCGGCCTGGCCGACGAACTGGGCACTCTGGAGAGGACGCTGAAACAGGATCTGAGGCGTCAGGGCGTGCGCTCGGTCCGCACCACCACTGAGGTCGAGCAGGGTGCTTTGGGTGCCGTCGAGGTATTGCAGTTCCTCGGCGAAGACGTTGCTCTGCCGACACTCCTCGCGGCCCTCCAGCAGTACGTGACAGAGCGCCTGCGCGGTCCGCGGCGCGGTGGCCTCAAAATCGAGGTGGCCCGGACGGACCTCCCGGACGGCACCCGTCGCAGCGAACTCACGGTAGAAGGGCAGGCAAAGGACGTCGCCGCGGTCCTGAAGGAACTGGGGTGAGCCAGAACCAAGGAAATCCGGACGAGGAGAAAGTATCTCCTGCCCGGTCCACCGCCCTGCTCCTCGGTGGTGTCACCTACCCCTCGAGTGCGTTCGCCCCGGTACACGCCGCGGCCACCAACATCGAGCGGCTGAGCAAGGTGTTCAAAGACCCGGACGTGTGGGGCCTTCGTGGGATGAACCTGGTCGCTTACAAGGACCTGACCCGGTCCGACATGCTGGACGCCATCAGCGCCAGTTACAGGCTGACCCGATCCGACGGGCTCTACGTTCTCTATTTCGCGGGCCACGCTCATTTCGACGGCCGCACCCAAACGCTCTACTTGGCGCCGCACGACACCGGCGACGTGCTGACCCCGCAGAATTCCATGGTGTCGGTAGCCGACATCTTCCGCACCGTCGCGGACGAGGAAGAGCTGGCTGAGCGCAAGCTGCTCATCCTCGACTGCTGCTTCTCGGGTGGTGCGATCGATTCCTTACCCGCTGAGGCGTCGGGCTCGGGCACCGAGCGGGGCTGGTTCGTGATGTCCGCCGCCGCACACAATCAAACCGCACGCGGAGACTCCGGCAGAGAGACCACCTTCTTCACCGGCGCGCTGCTGAAAGCTCTCGACGGGATCGCGGAGAACCGCCCGAGCCTGTCGGCCCAGTGGGTCTTCGACACGGTCGGCGAAATTCTGAAGGACTCCCCCGACGCCGAGGGCACCACACTCCAGGAGCCCCAGCAGTCCGCCGCCACCTGGGCGAACCGCCCCTGGCTCCGCAACCGTAGACACGTTCCGCCGCCTCCTGTCCCGCACACCTTCACCTCTCCCGCGCTGCCGGGCTCCGCACGGGAACCCGCAACGCTTCCTCGCCCGGACGGCTTCCGCGCCTGGCCCTCCCCTGTGACGGACTTCACCGGGCGGAGCCTCGAACTCGAGGATGCCAGAAGGAGGTTCGGACAACGGGCGGTGCTGCCCGTGCACGGTCCGCAGTACGCCGGCAAGTCGGCCTTCGTCCGCCAACTACTCTCCTCCCCCGAGATCAAGGAGGCCGCGCCGGCCGGACAGCCTTGGCTGCTGTTGGAGATGGTCATTCCCAACCCCAGCGCGGAGTCCCCCGTCCTGGGCGCCCTCGCCGACGCCCTCCAGGTCGGGCTGCAGGACATCGGCTTCGACACGACCGGCGGCGCCGCCGACCCGCGCCGACAACTGGTCATCGACCGCTTGCGGGAGCACGCCCGCGGCCACACCCTGCTCCTGATCATCGACTGCGGCCGCCTCGGCTACGACTCCGAGCGGATCGGCGATGAACTCGACGAACTCCTCGGCCACCCCTACTTTCGCGACACGGCGAACATCGTCGTCTCGCGGGTCCCGGTCGAGGTCGAGGGCGGACAGCAACTGACGCAGAAGGCCCCCATTCCCCTGGCCGAGCTGACGGACGACGAGGCAGCCGAGCTCCTCACCAAGCTTCTGGCGTCGGAGCGGATCTCCGTTGACGGCGCAAGCGTTCTCCGTCACATCGAGGACGGGAGGCTGCGCTTGCCGGGTGAGCTGTACCGCGGCGCCAACGGTTACCGCACGACCAAGGGCTCCGCCACCGGCTCCGCTTCCGGCACCCCGCCTCCCGAACCGGATGCCGTGGCGACCGCTCTGGTGGAGGGTACCGCCCCGAACCTCGCCCTCACCCTCGCGGAATTGGGCTGCTCCTTCGCCCCGGTCGGAGAGCAGCCGGCCACGCCGGAAACGCTCGCCCTGCTTGCGGTGTGGAGCCTCGGCGACCGTCTTTCGCTGCCTCGCCAGGTGTTGGAAGACCCCGCCGTCGCTCTCCCCGGCGCGACCTTGGGGATGCTTCTGGACTCCCGGGTTCTCTCGGCGGACGCCTCGGGTGCCCTCACCATCGGTCAGGCGAGTGAACACGCCCTGCGGACCCTTCTCCTGACCGCGCTCGCGGCGCCCCACACTGATCCGTTCACCCGCCCCGTGCTCGCCCGGAAGTACGTGAAGCTCCTGATACCACCGGGGTTGACCGAGAACGGCGACCTCGACCACCGCCTCGCTGCTGCGGCGAGGGTCCTCTTCCCCTCGGCCGCGACCGTACTGGACAAGGCCGGGGACCAGGCCAACGACGTCTTCCAGAGCCAACTGCGCAGCGCTCTGGGCTGGATCGAGGACGACGCGGAGCGTCGGCTGCCGGAGCTGCACGAAGTGGTCTGCGACCTGGTCGTCGCGCCCAAGGGCGACGCGTTGTACCTGCACGGCTCGAAAGAGACGCCGCCCCTCGCGCAAGAAGGGGCCACCGGGTTCCCGCCCACCGGGTCCGACGAGTCCCCGCCCCCACTCGCCGGCGAACCTCTTCCCGCCGCAGTCGAGAGCCTCACCGTCGCCCCCACCCCCCACCCGCTCTTCTCCCTCTACCACGCGGTGGCGACCCTCACCTTCACGGCCCGCCGCGCGGGCGCGGCAGCGGAGCGGGGCACGATGTTCATGGCGGCCGCCGAGGAGGTCTCGACCGCCCTGTCCGCCTGCCGCTCGGGGCAAGTCCCGCACACCCTGCTGCGCTCCATCGACACCTCGCTCGACTACACCGGCAAGCGGCTGGGCCTGACCGTCCGCCTGCTCCCGGTACGGATGCAGGCCACCGACCTGGTGTACGAGGGTGCCCTGGAACGGAGCCCCGGACAGGCGGGCCGGGTCACCCTGGCCGTCTCCTGGCTGCTCAACACCGCCGAGTCACTGATCGACGACAACCGACTCGACGAGGCCAAGACCCTCGTTGACCGGGCACACCTGCTGGTGACCGAGACGCTCCGGCAGGACGACACCCCGCGTTATGTACAAGCGCGTCTCCAAATGAACAGCCGTGTCTGCCGCGCCCGCAGCCGCCTGTTGACCGATCGGGCGGAATGCCGCCGGGAGCTCGTCCAGGCGGTGCGGAACGCGGTCGCCGGCCTCGGGATTGCCCGAGAGCAGAACGAGCCGCTCACTCTGTGGTCGATGCGTCTGCTCGACACGGCCCAGGTCCTGCTCCACCAGAGCACTGACGACGACGAGCTCGACGAGACCCGCGCCCTGGTGATGGATGCCTTGGACGCATGCTGGGGCGACCGGAGAACGTGGCCGCCCACACTGTGTGTGGCGGTAGCACGCTTCCTGCGGAAGGTCCACGCGTGGTACTCGGAGCCGGAGAAGACGCGCCATGGCGCCCAGGAGGCGATATCCCTCCTGGAAGGACTTCCCTTGCTCGACCAGTACCGCCTCGGCGACCGAGGCCCGCACAACAACCTGCCCGCCCCGCGTGAGCCGGGTGCTCCGGCACCCTCGTTGCAGGACCAGGACACCGCTGCCGCCTTGAGCGCACTGGCCCAGTGCTACGGCTTCCTGGCACGGGCACTGCGCGACAGCCAGAAGCACGGCGCCGCACGCGCCCGGCGAGCCAGGGCGGCGGACCGCGCCCTGGCCGCCGTCGAGCTGGCACCCAGCCCGTTCGCGTACTCGGTGTGGCTGCGGCAGGTCACGGACATCTGGCGAACCACCCAGCGGACCAGCGAGGCCGGCGAGGTGGCTGAGCGACGCCGTAAGACGTGTGTCCGGGCGGTCCGGTCCTGGCTGTCACAGGAGAACGACCAGTCCCGTTCCCACGGCTTGCTCGACCTGGCGTGCCTGAATTCCGACTGGGTCTCCCAGGGCAGCCTGCGAGGCGCCGCACAGGAGCCCGGCAAGGACTTCCTGATGGCGCCGCCGGAAACGCAACAGCGAGAGATAGAGCGGATCTACAGCCAGCGCAGCCGGAAGCTGCGGGATCACCGCCACCGCTATGGCCCGTCGATCGAGTTGTGCGCGATCGAAACCCGGCTGGAGCGCGAATACCGCCGCTGGAAGGGCATCCTGGAATACAACATCGCCCTGAAGCAAGGAAAGGGGGGTCGAGGTCCGGGACCGAGCACCAAGACGCCTGTCGTCGACAACAGCCCCGTCCTCGCCCTCTTCGAGAAGGCGTCACGTCTCTGGCCCGGCGACGCGCGGCTCATCTCCACGCAGGCCGCCTTCCACCGGTACGTATGGAACTACGAGAAGGCGATCGAGCTCTACGAGCACCTGGCCCGCACCGCCCCCAACGGGGAAGTGAGCCGGATGGCCCGGCTGTCCGCCGCGGAGGCGATGCTGGCGGAGGCCGCCCACGCCCCAAACCAACGTTCCACCCAGGTGCAAGACCGACTGGCGGCTGCCCACCAGCACCTCGGCTCGGTCGTGGGCCGTGACAGCCGCTTCAGCCTTGCCGCGATCCTTGACGCTCAGGTCGCGTTGCGCCTGAACCAGCCGGTGCGTTGGGATCCCCTTGACGAGGCATTCGAGTCGGTGGTGGGCGGCGACTACGCTGGTACGGTCGGCCGTTTCCTCGACCGCCGCCACTACGGTGAGGGACGCAACCCTTCTCGACTGAGCAACTCGGCGCGCATTACCGTCAAGGGCGGGCTGTCCGGCGGCAACCCGCTCTCCGGCCTTTTCGCGGGTTACCTGGGAGACGAGACGGAAGGGCCGGTCACCCCCGGGTCCGCTACCGATACCGGTTCTCCGGCCCCGGACACCCCCGCCGACCAGGACATGGGGCAGTACACCTCGGAGTTCATAGGCGAACTGCTGCTCACGGACTTCACCAGCGTCCAACTGCTCGACGGCTTGGGCAAGCTCTACCTGGACCGAGCACGTGATGTGGTGGAGCGGTGGGAGGAGGGCGAAGGCAGGTTGCTCGATCCCGACTCCGACACCGCCCGTACGGCAGCGGAGCACGCCCGCCGCGCTTACGACTGCTTCGACGCTTGCCGCCTGCTGCAGTCGGCTCATGGCAACGAGTCCATCGTGGTCAAGTTCGAGCGGGGCCGCGCTGTCACCTTGGGCGCCCGCTACGTGCGCAGTGCCAACCCCTTCCCCCGCACCCTGATGCACGGACGAGGAGACCAGATCGTCCAGGCTGCCAACCTCCTGCTGACTGCCCGTCGGCACAGCGTGGGGGGCTTCAACCGGGTCTGCTCCCGAGCAGTCAGCGACAACTACGGCGTGCAGACCCTTCTGGGCCTGCGCACCGCTCCTGGGCCGAGGTCACGGCCGGGGTCCCGACGGTGAGACGGCGTGTGCCTCTCTCCTGGCGGACGACCGATCCTGATCTCTGACTGTACGAACGAGCCGTCGGCCCCCTGCGGCCTGGACATGGACAGCGGCTGGACTCCGGAGCTCCCACCCCCAGGCCCTCCTCCTCCGCGTCACCCGCCGCCGAGCCGACGTCCTCTTCGCCATGCTCCGCGACGGAACCTTCTACGAGCCCCGGTGGACCGTGGTCCTGGACACGGTTGAGGCCGGCAGGCCCAGGACCGGCCCGATCCGGGCGGGACCGATCCATCGGCTGGTGCGCGGGTCGCGGACCCGGGCTTCGACTGCGGGAAGAGGTGTCGTGCGCGGGTGGCTGGAGGGGTCCTGAAGTCCGACGTCGCCTTCCGCCCGCCTGCGCCAGACCCAAGACCCGCGTCATGTTTTTCGCGGTCCTGCAACGGAGCCGCCGGCCTCCGGGCCCGGCATGACTGTGTCCCCCTGTCGAGGGCATGACTTGGGGAATGTCCCGGGCGGACGCATGTATCGCGCCAAGTGCGCTCGCCCAGAGCCTTGAACCGGCCGGTAAAGGGGTCGAAGGGCAGCCCGGTCGGGCCAGGACATCCTGGTCGCAGCGGCGTACCCACTCGGCAATGGCGGTCAGGGATCTCTGTGTCCGGCGCTGGTGGGTGCACATACGCCGACCGCGAGCAGTGTTGCCAGGTGGAACCGCACCCCCGCGCGGATTCCTCGGATCTGGCACCTGAGCCAGTGCGTCGAGCGGACCGGACGGCACCACCACCTCGGACCGTGGCGCTCCGGACGCGGTGTGTGGCAGGTGCGGAGCGGACGGATCAGATGACGGTGCACGAGCACGGCGACCTCACCGGGACCGGGTCGGTTCACCGGTTGGTGCCGTGAGTTCCTTGGTCATGAAGACGCGGCTGATGCCTGGCGGATCGCAGGGCACCTCTCCGAGCCGCTTCCAACCGTGGTTCTGGTAGAAGCCGGGGGCCTGGAAGGTGATCGTGTAGAGCACAGCCGAGCGGCAGCCACGGGCACGAGCCTCGTCCTCGGCCTTCCGGAGCAGCTCTGTTCCCAGCCCGCTGCCCCGCAGCCGGGGCGGCAGGTAGAAGAGGTCGAGGAAGAACAGCCCGAGCGAGGTGCGCCCGGTCAGTCCGCCGACCACTTGGCGCGTTCCGGGATCACGGACCAGGACGGCCAGAGGTCTGCGGTCGGCGATTCCCGTGTGTTCGATGTTGAAGCGGTCCAGCGCGTCGGAGATTGCCGCAACGTCCTCCGGGTCGGGGGCGTCGGTGAGCACGACGTCGGTCTGAGGTTGGTGCTGGTGGGGGACGGTGACGGCGATGTCGGACACGGGCAAGGCATCTCCAGTACATGAGCGGATGCGGGTGCGGGGCCGGTGAGCCCGACGCACGGGCCGACACTAGGACGGGGACGCTTCGACGGACGTCGAAGGGACGTCGGCGACAATGGGCACCGTGGACATTCAGCGTGCGGGCCAGGATGTGGGTGTGGACCTGGCGGGCGTTGCCAGAATGCTGGCCGACGGCACCCGGGCAGCCTTCTGCCTCGCACTGCTCGACGGCCGGGCATGGACGGCGAACGAACTCGCGCGCTACGCCGGAGTCGCACCGTCCACCGCGACCTCGCACCTGAACCTGCTCGTAAACGGCGGACTCCTCGTCGAGGAGCGACACGGACGCCACCGCTACGTACGGGTGGCCGACCGCACAGTGGTCGAACTGATCGAGAGCCTTGCCGCGCTGGCCCCGAAGCACAGCACTCGGCCACGCTCGCTGGCGGCCTCCGGCCGGCAGCAGGCACTGGCCCGCGCCCGGCTGTGCTACGACCACCTGGCCGGAACCACCGCGCTGGCCATCACCGACGCGATGATCGAACGCGGACTCCTGGAGTGGGGATCCGAGCCGGGCCTGACCGGCAAGGGCGCCCTCTGGCTTGCCGAGGTCGGCATCACGGTGCCCGTCGGCTCACGCCGGCCACCGGTGCGCGCCTGCCTGGACTGGACCGAGCGCCGTCCCCACCTGGCCGGCGTGGTGGGCTCCGCCCTGTCCGCCCACGCACTCGCCGCCGGGTGGATGACGCGCATCGGAACCAGCCGCGCCCTCCTCGTGACACCCGTCGGCAGCCAGGCACTGCACGACCATCTCGGCCTGCCTCCGGCAGAACTCTGATCTCTGGGCCGGACCTGCTCCGACCGCACCGGCGTGTGATCAAGCCGGGCGAACAGGACTCTCCCCGGCACCCTGCCCCACACCTGGAAACTCAGATCAGCTCCCTGCTGGAGGCCCACCTCTCTCCCCGGTCCTGACCTCGGTGCCCGGTGTCGGCGTCAGGGCCGCCGCAGTGCTGCTGACCACCGTCGGCCAAGGCGCCAGCTTCCCCACCGCCGCCCACCTCGCCTCCTGTGCCGACCTCGCCGACCACACAGTTACCGGGAACCTCCGTCCACGGCGGACACGCCCCACGAGGCGGAAACCGCAGCTCAAGCGGCCCCTGTTCCTTTTCGCCATACTCCGCGACGGAACCTTCTGCGAACCCCGAACACCGGCCGTCGCGCCTCAGCGCATGAACGGCACCACCACCCACAAATCCGGCAGCGCGGAGTCGACGAACGACATGGAGGCACCCCCGGTGAATCAGCTGACGTCTCCGCCGTGCCGGGGCTTCGGAGCGCCCGGCGGTACGAAGCACGCGGTGACGGTCTTGCCGGACGCCTGGGGGTGCGTGGCCCAGCCGTCGGCGAGCGCGTCGACGAGAACCATTCCGCGCCCCCCGGTCAACGTGAGGTCCTCCGGTTTCTTGGCGGGCGGGACGGGGTCGGAGTCGTGCACACTCACGTGCAGGCAGTGGCTGTCCCAGGTCAGCACGAGCTGGGCGTCACTGTGTGCATGCACATGTGCGTTGGTGACGAGTTCGGAAACACTGAGCAGGATCGCGTCCACCGATTCGGGCGCGTTCCTGGTCCATTCCAGGGATGCCAGGCGCTGACGCGTCCACTGCCGGCCGGCCCGCACGCCTTGCGACACCGGAAACGTCTGAGCCCATCCCATCGCGCGCAGCGACGTGTCCTTCGGCATTGCTCCTCCCTCGTTAGGTACTTTTCACCGTCTACCCCCGCCTTCGGCCCCTCACCACCCGCGGCGTCGCCTCCTGCGTGAGAGTCAGGCTGCGGGGCCCGACACTCTTTGCCCGCAGGTCGGGTCTGAACCGGACCTCCCGCACCGGTTCACCTTGTCGTTCGACGCATGCGACGCCGCCGTTGCAGGGAACTGCCGCACGAACGCCGGGGACTGTCCGACCGTCAGCCCGTGTTCGCCGGGCCCCGCCGTTCAGTAATCCGATGACGCCACGGCCCGCCCCTCCTCCGGCGCCGTATCCCACGCGGCCGCGCACAGGGCCTCGGCCACGGCCGCCGTGTAACGGGCGGCGGTGAGCCAGTGCAGGGCGAAGCCGTCGGTGTCGGCCGGGAGGAGGCGGCCGAAGTGGTCGCGCTCCCGCTGGGCCGCCGAGGCGCACAGCGCGGTGAGGAGTCCGGCGGCCGTGGGGAGGCCCGCGCGGCCGATGCGGCGGGTCTCGGAGGTGAGGTCGCCGAGCATGCCGAGGGCGGCGCGGCCCGCCGGGACCGCCTGTTCGACCCGCCGCTCCAGGAGGTACAGGGGTGAGTGGATGCCGGGTCCGCCGGCCTGCGGCGGGGCGGGGTGCACGGGGGCGGTCGGGTCCGGCAGATCGGCGCGGCGCAGGCGGTCGAGGCCGAGGTCGATCGTGCCGTCGCCGGTCGGGTGCGAGCAGGCGAGGAGGGCGAGCCGGGGATGCGAGGCGGGGACGAGGCGGCCGATGATCCTCAACCGTGTCCCCGGCGCCGTGGCCAGCAGCATCAGGTTGTCGCGGTGGGCGAGCGCGGGGTCGTCGTCGGCGACGGTGAGCCGGACGGAAACGCCCCCTGCGCACCGCGCGAGCAGGCAGGTGCCGCCCGTTTCCCGCACGGCGCCGAGGAGTTCGACGTCCAGGAAGAGCAGATCACTGCCGCTACCGTCCGGGTCCGCGTAGCGCGCGGTGGACCGCAGGGCGCGGGAGGCCTGCACGGACGGCGGCGGTTCCCACAGAGCGGCGAGCGGCGGCTCCGTCCACGCCGCGCCCTGGGCGGTGACGGCCTTGACGCCCTTCCCCGCGCCCAGTCTGCCGTCCGGCGAGACCGTCGCGCCCGAGACCGCCAGGCCGGCCCGTCCCAGCTCGCGATGGGTGAGCGCGCTGTCTCCCAGGCGTACGGCCCGGTCGGCCACGCCCAGGGCGCGTCCGACGCCGCCGGGGGCCACGTCTCCGACCGTGTGGAGGCGGCCGTCGGGTGCGGCGACCCAGGTGCGGACGCCGCCGTGCCCGGAGTCGGTGACCACGGGTTCGGTGAAGAGGCCGTACAGGCGCAGCGAGCCGTCGGGGCTGTACGGGCGGCGCGCGCGGCCTCTCAGGGCTGCCAGCTCCGCCCCGGAGGCGGTGCCCAACCGGTGGACGGTGCCCAGGAGTTCGGCCAGGGCCGTGACGAGGTCGGCGGTGCGGTAGGACGGGTCGCCGGTGCGGGCGGCGCGCAGCAGCGTGACGACGGACAGCGCGGCGGCCGCGGCGCGCGGCAGGTGCCGGAGCCGGGCGGTGTGCGCGGCGCGGAGGAGGGCCGACTGGGTGACGGCGCCGGCCCCACCGACGCCGGCCTCCAGCACGGCGGCGCCGGCCGACCAGAGGGCGTCCGCCGCGGCGCGCTGGGCCGGGCTCGCCACCTCGTTCGCAGCGGCGGGATCGGCGGCGGGGTCCGGATCGGGCCCGGGGACCGGATCCGTCGCCGAGGCGCCTTCGCCGGGCGGCCGGCCGGATCCGCCGTCGCCTGAGGTCGCCGGGTCGGCGGTGGGGGCGGCGCAGGCGGCGGCCGCGCGGTGGACGCAGGCGGGGGCGAGGAGGCAGCCGCAGGCGATGGCGTCCACCGTCGCCACCACGCCGCCCGGGGCGTGCAGGCGCAGCTCGGTCTCGTCGTCGACCGTGATCGTCACCGTGTCCCCGGAGCGGCGCGTCGGACGGGCGCCGAGTTTGGTGACGGCGGCGTCCAGCCGCTTGCGCAGCCGGGGCGAGAGTTCCTCGACCAGGGTGGCCGTGACCTCCGGCGCGACAGGTGGCAGCGGCGAGGCGGTCATGCGGTCTTCTCCCCTATCCAGCGGGCCAGTTCGAGTGGGCTGAGAGCCGCCACGGGCATGCCGGCAGCTACGAGTTGCCCGGCGACACCGGTCGAGTAGCGGGGGCGGCCGGCATCGTCGAGACTCGCGCACCCGAGGACGTGGCTCCCGGTGTTCACGAGGGCCCGCACCTCGGCCAGGAGTCCGGCGAGCGGCGCTCCCTCCTCGAAGTCGCTGATGAGCACGACGAGGGTGCGGCTCGGCACCGTGATCAGGCTGCGGGCGTGCCGCAGTCCGGCGGCGATGTGGGTACCCCCGCCCACGCTCACCTCCAGCAGGAGGGAGAGAGGGTCGCGCACATGGCCGGTGAGGTCGACGACCTCCGTGGAGAAGGCCAGGAAATGGGTGCTCAGGGTCGGCACCCCGGCGAGCACGGAGGCGGTCAGCGCGGACCAGATCGTCGAGGCTTCCATCGATCCGGAGACGTCGGTGACCAGGATCAGGCGCCAGTCGGCCGAGCGGCGGACGCGGCTGCGGAACACCGGTTTCTCGGGGATGACCCGGACCGTTCCGTCGGCCGTGCGGCGGGCGGTGGCCAGGTTGGCGCGCAGGGTGCGCGGCAGGTCCAGCCGGCCGCCGGGGCGGCGGGTGGGCCGGGCCGACATCGTGCCGGTGAGGGCGGGGCGCAGCCGGGTGGCGAGTTGCCGGGTCAGTTCGTCGACCAGGTGGCGGACCAGGGGCCGGAGCGCCGCCAGGCGGGCTTCGGGGAGGCCGCCGGCGTACCGCAGGATCGTCCGGAGCAGTTCCACGGAGGGGGTGGTGGCCGCCGGGTCGAGTGCGGCGAGGACGTCCTGACGGCCCGTCATGGCTGCTGCGGCGAGGACCTCCTCGCGGATGCCGGGTCCGAACAGCGCGGACAGCTCCTCGGACCATTCGCGGACGCCGGGGAACGACGGTTCCCGGCCGCCCCGCTGTCCGGGGCCGCCACCGCGTCCGTGACCGGGGAGGCCGCTGCGGGAACCCTCGCCGTGGCCGGCGCCGTAGAGCTCGTCCAGGGCCGTCGCCGTCCGGGCGGCGCGGGAGGGAAGGCTGTCGGTGCGCCGGCCGAGCACGAGCCGCCAGCGGTCGGCGGGTGCCAGGGTCCTCGCGTGGGCGGCGCCGCTCGGCGGCGCGGTGGCCGGTACGTCGGCGGGAAGGCCGGACAGCGGGGTGCACCGGTCGTCGTGCGCGGGCGCCGGAAGGGGGAGGCCGAGGCCGGCCAGGAGGTCGCGGGCGGCGAGGTCGGCGGCCGTACGGCGGGCCAGTTCGACCGGGTCGTCCTCGTCGAGGTGGTCGAGCCGTTCGCCCAGCCGTTCCTCGACGGTGTCCAGCAGCCGCTCCCGGGCGGCCGGGCTCAGGGTGTCGAAACCACCGCGCAGGGCCGGCAGCCGGGCCAGGAAGGCGGTGTCCTCCAGTTCCACGACCCGCTGCAGCAGCGGGTCCAGGGCACCGGCGCCGACGGTCAGGAGCGGGCCCGCCACCGTCAGGAGACCGGTGAGGCGGGCGGTGAGCGCGGCCCGGGAGGGGCCGTCCACGGCTCCGTCGACCCAGGAGGCGACGCGCCCGCCGAAGGTCTCGGCCTCCTGGTGCCCCGTGAGCACGCGGATCGCCCCGGCGGCCGCGGCGATCAGGGGGGTACCGTCGGCGGTCAGCCGGGCGAGTGCGTCGGTGAGTCGGATGCCGCCCAAGCGGTCGGCCCGCTGGGCCAGTTCGAGCAGGGCCCGGGCGTCCTCGGGCTCGTCCGAGCCGGTCAGACCGTCGATCTGGCGGACCGCGGCCGACGTGAGGAGTTCGGCCGCGTGTGCGGTGCGGGAGGCCCGGTCGGCGGCAGCGGTGTCCCGGCCCGAGGGAGCGTCCGGCGCGGCCGGACCGGGCAGGAGGCCGGCGTCGATGCGGTCCAGCAGGTCGAGCCCGGTGAGGAGTTCGGGCAGGGTGCCGCTCGCGGGGAGTACGGCCGCCAGTTCCGTCAGCCGTTCACCGGCCAGGGCGGTGAGCCCGCACTCCGCGGCCTCCGTGAGGCCGCGGACGACCTGGGCCGCCGTCGGGCCGCCCTCCGCCCGCTCCGCCGTGCGCCGCTGCCGCAGCACGCCCTCGGCCGCCTGGGCCGGGGTGACACCGCGGGCCCCGGCCGCGGTGAGCATCGCGGCCGTCGCGGGGGTCCACCGCACCTGCCAGCGCGTCGTGAGACCTTCCGTGCCCGCCGCGCCGGTCACCTCCTGTTCCTGTCCGTAGGGGATGCCGCACACCGCCAGCCTGCGCAGCAGGAGTTCGCGGCGCCGGTCCAGGGGGGAGCGGACCGGGTCGAGCCGGAGGTCTCGCGGTGTCTTCTCGTGGGTGGCCTCCGGGCCGGGGAGGGAGAGCGCCGCGATCTCGTCCTCGACCGCGGGGCCCAGTCCGCCGCGCGGAGCGCCGGGCGCGGGCCGTCCGGTGCGGACTCCGACGAGTACCCGTTCGAGGGTCCGGGCGACGGCGCGGCCCGTGCCGTAGGTCTCGCCGCGTCCCAGCACCGTCTGCACGGCCTCCAGGAGTTCTCCGCGGCCGGGGGCGGGCAACCCACGCAGGCGGGCCAGGTCACCGGCCATCCGGACGACCTCCCGGCCGTCCGCCGGTCCGTAGGGGTGGCCCTGCCCGCGCAGGTCGGCGCAGACGCGGACCGCGGTGCGGATCAGCGCCTCGTGCAGCGCGGCCGGGTCCCCGGCCGCCTCCAGGACGGTGTGCTGCCACTCCGGGTCGCGGATACCGGCCGGATACCCGGAACGTGAGTCGAGCAGTGGGTAGGTGTAGGGGACCAGGGAGACCGTGCACGGTGCCGTCCCTGCCGCGCCGTCGCCGGTGCCGTCCACACCCGGCGCGGCACCCACGGCGGTCCCTGCGGTTCCGGCGGTTCCGGCGGTTCCGGCGGTTCCGGCGGTTCCGGCGGTTCCGGCGGCGGACGGGAGCAGCGCCGGGGTGTGGAAGGCTCCCACCAGTACGGCGGGGCGCCGCCCGTCCGCCATGGCCCGGGCCACGTGCCCGCGCATGCACGTCTCGCGCGCCAGGTCCGTGCCGGTCACTCCGCCCCGTGCCTCCGTCTCTTGGCGCAGCGCCCAGCCGGTGAGCAGGGCGGCACGGCGGAGCGCCTCGGGGGTCGAACCGGGCGCGAGGGCTTCCACCATCCGGTCCCACAGGTCGTCTCCGTCCCGGCCGGTGAGCCGGGACCGGAGCGCGTCGGACAGCCCGTGCCCCTCCCCCGGCCCGGGCGCAGGCCCGGCGTCCGGGGCCGGGGCGGGGGTCTTGGAGCCGCCGCCCGTCCACGCCCGGTCGGCGAGCGGCAGGTCGCAGGCCACGGCCGGGACGCCGTTCCGGGCCGCCCAGCGCAGGGCGACCAGTTCGGGCGAGAAGTCCGCGAACGGATAGAAGGCCGGGCCCCGTTCGCCCGGAGGGCCGGGCCCGTCGGGGAGCACGGCGGCCAGCGCCACCGGGGCCTCGGTCTCCTCGTGGGCGAGCCAGCCCAGCCAGGGCTGGAACTCGGCGGGCAGTTCGACGAGGAGGACGTCGGGGGCGGCCGTGTCCAGCAGGGCCGGCAGGGCGGCCGCCAGCGAGGGCGCGTGGTGGCGCACCCCGATGAGGAACGGTGACCGGGGCCCGGTCGCCGCGAGCGCCGCCACCGCGGCATCCGGGGTGGCGGGTCCGGCCGCCGGGCCCGGGGCCGGGTGAGCGGTGGGCGCACCGGCGGTGGGCGACACCTCGGTGGCAGGCCGCGTAGCGGGGGAGATCGACTCGCTCATCCGTCAGTTCTCCAGCACCGCACGCAGTTCCCACAGGGCGCGCCAGGTGGCCGACCCCTGCTCCGCGCGCCTGCGCACGGGCCCGTCCCAGTAGCCCAGCAGCCGGGCCGCGTCGGCGGGGTCGTCCTTGCGGACGACGCCGAGCAGGTGGCCGGGGAGGAGCGAGAGGACGTCCCGGTCGCCGGGGAAGTAGGCGGCGGCCAGGCCCAAGGCGCCCGCCACGGAGACCGCCTCCGCGGTGCTCATCACCGTGGAGGGGCGCTCGACCTCCCAGCCCTCCGCGGAGCGGCCCTCGCGCAGGTCCCGGAAGGCCGTGACCAGGGCCTCGAGGACCGCGTCGTCCACCTGGTACGCGGCGCCCACGCGTTCGACGGCCGCCCGCGACTGGCGCCGGACGAGCGCGGTCTCGGCGTCCACGTCCCCGATGGGGCCCACGGTCTCGAAGTTGAAGCGCCGCTTCAGGGCGGCGGACATCTCCGAGACGCCCTTGTCCCGGAGGTTGGCGGTGGCGATGAGGGTGAACCCGGGAGCGGCGTGCACCTGAGCGCCCTCGCCGCCGGTGAGTTCGGGGACGGCGATCCGCCGCTCGGACAGCAGCGACACGAGGGCGTCCTGGACCTCCGGCAGGCAGCGGGTGACCTCCTCGACGCGGGCGACGGCCCCCCGGGTCATGGCGGTGAGCACCGGGGAGGGCACCAGGGCCTGCTCGGTGGGTCCCTGGGCGAGCAGCAGCGCGTAGTTCCAGCCGTACCTGAGCTGGTCCTCGGTGGTGCCCGCGGTGCCCTGCACGGTGAGTGCGCTGGTCCCGCAGACCGCCGCCGACAGCAGCTCGGAGAGCATGGACTTGGCGGTGCCGGGTTCGCCCACGAGAAGGAGTCCGCGCTCTCCGGCGAGGGTGACCACGCACCGTTCGACCAGAGCGCGCTCGCCGACGAACTTCTGCTCGATGACGAGGCGGCGAGGCACCTCCGCTGCCGGCCGGGCGCCCTTCGGCAGGCTCAGCGGCTCTCCCGCGCTGCCCATCACGAAGGTGACGACGGCACGCGGGGTCAGCAGCCAGCCGAGAGGGCGGGGGCCGGAGTCGTGGGCGGCGAGGAAGGCCAGCTCGGTGGCGTACCGGTCCTCGGGCGGCGTGACCTGGCGGTGTTCCCGGCCGGGCGGCGTCGCCCGGGCGGGGACACCGCCCGTGGAAGGGTCGTCCATGGTGGTGGTGGCGTCGTTCGTCATCGGCGGCGGCCCTTCCGGGTTGCGCGGGTGTCCAGTTCTTCGAAGGCGGGGGCGTCGCCTTCGCGGACCCGCGCCCAGGCGGCTGCGAACAGCTCGGGCACGGGGAGGTGGGGCAGGGTCCGGGCGGACCCCGTCACCGGGTACAGGCGTTCCTTCCAGGTCTCCAGCGGGAGTCCAGGGGCCCCGCGTTCGAGCCAGCCGCAGGGGAGGAACAGGGTGCGGCCGGCGCGCGAGCGCTTCGCCTCCACGACGAGATCCGTGGCGGCGAGTTCCGCGCGGGCCTTCTTGACCCGGGCGGGCTTCCACTCGGTCCAGCGCACGCAGTTGCGGTCCGTCGGGTCGGGCAGCGCGAGCAGCATGAGGTAGAGGGCGGCGGCGTCCGCGCTCAGCTGGAGGGTGCCGGCGGCCTCGGCCACCAACTCCCCCACCGCGCGTGCCGGATCCTGGGCCGGGTGGTGCGGGGAACCGTCGGGGGCACCGGCCGAAGCCAGTGCGGCGGTCTCCTCACCCAGCAGTGCGCGCAGGGCGAGCGGATCCCCGGCGGCGTGCGGGCCGAAGACGCCTTCGACGAGGCCGAACGCCGGGTCGTCGGGTCCCGCCAGTCCGGCCGGCCGGATCAGCAGCCTCTCGTTGGTGCCGTGGCCGGGAGCGAGGAGCAGCGCCGCGCCGGCCCGGACCAGTCCGTCGGCGTCGGCGCCGCCGGACTCGGGGAGCCCGTGGGCGGCGCGGACGGTGGGGCCGATCGAACCCCCCGCCTCGGTCCACTCCAGACCGAGGTCCAGTACCAGGCCCGGGTCGGCGAGGCGGTCACGCAACGCAGCGAGCCCGACGGGCAGGTGCGCCCGCAGGGGGTGCCCGTACGGCAGCGTGTAGGCGAGGGTGCGCAGGGCGGTCAGGGCCGAGGAGACCGCACCCCTCGCGGCTACCCGGGTCAGGACCGGACGACCGGTGCCGTCCGGGACGGCGGTGCCGTGGTCGAGCCATGTCCGGGAGCCGGTGTTGAGGATGAGGTCGACGGCGACGGAAGTGGTGCCCGACAGGTCGAGGTCCAGTTCCTCGGGGACGCGGACGAGGGAGGCCAGGCCCTTCTGCCAGACCTCGGCTGCGGCCCGGACGTCGGGGCCCGTGGACCACAGCTCGGCGGGATCGGCGGGGAGCAGCGCCCGGAGCAGCGCGTGCCGGTCGTCGTGGGGCAGGGCGTCCAGCCTGGACCGGGCCGTCTCGAAGGCACGCGTCTTCACCCCGAGCAGCGCCAGCGCCTCGGCGCCGGGCTCTTCGACGGCGGCCGACAGCAGTGCGACGGACTGGAGGGGGCCGATTCCGGTGGCCGCGTGGAAGGCCTCGGCGGCCTCCGGACGCCAGGGTGCCGGGCCCTGTTCCCGTACGAGGGCGGTGAGCCGGGCGAGCCGGTCGCGGGCGACGCCCGTGTGGTGGACGTGCTCACGGTCCAGGGTGAAGCCGGGGACGGGGCCGAAGGCGCCGGTCGGGTCGTGGTCCAGGGCGAGCCAGCGTGCCGCGTCGTTCAGGGGGTTCCGGCCGCGGTCGGAAATGACCACCACGGTGCGTGCGCCCTTGCGCAGCACCTGGCCGAGGCGGTGCACGACCTCCTGGCGTCCCGTTCCGGGGGTCGCCGTGCCGAACGGCTCGACGAGTTCCACCTGCCGGACCGTGCCCGCCGGGTCGGCCAGCGGGCCCGCGGCGAGCGTGTCCAGGAGGACGAGGAGCGCCGCGCGGTGCTCGGGGGAGGTGGTCGCCGAGGCGGCCCGGTAGGCGAGTTCGGGCAGCGTGTCGAGGAGTGAGGTCCAGCTCAGGGAATCGCCGGGCACGACGTACTCGTCCCGCTGCCAGCCGTCCACCGGGGCGAAGGGCACGTTGGGCGGTGTGGGCGGGCCGAACGCCGGTTCGCCGCCGAGGACATGGTTGACGGCGAGGATCTGCCGGATCGTCGTCCACCGGCGGCCGGCTCCCCACCAGCTGGTGCCGCGCATCCGCTCGGAGCTCCAGGCGGAGGCGTCCCGCAGGGTCGTGTCGTCGCCGTGCTCGGGCTCGTGGTCGAAGAACATGCCTCGGATGCGCGCGGTGTCCTGGGGCGTGGCGGGCCGCACGGGCTCGGGCGGTTCCACGTACCGGGCGGTCGCTGCGGCGCGGTCCACCGCTTCCCGGACGAGCGCGGTGACACCCGTGAGGAGCCGCGGGTCGGACACCTCGGGCAGCACCCGGGCGACGGCCTCCTCGCTCAGTTCCCGCGAGGAGGGCCCGGTGTACTCCTCGACGGCCCGGAACGCCTGGAGGTGCGCGACGAGCGCGTCGACGACCGCCTCGAAGATCTCGCCCGCCCGGGAGTCCGTCAGGTTCCGCAGAGCGGTGGAGCCCCGCTCGTCCCTCGGACGCAGGGCGTGCCAGTAGGCGAGGGGAGGCACGTAGGGGGTGCCCGCCGCGTCGTTGCCGCCGGGGGCGCCGGTGGTGACGGACCACAAACTGCTCCCGGCGCCGTCCGTGTCCGCCGGGTGCACTTCGACGGAACGGTGGTGCAGGGCCGCGACGGGCCGGGAGCCGCCGGGCAGGGTGAGGGCGCCGAGCGGCACCGGGGAACCGCCGCCGGGCAGCGGGTGCGGCAGGGCGACCGTGTGACCGTCGGGGGTGCCCGCGACGATGCGGTGCCCGTCGGCGGGGGCGGCCGTGCCGGGCTCGGTGACCGTGCGGCGCACCCAGCGGCCGAGGACGGTGCCGTCCGTGCCGAACGGGGTCTTCTCCAGACCGGGTTGGAGGGGCAGCACCTGGCAGTGCTCGGTGAGCAGCCGGCTGCCGTCCCGCACCCCGGAGCGGAGGAAGGCGGGGAGGGACGCGCGGCCGTGCGTTCCGGTGGCCGGGTCGTACTCCAGCCACACCCGCTGCGTGCCCTGGTGGCCCTCCCGCCAGTGGCCGGTGCCGTCCGAGATGACGGCGCGCCGGGGCGGGAGGGAGGTGTCTCCCGCGTGCAGGGCTCTGCCGCCGGTGGCGAGGCCCCCACCCGGCAGCGGCAGGGAAACTTCGTCCGCGGCACGGGAGCCGCCCCAGCGGGGGGTCTCCTCACCGCCGACGGTGAACACGTCGGCGGGTCGGTGCGACCAGTAGCCGCGCTGCTTGCCGTCCTCCCACCAGATGACCAGCAATTCGCCGTCGACGTAGCGGAAGGCGTACGTACGCCAGTGGTCCACGGTGCTGGGCGGCCGCACGGTGTGCCGCAGCAGAACGCCCTCCGGGCCGACGACGACGGCCCGTTCGAGGGTGTGGAGGATCAGCGCGGGCCAGGCTCCGGTGACACCCACACCCTCCGACCGGCGGTGCCGCTGACCGGTGGCGGCGGCAACCTCGGCGGCGAGTTCGGTGTAGGTCTCGTCGAGCGCGGGCCAGCCCAGTTCGTCGAGGACGCCGGTACGCAGGGTGGCGGCGAGCAGCGGCACGATGTCGTGCTCCTCCAGGAGGCGCACGGCCTCGGGGGCGACGTCCGCGGCCACGGCGCGGAACGCCGAGAGCCTGTTGAAGGCGGTGTACAGCCCGGGGAGACCCCGCGTGGCCGCGTACTCCTCGGCGCAGGCGGTCAGCCACTCGCGCAGGATCGCGGAGAGGACGGGGTGCGCCGCGAGCTTGGCCATGCCCGCGTCGTCCAGTCGCTGACCGCGTCCGTCGCCGAGCCCGCCGACGTTCCGGCGCAGCAGGGCGCGGAAGGCCGGTCGCGCGGCGACGGCGGCGAGATCCCGCGCACCGGGCGCGGTGTCGCTGAGCCACTGGCCGACCGGGAGACCGCGGGTGCCCGCGTCCTGGTCGTCCGGCTCGGAGACGGGGACGCCGGAGGCCAGGCAGAGGTCGAGGAGGTCCAGGTCGGCCGTGGTCTGCCAGCGGCCCTGGAACAGTTGGACGGGGCGTCCGTCAGCGCGCAACCGGTCCGCCATCCGGGCGGCCAGGTCGAGGGTCTGCGGGCTGCGGCCCGAGGTGACCCGGTGGTTCCGGCGGTGTGCCTCCCAGCGGGCGAGCCACTCCGCCGGGGAAGGGGAGACAGCGTCGTCGGAGGTGTCCGGGACGGCGGTCAGCAGCTCCTCGGCACCGGATTCGGCCAGCAGGGCGAGCCAGCCGCTTTCGCCGTCCGTGTCCCGGCCGCTCTCGCCGAAGGTCTCCGGGAAGAAGGTGAGGAGCCGGATCCGCACGCTCGCGTCCCGTCGGGCCAGGGCGACGAGCGCGGAGCGGTAGGCCGTCCAGAACGGAGCGGGGGCGCGGACCACTCCCGGTGAGTCGATCAGATCCGCCACCAGCTCGCGTTCGGCGGCCTCGCGGTCCAGCCCGGCGGCCTTGACCAGCGCGCGCACGTCCTGCGGCAGCGCCGCGTACGGAGGCACACCGGCCGCGCAGCGTTCGACCAGCAGGCGGCGGAACTGCGTCCAGGCGTCCGCCGCTCCGAGCCGGGCCACCAGATCGCGCACGTACTGCCGCAGCGCCTTGACGGTCAGCGCACCGGCGAAGGCGAACTCCAGGAAGACGGCCCGTTGCCGGTCCTCGTCCACCACCAGTCCGTGCACCCGCTCGGCCTCGCGGGCCTTGCCGAAGAAGGAGGCGGCGTACGTGGTGTTCTCCGCCTGGAGGAAGAGGCGTGCCACCTGCTCGTAGTAGGTGGGGAGGAAGTGCGGCACGGCACGGCCGAGCCGGGTGCCGAGCGCGTCGAAGCCCTCCTTGGCGGCCCCGGCGCGGGTCTTGGCCTGCCGGCCCAGCCGCTCGATGTCCTTGACCAGAGCCAGGGCGTGGTGCCCGTTGGCCGGGTCGTTGACCAGCGCCCACGCGGGGAAGCCCAGGGTCTCGCGGCGTACCTGGCCCACGACGGGGGCCTCGGCGGTCCGGGTCAGCCCGAGGAACTCGAGGGCCAGGTCCTCGGCTTCGCCGAGCGTGCCGGGCACCAGCCGGACCACGGGCCGGTCGCCGAGGGCGTGGTGCGTGTACGCACGGGCGGTCAGCGCGTCCGCGTCGTCCCGGTCGGTGGTACCGACGGGGAGGATCGCGCCCGCGTCCAGCAGGGCCGCCGCGCGGGCCTCGTCGACGGGAGCCGCGCCGCTGTCGCCCCGGGCCTGGACGGGAAGGGACACGGCGCCCGGTGCCGCCGGACCGGTGGGGGTGTTCGTCGTCGTGATGCTCATGCCGCTCGCTCCTCGTCCGCCACGTCGCGGCCGGCGTAGAGCGCCGCCGCCATGCGCATGCCCTCGGACCACGCGACGGGGCCGACCTCGGCCAGCGTCAGCGCACGCCCTGCGGGGTCGGTCCAGCCCAGGGGGCCCGTCTCGGTACCGGTCTCGTCGTATCCGTCGTGTTCGCCGATCCAGATACGCGCCTCGGCGGTGGCGCCGCCCTCGATGACCGGGCAGATCGCGTATCCGCCGCGCGCCCGGTAGCCGAGCTGGGTGACGCGACCGTGCAGGAAGCGCACTTCCTTGAACACGCCGCCGCCGTAGGTGTCCACGGAGGTGGTCTCCGGGGCGAGCCCGGGCGGGCGGCGCCACACCTCGCGGAACAACTGGTCCACGTGCTGGCGCACTCCCAGCTCGACCGCGAACTCCCGCAGCTCGTCGAGGTCGTCGAGGAGGACGGGGTGGGGCACGCTGACGATGTCCGGGGTGATGCGGACCGTGTCGCCGTCGAGGTCGACGAGTCCGAGTCCGCGGTCGGGATCGACATCGCGCAGGAACCCGGCCACTCCACCGTCCGCGCCGGTGACCACCACGTCCCGCAGGGCCGCCTGCCACGCCGGGTCGGGCCAGACCCGGGCGAGCACGGCCGTGGGGACGGGAAGCGACCGCACCATCCACTGCTCGACATCGCTCAGGCACTGGTGCTCGTGCCGGGTCAGCCACTCGGTCAGCTGCCGGAGGCCCACCACCGCCGGGTCGTCCCTGAGGCCGGCCGGGACGGATTTCAGCCGTCGGCCCTTCCCGTTGCGGCAGACCACTTTGCCCGCTTCCAGGGCGACTTCGTAGTCGCCCGCCGGAACCCACCCCATGCGCTGTTCTCCCCGTCGTCCCGTACGGCCGCCGAACCGGCGGCACGCTGATGAAACCCGCCGACGGCAACGGACCGTGACGAGTGGAAGAGACTCTAGGCGTCGCCAGTGACAACGGGTCCGGCTCCCTCCGCCCCGCCCTGCGGGCCCGCTTCCGGCAGGGGCCGCCCGGGCGGGTGGCACGCCGTGCGGGACCGGGGCACGTGCGCCGCAGGAGGCATCCGTCGGGTTCCGGGACCGCCACTCCTCACGCCCCGGCGGGGATACCGGCCCGTCAGCCGCGGCCCGCCTGCCGACCGTCGGGGCAGAAGCCGCGCGTGCCGGGGTGGGTGAGGGTGACGCCGCATTCCGGCCATGTCCTGTGGGCGGACCCGGCGGCCCGCCGAGCCGGCCCCTGGCCCGGCGGCCCCCGCCGGCCGGTGTGGTCAGCGGCGTGGCACCCGCGTTCCCCGGCGTGCCGTCAACCGGTGACCGGGGCCGGGCGTTCCCGCCTCCGGTCCGCCGGAGACGGGACGTTGCGCGGGGCAGAGCCCGGGGAGGATCGGAGCGGGGGCGGTGGAAGAGGCGTGACGTGTACCGCGACCGTCGGCCGGGGCGGAGGATGGGCGGCAGGGGTGCCGGTGGGCGGCGGTGCCACCGCGGTCAGGCGCAGGCCGGGCACACACCGCGGTAGGTGATCTCCACCGAGCCGACGGCGAAGCCGAACCGCTCGGCCTCGGGCAGGTCACCCAGGGCATCGCCGGCCGGGTGGACGTCTCGGACCGTGCCACAGCCGGAGCACACCAGGTGCTGGTGGGGACGGCGCGCGTTGGGGTCGTAGCGCTTGGCCCGGCCCACGGTGGACACCTCCAGCACCTCGCCGAGCGCGACGAGTTCGCCCAGCGTGTTGTAGACGGTCGCGCGGGAGATCTCGGGGAGACGCGCGGCGGCACGCAGATGCACCTCGTCCGCCGTCAGGTGCACGTGCTCACCGTCGAGCACCTCCGCGACGACGCGCCGCTGCGAGGTCATCCGCCAGCCACGATGCCGCAGCCGCTGAAGGAGGTCGCTCATCTCGTTTCACCTGCTCCGCTTCGCGGGGAGCAACCACGGCCCTCGGAAAGATCCGCTGACGCCGCGCCCCGTCATTATGGTTTTAGCGCACTTCTTGACTTGGACGAAGTCCATCGTAGGATCGAACCCGGCGACATCCAAGAGACAGGAAGACTCCGGTACGGCAGCAGAGACACGTGACGGGACACCGCCGGTCGAGCGCCGTCCTCGTCGCACCGCCCGGCATACTCCGCATCCGTGTCGCGTGAGGTGTCCGCGCGGACCAGGGCGAGACTCTGGCACAGAGCGTGCCCCTTCTGCACGGCCCGAATCCTCCTCCCCCGTTCAGCGCCCACCGACCCGCCGGGTCCGGAAGGATTGTCCATGACCGAGAACCACGAGTCCCACGTCTTCGATCCCGTCACCCCGGACTCGCCCGAGACGGCCGTCCCCGAGGTACCCGAGGCACAGGCGAGCGGGTGCCCCGTGGCCCACGGCCGCGCGGCGCACCCCACCCAGGGCGGCGGGAACCGCCAGTGGTGGCCGGACCACCTCAACCTGAAGATCCTCGCCAAGAACCCCGCCGTGGCCAACCCCCTCGGTGCGGACTTCGACTACGCGGCCGCTTTCCGATCCCTCGACCTGCCCGCGGTGAAGCGGGACATCGCCGAGGTGCTCACCACGTCGCAGGACTGGTGGCCGGCCGACTTCGGCCACTACGGACCGCTGATGGTCCGGATGGCGTGGCACAGCGCCGGCACCTACCGCATCAGCGACGGCCGCGGTGGCGCGGGCGCCGGTCAGCAGCGCTTCGCCCCGCTGAACAGCTGGCCGGACAACGGCAACCTGGACAAGGCCCGCCGCTTGCTGTGGCCGGTCAAGAAGAAGTACGGCCAGGCACTGTCCTGGGCCGACCTGCTGATCCTCACCGGCAACGTCGCCCTGGAGACCATGGGCTTCAAGACCTTCGGCTTCGCCGGCGGCCGCGAGGACGTCTGGGAGTCGGAGGAGGACGTCTACTGGGGTCCGGAGACCACCTGGCTCGACGACGAGCGCTACACCGGCGACCGTGAGCTGGAGAGCCCGCTCGGCGCCGTCCAGATGGGCCTGATCTACGTCAACCCCGAGGGCCCCAACGGCAATCCGGACCCGATCGCGGCCGCCCGCGACATCCGTGAGACCTTCCGCCGGATGGCGATGAACGACGAGGAGACGGTCGCCCTCATCGCCGGTGGCCACACCTTCGGCAAGACGCACGGCGCGGGCCCGGCCGAGAGCGTCGGTGCGGACCCCGAGGGCGCCCCGCTGGAGGAGCAGGGCCTCGGCTGGCGCAACTCCTACGGGACAGGCAAGGGCGGCGACACCATCACCAGCGGCCTGGAGGTGACCTGGACCAGCACGCCGACCACGTGGGGCAACGAGTTCTTCCACAACCTCTTCGCCTACGAGTACGAGCTGACCAGGTCCCCCGCCGGTGCGCAGCAGTGGATCGCCAAGGACGCGGAAGCGACCGTCCCCGACGCGCACGACGCGTCGAAGAAGCACAAGCCCCAGATGCTCACCACCGACCTGGCGCTGCGCTTCGACCCGGCCTACGAGCAGATCTCGCGCCGCTTCCACGAGAACCCGCAGGAGTTCGCGGACGCCTTCGCGCGCGCCTGGTACAAGCTGACGCATCGTGACATGGGCCCGATTCAGCGGTACTTGGGTCCCGAGGTGCCCTCCGAGGTGCTGCTGTGGCAGGACCCGCTGCCCGCGCGCACCGGTGAGCCGCTGGACGCCGCGGAGATCGGCACGCTCAAGGAGCGGGTCCTCGCGACGGACCTGACGGTGGCACAGCTGGTCTCGGCCGCCTGGGCCTCGGCCGCGTCCTTCCGCGGCAGCGACAAGCGGGGCGGCGCCAACGGCGCCCGGATCCGCCTGGAGCCGCAGCGCGGCTGGGAGGCGAACGACCCGGACGAGCTGGCGCGGGTCCTGCGGGTCCTGGAGGGTGTCCGGGAAGCCTTCAACGCCGACGGTGGCAAGCAGGTGTCGCTGGCCGACCTGATCGTCGTCGCGGGCAACGCGGCCGTGGAGCGGGCGGCCGCGGAGGCCGGTGTCGAGGTGGAGGTTCCGTTCACCGGGGGCCGGGTCGACGCCACGCAGGACCAGACGGACGTCGAGTCCTTCGCCGCCCTGGAACCCGTCTACGACGGTTTCCGCAACTACG
The DNA here is from genome assembly GCF_029167645.1 of Streptomyces sp. AM 2-1-1. NCBI lineage: Bacteria > Bacillati > Actinomycetota > Actinomycetes > Kitasatosporales > Streptomycetaceae > Streptomyces > Streptomyces sp. AM 2-1-1. Next base: position 6,513,055 of record NZ_CP119147.1, on the reverse strand, counting down.
TCGGCAAGGGCAGCCGGCTGCCCGCCGAGTACCTGCTCCTCGACCGGGCCAACCTGCTGACGCTGAGCGCCCCGGAGACCACCGTCCTCGTCGGCGGCCTGCGTGTGCTGGGCGCCAACACCGGCGGCTCGAAGCACGGCGTCCTCACGGACCGCCCCGGCACGCTGACCAACGACTTCTTCGTGAACCTGCTCGACCTGGGCACCACCTGGAAGTCGACGTCCGCCGCGCAGGACGAGTTCGAGGCCCGCGACGCGTCCGGCCAGGTCAAGTGGACGGGCACCCGCGCCGATCTGGTCTTCGGCTCCAACTCCGAACTCCGCGCCCTCGCCGAGGTGTACGCGGCCGACGACGCGCAGGAGAAGTTCGTCAAGGACTTCGTCGCCGCCTGGGCCAAGGTCATGCACCTCGACCGCTTCGACCTGGTCTGACCGTGACCGGGCCACGGCTGTTCCACCAGTAGCCGGCACACTCCGGCTGCGGGGCCGGTGCGCACGCACCGGCCCCGCAGTGCTGTCCGCCGCACGGAACCCGCTGATCCGCGCGCAGCCGCTGGGGTCAATTCCCTCCGGAGGGAGCCTGCCGGCAGTTCTTCCCCCGCGCCCGGTGGCCGCCGGGGCGATGATCCGCGTGACCCATCGACCGGGCGGACCAGGAGGAAACCCGGTGCCTCCCACCCCCCTCCGGGGAACGCCGGTCCCCGCTCACCCGTCGTACGGGGCGCTCATCGCACGGTCGTCCTGTATGCGGGCGGTGACCTCCGTGCCGAGGACGACGGACCGGATCGGTCGCACCCGTCGGAGCCCGGGCGCAGCGGGTCGTCACCCGGTGTGGAGAAGAGGGCGCCGCCCACCTTCACGACGCGCCGCCTCGTCACCCGCGCCGAGCCTGCCGACTTGCCGCGCCCGGACGATGCGGGATGGTGAGGGGGGTGGTCCGCGAAGGGAGCCGGCAGCAGTGGACGCTTCCATCGATGAGGCCGCGGTACTGAACGCGCTGTTCGCGGACTCGCCCCAAGGCCTGTTCCTCTTCGACGCCGACCACAGGGTCACGCGCTACAACCCCTCCGGCCGGGGGGTGCGCGAGCTGTCCGCCGAAGAAGTGATCGGGCACGAGATCGGGGACTTCGCCCCCGGTTTCGACGCGGACACCGCCGCGGCGCTGATAGACGAGGCATTCGCGACAGGTGAGCCGTTGCGACGCCGGCTGGTACGGGGACGTTCACCGTCGGCCCCGTACGGGACCCTCGCCCTGGAGATCTCCTTGTTCCCGCTGAGCGGCTCGGCGAAGGGAGCGAAGCGCCTGGTCGTGGGTCTGGTCGAGGACGTGACCGAACGGCAGGCCGCGGCGGACCGGCTGGCGGTTCTCAGCAGCGTGCACGCGGCGCTGGGCTCGACGCTGGAGACCCGGACCATCGCCGACGGACTCGTCCGGTCCCTCGTGCCCGCCTTCGCCGACGCCGTGAGCGTGGACCTGCTGGACGACGGCGGGGACGTCGCGGGGCCGGCGGTCCCGCCGCCGCACGACGCTCCCCTGCGCCGTGTGTCCTTCGCTCCGGCCGGGGCCGCTCGGAGCCGGAAGGACGGCGACAGCCGCCCGTTCCCCTTCGCCACGCCGTACACGCAGGCCCTGGGAGACGCGCGAGCACGCCTCGTGCGGGTCTCGCAGGACACCCCGTGGCTGTCCGCCGCCCCGGAAGACCTCGCTCCGTTGATCACAGCAGGCGTGCACTCCATGATCGTCGCTCCGCTCGTGGTCCGGGAAACCGTCCTCGGACTGCTGACCCTGTACCGGCGCCGGCCGGACCCCTTCGAGGAAGCGGACCTGGACGTGGCCCGGCAAGCGGCGAGCACCGCTTCCGCACACTTCGACAACGCACGCAGGTACCACCGCGAGAGCACGATCGCCACGACCCTGCACCGCAGGCTGCAACCCGGTACCATCCCCGAGCTCACGGCAGTGGAGACCGCTCACGTCTACCTGCCCGAGACCGCCGGTGGCGACTGGTTCGACGTCATTCCCCTGTCCGGCGCCCGGGTCGCCCTGGTGGTCGGCGACGTCGTCGGTCACGGCATCGAGGCCGCGGCCACCATGGGTCAGCTGCGGATCGCGGTGCGCACACTCGCTCTCCAGGACCTGGAACCGGACGAACTGCTCACCCATCTGGACGAGGTCTGCGCCCAGCTCGTGGATACCGCCGCGCGGAGCGGGAGCGAGGAGGTGGCGACGTGCGCCCTCACCGTCTACGACCCCGTTTCCCGGCGCTGCACCATGATCCGCGCGGGACATCCGGCACCGCTGGTCATCGACCCGAACGGAACCCGCCGCACGGTGGACGTTCCGGAAGGGCCTCCCCTGGGGGCGGGCGGCGGGCGCGCCTACTTCGCCGCCGAGACCGAACTCCTGCCGGGCAGCCTCCTCGCCCACTTCACCCACGGCCTCCTCGACGCCGGCGGCCACGACCGCACGACCGCCGCGCGCGGTCTCGCGGACGTGCTCGCCTCCTCCACCCGGCCCTTGGCGGAGCTGTGCGACACCGCCGTCTACCGGATGGCGCCGTCCCGCCACGACGACGCGGTGCTCCTGCTCGCACGCACCCGTGTCCTCCCGCCGGACCGGGTGGCGGACTGGACGCTGCCCGCCGACGCCTCCGTCGTGGGAACCGCGCGACGGCTCGTCGAACGCCAGCTCGCCGCCTGGGATCTCGACGACGCCGCATACGCCACCGAACTCGTCGTCAGTGAACTGGTCACCAACGCGATCCGTTACGGCACCGGGCCGGTCCGCCTGCGCCTCATCCACGACCGCGGCCGGTTGCTGTCCGAGGTCACCGACGCCAACAGCGCCAGCCCTCATCTGCGTCACGCGCGGGAGAGCGACGAAGGAGGTCGCGGGCTCTACATCGTGATGCGGTTCAGCAACCGCTGGGGCGTCCGCCACGGGCGCCGGGACAAGACCATCTGGTGCGAGCAGCGGCTCGACGGACCGTCGACCGACGCACCGGCCGAAGATGCGTTCGACCTCGACGCCGTACCGGAACTCTGACCGGCCCTCCGGAGGGCACGAACCCGTTGCGCCGGCTGGTGGCCGGTCGCCGCGGCTGAGCCAAGAGGTCGCCGGGACCGACACGCGCACGGACCGGTCACGGGTGGTACCGGCGGGCACACTGACCGCCCCGGCTGGTGGTCCCGTCCGTGGATACGACCCCTGCCGACGTCACGACCTCACGTCGGCGGGGGTCGCCACCCGAGGTCCCGGGCCCGAGCCCGCCTCCCCCGGTGGCCGGGAACCAGGAAAGGGATCGGCGCGCCCGGACGCCGGGACGACGGCTCAGTGCCGTGGGAGCGGAGCCGCTGTCCGTGTGTCGTCGCTCCGCGCCGCGACCTGGTCCACGGCCCAACGGCCCGGTCCCAGGGCGGCGATGAGGAGGAAGGCCCAGCAGAACATCGCGGCCGCCTCACCGCCGTTCTCGATGGGCAGGAGCGCGGTCCCCTGGTGGGTGCTGAAGTAGGCGTACGCCATGGAGCCGGAGCAGATCAACGCGGAGACCCGCGTGCCGAAGCCCACCAGCACCAGGACGCCGCCGACCAACTGGATGAGGGCGGCCCACCAGCCGGGCCACTCCCACAGGCCGGGGGACGCGCCGTGGGCGCCGCCGAACACGTCGAACAGGGTCGCCGCCCCGTGGCAGGCGAACAGTAACCCGATGACGGCGCGGAACAGTCCGAGTACAGAATCACGGTTCTTGTCGAGCAGACCCATTGGTTTCCTCACTCTCGCTGGATCCCGGACCGGGCCCGGGGCGTCCGTCCGGAAAGACAGGGGCGGTGGGCGGAAGACGGCCACCGCCTGCACTACGGCCGCACCGCCGCGCGGGGCGACTCAGGACCGATCACTGGGACCATCGGCAGGTGGGCCCGGCCCTCCCCTCGCTCTCGCCGCCTCCTCGGGGAGGCGGCGAGAGTGAGGGGCTCGCCGGTCAGGCGCATCCTGCGGCGGACGGGGCTTCAGGCACGGCTGATGCCTTGTCGCAGGTCGGCGCGCGGGTCGGCGGGTGGATCAGTGGGTGGGGAAGTTGTCGGCGGTGCTGATCCGGCTCTTGAGCAGCGTGCCCGACTCGGTCAGCACGCCGCTGCTGCTGTAGTCGTTGCCCGCACAGGTGCCGGGCTGGAGCGCCGCACTGCTCTCCGGCGCGTCACTGAAGGTCCAGTTGGCGTAGCCGATCTTCAGCTGGTCGAGCAGGTCCAGCCACGCCGTGGTGCTCGCCCGGTCCATCGCTCCCCCACCGGTGGCGCTCACCGTTCCGAACTCCGTCACGAACATGGGCAGTTGGGTGGCTGCCCGGCTCAGCGCGGCGCGGTAGTTGTCCTTGTGGCTCGCGGCGTAGAAGTGGAACGCGTACATGATGTTGGCGGCGTTGACGGGGCTGTTGACGACCTCGCTCTCGCCGGATCCGTCGGAGACCCCGAGCGAGGACCAGCCGCGGGTGCCGACGATGACGACCGCGTCCGGGTCGGCGGCCCGGATCACCGGGATGACCTGCTCGGCGTAGCTCTTGATGGCGCTCCAGCTCACGCCGTTGGGCTCATTGGCGATCTCGTAGATCACGTTCTTCTTGTTCGCGTTGCGGGCCGCGACGGACGCGAAGAACGTCTTCGCACGTGCGAGGTTGTAGTTCGGGTCGCCCGGCGTCAGCGTGTGGAAATCGATCAGTGCGTACATGCCACGGGCTTCGGCCATGTCGACAATGCTGTTCACCCGGCTGGTGAAGCCCGCGGGGTCGGTCTCGTAGCCGCTCTCCTGCACGTACATGGCGACGCGCAGCAGGTCAGCCTTCCAGTCCTTCGCCAGGGCGTCCATGGAAGCGTTGTTGTAGCAGGCGCTGAACCACTGGATGCCGTGGGTGCTCATCCCCCGCAGCTGTATGGGGCGGTTGTACTGGTTGCACAGGTTGACGCCGCAGACGTGCACCTGTCCGTTGATCTCCACGGGAGTGCCGGTGCTCGGCACGGGCGGCGGCTCCTCGCCGACGGAGCCCGTGCAGGCGACGCCGTTGAGCGTGAACGCCGTGGGCTTCGGATTGGTACCCGTGAAGGATCCGGTGAATCCGACGTCGGCCGACGCGCCGGTGGCCAGCGCGCGGTTCCAGTCGAGGCCGGCGGTGGTGACCGTGGAACCGGACTGCGACCAGGTGGCGTTCCAGCCCTGGACGAGCTTCTGCCCGGCGTCGGGCATGGTGAACTTGAGCGTCCACGCGGACACGGGCTCACCCAGGTTGGTGATCTTCACGCCGGCCTGGAAGCCGCCTTGCCACTGGCTGGCGACCGTGTAGTCCACCTTGCATCCGGCGGCGGCCACCGCCTGAGGGCTGAACAGAGCGGTGAGGCCCAGGATCGTCGCGCAGGTCGCCAGTAGGGCCAGAAAGCGTTTCACAGCATTCCTCCTCGTACGAAAGGGGGCACGCGATGGGAGCGCTCCCGAGAAGCCGTGTCCCGGGAGCGGCCCGTCCCGTCCGATCCGCAGCTCCGGCCTGGGCGTGGGACCGGAACGAGCCGACCGCTCTTCGTCGTGAGAGCCTCCCGCAGGCCGATGGCGCCGGTCCGAGGGTCGTGGGGGTGCACAGCTACGGGAGCGCGGAGGTCGCGATACCGGGGGAACTGAAGTGGGAGCGCTCCCAATCTCGGGGTCGCACGACGCACCGTCAAGCTCTCGGACACGATTCGCCGCGAGCGGTGTGCGCGCGGGGGCTGCCGGACGCCCCGCTGACCGCAGGAGGACGCCCCCGCCCGCCGACCGCGCGACCGGGGTGAACGCCACCGCCGGGAAGCGGCCCTTCGGCCCTCCGACGGACCGGAACCGTCCTCGCCCGGGCGGTGTTGCCGCCGAGGTGCCACGCACGGCGGTCCGATCGACTCGGGGCAGACGTCCGTCGCCTCAGGCGCGGATCCGGCGGCCGGCCAGGACGGACGACGCGTCACATCCCCCGCCCGACCCCTGCCTCTTCGCCGGCGTTCCCTTGACGGCATCCGCCTCTCCGGCCTCGATGACCACGTCGGTACCGCCCACGGCGGGACGTGGCGGGCGGCGCGGACACCGACGACCCGTCAGGGCTGCCACACGGGGGCGCCCGTCGGGCCGTAGGATCGGGCGCTCTGGGGGTGGGAACATGCTGAAGCGCAGTTTCGGCACACCGACGTTGGAGGAAGTGGCCGCCCTTGCCGGAGTGGGGCGGAGCACGGCTTCCCGAGTGATCAACAACGCGTCGGGCGTCAAGGCGTCCACACGCCGTGCCGTGCAGCGCGCCATCGACGAACTGGGCTATGTGCCCAATCTGGCCGCGCGTTCACTGGCCGGCAGGCGCGCGGACGCCGTCGCACTGGTCATGACGAAGACGGACTGGCGGCTCTTCGGCGAGCCGTTCTTCTCGGAGGTCGCCCGGGCCGTCGGGGACGCCCTGGCCGAGTCGGGCGTGCAACTGCTGCTCACGCTCGTCCGCACCGACGCCGAACGGCAACGGCTCGTGGAGTACGTGCGCGGCGGCCGGGTCGACGGGGCGCTGCTGATGTCCGTGCGGGCCGAGGACCGGCTGCCGGACATGCTGGCCGAAGCAGGCCTGCCCACGGTGCTGCTGGGCAGGCGCTCCAGCGACGAGCAGGTGACCTATGTGGACGCGGACAACGTGGGCGGTGCGCGGGCGGCGGTGGCCCATCTGGTGAGCGGCGGACGGACGGCCATCGCCACGATCACCGGCCCGCCCGAGATGTACGTCGCCCGGTGCAGGCTGCGCGGCTACCAGGAGGCGCTGGAGGAGGCCGGACTCTCCACGGAGCCGTCACTCGTCGTCCAGGGCGACTTCTCCGTGTCGAGCGGGCGGCGGGCGATGGCCGGGCTCATCGAGCGCCACCCGGAGGTGGATGCCGTCTTCGCCGCGTCGGACAGCATGGCCGCCGGGGCGCTGACCGCCCTGCACGCGGCGGGGCGCCGGGTACCGGAGGACGTGGCGGTGATCGGATTCGACGACTTCGAGCTGGCCGAGCAGACCGATCCGCCGCTGACGACCGTCCGCCAGCCGATGGAGGAGATCGGCCGGACCATGGTGCGACTGCTGCTGGAGGAGATGAATCAGCCGGAAGTGGCCTGGCGCCACGTGATCCTGCGGACTCGGCTGGTGGTGCGCGAGTCGGCCTGAGCCGCCCGCGCACCCATGACGGCACCTCGGGCCGAGCCGCACCCGGCCACGCCCGAGGGGCCGGGAACATCCGGGAACACCGGGCCGGGCCATGTGGGCCCCGCAGGGACCGGGAACATCCGGAAACAACGGGCCGGGCCATGTGGGCCCCGCAGGGACCGGGACCGCCGCCTCCCGGCCGGCCCCACGGCGAGGCATCCGGCGTATGTGCCCGCCCGGTACCACCGCGGGACGGGGATGCGACCAGTCGATCCCGGCAGATGCCTTGGCCGCGGGGCCCTCGACCTCCGCGCCGTGCGACGGCACCCGGTCCGGGGTTGCCAAAGCCGCTGGAGCCGGCCAGACGGGAGCGCTCCCATCTCATGGGCGAGCACGGGCGACCTCCGCCGCATTTCACCACCCCTCTGACCAGCCACTCCGGATCCGGTCCGCACGTGCTCATGTCCGATGGGTTGTCAGGGACACGGCGACACTTCTACAGTTGCCGTGAACTCGCACATGGGAGCGCTCCCATCGCAGATGGTGGGAGCATCCCGATCCCTGGTCGCCTCATCCGGCCACCCCTTCCCCAGAGGTCCGGACAGACAGCGCTCGGCAGGCAGTCGGGGAACTCCGCGCGCACCGCACCGGCGGCGCGTGCCGCTCAGCACCCGATGCGACTCGGAGAAGTACGACGCGCCGGCCCGCATACGGACCGTAGAAAACGTACGACGTGACGGCCCGTACCGACGCTCGCCCTTCCCCACCCCTCTGCCGGCCACTTCGTCCGGAGCACACCGCCCGTCCGTTCCACGCACGCCGCCGGCGGTGCTCCTCGCCCGTCGGTCGGGGAGCACCGCCGGACCGGCGGGGTTCGCCCCACCGGGCAGGGGGCGCGGCGGACAGGACCGACCGGAAGACAACCCCACACAGGCACTGGAGACTTCCATGGCTCAACGCAAGAAACGACTCGTCTCCCTGGCGGCGGTGCTCGCGACGCTGCTCGGCGGGTTCGCGCTGACCCTACTGGGCCAAGGCAACGCCCAGGCACACGGTGTGACGATGACGCCGGGATCGCGGACCTACCTCTGCTGGCTCGACGCCAAGACCAGTACCGGCGCTCTGGACCCGACCAACCCGGCGTGCAAGGCAGCGCTCAACGAGAGCGGCGCGACCGCGCTGTACAACTGGTTCGCCGTACTCGACTCCAACGCCGGTGGGCGCGGCGCGGGTTACGTCCCGGACGGAAAGCTGTGCAGTGCCGGCGACAAATCCCCGTACAACTTCACCGGTTACAACGCCGCCCGCGCCGACTGGCCCCGGACCCACCTGACGTCCGGCAGGACGATCGAGGTCGATCACAGCAACTGGGCCGCGCACCCCGGCTCGTTCCGGGTGTACCTGTCCAAGCCCGGCTACTCGCCCAGCACCGAACTGGGCTGGGACGACCTGGAGCTGATCCAGACCGTCACCAACCCGTCGATGGTGGGTTCACCGGGGACGGACGGTGGCCACTACTACTGGAACCTGCCCCTGCCGTCGGGTCGCTCGGGCGACGCGGTGATGTTCATCCAGTGGGTTCGCTCGGACAGCCAGGAGAACTTCTTCTCCTGCTCCGACATCGTCTTCGACGGCGGCAACGGCGAGGTGACCGGCATCCGCGGCTCGGGCAGCACGCCCACACCCACTCCGACGCCCACTCCCACGCCGACACCCACTCCCACACCGACGCCTACGCCCACACCGAATGATCCGCACACCGGGTGCATGGCCGTCTACAGCGTGACCAACTCCTGGAGCGGCGGATTCCAGGGTTCCGTCCAAGTCATGAACCACGGCACCGCGGCGCGCGATGGCTGGGCCGTGAAGTGGGCGCCCGGCACGGGCACCAAGGTGAGCAGTGTGTGGAACGGTGCGTTGACCACGGGGTCCGACGGCACGCTGACGGTCAAGAACGTCGACTACAACCGGACCATCCCGCCCGAGGGCAGCGTCACCTTCGGCTTCACGGCGACATCGACCGGCAATGACTTCCCGGTCGGCTCGATCGGCTGCGTCAACCCGTAACCACCGGAGGAAGCGGCGCCGGTCCCCGCAGCGGGCGGGGAACCGGCGCCGTCACGCGTGCCCCGGCCCGGGGCGGCACCCCGGCGCGGCGGTTGCCGCGTCGGCGGCGGCGAAGCCCGCACCGGGCCGAAGCCTCCCGTGGCCGGGGCGTGCCGGGCACTCGGCCCCTTCGTCAGGCGCCGGAGGTGTCGTCGGGGATCTCCAGCCACCGGGCCGTACCCGGCTCGACGACGTAGGTGCTGCCGTCCAGCCTCACCCGGACCCCCGGCCGGTCGGAGTCAGGCACGGCGATCCTGAGACGCTCGGCGCGGATGCGCAGGTCCACGTCCCAGTGGTGGCGGAAGCGAAGTCTCATACGGAACTTGGAGAGCTGGGGCAGCGTGGCCGGCGCGAGCCACAGGGCGTCGTCGCGGGTCTCCAGACCCGTCATGCCGCGCTGGACGAAGTCGAGGGTCCCGGCCATCGCGCCCAGGTGGATGCCCTCCTCCGTCGTACCGCCCTGGATGTCGGCCACATCGCCGATCAGTGCCTCCTCGCAGTAGGCCCACGCGTCGTCGCGGTGGACCCTCGCCAGGACCCAGGCGTGGACGAGTGAACTGAGAGTGGAGCCGTGGCTCGTACGGTGCACGTAGTAGTCGACCGTGGCGCGCCAGGTCTCGTCGTCGACCTCGTGACCGAGCCGCCGGAACAGCGCGTCGAGCTCCTTGGGTGAGAAGAGGTACCCGAGCATCAGCAGATCGGCCTGCTTGGACGCCTGGTAGCGGTTGGCGGTGTCACCCTCCGCCTCGAGGATGCGGTCGAGGCGCCGGATGTCCCCGTACCGCTGCCGGTAACCGGCCCAGTCCAGTTCCTCCAGGTCTCCGTAGCCGGCGAACTGGCTGATCACGCCCTGGTGGTGGGGCACGTAGAGGCGTCGGGAGATGTCATCCCAGCGGTCCATCTCCGCCGGGTCGAGCCGGAGTTGTTCGAGGAGTTGCCCGCACCTGGTCGGGGGCAGGCAGGTGCGGAGTTCCCCGGCCCGTGCCAGCACCCAGGCCGCCGTCACGTTGGTGTAGGTGTTGTCGTCGAGCCCCGCCGCGTCGGAGTCCGGGTAGGCGTCGTGGTACTCGTCGGGCCCGACGACTCCGCGGATGCGGTACCGCCCGAGGGAGTCGTCCCACTCCGCGCTGTCCGCCCAGAAGCGGGCGATCTGCATGACCATCTCAGCGCCCTTGGAGTAGAGGTAGTCCGTGTCACCGGTGGCCTGGCAGTACTGCCACACGTTGTACGCCACCGCCGAGCCCACGTGGTGCTGCAGCCGCGAACGGTCGGGCAGCCAGCGGCCCGAGCGGGGGTTGAGGTGGACCTCCTGGGTCTCCTCGCGCCCCTCGTCGGCGCTCTGCCACGGGTACATCGCCCCCGACCTGCCCGCCGCGTGTGCGGCGGCGACGGCCGCGGGGAGCCTCCGGTAGCGATAATCGAGCAACCCCCGTGACACGTCCGGCAGATGCAGATTCAGGAAGGGCAGGACGAACAGCTCGTCCCAGAAGACATGTCCCCGGTACGCCTCACCGTGCAGGCCTCTCGCCGGTACCCCGACATCGAGTCCGGCGGTGTGGGGGGAAAGCGTCTGGAGGACGTGGAAGAGGTGCAGCCGCAGGATGCGTCCGGGGTCGCCCGGTACTTCCAGCTTCACCTGCTGCCACAGGCTCGCCCAGGCCCGGCGGTGCGAGGCTCGCAGCCGGCCGTAGGCCGGCGCGTCCCCCACCGCCGCCACGGCGGCGCGGAGCGGACTGCCGATGGCGGGGTCGCGGGAGGTGTAGAGACCCACCGTCTTGTCGACGACGGCGCCCGATCCGGGGGCGAGCGGGAGCAGCAGTCGCTGGTGGACCGCACGGGCCCGCTGCTCCGGTGCGGCCCGGTGGTCGCCGTTCTTCTCCGGCCCGCAGGAGGCTACGGTGCGGGCGGCCAGGGCGATGCCGATGTCCGATTCCACCGTGCTGCAGCGCAGCCACACCGTGGAACCGGGCTCCGTACCGGTCTCCCAGCCGACGAGGTGGCGGTCGGCCAGTTCGCGGTAGCGTGCCACGCCCTCGTTACGGATGTCGCCGTCGATCGCGGCCTCCACCTCCAGCTCGCCCGACCACCCCTCCGCCGTGAACTCCGTGTGCAGCGCGGCAAGATGGGGGTCGCCCATGTGGACCAGCCGCTCCTGTCGCACCGTCAGCCTACGGCCGTCGCCGTCCTCGTACACGGAGTGACGGGTCAGCGTGCCGCCGCGCAGGTCGAGCGACTGCCGGTGGTCGACGAGGTGGGCGTGGTCGGGGGTCAGCCAGGGGCCGGGGCGGGAGCCGGTGGGACGGATGCGGCAGCGCAGCGGAAGCCAGTTCGGGAGGTTGACCATGTCCTCGTTCTCGACCTGGCGTCCCTGGACGGAGGAGGTGAGCCGGTTGTAGCAGCCCGCCACGTACGTGCCCGGGTAGTGGTTCTCGCCCGCCGACGTCTCCGGCGCGGCTCCGCGGGTGGCGAAGTAGCCGTTGCCGAGCGTGCACAGCGCTTCCCGCAACCGCTCCTTCTCCGGGTCGTACCCCTCGTAGGCCCAGGTCCATCCGCGTGCCATCAGTCCTCCCCGGTGATCAGCAGGTCCCCGGGGTCGGCCACCACGAGGTCCGCGCCGTGCCGGCGCAGGTCGGCGGCGCCCTCGGGGCTGTCCGTCCGGTCCACCCCGACGACGAGTCCGAAGCCGCCCCGCCGGCCCGCCTCCACCCCGGCCAGCGCGTCCTCCACGACGGCGGCGTCCCCGGGCGGGGTCCCCAGGCGCCGCGCCGTCTCGGTGAACAGGGCGGGGTCCGGTTTGCCGGGCAGCTCCAGGCGCCGCGCCTCGTTGCCGTCGACCACCGCCGTGAAGAGGGTGAGCAGGCCGGCCCCGGCCAGCAGCTCCGTGGCGTGCCGGGACGCGGAAGCGGCGGCGATCGGCACGTGGGCGTCGTGCAGGACGCGCAGGAGGCGGACCGTCCCCGGCCACACCGCGATCGGGCCGTCGCGCAGACGCTGTGTGAACACCTCGTCCTTCCGCGCGGCGACGGCCCACACCGTCCCGGTGCCCGGCAGGTCGTCGGGGTCGCCCTCGGGCAGGTCGATGCCCCTGGAGAGGAGGAACGCGGTGGCGCCGTCCTTGCGCGACTTGCCATCGACGTGGCGCCGGTAGTCGTCCACCTCGTCGAAGGGCCTCTGTCCTTCGTGGGAGGCCAGGCAGGCGTCGAACGCTTCCTTCCAGGCCGCGGCGTGTGCCGGAGCGGAGTCCGTGATCACGCCGTCCGTGTCGAAGACGACGGCGTGCTGGGAGAGCAGGACTGCGGCTGGTGACGGTGCGCGTGCCATGACCGGTGGTCCCTTCGACGAAGGCGTCCCGTTCCATAGCACCAGGTTCCGGTCCGGCCCGCCCCTCGTGGCTCCCGTGGTGCTCACGTCTCCTGAGTTTCGACGGTCCTGCGGACCACGCGCGTCCGTCCGCCTCCGCCGGGCCGTAAGCACGGAGCCGGCGCCGTTGCCCGACAGGCCGTCCTCCTGGCCCGTTCGCTCGCTCGCCGGGCCCTCCGCCCCGGGGCGCGGCCGGGGCCTGCCGTGTTCGGAAGCCACCGACCGCTTGGGGCTGCGGGCAGGAGTTGAGCCCTGCGGACGCCGGTCGTACGCGTGATTCGCCCCCATCCCGCTACCGTCGACCATCCTCCTCCGCCCGCTTCCGAAGTCTCAGGGTTCGACGGCGGAAACAAGTCCTGCAGAGAGCTTCCGTCCGGTTGCCCGGCGCGTCTACGCTCGCTCCACGTGGGAGCGCTCCCACGATCGTCGGAACGGCGTTGTGCGCAGTATCGAAGGTCATGCGCCCAGAAAAGGCGCATTGCCCCCCAGGGAACCCGCTTCGAGGCCGGTTTCGTGCCCGGGCGGTCCTCTGTGGAGTGATCGGTCATGTACGTGCGTTGAGGGAGAGTGCGATGAGTATGCGAAGAGCCCTTCGGGCTTTCGGCGTTGTCGGAGTGCTTGTGGCGGGTTCGGTGGCCGGCTTCGGCGGCCCGGCCTCGGCGGTGGCCCCGGCGGCGGGCGGTCAGTCGGCCGCCGACGGCAGGGCATCGGCGGTCGCCGCGGCGCCGGCACTGCACGTCTCGGGCAATCGCCTGGTCACCGGGGCAGATTCCACGTTCCGCCCCCTGGGCGTCAACCGGTCCGGAGGGGAGTTCGGCTGCGTCCAGGGCAAGGAGATATTCGACGGACCGACGGACCAGGCGGCCGTCGACGCGATGAAGGCGTGGAAGATCAACACTGTCCGGATCCCGCTGAACGAGGAGTGCTGGCTGGGCACTGGGAACTTACCTCCGACAGCGCCCACCGCGGCGGCTTACCAGCAGGCGGTCAAGACCTACGCGGACCTTCTGGTGGCCAACGGCATCAACGTCATTCTCGACCTGCACTGGACGTGGGGCGAGTACACCGGCCCCGGCGGAGGCTGCCCGGACGTCGCGGCCACCTGTCAGAAGCCGATGCCGGACGCGCGCTACGCCCCCACGTTCTGGTCCGAGGTGGCCACGATGTTCAAGGGGAACGGAGCGGTCATCTTCGACCTGTTCAACGAGCCGTACCCGGACGCGGCCAACAACTGGTCCGACGCCACGGCCGCATGGACCTGTCTGCGTGACGGTGGCACCTGCGCCGGGATCACCTACCCGGTCGCCGGCATGCAGACCCTCGTCAACGCGGTACGCGCCACCGGTGCCACCAACGTGATCATGTCGGGTGGTCTGGAGTGGACGAACAACCTGAGTCGGTGGCTGGAGTTCAAGCCGGCCGACCCCACCGGCAATCTGATGGCCTCATGGCACTCCTACAACTTCAACGGCTGCGTGACCACCTCGTGCTGGGACAGCAACATCGGAGCGGTCGCCGCCCAGGTACCGGTCCAGGCCGGCGAGATCGGTCAGGACACCTGCGCCCACGACTACATCGACCGGGTAACGGCCTGGGCGGACGCCAACAAGGTCGGGTACACGGCCTGGACCTGGAACCCCTGGGGCTGCAGCGGTGGCAATGTGCTCATCGAGGACTGGAACGGCACACCGACCACCACCTACGGTGAAGGTTTCAAGGCGCACCTGCTCAGCCAGACCCCCGGTGATCCCGGCGGTGACACCGCTGCGCCCACCGCTCCGGGGACTCCCACCGCCTCCGAGGTGACGGCCACCTCCGCGACCTTGAACTGGGCGGCCTCCACGGACAACGTAGGGGTCACCGGCTACGAGGTCGTCCGTGTCACCGGGGGCACCGAGACGCAGGTGGCCGGCTCGGCTTCCAACCGGGCCACGGTCACAGGGCTGTCCGGCAGCACGGCCTACACCTTCGCCGTCTACGCCAAGGACGCGGCCGGCAACCGCTCCACCCGCTCGGCCGCCGTCACCATCACCACCACCGGAACCCCGGCCGGCACCTGCTCCGTCGGTTACCGCGTGGTGGGTGACTGGGGAAGCGGCTTCCAGAGCGAGATCACCATCCGCAACACCGGCGCCGCCGCTGTCAGCAACTGGAAGCTCGGCTTCACCTTCGCCAACGGCCAGACCGTCAACAACATGTGGGGCGGGACCCCCACCCAGACAGGCGGGTCCGTGAGCGTGATCCCCGCCTCCTACACCAACACCATCACCGCCGACGGTTCCGTCACTCTCGGCTTCATCGCCAACAGGGGCGCCACGAACACTGCCCCGACCACCTTCACTCTCAACGGCAGGACCTGCACGACAGCCTGACCACAGCCCTTGCCCCTGCCCCTGCGACGACATCACTCGCGCCCTCGCAGTCGCCCCACCGATATTCCGGGAAACCCGAACCAAGGCCCGGCGGTACAGGTGAGGGAGGAGCCGCCGACCCGGCCACCACCGCCGGGCCGGCGGCTCCTTAGGGTGCCGAGTTCGCAGCACGGCCGGGACGTGCACCATCGCGCGCTGGGCAGGCCGCGCGACAGGCCCGGATCCCACCCGAGTCGGCGGGGCTGCCGGTGCACGGCCAACGGCGGGTGCCCGGATTGCGCAGGGGCGAGATCGCGACGCTCGCCGGCGTGAGCGTCGCGTACTGCACGCGCCTGGAACGCGGCAACCTCGGAGGGGTCTCTGACACTCTGCCACCGGGCAGCGTTCGGGAAAGTGGCCGGCCGTGCAGCGCGGCGCTCGCCCTCGTCCGAAGGCCTGCGCGGCCGAGGCCGCTCGCCGCTCGCACGACGACGCCGGATGCCAGAGCGGCGACGCGACGAACACAAGAGCGCCGTATCTGCCCGGGGAGGCGGATCACCGTCGTCAACGGCTGCTGGAACCGCTGCCGCGGGCGCAGGCGCGTCCGTAGTTCATCCCGGCGGCGAAGAGATCCCGCAACGCCCGTCCGGAGCCGCTGGTGGCCAGGGCGCTTCGGATGCCCCGCGCAGCCGTGGAGGGCGGGCCAGGATCATGGGGGTCCCGGAGGGGAAGGGCAAGTTCCCCGGCCGTGCAGGTGCGCGCTTGGTGGGGCCGGACATCACTCCTACGGTGACGGCGCGTCCGGCTTCTTGGGACACCGCCGTCACCCGGGCCACGTACATCGTCGCCCTAGGGCGTGTTGCGAACGTGGCTGAAGGTGCGAGGTGTCGCTCAGAGGCTGCGGATGGCCTCGGCCAGGTCGGATCCGTAGGAGGCCCAGCAGATCACCGAGCCGTCGTCGTCGAGCAGCCCCATGAACCACTCGTCGTCGTGCATCACGAGGCACAACTCGTGGAACGCAAGAATCACATTGGGCCGGAGCGGTTTGTAGTCGTCCTGGCCGGTTGTCTCGACGACTACGAGTCGATCGAAGGAGAGCGGGGCAGCGCTGGGGTCTCCGGAAAGAGCGCGCACGCGCTCGATCGTCCACCCGGCGGGGAGTCCTGAGTTCACCAGGGCATGGTCCCAGCAGGGCGCCCGTCACAACCACTCGTTAAGAGCTCGTAACACGATCTTGTGGCCTCAGATGCTGCATCGCTGACACACGGCTGCCTGCTCGCTCGCGATACTTGAACCATGGACAGCTACGAGGGCACCGTGATGCTTGAGTGGTGGGCCAACCGATCGACGTGCCTGGGCAGGTTTGGTGTGCAGGTGGTCCGTACCGCTGAAGACACCTGGTCGTCCAAGGCAACCCTCGAATCTTCTCTGACCACGGAGGACAAGGAGAACCTTGACTTCCTGATGCAGCTCGATCCGCACTTCACCCTGCGCTTCGACGACGCGAGCACGCTGCTGGTCAAGGTCGTCAAAGCAGGAGCCGAGGGACGACTCCGCCTCACCGCAGCCGAGGGAGACACGACAGAGCCGACCGGAACCAGGCACGCCCCGCACCAGTAACCCCCGAATCTCTCAAGACGCTGCACTGCCCGTGATCACTCGGAGTGCGATCAGGAGCGGGCCTTCCTGAGACGTCTCCAGCAGATGAGGCCGCAGGCCAGGGAGACGAAGGCGTCGTGGAGTTCGGTGCGGCGTTCCCAGCGGACGGCGAGACGTTTGAATTGGTGGAGCAGAGCGAAGGTCTGCTCGACGACGTAGCGGAGCTTGCCCCGGCCCTTGATGTTCGGTGATCCTTTGCGTGAGATGACGGGCAGGATCCGTCGGCGACGCAGCTCGTCGCGGTTGGGGTTGGAGTCGTAGCCCTTGTCCCCAAGGAGGGCTTCTGGTCGTCGGCGGGGCCGGCCAGGGCGGCCTGCCACGGGTGGAATGCCATCGACCAGGGCCAGGGTTTGGGTGACGTCGTTGACGTTCGCCGCAGTCGTGATCACCTTGAGTGGGGTGCCGCGTCCGTCGCAGATCAAGTGGTGTTTGCTGCCCGTTTTCCGCCGGTCGACCGGCGACGGGCCGGTGTCGGCGCCCTCTTTTTCGCGCGGATGTGGGAACCATCCACGCACGCCCGCGACCAGTCGAGCACACCGGCCGCGTTCAGCTCCGCGAGCAGAACCCGGTGCAGCGTGTCGAAGACCCCGGCCTTCTGCCACCGGTCCAGACGACGCCAGCAGGTCTGCCCTGAACCGAACCCCAGCTCCAGCGGCAGGAGTTGCCAGGCTATGTCGTTGTGAAGGACGAACAGGATGCCCTGGAGGCAGAGCCGATCCGACACCGGCCTCGGCCCCGGAGACCGCTCCGGCCCCGGCGGCAGCAACGGCTCGACCAGAGCCCACAACTCATCGTCCACGATCCACGGTCGAGTACCCACACCCTCACGAACGGCCGAATCATCACACCGGTATCGCCCTACCAGCCATCATTCACAAAATTGTGTTACGAGCTCTTAGGACACTCTGTCGATCCCATCAATTCTGGTCCTGCCGTGGAGTCATTCGGCGACGTCGACTCCGTAGGACCGGGCGAGGTCGGCGAGAGCGTGGTCGTATCCCTGCCCGACCGCGCGCAGCCGCCACCCCTCGCCCCGGCGGTAGATCTCGGCGAGGATCATAGTGCGCTCGGTGGTAGCGGCATCGAGGGTGGCACGGGCGGTCGGAGCCTCGCCGATCCCGCAGGTGGCGACGACCTCCACCGCGCCGACGTCGGAGAATGTGGCGTCGCCGTCGATCGCCGCCGCCACCACGACCCTGGACACCTCCAGGGGCAGCCGCTCGAGGTCAACGCTGATGGCCTGTTCCGTCGGGCCGTCCATGGCGAGCCGTACCGTGCCGTCGGGGTGTCCGGGCGCTCCGTAAAAGACGAAGTCTTCATCTCCCGCGACCTGCTCCTGCGCGTCCAGCCGGAAGGCGACGACATCGACGTCGCATGCGGTGAGCTGCCCCCATGTGGCCGCAACCGTCCACATCGCTCCGGCCTCGGGCAGGTCGACGACCGCACCGCGGACCAGAACTTCTGCCGTGTCCCGCGAGCCCGCGGCCGGGTCCTGCTGCACGAAACCGGGTTCGGGGGCAGGGGCCGAAGTGGGCGCGAGGAGCCAATCGGCGTCGTGGACGGGCAGGCCGAGCGAGGTAATGCGGCTCACGCGCCGGTCCGATTCCCCGCCGGGGAGCAACACGATGTCGGTGACTTTCGCCGAGAGGTTGACCGCTGCGGAGGCGCCGAGCTCGACGACACGGACACGCGCCGCTCCGGCTTCCTCGTGGGTGCCACCCAGCACCAGTACCCGGCGTCCGGCAAGTACCCGGTCCGCCCTGGCAGGACCGGTGCGTGTGACGGGTGCCGTGGTGCGCTGCGCGGGCAATTCGGGCGTAGGCGTGCGGGGCACGGCCGCCGCGTCCCCCGGCGTCTCTGCGGCGCGGCATCGGCCGGCGACTCCGGCTTGGGCCGCGCCCTTGGCCTGGCCGGGCCGCACCTCGTCCAGCAGCCGCAGATAGGTCTGCTCGTCCACCAGGGGCACGCCTTCGGCAATGGCCCGGCGTAGTTTGGCGGTCCCGCCGCCAGGATCATTGCTGACCAGGAGGCTGGTCTGTCCGCTGACCGAAGTCATCATGTTGAGGCCGGCCGCCACCGAGCGGGCTATCAGTTCCTCGCGGGACACCAGGGTTTCGCCGGTGACAGCGACCTTCATCCCCTGTACCAGACAGTTCCCTGCATGGAACCGGCCGGGGTTCCGGTACGCGCAGGGGGCCTTCGGAACGAAGGGCTTGTAGTCCTGGCGTGGCGGGCAGGCCAGGAGCGGAAGGTCCAGGCCCAGACGTCCCGCCGCGTCCAGCGAGCCGTGCAGAATCCCAGCAAGCACCCGGACGTCATCCTGCGCGTCGTGGGCCCGCTCCTGACGCACGCCGTAGTGCGCGGCAAGCGTCCCCAGCTTGAGATTCGGCGTCGCGGGCGCGATCAGCCTGTTGAGAGCCAGCGTGCACAGACGTTTGCTCACGGGCACCCACGAGCGGACGCGGGCGAACTCGTGGGCCAGGAAGTCGTAGTCGAACTGCGCGTTGTGGGCGACCAGGACGCGACCGCCCAGCAGCGCACCGACCTGCGGCGCGATCTGTTCGAAGGTGGGGGCGCCTGCCAGGCGCGCACGGGTGAGCCCATGAACATGCACAGGCCCCGGGTCGCAGCCCGGATCGAGGAGCGTGGAGAACTCGCCGGTCCGTCGACCGTGTCCGTCCAGCGTGACGACCGCGAGGGACAGGACGCGGTCCCGGCCGGGCCTCAGCCCGGAGGTCTCCACGTCCACCAACGCCCAGTCGTAGAAATACTCGGGCAACGTAGGCCACTTCGGGTTCGCTGACAGCAGGGCCATCTCGGGCTCCCCTCCGGGTGCGGCAAGCGGCACACAGCCCTCTCGCGCTCATAATCGGCCAGGTGGATTTTTCCATGCACAGCGCACTCTTGCGGCGGGACTCGCAAGAAGCTCCGCCACCGCTCAGGGCAACAGCCATCCGTCGGACTACCGAGCACAGTGGCCCACTTCGCCTGCGAGGGAGATGGGCGGGTGGCTCGTCAGCCGGGCGATACCAGGGTCGAATAGGGGCCGCACCACGACCGCACATCGGCGGCGGAGCCAGGGAGCGCGTGAGTGCCCGGTGTGGCTGCGCACCACGGCCCCGGGCAGTTGGTGCGGCCGGACATGGCCCGTACAGTCAGGCTTCGCCAACGCCACCCAGGAACGACAACCTGACCTGACGGTTGGTGTTGCTCCTGTTCGTGTCCACCAAACTCCGTTAAGGCAACCCCAGCCTATCCGGATCCCAACGCACGCCTGCCCAGCCGTGGTGGTCACCTCGCGAGGTGACCACCACGGCTGCAGCATCCACTCGGCATGCGTGGCGAGCCGCGCCCAGTCTCCGCCACGTCAGCATCACGCCTTCCTTGCCGACTCGATCACGAGACGTAGCGTTCGGTCACCACCATCGTCGTCCCTGCGAGGACCGCTCCCACGCGCGACTCAGCCCACTCGGCGAGTAGCAGCGGCTTCTCGTCCACGGACTTCAGCAGATGAGCGATCTCCTCGACGGTCGGCGCGACCGGAAGGGCACAGCCGACCATGTCGTGGCCTGTCGCCCTGGTGTGGTTCCCGGCCTCCTCCTCGGGATCGTCCGGCACCCATCGGCCGACCTCGATCTCCCACGAAGTCTCGTCGTCGCCTGGCTCCGGCGCTTCGATCGTCAGGTAGAAGCCGTCGGAGTCGTACGGCTCCACGAAGAGGCGACAGCTGGGGTCGTCGAGTGAAGCCCCCACGTCGCCGCCCTGGGCGTGCGCGGTGACCAGCACCCGGAGGGCAGCGACCGCCTTCTCCCGTTCCTCCGAGGTGAATCCCGACTCGCGTCGGTCGAGCTGCTCGCGCGTCTCGTCGCTCAGCGTGTCCAGCCCGTCGTCGTACTTCACGAAGGGGTGCCTGAACTCCCAGCAGCGCTCGGTCTCCGGCTCGTCCTCGGTGGAAGCTCCCGAGAACTCTGCGAGTCCTGTCTGCAACCCGTGCTTCTCTTCATCCAGTTCGGATTGGATCGCCCTGCTAACCGTGCCGGGGAGAACTGCCACGGCACTTTCCAGGTCGGCCAGCGCCTGGTGAAGCCGCAGGCATACGTACTCGTACCAGAGACTGTGGGCGCCGCCGAAAAGGTTGGGGCGGGCGGCAGGATCGGTCAGGGAGGCGAGGTGCGTGCGCGGGTAGTAGCCCACACGCCGTTCCCGGCGGTCGTGGATGCTGACAGGGACGGTAGCGAAGGCGGAGATCCTGTTGAGGGCGTCGACGACCGGAACCGCAAGGTAAGGCTCGGCAAGACTTGTCACGGTCTTGGACACTACGCCGTCCGGACCTTGGTAGGTCGCCAGGATTTGAGTCTTTCCACGAGTGGCATGCTGAGAGTAGACGGTCAAGGAAACGCCTTTCGGCCGTCCGGCACACGACGGCCGGACAGAACAGGTGCGCAGGAAGCGGGAAGGAGGTGGTGGCGAGGGCGCTTTCCGACGCTCCGTACCTCAAGACGATCGGAGGTGGCCCAGGTACCATCCCAGGCTCCATTCCTGCCCGAAGGTTAGCGCATACCCTGCGCTTCGCAAGCGGATATGCAGCGGGTCTGTCACACGAATCGAGTGACATCCGAACTGGTTTGCCGTGTGGGGCGGGTGGGACGGATTTCGCTGTGTCCAAGCCTCATCCGGAGGAGCTCCTCCAAGACCGTCGTGCGGGTCGCAAGGAACCGCGGCGCAGGCCTGACGGTCGAACGGGTGTCCACTACCTTTGGAGTCCACCCGATGACGCTTTGGAAGTGGATGCGTCGGAGGGACATCGACGACGGGACCAAGCCCGGGACGGCCAGTCAGGAGAATACGGAACTTCAGGAAGCACGGCGGCGGATCAAACTGCTGGAGCAGGAGAACGAGATCCTGCGACTTCGAGACAGCTCAAGCCTGGCACACGTCTGCGGCATTTTCGGCCACCCAACGACGGCGCCCGGCTGCTCCGCGTAACCTCACCGGCATGGGGGCATCAGAATCCGGTCCGGGCCAGGACTCCGACGAGGAGGCACGGCGGCGGCTAAACGCGTACACGTACCTCAGCGCGCCCGAGCGGCTGGAGCACGTCGCGATCATGCGGGTCTTCTGCGGAACGCTGCTGGCGGATCTCGCCGTCCCGGAAATCATGGTGAAACTGCGCCAGGCCGGAACTTTCGCCGCGGGGCTCGACGCCGATACCCTCACAGTCCGGCTGGAACAGCTGGTGGCCTGGGGAAACCTGCTGCGCAGCAGCCACACGGTGAACGCATCCAGCATCAGCGAGTACCAGCGTTCCCGCTCGCGCTACCAGCTGTCGAAACTGGGCGAACGTATCCAGCGGGACGCCGACGGGGTGCTGACCGAGGCCGACGCCGCCCGCGAGGTCAGCAACGAACTGCTGGCCCTGGTCGAGCGCGGACTACGGGAGCTGGCCGACCTCGTGACCGCGCCGGGCGGCGTCGAGCCGCAGGACGGACTGGAGCGAATCAGCACGCTGTTCGTGCAGTTCACCGAGTTCGCGGACTCCATACGCGACTTCTACGCCTACCTCGGCCAGGTGCTGTCCCGCTACGACCTGGACAGCGCCGAGTACCAGGGCTTCAAGGAACTGCTCCTGGACTACGTCGAGGCGATCACGGAGGACGTGGCGTTCCGAGCACCCCGGATTTCGGCGGCGTTGGACACGCTGTGGCCGTACATCCCGGCTCTGCTGGACCGGCTGGACTCCCACGCCCAGGGACTCAACGGGATCTCGACGCAGGCGCAGAGCGAAAGCCGCCCTGACATCCGGATCCAGCGCAGCCGCGGCCGCGAATTCGCGGACTGGGAGGGCCTGCGCGGCTGGTTCTGCAACACCGACGGCCAGGGCAGCCAGGTCGACCAGCTACGCGACGCCACCCTGCGCGCGTTGCAGTCGCTGCTCGCCAACGCCAAGCGAATGCTGCGGTCAGCCACCGGGGAGATGTCCCGGCGCAAGGATCTGCTGCGGCTGGCCCGCTGGTTCGACGAAGCGGCTCCGCGGGACGCACACGACATCGCCGTCGCCGCATTCGGGCTGTACGGCGCCCGCCATCTGGGCATACCTCCGGCCACCGACGAGGTGGTGCCCGCCTACACGAGCTGGTGGACCGGTCCGGTGGTCGAGGTACCGGTGGCCCTGCGCGAGCGAGGCAGCCGGGCCCAGCGGGGGCGGGCCTCAGCGGTAGAGGACCACTCCGCGCAGAAGCGGCTGCTGAGGGAGGCAGCCCGTCAGCGGGCAGCGGCCAGAACAGCGGCAGCCGACGAACTGCGCAGTGCGTCCGGCCGGTTCGCCGACGTACGACTCACCTCGGCGGCGCTCGGGCTGCTTCTGGAGCTGCTGGCCACAGCGCTCGGAAACGCACAGCTCAGAAGGCCCGTCAGCACGGACAGGGAGAGGACGGCGGGGTTCGACCTCGCGTCGGCCAGCAGTGAAGACGCCGAACTGCGTATCCGCTTCACCGTGCGCCGGACGGCAGGCACGCAAACGATGCTGTACTCGGCCGACGGCGACCTGCTGCTGGACGACCTGGAGCTGGACATCGGCCGCACCTCCGCCGCGGTCGACGGCGAAGCGGAGGCGAGCGTGTCATGACCCTCCCCTCGACTCACGACGTAGCCCTGGCAGCCGAGCGCCGCACCGCTGCCCGCTTGCTGCTCGCTCACCCGCTGGTCGCGTCGGACGGCCCCCACGCCGACCTCTTCCCGCTGATCCGCCGGCACGCCGACTGGCTGGGCAAACGGTTCCAGCAGGTGCTTGGCTACCGCCTGCTGGTCGACAGCTCCTACGCCCGGCTGTTCAAGGCGGGGCTGGGGGCGGGTTCGGGTCATCGGTTGGAGCGCTCCACCGGCACCCCGTTCACCCCACAGACGTACGCCTGCCTCGCGCTGGCCTTGTCCGTGCTGGTGACTGCGCCAGAGCAGATGCTGCTGTCCCACCTGGTCGCCGACATCAGGGCCGCCTCGGCCGACGCCGGGATCGAGCTGGAGGGAACGGGCCGGGCGGCTGGGAAGCGGACCCTGGTCGCGGCTCTGCGCCAGCTCGTCGACTGGGGCGTGCTCATCGAGACCGAGGGCCAGGTGGCCGCACTTGCGCAGGAGGCGGGCGGAGAAGCCCTGATCACGATAGACCGGGAGCTGGCACGCGTGGTCGTCGCCGGCCCGCTCTCCCAGGCTCGGAACGGCGCCGACCTGGTCCGGCGGGCAGCGGATCCGGGCTTCGGCGGACCACGCACCTATGTGCGCCGGATGCTCGTCGAGACACCCGTCGTCCACCTCGACGAGCTCACTGACGCCGAGCGTGACTGGCTGCGCACCCGGCAGCGCCGGGAGGCCCAGGCTTTCTCCGAACTCCTTGGTCTGGAGATGGAGATCCGTGCCGAGGGCGTGGCGCTGGTGGACCCCGAGGAAGAACTCACGGATCTGCACCTGCCGGGCACGGGGACCGTCGCACAGGCCGCGCTGCTGCTGGCGGAACGGCTCGTGGAACGCCTTCGGCCGGAGGAACCGGGGCATCCGGCGACCGGCGGGACACTCATCATCGGGGTGGCCGTCCCGGACGGCCTGGTGGACGAGGTCCTCGCCGAGCTCATCACCGAGTACGGGCAACGCAGCAACTGGCAACGCGGCTACCTGGAAGACCTTCCCTCCCTGCGAGAGGCCGTACTGGACCTGCTGGTCCGCATGCGGCTGATGGCCCGCGCGGGCCAGCTGCGCGCCGAGGGCGAAGGACTGCCGGAGGGGTACGTCGAAGAGGCATCGGAAGGACGCACGGTGACCGATGTCCATGGTGCACGGCCCGGCGGCGACGGCTGGTTGCTGCTGGCTGCAGCGGCTCGCTACGCCACCCAAGTCATGGTGCGCCCGGCCACCGCAGTCGGCAAGGACACAGACGTTCAGGAGGAGTTGCCGCTATGACCACCGACGCGCGTGGCCTCGTTCCGCTGCCGCGTTCCGGAGCTGCGACAACCGTCAGCCCCACAAGAGACGGCGGCACCCGCTTCCGGCTGCACCGGGCGGGCATCCAGAACGTCTGGCAGTACGACGAGCAGGAGTTCTCCTTCGGCGACGGACGGCTGCTGCTGCGTGGCAAGAACGGTGCGGGCAAGTCCAAGGCCCTGGAGATGCTGCTTCCGTACCTTCTGGACGGCGACTCCCGGGCACTGGACGCGACAGGCACCGGCCGCACCACGCTCGCGTGGCTGATGCTGGACGGGTTCGAGCAGACCAACCGTCTCGGGTATCTGTGGGTGGAGTTCCGGGGCACAGCCGACGACGGCGGTCACCGCCACCTGACGCTCGGCGCCGCCATCCGCGCCTCGAAGTCGACGCAGAAGGCGCTGCCGACGTTCTTCGTCACCCCGCTGCGGATCGGTGAGGACCTGCATCTGGTCGAGGCGGGCAAGCCGCTACCGGTCGACCGGCTCAAGGAGATCGTCGGCTCCGACAACACGACCGACCGTGCGGTCCAGCACCGCTCACGAGTGGCCCGGGAACTGTTCGGCATCACCGACGCGACGCGTTACCGCAACCTCACACAGCTCCTCCACCGGCTGCGGCGCCCGACAGTCGGCGACCGCATCGAACACGGGGGTCTGGTCTCCCTGCTGAGCGAGACCCTGCCAGGGCTCGACGAGGACGTGGTCGAGAAGGTAGCGCGCAACCTCCACGACCTCGACGCCGTACGGGACGAACTCGGCCGCCTTGAACGCACCGACGCGGCCTTGCGCACGTTTCTCACCAGTTACCGCGGGTACCTGGCCGGGGTCCTGCGCGCTTCCGCCCAGAGCGTGAGCCACGAGCTGGGCGTCCTCGCACAGCGGCGCCGGGCGGCCGGAGACGCCGCACAGCGGACGAGCGACCTGAGGACGCAGGAGGAGGAGTCGGAGGGCCGACTGGAGACCCTGCGCGACGAAGAGCAGAACGCCCGGACCGACCTGGCCGCCCTGCACGCCAGTCACGCCTACCGCAGCCTGCGCGAACTATCGGAGCGCCGCAGCACGGTGGAGGCGCTGCACACCGCCGCCGCGGCTGCGTTCATGACCTTGAGCAACGCGCACGATACGGAGGAGGGTTCGGCCGAGCGACTGGCCGAAGGCGTCGAACACCTCGGAAGCCGACTGGCCGAGCTGGGAAGCGAACATCGGGAGCTGCTGACGCAGGCGGAAAAGGCCGGGCTTCCCACCGGCCATCTCGGCGAGGCGGTGGCCCTGCCGCGAACGGTTCTCGCCCAGGCCACCGAAACCGCGTTGACGACTCCGGACGGGGAGACGCGCGCCGTACGGCACCGGTCGGCGGCCCGCGTGGACACGGTCACGGCTCAGGAAGGACTGCGGTCCTGGCAGAACCAGTTGCAGGACGCCGAGACGGTCGCGAGAAATCGGGCCCGGATGGTGCAGGAGGTAACCCGCCTCATCGCACGGGCGGACGAGGCCCGGGGCGCGGCAGCTCAGGCCGATGCCGAGCGCGAACGGCTAGAGGGCGAGGCGGAAGAGGCCGTCGGCCACCTCGACGGCAGCCGTCAGAAGGTCGCCGAGCAGAGCGGCGCCTACTCCCGTCAAGTCGCCGAGTGGGCGGTGCGCACTCGGACTGCACTGCGTCCCGACCTGCCGTCGCTGGACGCCGTCCACGCCACTGTCGGCCACGAGACCTCTACTGACGCGCCGTTCGTAGACCGCACACTGCCGCCCGACATCGACAGCCATGCGTGGCGGACCGCTCAGGCCGCGTTGGAGCCGTACGGCGAGGAACTCACGGGATGTCGGGACACATTGGCGCTCGACGTCGGTCGACTCGGTGAGGAACTCGACCGTCTGGCGGAGCAGAAGCGGGACTGGGAGCGGCGTACCGACCCCGAGCCGCCGGCCCCACACCATCGTGCTGCCGCGAGGAAGCCGGGCAGTGGAGCACCTTTCTACCGGCTCGTGGACTTCGTGGACGAGCTGGCGCCGACCGACCGAGCTGGTCTGGAAGGGGCGCTGGAGGCGAGTGGAATCCTGGACGCGTGGGTGAGTGCGGACGGCGTCCTGCTCGATTCACGCACCCGCGACACCCTTCTCCAGCAAGGTCCCGTGCTGTCCGACGGACCGACTCTCGCCTCGGCCTTGCGCCCAGCCCCTGAGCCGGGTTGCGGCATCACAACCGAGCAGGTTGAGGGTCTGCTGGCCAGCATTGCACTCGCATCGACACAAGAGACTTCCGCACACAATGAGGTATTTTTCGACGGCAGTTGGCGTCTGGGCGTACTCACCGGTCGCTACGATAAGGGCGACACCGAGTACGTTGGGGCCGCCGTACGGGCCGAGACTCGGCGTCGCATCCTCGCCGAGTTGGAGGAACGAACCACGCAGACGGAACAGCGGCTGGCCGACGTTCGCGAAGCGCTCGCCGTAGCCGATGCCACGCGTCGGGCTCTCACGCTCGCAGAACGGGATTTCCCCAGGGCACGGAATCTCGCGGACGCATGGAGCAGAACCGAGTCAGCAGAACGGACCCTGCGCGGCCTGACCGCCAAGGCGACCCGCGCGGCGCGGCTGGCCGAGGAGACACGCGCTCTCGCGGTATCGGCACGGACCGAGGCGGATTCCACTGCGACCGCCCACGACCTGCCCGGCGACCCGGCCACCCTAGACAGTGTGCGCACCGCACTGACCGGCCTGCTCGGCGGTATCGGGCATCTGCGCAGGGCCGTCAGCGGCACTGGTGGGCGGCTCGGTACCAACCAGGCCGATGCCGACCGGTACGGACGAGCCCAAGGGGATCGCCTGGCCGCGGACGAGAGCTACCGGCTCCACCTCGCCGGACTGCGCACCGCTGAGCAGGACCTGCGTACCCGCGAAAAGGCCATCGGATCGTCCGAGGAAGAGATCCTCTCCCGCGAGCAGGAGGCCAAACAGCGCATCGCGAACGCCGACCGCGCCCTGCCCGGGGCGCAGAAAGCCCGCGACGACCTCCACGACCAGCGCGTGCGCGCGGAAGAGGACGAGAAGCGCCTGCGCGGAACCCTGGCGAACCAGGAAACGACGGTCATCGACACCGGCAGCGCTCTTCGCACTGCTCTCGGCCGACCGGAGGTGGTGCTCGGCGCCGGCCTCGACCGGTCCTCGCTGCCCGAGTACGTGTCGGACGATCCCGGCGCGGACGTGCGCAGCCGTCTGCGAGCGCTGCGGGCCCTCGCCGACGCCGTGGAGCAAGCCCTCGGCCGCCCGAAGGGCGAGGTGTCGGACAGCACCCTGCTCAACCGGCACACCGATCTTCGAGATCAACTGGCCGGTGGGTTCGATGCGCAGCTGGAGGAGCGCCACGGGATCAAAGTGTGTCGGCTGGTCGACGACCACGGGTCTCATGACGTCGCGGCTGTGGGCGAGCGGATCGCGGTTCAGGCCACGGAGGCCCGAGGGCGGCTCACCGAGCGCGAACGTGAGGTCTTCCAGCGGTTCCTGACCGGCGAGCTAGGCGACCACCTCTCGGCGCAGGTCATCACCGCTGCGAACCTGGTCGCGGCTCTCAACGACACCTTGCGGACCGTGCGCACCTCCCACGGCCTCGGCGTCGAGCTGCTGTGGAAGCTAGACGAGGATGTGGACGCGGATGTACGCGCGGCCGTCGAGCTGCTGCGCAGTCCGTCGAGCCTCAGGACGCGCGAGCAGACCGAGCAGCTGCGCGAGGTGCTGCAACGCCGGATCGAGGACGCCCGTCGTGCCGACCCATCGGCCGGTTACGCCGCCCATCTGCGGACCGCGCTGGACTACCGCGACTGGTTCCGCTTCCACACTTTCGTGGTCGAGGACGCGGCCCCAGGCCGCCGTAGGAAACTGACCGGCCGGACGGGGCTCAGCCAGGGCGAACAACGCGTGCTTTCCTACCTCGTGCTCTTCGCCGCAGCAGCCGCCCACTTCAGCAGCCTCGCCGAATCGGCACCTCACGCACCACGCCTGATCCTCCTGGAC
Organism: Streptomyces sp. AM 2-1-1; assembly: GCF_029167645.1. NCBI lineage: Bacteria > Bacillati > Actinomycetota > Actinomycetes > Kitasatosporales > Streptomycetaceae > Streptomyces > Streptomyces sp. AM 2-1-1. Next base: position 6,484,433 of record NZ_CP119147.1, on the reverse strand, counting down.
GACGCCTTCGCCAAGGTCGATGAACCCACCCACGGCCGACTGGGCCGTATCCTCGTCGACCTCGATCTCGACTTCGTCCTCACCAGCGAGCGGCTCATGGGCAACTGGCCCGAGGTTCCGTCCCTGCACATCTACGAGTGCCTTCGTGATCCCCACGTACGCGGGGTGGGCACCCTGCACTACGCCTGGAACGGTCGGCACCGGCGTCTGGTGTCCGTATGAGCGGGCTGCCCGCCGCAACGCGCGACTGGCTGAAGGGACCCGGACTCGTCCGGCTGTGGCAGGGAGCACGTAAACGCCTGGAGAGCAACGGCGTACAGGCCACGGGTTCGCTCCGGCTGACCGCGATGAACGCCCAGGAACGCAACGATCTGTCCCTCCTACTGGGCAAACCCCTCACAGGTGCCGCTGCGACCATACGGCTCGACGTGCTCGACGCACGGCTACGCGCTTCAGCCGTCGGACTCGGACTCAGACGGACTCTGGAAGAACTCGGACCGCCACTCACCGACCGCCGTGCCGCCCGCGCGGACGTGGCGGCGCGGCGGGAGCGGGTGTGGTCGTCCCTTTCTTCGTCACTGGACGCCTCCCCGCTCGCTGACCAGGAATGGCCTCAGCAGTGGTACGACCTGCTGCGCCGTACCGGTGTTCCGAAAGGAGTGACACCTGAAGCGGCGATATGGACACTCCAGCAGGCGGTCCAAGTCCTCACCGCTCTCCTCGGCCCCGAAGGCACTGAACGCAACGGCACGCGCGGCCGAGGAGAACTCGCAGCCATGACGACCGGCTCCGCCCACGGCCTTGACGACGGCACCTGGCTCGCACGCGTCGTCCAACGCGGCGTCGCCCTCGCCCATGGCACCGAGTTCCCCGACGACGCCGCCGGCCGACGCGCTCTGTGGCGGCTGGTGTCCGTCACGCCGGACGAGGTCTCCAGCACGGTGCTCACCTACGGGCTGCGACCCGTCGGCGAGGGCTGGCGGGAGCGTGCTCTGCGGGAGCGGGCCGACCATCACTGCGAAGTTCATGTCACACCACGCGACCTCCGTGACTTCCGGCTGCAGCTCCCCGCCGCAACGCTCATCCACATCTGTGAGAATCCGCGTGTTGTGGAAGCCGCGGCTGACGCCGCCTGCGTCCGGCCCATCGTGTGCACCTCCGGCAGTGCCGCCACCGTGGTCTTCACGCTTCTCGACGCCCTCGCCGCCACGGGTTGCCGCTTCGCGTACCACGGCGACTTCGACTGGCCGGGGATCGCGCTGGCCAACCGGGTGATCCGCCGCTACGAGGCACTGCCATGGCGCATGGACACTGCGGACTACGAGCGCCTGGCCGCTCGCAGTCAATCCGAGGCCATCCCTCAACTGGCTCTCGACGGCGGGCCGGTCGACGCAGACTGGGACCCAGACCTCGCCCCCGCCATGACCGCCCTCGGCGTCGCGCTCCACGAGGAGGCCACCCTCGATCTGTTGGTGGCAGACCTGTCATGCCAGGTGTAGTGCGACGTCAGCATCATGCCGAACTCCCCTGGATTGTCAGTCCCCTTCGGCATCATTGACGCTCACACCTGATACGACACCGTGCCCGGGTGGCGCTGACCAGAGGATCACGTCGCGGGGTGGTGCCGACGATTGGAGTCCGATGGCCGCGGTCAAACCACGCCTGTCTCTTCCTCACGACTTCCTGCGTACGGTCATCGCGCGGGCGTCCGAGGATTCCCCGCCTACCCGCATGGCTGTCGAGGCGATTCGCGCGGCGCCCCCGGGCACGGATCGGGACGGCCTGGTCATGTCCCTTCTTACAGGACCGCTCGCAAAGTCCGCGCCCGAGTGGCTGTTGGCCATGGCAGTGGAGAGCGATCTCAGTCACGAACCGCGCCCGCACACGACGTCCGAGCGCGTGGACCTGACCCGCGTCGCTCTGTCGCACCAAGCCTGCCCGGAGGCATACAGGGCGCAGGTCCTGCAGAAGTGCCCTGAGCCGCGACTCGGTGCCCTTGGCCGGAGAGAGGGTGGCGCAGCACTCATCCACGCCGTCGTCGCTGAGCTCCGCCGGCGGTCGACATCGCGCCTGCCCATCACCCCCGAGCTGCTAAAGGTTCCGACGCCCGCCCAGGTCGTTCTTGGTGAACACGGCCTGCACGAGGACGTGTTCGTCGCAGCCATCGACTGCCTACCGCTCGGGCCGGACAAGCTTGACGGCGAAGAAGACGTCGACGCGTGGATGGAGCGTCACCGCGCCGCATCCGACGCCTGGGAAAGCATGTGGGAAGGCGTCCTACGGGTCCAGACCGAACATCACCGCCGCCTGCTGGAATGGTCCGCAACGCACCCCGCAGCCGACCGCGTGGTGCGTGAGCACCTGATCGGATCCATACCGTGGCACGTAGAACCAGCCTTGTTGGAGGAAGTCGCGGCACACAACCTGGAGTCCTTCCAGCGTGCGGTCCTCGTCACCCGGATTTCCCGGTCCTGCCGGGACGGGCTGACGCCCACGCAGGCTCGGGAGCGCTACGCCGACGCGTTGGCGGCCGCGTCCCAGGACGAGCGCGACTACGTGGAACGATTCCTCGACGAGGAGATGCAGTCCGAGTCCATCCAGACCGTTCTTTGCCGCCTCGCCGTCGACTGGGTGGAGCGGGCAGGAAGCCAGACCTGGCGGTTCCTCCTCAACCCCGGAGAGGCCCGGCGTTACGGCCGGCCCCGAGAATGGCTGGCGTCCCAGGAGCTCGTCGCCGCCCTCGCCACGCGGTTCGCAACCATCTGCCTTTCTGCTCTGAACGTCTGGGAACCGGAACCCGCCTCGCGCTATCGGGTCGTGCGCGACCTCGGCTGGTTGCACGCACTCCTCGTCCATCTCCCCGAAGTCACGGAGGAGACGCGGCAGAGGGCGCGTCTTGTAGTTGAGGACACCAGGCGGTCTCTGGCTACCCGGTCCAGCGCATACGGCTACCCCTCCAACCATTCCGGGTGGGAAGAGAACCAACGGGCCGAGAAACTGATGGCCACCATCATGCCGCTCGTCACGGATCCCGTCCCTGCCCTGCCGGGCCGACGCACGGCCTCCCTCGGCGACCCTCAAAGCATCCGGTTCAGACAGCTTGCCGACGCCGACGAGGCCGTTCTCGTCGCGTACCTGGACCGGCACACGGGGAACGACGCGCTCGTCGAGGAGGCCCTGCTCTCCTTCGCCGCCCGCTCCTACCGAAAGTCCCTCGCCTTCGACGACGTACTGGCCCGCCACTCCGCCCCGCAGCAGACTCTGCTCGACCTCACCCTGCACCTGCGCAGGCGCCTGGGCGGTGGTCCCGAACTGCGCGGAAGCTGGGCCGAGATCATGCTGGGCCGGCCCGAGTGCCCTCCGGAGCTGCTCCGGCTGCTGCCTGCCTGGTCAGCAGTCAAAGCACGCGGCCCGCGCTATGACACCACTCATCCTGCAGTCGCGGCCTACGTCTCCGAGGTGCTCGGCGACAGTGACGCGGCTTGGCAGCGGTTCGCAGCAAGCCCCATGTCGCACGCCGGCCCGGGCGCCTGGCACCGGCTGGGCGACCTCCTCGGCGCGGCGGTCGACGGAGTCGCGTGGCCGGCACCTCCGCCAGGACGCTGACGGCCTCCGTGTCGATCAGCCTCAGAGGGTGTTTTGTCCCGTTGTTTCATCCCGGGTTGCGCGGTTGTAGATGGTTCATGCGTCGCGCCATGTTGGGGTGGATTCTGCGGTGAGTCTGCGGGTCATGAGGTTGATCATCGCGAGGTGGATCATGGCTTCGGAGCGGTGTGGGTTTGCTTCGTAATCGCGGGCCAGGCGTCGGTGGTTCATGAGCCATCCCAGGGTGCGCTCGACAGTCCAGCGGCGGGGCAGAACGGCAAAGCCCCTGGTAGTGGGGTCGCGGCGGACGATGTGCATGTCGATGCCGAGCGTGGCGGCGTGCTCGACGAGGTGCTGGCGGTAGCCGCCGTCGACCCAGGCTTTGCGGACGGTGGGATGCTCGGTGGTGACTCGTTCGATGAGGGTTCGGCCGGCGGCTGAGTCCTGCACGCTGGCCGCGGTGACCAGCACTCCGAGGAGGAGTCCGACGGTGTCGATGGCGATGCTCCGCTTGCGGCCGACGATCTTCTTGCCCGCGTCGATGCCTTGCCCGATGGCGGGGACGTTGGTGGAGGTCTTGATGCTCTGGGAGTCGATGACGCAGGCGGTCGGTTCGTCACCCCGGCCTTCCTGCCTGCGGACTTGGCGCCCGAGGAGGCTGTTGAGCTGATCGAATACGCCTTCTTCCTGCCAGCGGGCGAAGTAGGTGTACACGGTGTTCCAGGGCGGGTAGTCGTGCGGCAGATAGCGCCACGGGATACTGGTGCGGTTCGCGTAGAGGACCGCGTCAAGAAGACTGCGCAGGTCATGATTCGGTGGCCTGCCGATGTCCAGGCCGCGGCCGCGGCGCTCGGACCGCCAGGCAGTCAGGACCGGCTCGACCAGCTCCCATCGGGCATCGGAGAGGTCACTTGGATAGCGACGGCGCTCAGTCATGACTCTGGAATACCGGCCGGCCGAGGATCCGGCCCAGGCGCATGCAACAGGCGCGCGAAGCGAACGGTGCACGACGACGCGTGTGGGATGAAACAGGAGGAGTGCGGGCGAGACGACGGCATCAGCACCCCACACGCACCAGCGCGACCTCGAGAAGCACCCATCTCATCAAAGCGGATTCGCATAACACATGAAGTTGCACTAAAAGAGGCGTAAACACCCTCTGAGAAGCGACCGCCTCTAGGGACCACCGCGCGTACGACACGGCACCGAACGAGTGTGAGGGAGCCGGTGACGAAGTTTACTGGTCAACCGATCGACGATCTTCAGAAGCTCTCCTCCCCAAAAAAATGAGCAGCAGGGAGGCGGAACAAGCGTGTGAGGAGCAGCGCTTCGATTGCACGGCGAGGGCTTATACAAGCCTGCGTGACAGGTTCGGACACACGATCCGAGGGTCCGGTTGGTGCGGCCGGAGTTCCCGCCTATCGTGCAACCAGATTGGGTCACCCACCGAAGAAGCTCAACCGCACCCGACGCTCCGCATTGTCGACATTCGTGTCCACCAGGCACACCGACTGCCAGGTGCCCAGCTCCAGGCGGCCCGCGATGACCGGCAGGGTGGCGTGGGGCGGTACGAGGGCGGGGAGGACGTGGTCACGGCCGTGGCCCGGGGTTCCGTGGCGGTGCTGCCAGCGGTTGTCGGCGGGAAGCAGGGTGTGCAGGGTCGCCAGCAGATCGTCGTCGCTGCCGGCGCCGGTCTCCAGGACGGCGATTCCGGCTGTCGCGTGGGGGACGAAGACGTTCAGCAGGCCGTCACGGCCGACGGCGGCACGGGACAGGAACTGCTCGCAGTCGTGGGTCAGGTCGGTGACCGTCTCCGAGGACCCGGTGGTGAGGTGCAGGACGTGTGTGGTGAAGGAATCAGCCATGCCGCCATCTTCCCGTCCCGCCGGGCCGGACGCGCGCTCCTGCGCCTCGGCGGCGGAGCTGAGGGCCGGGGGTGGCCCGGAAAGGAGTGCCGCGGGCGACGCCGTCGCGGAGGGCGAGGCCCGGAAAGGAGTGCCGCGGGCGACGCCGTCGCGGAGGGCGAGGGAAGACGAGCCGCGCCGCCGCGGTTGGTAGAAGCGTGAACGAATCTGAGGTACGGGACATCGACGTGGTGGTGATCGGCGCCGGGCAGGCCGGACTCTCCGCCGCGCACCACCTCGCACGGGCCGGCCTGGAGCCGGATCACGACTTCGTCGTTCTCGACCATGCCCCACGGCCGGGAGGTGCCTGGCAGTTCCGGTGGCCGTCGCTGACGTACGGCAAGGTGCACGGGATGCACTCGCTGCCGGGCATGGAACTGACCGGCGCCGACCCGGACCTGCCCTCCTCCGAGGTGATCGGCGCCTACTTCGACGCCTACGAGCAACGCTTCGGCCTCCGGGTGCACCGGCCGGTCGACGTCACCGCCGTCCGGGAGGGTGACGGAGGTCGGCTACGGGTCGAGACGTCGGAGGGGGTGCACGCCACGCGGGCGGTGATCAACGCGACCGGTACCTGGGACCGGCCGTTCTGGCCCCGCTACCCGGGGCAGGACACGTTCCTCGGACGGCAGCTCCACACGGTGTCGTACCCCGGGCCGGCCGAGTTCGCCGGGCTTCGGGTGCTGGTGGTCGGGGGCGGCGCCTCCGGGACCCAGCACCTGATGGAGATCGCGGACGTCGCGGCGGCCACCTACTGGGTGACCCGGCGCGAGCCCGTCTTCCGCGAGGGCCCGTTCGGGGCCGAGGAGGGGCGCGCCGCCGTCGCCCTGGTGGAGGAACGGGTACGCCGGGGGCAGGCGCCCCGCAGTGTGGTGAGTGTGACCGGGCTGCCCCTCAATGACGCCATCCGTGCCGCGCGGGCGCGCGGCATTCTCGACCGGCTGCCGATGTTCGACCGCATCACCCCGACCGGGGTGGCCTGGGACGACGGGCGGCGCGGCGGCATCGACGCCGACGTGATCCTCTGGGCGACCGGTTTCCGGCCCGCCGTGGATCACCTGGCCCCCTTGAGACTGCGGGAGCCCGGGGGTGGAATCCGGGTGGAGGACACGCGGGCGGTGCGGGACGGGCGTGTCCACCTCGTCGGCTACGGCCCCTCCGCGAGCACCATCGGCGCCAACCGGGCCGGACGCACCGCCGCACGTTCGGTCATGCGCCTGCTGGCGGAAACCCGTAGGGAGGTCCGTACGGAGGTCCACCCCGGAGGCCGTACCGACGTCCGTGCGGAGAGCGGTACGGAAGGTGGTACGGAGGTCCGCATCGCCGGAGGCCACCCAGAAGGCTCCACGGAGAGCCGCGCGTCCGCGGGCGTACCGGCCTGATCTCGGGCGGGCAGCGTGCGGCAGCGGGTCGACGGCCGTAGCGTGCCGTGCCGCGCCGGGCGGTACCGCGCCGGTCCGGGGCTCAACCGGTGGGGGCGGCGGTGCTCCGGCGCTTGCGGTTGAACTCGGCGACGTTGCGCCGGTGCGCCGCGTACTCCTCGGTGAAGCGCGTGTCCCCCGGTCCCACCGTCACGAAGTACAGCCACGGGCCTGCGGTCGGGCCGGTGGCGGCCCGCATCGCCTGTTCACCGGGGTTCCCGATCGGGGTGGGAGGGAGCCCTTTACGCCGGTAGGTGTTGTAGGGACTGTCGATGCGGGTGTCGTCGGCGGTGGTGTCCAACGTGGAGCGCCGCAGGGCGTAGTTGAGCGTCGAGTCCATCTGCAGCGGCATGTCCTTCAGCAGGCGGTTGTGGACGACCCGGCCCACTTTGCCCATGTCGGAGGCGGTGTCCGCCTCCGCCTGGATGACGCTGGCGAGGGTCACCGCCTGGTAGGCGCTGATGTGCCGGCCCAGCGCTCCGGCGGTGACCCGGGGGTCCTGGAACCGCTCGGTCGCGGTGCGCACCATGTAGCGCAGGAGGCTGCGGGGGGTCGTGTCGGAGCGGATGGGATAGGTGGCCGGGAAGAGAAAACCCTCCGGGTTCCCGTGGGCGGCCCCGGGAAGCGGAAGGCGGGCCCCGGGCACGGCCTTCTCGGTGGTGCCCGGTGGGACTCGGAGCGCCCGGTCGACGGCCGTATAGACCTGCGCCGCCCGCCATCCCTCGGGAATCACCAGGGAGGCGGTCTGTTCCACGTTCCTCTCGGGTCGGTCCTGGCGTACGAGGAGGGGTGCCGCGACCACCGCCGCAGCGGCGACCGCACCGCCGAGGAGCAGCATCGCCTTGCCCCGTCGTGTGGGCCGGAGCCTCCGGCGGGACCGGTACGCGCCGTGATCATTCACCATGCGGGCACGATAACCGTACAAATCCCCCGATCGATGGCAGCGACGCTCGACTCTCGGCAACCCGGCGGGCGGCTCTCCCCAACCCGACGGGCAGCGCCGGCCCCGGGGCGGGCGATCAGCCCGGCGCGGGAGCCAATTGGGTATCTCGGCGGATGAGCGCCGCGTACCGTCCGTCCCGCGCGAGAAGTTCGTCGTGGGTACCGCGTTCGACGGTACGGCCGCCTTCCAGGACGACGATCTGGTCGGCGTCCCGGATGGTGGAGAGGCGGTGCGCGATGGTGAGGGTGGTGCGGCCGGCGGAGAGGGCGTCGATCGCTTCCTGTACGGCGTGTTCCGTACGGGTGTCGAGGGCACTGGTCGCCTCGTCGAGCACCAGGACCGGAGGGTCGCGCAGGATCGTCCGGGCGATGGCGAGGCGTTGCTTCTCCCCACCGGAGAAGCGGTACCCGCGCTCGCCGACGAGGGTGTCGTATCCGTCGGGGAGCGACGCGATGTGGTCGTGGATCTGGGCGGCGCGCGCCGCTGCCTCGATCTCCTCGTCGGTGGCGTCGGGCTTGGCGAACCGGAGGTTCTCCGCGACCGAGGCGTGGAAGAGGTAGGTCTCCTGCGAGACCACGCCGACGGCCCTGGCGAGGGAGTCGAAGTCGAGGTCGCGCACGTCGATCCCGTCGATCGTCACGCGGCCGGCAGTGACGTCGTAGAGCCTGGGCACGAGGTAGCTCAGAGTGGACTTGCCGGACCCGGTGGGCCCGACCACCGCCAGGCTGGTGCCCGCGGGCACCTTCACGTCGATGTCGCTGAGCGTGGGGCCGCTCTTCTCGTCGTAGCCGAAGTCGACGTGTTCGAAGACGACCTCGCCGCGGATGCGGTCCAGCCGCACGGGATTCCCGGTCTCCGTGATGTCGACCTCGAGATCGAGGTACTCGAAGATGCGCTGGAAGAGCGCGAGGGAGGTCTGCATCTGGACTCCCGTGGCGAGCAGGCTCACCGCGGGCCGGAACAGTCCTTGCTGGAGCGAGACGAAGGCGACGAGTGTGCCGATGGAGACGGCGGTGGTACCGGAGCTCATGGCCAGACCGGCGGCCCAGTAGATGACGGCGGGCATGGCGGCCATGACGATGCCGATGGTCGACATCCGCCAGCGTCCCGCCATGTTGGCGCGGACTTCGAGGTCGACCAGCCGCTCCGACTCCTCGGAGAAGCCCTTGATCAGTGAGTCGGACCGCCCCATCGTGCGGCCGAGCAGGATGCCGCTGACGGAGAGGGACTCGGTGACGGTCGCGGCCATCGCGGCCATCTGCCGCTGCCGCTGGGTGGTGATCTTCTTCCGCTCGCGTCCGACGCGGCGGCTGATCCACACGAAGACGGGAAGCAGGAGCAGCGAGACGACGGTGAGCCGCCAGTCCAGCGCGAGCATCGCGACGACCGTGGCCACGACGGCGGTGAGGTTCGAGACCAGGGAGGTGGCCGTGGAGGTGACGGTCGCCTGCATCCCCCCGATGTCGTTGGCGATGCGGGACTGCACCTCACCGGTCCGGGTCCTGGTGAAGAAGGCGAGCGGCATGCGCTGGAGCTGGGTGTAGACGCCGGTGCGCAGGTCGTGCATGACCCGTTGGCCGACGGTGGTGGAGATGAGGGTCTGGAGCACGCCGAAGACGCTGCTCGTCACGGCGGCGGCGATCATCCCGAGCACGAGCAGCGTGAGCAGGCCGGTACGCCCCTGGGGGATGGCGGTGTCGAGGATCTCGCGGAGCAGGAAGGGTGAGGCGACCGCCACCAGGGAGGAGGCGCCGACCAGCAGCCCCACGACCGCGAGGCGGCCCCGGTACGGGCGGAAGAGACGGAGGATGCGGCGCACCTCGGCGGGCGGCTGCGGGCCGTCCTTGGGTGGGGGCGTCCAGGTGGGTTCGTCGGGTTTCATGGGCTCCTGCTGAAAGTGCGGGGTGCTGGGTGCGGATGGACGGCCGCTCGGCCCGCGCCGGCCGGGCGGGACGCGAGCCGTGGGGCGAACCGGCGAGTGGGCTGGGAGCGAGCGGCGGCAGAAGGCTGGGGCAGAAGGTGGGGTGCTGGGGCTGGGGCTGCGAACGGAGCAGGCAGGGGCCCAGCGTGGTCGGGCGCCTAGGGATGCGGTGATCCGAGCCGTGAAGAGCGTATCTCACTGTTACCTATACTCACAATGAACCAGGTCCTGATATTGTTCCCCCATGGACTCCCCCGATTCCGACGGTCACCTCGCCGAGCAGCTGCTGCGGCTGACCCGTCGGCTCCACCGCATCCAGAGCCGCCAGCTGGAGCCGATCGGCATCACGCCCGCGCAGTTCCGTCTGCTGCGCGCCGTCGCACAGTACGACTCGCCGCCCCGGATGGCCGATCTCGCGCAGCGGTTGGACGTCGTCCCGCGTGCCGTGACCAGCCTGGTGGACGGCTTGGAGGCGGGCGGCCGGGTGCGCCGGGCGCCGGATCCGGCCAACCGGCGGGTGGTGCGCATCGAGATCACCGACGAGGGGCGGGCCACGCTCGGCTCGCTGCGCGACGCGCGCCGGGCCGCCGCGGAGGAGATCCTGACTCCGTTGACCGCCGAACAGCGCGAGGTGCTCGGCGGTCTGCTGGCCGCTCTGGTCGAAGGGCTTCCGGGGCGCCGCTGCTGAGCCGTCGTACCCGGACGCGGGAGGACCGCGTCCGGCCGCCCGAGGGGATGCCGTCATGCCGGAGATGCCACTGCTGGAGCCGGGGCCGCACGCCCTGCGTCCGGGCGGCCCGCGGGAGGCGGCCCCCGACCGGGTCTCCGACCGGAGTGCGACGGGTACCCCCGAGCCCCTGCGGTCGGATCTGATCGCGCTGCTGGGTGCCGGGAAGGTGCTCTGGAAGGTCTCCGACCTCGTGAAGTACGCCTCCGACGCCAGCCCGTACCGATTCCTGCCCCGAGTCGTGGTCGTCGCCGAGGACGTCGACGACATCTCGGCGGTGCTGTCGTACGCACATGGCAAGAAGAGGAACGTCGTCTTCCGCGCCGCCGGCACCAGTCTGAACGGCCAGGCCCAGGGCGAGGACATCCTCGTCGACGTCCGCCGCCACTGGAGCGGCATCACGGTCCTGGACGGCGGCACGCGGGCCAGGATCCGGCCCGGCACCACGATCGCGCGGGCCAACGCCGCCCTCGCCCGCCACGGCAGGGTGCTCGGCCCCGACCCCGCCAGTGCGATCGCCTGCACGGTCGGCGGGGTCGTCGCCAACAACGCGTCCGGGATGACGGCGGGCACCACGCGCAACAGCTACCGGACGGTCTCCTCCCTCTCCTTCGTCCTGCCGGGCGGCACGATGGTGGACACCGCCGATCCGGCGGCCGACGAGCTCCTCGCGCGGTCCGAGCCCCGCCTCTGCGAGGGGCTGCTGGCGCTGAAGGAGGAGATCGGGGCGGACGAGGTGCTCACCGCCCGCATCCGTGCCAAGTACGAGATCAAGAACACCAACGGCTACCGGCTGGACGCGTTCCTGGACGGCACGACGCCGGTGGAGATCCTGCGAGGGCTGATGGTGGGCTCCGAGGGCACCTTCGGTTTCCTCTCGGAGATCGTCTTCGACACCCTGCCGCTCGACCGGAGGCTCTCCACGGCCCTCCTCTTCTTCCCCTCGCTGACCGCGGCCGCCGCAGCGGTGCCGCTGTTCAACGCGGCCGGCGCCCTCGCCGTGGAGGTGATGGACGGCAACACCCTGCGCGCCTCCGTCAGCGTGCGAGGGGTGCCCGCGGACTGGGCGGCCCTGCCCCGGGCGACGGCGGCCCTGCTGGTCGAGTTCCGCGCCCCGGACGAGGCGGCGCTGGAGGGGTACGAGCGCGCGGCGGCCTCCGTGGTGGCGGGGCTCGACCTCGTCGCCCCGGCCGCGTCGGTCACCAACGTGTTCACCCGCGACCGGGCGACGATCAACGGGTACTGGAAGGCGCGCAAGGCCTTCGTCACCGCGGTCGGCGGCTCGCGCCCCTCGGGCACGACACTGATCACGGAGGACTTCGCGGTACCGCCGTCCCGGCTGGCGGACGCCTGCGAGGCCCTGCTCGAACTCCAGGAGCGGCACGGCTTCGACGCGGCGGTGGCCGGCCACGCCGCCCACGGCAACCTCCACTTCCTGCTCGCCTTCGACGCGGGTGCCCCCGCCGACGTCGAGCGGTACGCCGCGTTCATGGAGGCGTTCTGCACGCTCGTGGTGGACCGGTTCGACGGCTCGCTGAAGGCCGAGCACGCCACCGGCCGCAACATCGCCCCCTTCCTGGAGCGCGAATGGGGTCCGCGCGCGACCGAACTCATGTGGCGTACGAAGCGGTTGATCGATCCGGCCGGAGTGCTGGCTCCCCGGGTCGTCCTGGACCGCGATCCCCGGGCACACCTGCGCGGCCTCAAGACGATTCCCTCGGTGGAGCCGGTCGCGGACCCATGCATCGAGTGCGGCTTCTGCGAACCCACCTGCCCCAGCCAGGACCTCACCACCACACCGCGCCAACGGATCGTGCTGCGGCGGGAGATGCTGCGCCAGAGCGACGGCTCCCCCGTCGAGAACGCCCTGCTCGACGCGTACGGCTACGACGCGGTGGACACCTGCGCGGGCGATTCCACCTGCATGCTCGCGTGCCCCGTCGGCATCGACACCGGCGCGATGATGAAGGGTTTCCGCTCGCAGCGGCACTCGCCCCGCGAGGAACGGATCGCGGCGCTGACCGCACGGCACTTCGGTGTGGTGGAGGCAGCCGCCCGCCTCGCCGTGGGGGTGGCGGGCAGCCTCGGCGACCGGGTGCGGGATCCGCTGCTGACCTCGGTGACCCGGCTCGCCCGCCGGGTGGTCCGTCCGGACCTGATGCCCGAGTGGCTGCCGCAATTGCCGCCGGCGGCCCTCCGCGCGCTTCCGCCCACCTCACGCGCCGGGGCGCACGCGGTCTACTTCCCCGCGTGCGTGAACCGTATCTTCGCGGGTCCCGGAGGGCGGCGGGAGCCGTCGCTCGCGCACTCCGTCGTCGCGCTCTCCGCCCGCGCCGGCCGGCCGGTGTGGATCCCGGACGACGTCACCGGGACCTGCTGCGCGACGATCTGGCACTCCAAGGGGTATGACGCTGCCAACGCCGTGATGGCCAACCGCGTCGTGGAGGCGGCGTGGGGCTGGACGGGCGGGGGCGCGCTTCCGCTGGTGGTCGACGCCACCTCCTGCACCCTCGGCATCGCACGGGAGGTCGTCCCCCACCTCACCGACGAGAACCGCGCGCTGCACGCGGAGTTGACGGTGGTGGACTCGCTCGCCTGGGCCGCCGACGAACTGCTCCCCCGCCTCACGGTGGTGCGCACGGTCGGATCGGCCGTCGTGCACCCGACGTGCTCGATGGAGCATCTCGGCCTGGTGGAGCGGCTGCGCGCACTCGCGGGGGCGTGCGCGGAGGAGGTGTTCGTGCCCGACGACGCGAGGTGCTGCGGGTTCGCCGGCGATCGCGGAATGCTGCACAAGGAGTTGACCGATTCGGCGACCGCCAAGGAGGCCGCCGAGGTCGCCACCCGTGACTTCGACGCCCATCTCTCGGCCAACCGCATGTGCGAGATCGGCATGGACCGGGCCACCGGGCACCCGTACCGCTCGGTCCTGATGGAACTCGAGCGGGCGACGCGACCGGCTCGGGCGACGCACGCGACCGGCGGACCGGGCTGACGCTCCCGTCCCCCCCGCACGCTCCGCCGTGCCCTGGACGGCGGAGCGGGTCAGCGGCACCGAGGTGCCGGTCGTCGTGCCGGCGGCGCGGCCGGTCGGTGCGGGCAGCCGGGGAAGACGACCCGGAGCGGGGGCTCGGCGTCGACCGTGGGGGGCGGCAGTGCACCGACGCCGGCAGTCACGCCCGCCGAGCGACCGCGCGAAAGCCGGGAAGGCCGGGAGCGACGGACAAGCCGGAAATGCCGAAGAAAATCATTTGCGTCGAAACGGCCTGGACAGCAAGTCTTGCTGTTTGCCCTTCACCACTTCGGTAGCGCCGTCGCCGGTGGACTCCGTCCTTCTCGATGCTGGGAACCTCATGCAGATTCGTGATCTTCCGTACCAGGACCCCGGCGATCCTGATGTACGGTCCGGCCCCCGTTTCCTCGTCTGGCTCGGCCGCAACCAGCTCAAGGGGCAGCTCACGTCGCTCTGCTGGGGGCTCTTCCACCAGCTCTCCCTCGCCGGACTGCCGCTGGCGGCCGGTCTGGCGGTCCAGGCGGTCATCGACCGCTCCGGCACCCGGCTCGCGCTCTCCGGCGGCCTGATCCTGCTCCTCGGCATCGGCATCGCCGTCGGCGACACGATGCTCCACCGCACCGCCGTCACCAACTGGATCACCGCCGCCGCCCGGGTGCAGCAACTGCTCGCCCGGCGGACCGCCGAGCTGGGTTCGGCGCTGACGCGTCGGGTGGCGGCCGGCGAGGTCGTCGCGGTCTCCACCGGCGACGTGGAGAAGATCGGGTGGTTCGTCGAGGCGCTCTCCCGCTTCCTCGCCTCCGCCGTGGCGCTCGTGCTGATCTGCGTCGGTCTGGTGCTGTACCTGCCGTCGCTGGGCGTGCTGGTGGCGCTCTCCGTCCCCGTACTCGCGCTGACGATGCTGCCGTTGCTGCCCCGGGCGACCCGGCGGGCCGACCTGCAGCGGGAGAAGGCGGGCAAGGCCACCGAGCTGGCTTCGGACACCGTCGCGGGGCTGCGGGTGCTGCGCGGCATCGGCGGTGAGGAGCTCTTCCTCGGCCGCTACCGCCGCGCCTCCCAGGAGGTCCGCCGCGCGGCCGTGCACAGCGCCCGCATGTGGTCCCTGATCTCCGCGGTCCAGGTGCTGCTGCCCGGTCTGCTGCTGATCGCGCTGGTCGGGTACGGGGCCGGGCTCGCCCGCGACGGAGAGATCGAGGTCGGCCAACTGGTCACCGTCTTCAACTCGGCGATGCTGCTGCTCTACCCGCTCAGGACGGTGGAGGAGATCGCCATGGCCTACTCCTTCTCCCGTCCCTCCGCGCAGCGCGCCGTCCGCGTCCTGTCGTTGCGGCGGCACGCGGGTCCCTCCGAGGCGACCAGCGGCAGCGCGACGCCGCCCTCCGGTGATCTGTACGACCCGGTCACCGGGCTGCTGGCCGCAGAGGGCCTCTTCACCGCCGTGGTCTGCGGGGACCCGGACGAGGCGGGGCGGCTGGCCGAGCGACTCGGCGGCCACGCCCCCGCCGAGGACACGCCGGACGGGGACGGGGCGCCGCAGCCGGTGGCGTCCGTCCTGCTGGGCGGCACCGCGCTGGACGAACTGCCGCTGGCGGACGCGCGCACCGCCGTGCTGGTGCAGGACAAGGACCCGGTGCTGCTCTCGGGCACGCTGCGGGAGCTGCTCGACGTACCCGCGTCGGGAGCGGTGCGCGCCGAGGACGCGTTGTCGGCCGCCCACTGCGACGACGTGCTGGACGCGTTGGCCCAGGCCTCCGTCGACACGGACGGTGACCCGATGGGGACCCGCATCACCGAACGCGGACGCTCGCTCTCCGGGGGGCAGCGGCAGCGGCTCGCGCTGGCGCGCTCCCTGGTCACCGACCCCGAGGTGCTGGTGCTCGACGAGCCGACCTCGGCCGTGGACGCGCACACGGAGGCCCGGGTGGGCGCCGGGATCCGGGAGCTGCGCCAGGGTCGGACGACCGTGGTGTTCTCCTCCTCGCCGCTGCTGCTGGACCTCGCCGACCGGGTGGCACTCGTCCACGACGGGACGGTCGTCGCGGTCGGCCCGCACCGCGAACTCCTGCACACCGACACGCTCTACCGCTCGGTCGTCACCCGGGAGACCGGGGACGAGGGCGCGGTGGCGGCCCCGCGGGCGGTCTCCTCGCGCGGTACGGCGGCGGACAGCACCATCGACGAGCTGAACAGCCTCCGGCAAGCCGGAGAGATCGAGGAGAGGGCATGATCGGCCTCGCACCACCGTCGTACGACCCGGCCGCGCCGAAAACGGCCACCACCCTGCCGGTGGGCTCGGCCGCCACCGTGCGGGCCTACGTCCGCGATCTGCTCCGGCGTCATCGCGGCGCGTTCGCCGTGCTCGTCACCGCCAACGTGGTCGCGGTGGTCGCGTCCATCGTCGGGCCGTACCTGCTGGGCGGGCTGGTGGAGGACCTCGCCGACGGGGTCACCGATCTCCACCTGGAGCGCACCACCGCGATCTTCGCGGCCGCCCTGCTGCTCCAGACGCTCTTCACCTGGCTCATGCGGCTGCGCAGCGCGATGCTCGGCGAGGAGATGCTCGCCGACCTGCGCGAGGACTTCCTCGTCCGTGCGGTGGGTCTGCCGCCCGGTGTGCTGGAGCGGGCGGGGACGGGTGACCTGCTCTCCCGGATCACCACGGACATCGACCGGCTCGCCAACGCCATGCGCGAGGCCGTCCCGCAGCTCGTCATCGGCGTGGTCTGGGCCGGACTGCTGATCGGGGCGCTCACGGTGACCGCGCCGCCGCTGGCCCTCGCGGTCCTGGTGGCGCTCCCCCTGCTGCTCACCGGCTGCCGCTGGTACTTCAAGCGGGCTCCGTCCGCGTACCGCTCGGAGTCGGCCGGGTACGCCGCGGTGGCCGCGATGCTCGCGGAGACGGTCGACGCGGGGCACACGGTGGAGGCCCACCGGCTCGGCGCGCGGCGGGTGGCGCTCTCGGAGCGGCGGATCATGGAGTGGACCCGGTGGGAGCGGTACACCCTCTTCCTGCGCTCGGTGCTCTTCCCCGTCATCAACCTCACGTACGTGACGGTCCTGGGCACCGTGCTGATGCTGGGCGGCTGGTTCGTCCTGGAGGGGTGGCTGACCGTCGGGCAGCTGACGACGGGCGCGCTGCTGGCGCAGATGCTGGTGGATCCCCTGGGGCTGGTCCTGCGCTGGTACGACGAGTTGCAGGTGGCTCAGGTGTCGCTGGCCCGGCTGGTGGGGGTGCGCGACATCGAGCCGGACGCGGGCGACGAGGCGGTGCGTCCCGAGGGCCGGGAGGTCCGTGCGGACGAGGTGCGCTTCGGCTACCGCTCCGGGGTGGACGTGCTGCACGAGGTGTCGCTGGACGTGGCCCCGGGCACCAGGATCGCGCTGGTCGGCCCGTCGGGGGCGGGCAAGTCCACGCTGGGGCGGCTGCTGGCGGGGATCTACGCGCCGAGGACGGGTGCGGTGACGCTCGGCGGCGCGGAGTTGTCCCGGATGGCCGCCGAGCGGGTGCGCGAGCACGTCGCACTCGTCAACCAGGAACACCACGTGTTCGTCGGTTCGCTCCGCGACAACCTCCTGCTGGCGCGGAGCGGGGCACGGGACGCCGAGCTGTGGGCGTCGCTCGCGGCGGTGGACGCCGACGGCTGGGCGACGGCGCTGGAGGACGGCCTGGACACCGAGGTGGGGTCGGGCGGTGCGGCGCTGACACCGGCGCAGGCCCAGCAGATCGCGCTGGCGCGGCTGGTGCTGGCCGACCCGCACACCCTGGTGCTCGACGAGGCGACCTCGCTGCTGGACCCGCGCGCGGCCCGGCACCTGGAGCGGTCGCTGGCCCGGGTGCTCGAGGGCAGGACGGTGGTGGCGATCGCGCACCGGCTGCACACCGCGCACGACGCGGACGTGATCGCCGTCGTGGAGAGGGGCCGGATCAGCGAGCTGGGCAGCCACGACGAACTGGTCGCGGCGGACGGTGCGTACGCGGCGCTGTGGCGGTCCTGGCACGGGTGAGCGGACCGGCACCCCCGGCTCCGGGGGGCACTCCCGGCTCCGGGGGCACTCCCGGCTCCGGGGGCACCCCCGGAGCCCGGGTCCGCCGCACACCCTCCCGCCTCACACGGCTCCCCCGGGGGGTGTGCGCGGGGAGTAACCCGCCGTGCCCGTGCCGCGTCACCGTCCGGAAATTCGATCTTCCTACGGTGCAGGGAGGCAAGGCACACACCGCGGGGTGGGGGTTCGGTGGCATCTGGCTCGAACGACGGCGGCGTCCGTACGGTCTGTTCGTACTGCGGCGTCGGCTGCGGCATCGTGCTCGACCTGGTACGGGACCCCTTGGACGGCCGCCGCCGGGTGGCGAAGGCGTCCGGGGACAAGGCGCATCCCGCCAACGCCGGCCGGCTGTGCACCAAGGGGGCGACCGGCGCCGACCTGATGTCCGCGCCCGGGCGGGTGGGCCGCGCGCTGGTGCGCGCCGAGCGCGGCGCCGAACCGGTGGAGACGGACGTGGACGAGGCCGTCGTCGCCGTCGCCGGCCGGCTGCGGGCGATCCTGGACGAGCACGGACCGGACGCACTGTCCTTCTACGTCTCGGGCCAGATGTCCCTGGAGGCGCAGTACCTGGCGAACAAGCTGGCCAAGGGCTTCGTCCGCACCAACCGGATCGAGTCGAACTCCCGGCTGTGCATGGCCTCCGCCGGTACCGGCTACAAGCTGTCGCTCGGCGCCGACGGTCCGCCCGGCTCGTACCAGGACTTCGACCGGGCGGACGCGTTCTTCGTCATCGGCGCGAACATGGCCGACTGCCACCCCGTCCTCTTCCTGCGGATGATGGAGCGGGTGAAGGCGTCCGGGGCCAAGCTGATCGTCGTCGACCCGCGCCGCACCGCCACCGCCGACAAGGCCGACCTCTTCCTGCGGATCAGGCCCGGTACGGACCTCGCTCTGCTGAACGGGCTGCTGCACCTGCTGGTCGCGGACGGCCACACCGACGAGAAGTTCGTCGCCGCGTTCACCGAGGGATGGGAGGAGATGCCGGCGTTCCTGGCGGAGTACACCCCCTCCCGGGTCGCGGAGATCACCGGGATCCCGGAGGCGGACATCCGGCTGGCCGCGCGGTGGATCGGCGAGGCCGGCGAGTGGATGAGCTGCTGGACCATGGGGCTGAACCAGTCCACCCACGGCACCTGGAACACCAACGCTCTGGTCAACCTCCACCTCGCCACCGGTGCGATCTGCCGCCCCGGCTCCGGCCCCTTCTCGCTGACGGGTCAGCCCAACGCCATGGGCGGGCGCGAGATGGGGTACATGGGCCCGGGCCTGCCGGGCCAGCGGTCCGTACTGGTCGACGCCGAACGCGCCTTCGTCGAGGAGCTGTGGCGGATCCCCGAAGGGTCGCTCCGCACCGAGGTCGGACACGGCACGGTGGAGATGTTCGAGCAGTTGGCCGCCGGCGACATCAAGGCGTGCTGGATCATCTGCACCAACCCGGTCGCCTCGGTCGCCAACCGCAAGACCGTGATCGCCGGTCTGGAGGCGGCCGAACTCGTCATCACCCAGGACGTGTTCGCGCAGACCGAGACCAACGCCTACGCCGACGTGGTGCTGCCCGCGACGCTGTGGGCGGAGTCGGACGGGGTCATGGTCAACTCGGAGCGTAACCTCTCGCTCGTCCAGGGGGTCGTCGATCCGCCCGGACAGGCGCTTCCCGACTGGCAGTTGATCGCCCGGGTGGCCTGTGCGATGGGCTTCGCCGAGGGGTTCACGTACACCTGCGCGGAGGAGGTGTTCGAGGAGCTCAAGCGGGCGTGGAACCCGGCGACCGGCTGGGACCTGCGCGGGGTGACGTACGACCGGCTGCGCGCCACCTCCGTCCAGTGGCCGGCCCCGGCGGCCGACGGGCCGGACCGCAACCCGGTCCGCTACCTCAACGACGGCGTCAGTCAGACGCTGCTGGAGCGCGAGGACGGTACCCGCCCCCGCCTGGCCTTCCCCACGGCGAGCGGCCGCGCCCGTTTCTTCGCCCGCCCGCACCTGCCCGCGGCCGAACTCCCCGACGACGACTTCCCCTACCTCCTCAACACGGGCCGCCTGCAGCACCAGTGGCACACGATGACCAAGACGGGCAAGGTGGCCAAGCTCAACCGGCTCACCCCCGGGCCGTTCGTGGAGGTCCATCCGGAGGACGCGCGGGCCCTGGGCGTCGCGGAGGGCGACCACCTGGAGGTGGCCTCCCGGCGCGGGCGTGCCGTCCTGCCGGTCGTGGTCACCGACCGGGTCCGGCCGGGGACCGTGTTCGCCCCCTTCCACTGGCACGACCTGTTCGGCGAGTACCTCAGCATCAACGCCGTCACCAACGACGCCGTCGATCCGCTCTCCTTCCAGCCGGAGCTGAAGGTCTGCGCCGTCACCCTCGCCCGGACCGCCGCTCCCGTCCCGGCGGCCCGCCCGGGCACCGAACCGGAGACCACGCCCGTGACCTCGGCCCCCGTCTCCGTACCGGCCGCAGCGGCGGGCGGACCCGCCGGCTCGCCCGCCGGGGCGCTCGCCGCGCTGCTCGGCCTGGGCGATCTCGTTCCGCCCCCGCTGGCCGAGCCGGAGCGGCGCTACCTCTCCGGGTACCTCTCCGGTCTCGCCGCCGCACCGCCCACCTCGGGCGTACCCGTACTGCCGCCGGGCGCGCCCTTCGACACCGGACACGCCCTGTGGGTCGACGGTGTCCTCGCGGGGATGTTCTCCCGCACCGGCGCCCCGGGCCGCACCGACACCCAGGGCGGGACGCCGACCCCGGCGGACGCGGCGGACGGCGGCCCGGCGGTTGCCGGCCGCCGGCTCGTCGTGCTGTGGGCCTCGCAGACCGGCAACGCCGAGGAGTTCGCCCGGGGCGCGGTCGCGCACCTCACGCGGGCGGGCCGCGCTCCCGAGCTCCTCGCGATGGCCGAGGCGTCATCGGCCCACCTCACCCCCGGGACCGACGTCCTCCTCGTCACCAGCACCTTCGGTGACGGCGAAGCCCCCGACAACGGCAGCGATTTCTGGCTCTCTCTCACCACCGAGGAGACCGGACGGCTGGAAGGGCTCCGTTACGCGGTCCTCGCCCTGGGCGACTCGGCCTACGACGACTTCTGCGGCCACGGACGCCGGCTCGACGAGCGCTTCGCCGCCCTCGGCGCGACCCGCCTGGTACCGCGTGCCGACTGCGAACCCGATTTCGGGGAGCGGGCCGAAGCGTGGCTCGGCCAGGTCCTCACCGCGCTCGCGGAGAGTGACGGTGGGACGCCGGACCGGACGTCCGTGTCCGTGCCGGTGTCGCCTTCCCCCGCCACCGCGTCGGTGGCCCCCGAGCCGCCCGCTCCGGTCCGCCACACCCGGGCGTCGCCCTTCGCCACCCTGCTCGTGGGCAACCGGCTGCTGAGCCTTCCGGGTTCCGCGAAGGAGGTACGGGAGTTCGCGTTCGACACCCGTGACGGCGAGCTCGCCTACGACGCCGGGGACGCCCTCGGCGTGTGGCCGGCCAACAGCACGGGGCTCACCGCCGAGTGGCTGGCCCTCACCGGGCTCGACCCGGAGGAACCGGTGGACCTCGGCGACGGTGTCCCGCTCGCCCTTTCGGAGGCGCTGCGCACCCGGCTGGACATATCCCGGCCCGGCACCGGCCTGCTGCGGTTCCTCACCGAACGGACCGGCAGCCACGACCTGAAGCGGCTGCTGCGTCCGGACAACAAGGACGCGCTCGCGAAGTGGAGCTGGGGCCGGCAGGCCGCCGACATCGTCGCCGAGTACCCGGTCCGCGCGTCGGCGGCCGAGTGGGCCGGGGCCCTCGCCCGCCTCCAGCCCCGCTTGTACTCCATATCCTCCAGCCCGCTGGCCCACCCCGGCGAGGTCCGACTCACCGTCTCGGTGGTCCGCTGGACCAACCGCCTCGGCCGCGACCGCACGGGGGTCTGCTCCACCTACCTCGCCGACCACGCGGACGACGGCCCGGTCCAGGTCTTCGTGCAGCGCTCCCCGCACTTCCGGCCGCCCGCGGACCCCGCGACGCCCATGATCATGGTCGGACCCGGCACCGGGGTGGCCCCGTTCATCGGGTTCCTCGAAGACCGCCGGGCCCGCGGCCACACCGGCCCCAACTGGCTCTTCTTCGGCGAGCAGCGCCGGGCCACCGACTACTACCACCGGCGGGAGCTGGAGGCTTACCGGGCGTCCGGTCATCTCGACCGGCTCGACCTCGCCTTCTCCCGCGACCAGCGCAACAAGGTCTACGTCCAGGACCGGATGCGCGAGCACGGCCCCCGTCTGTGGCAGTGGCTCCGGTCCGGCGCGCACTTCTACGTCTGCGGTGACGCCGGCCGCATGGCCAAGGACGTGGACCGCGCTCTGAGAGACATCGCCGTCACCCACGGCGCCATGGAGCGGGACGAGGCCGCCGCCTACGTCCGACGGCTCGCCGCGGACAAGCGCTACGTCCGGGACGTCTACTGACGGTCCGCCCGACCTGCCCTCCGCGCCCCCGGGCCCTGGGACCCGTGCGCGGGTCCCTGGGCCCCCGGTCGGGCGCGGTCCGCCGGTGGCGGCCGTCCGGTCCGGTCCCCGATCTCCCGGGCCGGGAGGCGGGTTCGGGGGTGTGCGGTGAGGATGTGAGGTGACCCGCCCGGACTTCGGGGCAGGTGAGACACGACCGCGTAGCCTTGAGAAGGGACGCACACCGTGGCACCACCCAGGATTCTCGTCGTCGGCGCCGGCTTCGCCGGTGTCGAGTGCGTGCGCCGACTGGAACGTCGGCTCTCGCCGGGAGAAGCGCAGATCACGCTCGTCACGCCGTTCTCCTACCAGCTCTACCTGCCGCTCCTGCCCCAGGTCGCGTCCGGTGTGCTCACCCCGCAGTCGGTGGCCGTGTCGCTGCGGCGCAGCAGCCGTCACCGCACGAGGATCGTGCCGGGCGGGGCCATCGGGGTGGACACCAAGGCGAAGATCTGTGTGATCCGCAAGATCACGGACGAGATCGTGAACGAGCCGTACGACTACATCGTGCTCGCCGCCGGAAGTGTGACCCGTACCTTCGACATTCCCGGGCTGCTGGACAACGCCCGGGGCATGAAGACGCTCGCCGAGGCCGCGTACGTCCGGGACCACGTCATCGAGCAGCTCGACGTCGCCGACGCCAGCCAGGACGAGGCGGAGCGGGCGTCGCGGCTCCAGTTCGTCGTGGTGGGCGGCGGGTACGCCGGTACCGAGACGGCGGCCTGCCTCCAGCGGCTGACGACCAACGCCGTGAAGCACTACCCGCGCCTCGACCCGAAGCTGATCAAGTGGCACCTGATCGACATCGCCCCCAAGCTCATGCCGGAGCTGGGTGACAAGCTCGGGCTCAGTGCCATGGAGATCCTGCGCAAGCGCGGCATCGAAGTGTCGCTGGGTGTGTCGATCGCGGAAGCGCGGCCGGACCAGGTGACGTTCACCGACGGGCGGGTGCTGCCCTGCCGCACCCTGATCTGGACGGCGGGGGTGGCAGCGAGTCCGCTGATCGCCACGCTGGACGCCGAGACGGTGCGCGGGCGGCTCGCGGTGACGCCCGAGATGGCACTCCGGGGCGCCGACGGGGTGTTCGCGCTGGGCGACGCGGCGGCCGTACCCGACCTCGCCAAGGGGGACGGGGCGATCTGCCCGCCGACCGCGCAGCACTCGATGCGCCAGGGCCGTGTGGTGGCCGACAACGTCCTCGCGTCGCTGCGCGGGAGCGCCCTCCAGCCGTACGAGCACAAGGATCTGGGTCTGGTCGTGGACCTGGGGGGCCGGGACGCCGTCTCCAAGCCGCTCGGGATCGAGTTGAAGGGCCTCCCCGCGCAGGCCGTGGCACGCGGTTACCACTGGTCGGCGCTGCGGACCAACGTGGCCAAGACCCGGGTGCTCACCAACTGGCTGCTCAACGCGGCGGCCGGCGACGATTTCGTCCGCACCGGCTTCCAGGCGCGCAAGCCGGCGACGCTGCGCGACTTCGAGTACACGGACGCCTATCTGAGCCCCGAGGAGATCCGGGCGCACACGGCGTCCGCCGCCAAGCGGGTGTGACGCGTGCGGATCCCCGTACCAGGGACGGCGCCGCCCGGGAGGTTTCCGGGCGGCGCCGTCCCTCGTACGGGGATCCGATCCGGTCAGCTGTGGCCCGCCAGGACCGTGGCGACGGTGTCCGCCTCCTGTGCGGGTTTGTCCTCGCGGTAGCGCAGGACCCGGGCGAAGCGCAGGGTGACGCCCGCCGGGTAGCGGGTGGAGCGCTGCAGGCCGTCGTAGGCGATCTCGACGACGAGTTCCGGCCGAACGGTCACGACGTGCCCGTCGTCGCCGGTGGAGAGCGCGAGCAGGCGTTCGGTCTGCCAGGCGAGCAGCTGGTCGGTGAGGCCCTTGAAGGTCTTGCCGAGCATGACGGGGACACCGTCGGGGCCCCGTGCGCCGAGGTGGAGGTTGGAGAGCTTCCCGGTGCGCCGGCCGCTGCCCCATTCGGCGGCCAGGACGAGGAGGTCCAGGGTGTGCACCGGCTTCACCTTGAGCCAGGAGGCGCCCCGGCGGCCCGCGCTGTAGGGGGCGGTGAGCTCCTTGACGACGACGCCCTCGTGGCCGCGTTCGAGGGTGGCGGCGGAGAAGGCCTCGGCGGCGGCCCTGGCGTCGGAGTCGGCCGCGCCCTCCTGGGAAGCGGGCACGACGGTGCGGCGCACCCGCATCCGTTCGGGGACCAGGCGGGCGAGGGCCTCGTGGCGGGCGGTGAGCGGCTGGTCGAGCAGGTCCTCGTCGTCGACGGCGAGGACGTCGAAGAAGACCGGCAGGACCGGCAGCTCGGCCGCCGCCCGGGCGACGTCGCGCCGGGAGCCCACGCGGCCGGCGATCTCCTGGAAGGGGCGCGGCCGGCCGTCCGGGCCGAGCGCGATCACCTCGCCGTCGAGGATGAAGCGCTCGCCGGGGAAGCCGGCGACGGCGGCCACCACGTCGGGGAGCCGGTCGGTGATGTCGTCGAGCGTGCGGGTGTAGGCGTGTACGCCGGTGGCGTCCCGGTGCACCTGGACGCGGATGCCGTCGAGTTTCTCCTCGACCACGCAGCCGCCCAGCTTGTCGATCGCCTCTCCGACGGTGGCGGCGGTGTGGGCGAGCATCGGGTGGACGGGGCGTCCCACCGTGAGCCGGAAGCGGGCGAGCGCTTCGGGGCCGTCGGCGAGCAGGACGACCGCGACGTCCCGCAGCGAACCGGCGAGCATGACCGCCCGGCGCACCTCGGCGCCCGCCGCGCCGGAGGCGCGCGCCAGCGCGTCCACCGCGATCGCGTCCAGTGCGCCCTGGCGCAGCTCGCCGAGGAGCAACGACCGCAGGAAGTGCTGCTCGTCGGCGGTGGCCGCGCCCAGCAGGGCGCGCAGCCGCTCGGTGCGGGCGGCCCGGGAACCGGTGCCGGTCAGGGCGCCGATCGCGGTCAGCTCGGCGTCGGTGTGCGCGACGGTGAGCGTGGCCGAGGCGGCGGGCGCGACGGGGTCGCCGAGCTGGGACCAGCCGATGCCGAGCCTCCCCTGCGGGAGGCGTCCGGCGAGGTACGGGATGACGACCGGGACGTCCTCGGGGGCCGCGTCCCGGAACAGGCCGGCCAGCAGGTCGACCTTCCGGTTCCGGGCGGGGGCGGCGGCGACCTGCAGCGAGACCTGGGCGAGCCGGATGAGCAGCATGGGCCCATGGTCCTACGGGCACGGGCGTACCGCCCGGAGGCCCGTTCAGATGATGTTGAGGGCGCCTGCCGCGCCGAGTCCTCCGAGCACCATGAACACGGGCATCAGCACCTTCAGCTCCACCCAGCTGCCGGCCCGGAACCGCATCGCCTTCGGGGGCCCCAGGGCGTACCACCGCTTGCGACCGAGCGGGATGGGCCAGAGGATCGGGCAGCCCGAGACCGTCAGGGCGTCGCCGATGTCGTGGACGAGGGCACCGAGGAGGATCGGCAGCCCGAGCCACATGTACTCCTGGCCGGGCGCGTCGAAGAACCAGTTCGAGCCGTGGCCGGGCTGGTCCAGCACGCCGGCGAGGATCCAGGCGCTGGTCGCGCCGAGCAGCCAGACCAGTACGTCGCTGGAGACGCGGGCGGCCCGCCAGAGCAGCCCTTCGACGGCGAGCACCAGGTGGACGAAGAGGATCGCGAGGACCGCCCAGCGTCCGCCGAGGATCGCGGCGCCAGAGGCGACGGCCCCGGTGAGGACCGCCCACAGCCAGGTGTGGGTGAGGGTGCGGTGGCCGCCGGTGCGCCGGGGGTCGCCGGCGCCCCGGGTGGCCTTGTAGACGGCGTACGAGATCTTGTCGACGACCTCGCAGACCAGCTTGGACACCGGGCCGAAGGCGCGCGAGATGGTGGCCGACTTGTGGTCCAGGTCGGGTGCGAGGGCGGCTCCCGCCGTGATCAGCGCTCCGACGACGAGGACCGGCCAGGGCATGGTGTGACCCGTGGCGGCGGCAGCCGCCCCCACCCCGAGCCAGGCAGCCGCCCCGGACAGTGAGTGTGCCGGTCCCATCATGGTCTTTTCCGCCCCCAGAACGTGGTGCGGCCGACGCCGTTGCGGCGCGGCCGAGTTGAGTGGGAAGCGTACCGCCCGTGATCTTCGTCGGGCCGTCCGGTTCCCTCATCCGGACGGAAGCCAGGCAAGATGGGGGCGTGACCCTTATCGATCAGCTGCCCCCGACCGCCGACCCGGACGCCCTCTACGAGGCTTTCTCCTCGTGGACCGAGAGTCAGGGCATCGTCCTCTACCCCGCTCAGGAGGAGGCGCTGATCGAGGTGGTCTCGGGGGCGAACGTCATCCTGTCGACGCCCACCGGCTCGGGCAAGAGCCTCGTCGCGGCGGGTGCGCACTTCGCGGCGCTGGCACAGGACAAGGTCACCTTCTACACCGCTCCCATCAAGGCCCTGGTCTCGGAGAAGTTCTTCGACCTGTGCAAGCTCTTCGGCACGGAGAACGTCGGGATGCTGACGGGCGACGCCTCGGTCAACGCCGACGCGCCGGTCATCTGCTGCACCGCGGAGGTGCTGGCCTCGATCGCGCTGCGCGACGGCAAGTACGCCGACATCGGCCAGGTCGTGATGGACGAGTTCCACTTCTACGCGGAGGCCGACCGCGGCTGGGCCTGGCAGATCCCGCTGCTGGAGCTGCCGCAGGCGCAGTTCGTCCTGATGTCGGCGACCCTCGGCGACGTCGCGATGTTCGAGAAGGACCTCACCCGGCGCACCGGCCGGCCGACCACGGTGGTGCGCTCGGCGACCCGTCCGGTACCGCTCAGCTACGAGTACCGCCTCACGCCGATCACGGAGACGCTCACCGAGCTGCTGGACACCCGGCAGTCCCCCGTCTACATCGTGCACTTCACGCAGGCCGCCGCCGTGGAGCGGGCGCAGTCGCTGATGAGCATCAACATGTGCAGCAAGGAGGAGAAGGAGAAGATCGCCGACCTGATCGGCAACTTCCGCTTCACCACCAAGTTCGGCCAGAACCTCTCCCGGTACGTACGCCACGGCATCGGGGTCCACCACGCCGGCATGCTGCCCAAGTACCGCCGCCTGGTGGAGAAGCTCGCGCAGGCGGGTCTGCTGAAGGTGATCTGCGGGACGGACACGCTCGGCGTCGGGGTCAACGTCCCCATCCGTACGGTGCTGTTCACCGCGCTCACCAAGTACGACGGCACCCGGGTGCGGACGCTGCGGGCGCGGGAGTTCCACCAGATCGCGGGGCGGGCCGGGCGGGCCGGCTTCGACACGGCCGGTTTCGTCGTCGCGCAGGCGCCCGAGCACGTCATCGAGAACGAGAAGAACGTCAAGAAGGCGGGCGACGACCCGAAGAAGAAGCGCAAGGTCGTCCGCAAGAAGGCCCCTGAGGGCTTCGTGGCCTGGTCGGAGACGACCTTCGACAAGCTGATCCAGTCCGATCCGGAGCCGCTCACCTCGCGGTTCCGGGTCACCCACACCATGCTGCTGTCGGTCATCGCCCGCCCCGGCAACGCCTTCCTCGCGATGCGCCACCTGCTGGAGGACAACCACGAGCCGCGCAAGGCCCAGTTGCGGCACATCCGGCGGGCCATCGCCATCTACCGTTCGCTGCTCGACGGCGGCGTGGTGGAGCAGCTGGCCCAGCCGGACGCCGAGGGCCGGATCGTCCGGCTGACGGTCGACCTCCAGCAGGACTTCGCGCTGAACCAGCCGCTGTCGACGTTCGCGCTCGCCGCGTTCGACCTGCTGGACGCCGAATCGCCGTCGTACGCACTGGACATGGTCTCCGTCGTCGAGTCGACACTGGACGACCCCCGGCAGATCCTCGCCGCCCAGCAGAACAAGGCGCGCGGCGAGGCGGTCGGGCAGATGAAGGCGGACGGCGTCGAGTACGAGGAGCGCATGGAGCGGCTCCAAGAGGTCACGTACCCGAAGCCGCTGGGCGAGCTGCTCTGGCACGCCTACGACGTGTACCGCAAGAGCCACCCGTGGGTCGGGGACCACCCGGTGTCGCCGAAGTCGGTCATCCGCGACATGTACGAACGGGCCATGACCTTCACGGAGTTCACCTCGAACTACGAGCTGGCCCGCACCGAGGGCATCGTGCTGCGGTACCTCGCGAGCGCGTACAAGGCGCTGGAACACACGATCCCGGACGACCTCAAGTCCGAGGACCTGCAGGACCTGATCGCCTGGCTGGGCGAGATGGTGCGCCAGGTGGACTCCAGTCTGCTGGACGAGTGGGAGCAGCTCGCCAACCCGGAGGTGGAGACCGCCGAGCAGGCCCAGGAGAAGGCCGACGAGGTCAAGCCGGTCACCGCGAACGCCCGCGCCTTCCGGGTGCTGGTGCGCAACGCGATGTTCCGCCGGGTCGAGCTGGCCGCGCTGGACCGGGTCCGCGATCTCGGCGAGCTGGACGCGGAGTCCGGCTGGGACGAGGACGCCTGGGGCGAGGCGATGGACGCCTACTGGGACGCCTTCGACGAGCTGGGTACGGGTCCCGACGCGCGCGGACCCAAACTGCTGAAGATCGAGGAGGACCCGGCGCACGGGGTGTGGCGGGTGTGGCAGGCTTTCGCCGACCCGAACGGTGACCACGACTGGGGCATCCGCGCCGAGGTGGATCTCGCGGCTTCCGACGAAGAAGGCCGTGCGGTCGTGCGCGTCACCGACGTGGGTCAGCTGTGAGCCCGGCCGCGACGGCGACGCCCGGGGCGCGAGAGTGGAGAAGAAGCGCATGACGAACCCCGCCGAGCTCCTGGTCGGTCTCCTCGACCTGGAACGGATCGAGGTCAACATCTTCCGCGGCCGGAGCCCCGAGGAGTCCCTCCAGCGGGTCTTCGGCGGTCAGGTCGCGGGCCAGGCACTGGTCGCGGCGGGCCGGACCACCGACGGGGACCGGCCGGTGCACTCGCTGCACGCCTACTTCCTGCGCCCGGGCCGCCCCGGGGTGCCGATCGTGTACCAGGTCGAGCGGGTGCGCGACGGCCGTTCCTTCACCACCCGGCGGGTCACGGCGGTGCAGGAGGGCCGGACGATCTTCAACCTGACGGCCTCCTTCCACCGGCCCGAGGAAGCGGCCTTCGAGCACCAGCTGCCGCCCGCCCGGATCGTGCCGGATCCCGAGGAGCTGCCCGCGGTCGCCGACGAGGTGCGCGAGTACCTGGGCGGGCTGCCCGAGGCCCTGGAGCGGATGGCCCGGCGCCAGCCCTTCGACATCCGGTACGTGGACCGGCTGCGCTGGACCCGCGAGGAGATCGCCGAGGCGGAGCCGCGCAGCGCGGTGTGGATGCGCGCGGTCGGCCCGCTCGGCGACGACCCGCTGGTGCACACCTGCGCGCTGACCTACGCCAGCGACATGACGCTGCTGGACGCCGTCCGCATCCCGGTGGAGCCGCTCTGGGGCCCGCGCGGCTTCGACATGGCCTCCCTGGACCACGCCATGTGGTTCCACCGCCCCTTCCGGGCCGACGAGTGGTTCCTCTACGACCAGGAGTCCCCGATCGCCACGGGCGGCCGGGGCCTGGCGCGCGGGCGGATCTACGACCGGGAGGGCAACCTGCTGGTCTCCGTCGTGCAGGAAGGGCTCTTCCGGAAGCTGGGGGCGTAACGGCCGCACCGGTCCCGACCGGGCAGGAGCGGGCGGGGCGTACGGGCCGCGGGAGGCGGGTTCCGGGCTCCGGGCTCCGGGCTCCACGGTCCGAGGCCGGTCCCCCGCCCACGGGCTACGGGGGCGCGGGTCTCAGGGGACCCGCGGCCGTCCTCCGCGCCCGGCCGTGTCCAGGACCGGCGCGGCGATGTTCCCCGCGTCGTCGCCCCGGTGGTGGCGCCCTTCAGCGCGGCAGCCCGGCGATCTCCAGGGCCCGCGCCGGCCGGGCCTCCGCCGCAGCCCCCGGTCCTCGGTGAACGCGGCCCTCGCGTGGGTGCGGCGGTGGCCGAAGGGGTGGTCCGCACCGCCCATTCCGGAGTCCGTGGCCCGAGGCTGCGGGCGACGCCGCCCCGCGTACCTCCTGCTTCGGTCGACGGGCGGGCCCCGCCGCGGCACCTCGCCCCCGGCACGGCTCACAGTCCCGGCAGCGGCTCCTGGTCGGCTTCCCGGCGGCGGGCGCGCGTGTCGGGCGGCGCGGGATGGAGCTTGGCGTCGCAGGTGGGGCCCAGGCCGCTGCGGCGGGATCCGGTGCCGGTGAGCGGGCGGCCGCAGAGGCGGCAGCGGACGAGAGGGAGCGGCGGACCGTCTTCCCGGCCGGCGTCTTCGCCGCCGGCGACCGGTGCGCGGAGTGCTCCGGGAAAAAGCTCGGGGATCTCCATGGGACGAGTCTTCCAGCAGGCGCCCACACCCGGCGGTGGCAACGCCCCCGGCCGTGACCGTACGGACGGAGGCCGGATTGCCGACTGCGCTCCGTGCGGCCTTACTGGGAGGTACTGCGGGCAACGGGGCGACGACGTGGAGGCCGGTGCCGATGGACATGATCCACGTCCGCGCGGTGAGCCCGCCCGATCTGACCGACCGGGTCGTGGAGCTGCTCGGCGCCGATCCCTGTGTGCTCAACCTGATCGTGCAGCCCGGCGCCGCCCGGAATCCGGACGGCGACGCGATCGCCTGCGACGTGCTGACGCGCGGGGCCAACGAGGTGATCCGAGGACTGCGGGACGCCCGCCTCGACGAGCGCGGCTCCCTCGTCGTCGAGCCGGTGGACATGGCGTTCTTCGGGCGGGCCGAGGAGGACGGACGGCAGGAGTCCGGGCTGCTCGCCGTGGCGCCCGTGTGGGAGCAGGTCGAGGCGCGCATCCGGTCGGAGGGCCGGTATCCGCCGAGCTTCTACCTCTACCTGGTCGTCGCCGGGCTGATCGGCTCGGTCGGCATCGTCACCAATTCGCAGATCCTGATCGTGGCGGCCATGGTCGTCGGTCCCGAGTACGGGGCGATCGTCAGCGTCGCCCTGGGTATCGACCGGCGCGACCGACCCACCGTCCGGCGCGGGCTGCGGGCGCTGGGCGGCGGCATGCTGCTGGCGGTGGTGGTCACCTTCCTCTTCAGCCTGCTCATCCGGGCTTTCGGCCTCCAGTCGGCCGCGTTCGACGCGGGGCTGCGTCCGGTGTCCGACCTGATCAACACGCCCAACTTCTTCTCCGTGGCAGTGGCGACGCTGGCGGGGGTCGTCGGCATCGTCTCGCTCACCGAGGCGCGGACGAGCGCGTTGCTGGGGGTGTTCATCTCGGTCACCACCATTCCGGCGGCCGCCGCCGTCGCGGTCTCCGTCGCCTTCACCAGCTGGCAGGAGGCGTGGGGCTCACTGGTGCAGCTCCTGGTGAACGTCGTGGTGCTGATCCTCGTCGGGACGGGGTCCCTGCGATGCCAGCGGGCGATCTGGAGGCGGGTCGCCCGGCGGCGGGGCGGCCCGGACGGGGCCGCCTGAGGGCACGTACGCAATTGCGGCCGCCTCGGACGTGCCGGGTCCGACGGTTCCGGGGATCCCCGGGGATCATCGGTGGGGAGGCTCCAGCGCCTCGTGCTCCGGGGGAGCCAGGAGAGCCCGCCACGCCCCGGCGCCGCCGTCAGGAAGCGCCTGAGGAGCCCGGTGAGCCGTTCCGTTCCCCGGCGCCGTCACGCGGAGCACGTCCCACCGGGCCCCGACGGCCCGGTGGGACGCGCTCCGCGTGACGGCCGGCTCAGGTGGTGGCCCGGTGATGGTCCGGACGGGCGCACAGGGCCCAGATGATGAAGACGTTGATGGCGATCAGGATGATCGACCAGAACGGGTAGTACGGCAGCCAGAGGAAGTTGGCGACCGCGCCCAGACCTGCCAGCACCACACCGACGACCCGGGCCCACAACGCGCCGGTGAACAGCGCGCATCCGGCGAGGATGAGGACGATGCCGAGGATGAGGTGGACCCAGCCCCAGCCCGTGAGGTCCCACTGGAAGATGTAGTTGCGGGTGGTGACGAACACGTCGTCCTCGGCGATGGCGGAGAGGCCCTCGAAGAGGGCCATCACGCCACCGAAGATCATCAGAACGCCCGCGAACGCGGTCCCTCCGGACTGGAACGCGGTCGTCTGCCGGGTGCTTCTGGCCATGGCCGGCCTCCTTGACGTACCGAAGCCCCTGAGCGGCCCGAGCGGCGGGCCCTACGGATTCTTTACATCCAGCCTGGCACGCCCCCACCCGATCGGCACACGGACGCCGGGCGGCTGTCGGGATCCGGGGCTGAGGCGTCCCGCGCGCGGGATATGATCCCAGATATGAGAGAGGACGAGGAGGCGGAGACCGCCGACAGCCGACTGGCCGCCCGGCTCGCGGGGCTCCGCGCCGAGCGCGGCTGGTCCCTGGACGAGCTCTCCGGCCTGACCGGCCTGAGCAGGTCCACCCTGTCGCGGGTGGAACGGGGCGAGCTGAGCCCGACCGCAGCCTCGCTCGGCCGGCTGTGCACGGCCTACGGACGGACCATGTCACGCCTTCTGACCGAGATCGAGGCGGAGCCGCCCCTCCTCGTGCCCGCCGGGTCGCAGCAGGTCTGGTACGACGCCTCCGTGGGCTTCACCCGCAGATCGGTGTCGCCGCCGCACCCCGGGCTGCGCGCCGAAGTCGTCGAGGCCACCCTCGACCCGGGCGCGGAGATCGCCTACGAGGAACCCCCGGTTCCGGGCATGGAACAGCACGTGTGGGTACGGGAAGGTTCGGTCCGGATCACCGTCGGGGGGACCACGCACACCCTGGGCCCGGGCGACTGCCTGCGGTTCCGGCTGCGCGGTCCCTCCTGTTTCCACTGCCCCGGACCGGAGCGCGTCCGCTACGTCCTGATGATCGTGATGCCGTGAAAGGAACCCCGCCCATGACCGAGATCGTCCCCGTCTCCGGCCCCGAACTCGTCACGTACGCCGATGAACTGGCCGCCCTGCTGGTGGACACCGTGGACGGCGGCGCCTCGGTCGGCTTCCTCGCGCCGCTCGACCGCGACGTGGCGGCCGACTGGTGGCGCGGGCGCGCGGCGGCCGTGGACGCGGGCGCGTTGCGGGTGTGGCTGGCCCGGGACGGCGAACGCGTGGCCGGCACGATCAGCCTCGTGCCCGCACCGCTGCCGAACGCCCGCCACCGCGCCGAAGTCGCGAAGCTGATGGTCCGTCCGTCCGGCCGGGGGCGCGGTCTGGGCCGGGCCCTGCTGGCGGCCGCCGAGAAGTGGGCGGCCGCGGAGGGTCTCACGCTGCTGGTGCTGGACACCGAGACCGGCAGCGCGGCCGAGCGGCTCTACCGGGCGGCGGGCTGGACGGAGTGCGGCTCGGTACCCGGGTACGCGCGCGATCCGGCGGGCGTCCTGCGGGCCACCACCTTCTACCACAAGGCGCTCGACGGGCCGGCGAACCCCGGGGCCACAATGGGGGGTGACGCCTCCTGACCGGGGCGCCACTTCCTTGAGCGAGGAGTTACCGATGACGCTGCACGACATCCCCCTGCACACCCTGACCGGCGAACCGACGACGCTCGGCGCCTGGAGCGGCAAGGCGGTGCTGCTGGTGAACGTCGCGTCCAAGTGCGGTCTCACGCCCCAGTACGAGGGCCTGGAGCGCCTGCAGAACACCTACGGCGAGCGGGGCTTCACCGTCCTGGGCGTGCCGTGCAACCAGTTCGCCGGGCAGGAGCCGGGCACCGCCGAGGAGATCCAGTCCTTCTGCTCGACGACGTACGGGGTCAGCTTCCCGCTGCTGGAGAAGGTGGACGTGAACGGCGACGGCCGGCACCCGCTCTACGCGGAGCTGACGAAGGTCGCGGACGCCGAGGGCGAGGCCGGCGACGTCCAGTGGAACTTCGAGAAGTTCCTCATCTCCCCCGCCGGTGAGCCGGTCGCCCGCATCCGCCCGCGCACCGAGCCGGAGGCTCCGGAGGTCGTGGCCGCCATCGAGGCGCAGTTGCCCGCCTGACGCCCTCGGCCGGGGCGCACGGGTCACTCCCGCGCGCCCCGGCCGCCCTCGGCGTCTCAGCGGATCGGCATGCCGGAGAGGGTGCGGGCGATCACCAGGCGCTGGATCTCGCTGGTGCCTTCGAAGATGGTGTAGATCGCCGCGTCGCGGTGCATGCGCTCCACCGGGTACTCGCGGGTGAAGCCGTTTCCGCCGAGGATCTGGACGGCCTGGGCGGTGACCTTCTTCGCGGTCTCGCTGGCGTACAGCTTCGACATCGAGCCCTCGGCCGAGGTGAACGGCTTGTTGGCGGAGGCCATCCAGGAGGCGCGCCAGACGAGCAGCCGGGCCGCGTCGATCTGGGTGCGCATGTCGGCGAGCTGGAAGGCGACGCCCTGGTTGTCGATGATCGGGCGGCCGAACTGGGTGCGCGTCTTCGCGTAGTCGAGGGCGACCTCGTAGGCGGCACGGGCGGTGCCGACCGCCATCGCGCCGACGGCCGGGCGGGACGCTTCGAAGGTGGCCATGGCGGCGTTCTTGACCCGCTCACCCCCCGACTTCGCCCGCTCGCGCGCGCGGGCGAGGCGCTCGTCGAGCTTCTCCTTGCCGCCGAGCAGGCAGTGGCCGGGGACGCGGACGTCCTCCAGGACCACCTCGGCGGTGTGCGAGGCGCGGATGCCGTGCTTCTTGAACTTCTGCCCCTGGGAGAGGCCCGGGGTGGCCGGCGGTACGATGAACGAGGCGTGCCCCTTGCTACCGAGTTCGGCGTCCACGACGGCCACCACGACGTGGACGTTGGCGATGCCGCCGTTGGTCGCCCAGGTCTTGGTGCCGTTGAGCACCCACTCGTCCTTGGCCGCGTCGTAGACGGCGCGGGTACGCATCGAGGCGACGTCGGAGCCGGCGTCCGGTTCGGACGAGCAGAAGGCGGCCACCTTCACGTCGTTCGCGTCGCCGTACATCTGCGGGATCCAGGTGCCGATCTGCTCCTCGGTGCCGTTGGCCAGGACACCCACGGCCGCCAGGCCCGTACCGACGATCGACAGCGCGATGCCCGCGTCGCCCCAGAAGAGCTCCTCCATGGCCACCGGGATGCCGAGGCCCGTCGGGTCGAAGAACTGCTGGGCGTAGAAGTCGAGGGAGTAGATGCCGACCTTGGCCGCCTCCTGGATGACGGGCCAGGGAGTCTCCTCACGCTCGTCCCACTCCGACGCCGCCGGCCGGATCACCTCGGCGGCGAACCCGTGGAGCCAGTCGCGCACCTGCTTCTGGTCGTCGTTGAGCTCAAGCGTGAACTCGGCCATGTTCCCCTCCATGTACAGCCCGACATTGCGTTACTTACGGTAACAGCAGTCTGTTACCGGCAAGTAGCCGCTGTCAACCACCTCCGGACCGACCGGCGTCCCGGCGAACGGGGGTGTTACGTTGCCCGGGCGGACGGAAAGCGCCAGGCCAGAGGTGCCACGGCGGGGAGAGGGCGAAAGATGGAGACCGCACGACAGGCCGAACGGCAGCGGACGGCGGCCGAGCACCGGCGCCGGGAACTGCTCGAGGCAGCCGACCGGGTGGTACTGAGGGACGGCCCCGGGGCCTCCATGAACGCCATCGCCGCCGAGGCGGGCATCACCAAGCCGATCCTCTACCGCCACTTCGGCGACAAGGGCGGCCTCTACCGCGCCCTCGCGCAGCGCCACACCGACGCCCTCCTCGCCAACCTCCGCGCGGCGCTCGACGCCCCCGCGGAACGCCGCCGACGGGTGGAGAACACGCTCGACACCTACCTCGCGGCCATCGAAGCGCGGCCGCAGGTCTACCGCTTCCTCATGCACCCGTCCGACGACGCCCCCGCCCCGGAGCCGGGGTTCGACACCGGCCGCCACTCCGTGCCCCTGCTGCGGCGGCTCGGCGAGGAGCTCGGGCAGGTGATCGCGGAGCGGGTGGCGCTCGGCGCGGACGGCGAGGTGACGGCCCGGATCTGGGGACACGGCATCGTGGGGATGATGCACGCGGCGGGCGACTGGTGGCTGGGCGACCGGCCCGTCACGCGCGAACGCCTGGTGCGCAGCCTCGCCGACCTGCTCTGGGGCCGGCTGGCCGAGGTCGGGGACCGTCCGGGCGCGCCCGGCTTCTGACGTCTTCGCCCGGCTTCCGATACCTCCCCCGGGCCTCCGCCGGCGGTCAGCCCCCGGTGGTGGCCCAGGGTGCCCGGCGGGCCTTGCGCAGCGCCCGCGACCGGCGCAGGCCGGTGAGCCGGTCGGTGTAGACGGTGCCGTCCAGGTGGTCGCACTCGTGCTGAAGGCAGCGCGCGAACCACCCCGTACCGGTGATCTCCGCCTCCTCGCCGGTGACGGTGGTCCCGCGCACCACGGCCCGGTCGAAGCGCGGGGTGCCGGCCTCGATGCCCGGCAGCGACAGGCACCCCTCCGGGCCGCGTACCGTGATGCCGTCCGCCTCCACCAGCCGGGGGTTGACCAGGTGGCCCAGGTGACGGACGTCGTCGTCGTCCGGGCAGTCGTACACGAACACCCGGAGCGGCACACCGATCTGGTTCGCGGCGAGACCGACCCCCCGGGCCGCGTACATCGTGGCGAACATGTCCTCCACCAGCCGGGCGAGCGACGGACCGAAATCGGTGACGTCCTCGCAGGCGCGGTGGAGGACCGCGTCACCGAGGGTGCTCACGGTACGAATGATTCCGGAGCTGCCGGGGATCGGACGGTTTCGCATGGCCGTAAGGGTACGGTCCGCCTTGACCACCCGGTTCCGTGGTGCCGCGGTACGGCCGCCGCACCGGACATCGATAGGCTGGGCGTGGACCGATGCAAGGAGGATCTAGGACGATGGCAGGCAACACGGAGCCGTTGTCGCCGCGGGCCAAGCTGGCGGTGACGGCGGGCAAGGCCGCGGCGGCGGTGTCGCGCGCGGCGGGGCGCGGCAGCGGATCGGTGATCGGCGGCCGGGTGGCGCTCAAGCTCGACCCCGACCTGCTGGGGCGGCTGGCGCAGCACCTGGACGTGATCCTCGTGTCGGCGACGAACGGCAAGACGACCACCACACGGCTGATCGCCGAGGCGCTGCGGGCCGCTGGGCCCGTCGTCTCGAACGCGCTCGGCGCCAACATGCCCGCGGGCATCACCTCGGCGCTGGCCGGCGGCTCGGACGCCCGGTTCGGTGTGATCGAGGTCGACGAGAAGTACCTCGCCGGGGTGGCACGCGACACGACGCCCAAGGCGATCGCGCTGCTCAACCTCTCCCGCGACCAGCTCGACCGCGCCGCGGAGACCCGCATGCTCGCCGAGCACTGGCGCGAGGGACTGGCGGGATCGAAGGCGGTCATCATCGCCAACGCGGACGACCCGCTGATCGTCTGGGCGGCCTCGTCCTCCCAGAACGTCGTGTGGGTGGCGGTCGGCCAGGCGTGGAAGGACGACGCCTGGTCCTGCCCCGCCTGCGGCGGTGTGATGCAGCGCCCCGGGGACGACTGGTTCTGCGGGCAGTGCGGTTTCCGCCGTCCGGCGCCCAGCTGGGCGCTCAACGGCGACTACGTGCTCGACCCGCACGGCTCGGCCTGGCCGATCCACCTCCAGCTGCCCGGTCGCGCGAACCGGGCGAACGCGACCTCGTCGGCCGCCGTGGCGGCCGTCTTCGGTGTGCCCCCGCAGGTGGCGCTGGAGCGGATGTACCAGGTGCAGGCGGTCGCAGGCCGCTACGACGTGGTCTCCTTCAACGACCGCGAGCTGCGGCTGCTGCTGGCGAAGAACCCGGCCGGCTGGCTGGAGACCTTCTCGCTCATCGATCCTCCGCCGACGCCGGTGATCCTCTCCGTGAACGCGCGCGGCGCGGACGGCACGGACACCTCCTGGCTGTGGGACGTCGACTACACGCAGCTGACCGGTCACCCGATCTTCGTGCTCGGGGACCGCAAGATGGACCTCGCCGTCCGGCTCGAAGTGGCCGGTCTGGACTTCCGCGTCTGCGAGACCCTGGACGAGGCCGTGCAGCTGGCCCCGCCCGGCCGCATCGAGGTCATCGCCAACTACACCGCCTTCCAGGATCTGCGCCGTCGTGTCGGCAACTGATCCCCGCCAGGGCCTCCGGAGAGGACGAAGCATGAGCAACAACGGTCTGCGTCTGGTCTGGGTCTACCCCGACCTCCTCAGCACCTACGGCGACCAGGGCAACGCCCTCGTCGTCGAGCGGCGGGCACGGCAGCGCGGTCTCGACGTGCAGCGGGTCGACGTGCGCAGCGACCAGCCGATCCCCACGTCGGGCGACATCTACCTCATCGGCGGCGGTGAGGACCGGCCGCAGCGGCTGGCGGCGGAGCGGCTGCGCCGCGACGGCGGGCTGAGCCGGGCCGCGTCGAACGGGGCGATCATCTTCTCGGTCTGCGCGGGGTACCAGATCCTGGGCCACGAGTTCATCAACGACCTCGGGGAGCGGGAGCCGGGGCTCGGGCTGCTCGACGTCGTGACGACCCGCGGCGAGGGCGCGCGGTGCGTCGGCGACGTCCTGGGCGACATCGACCCGAACCTGGGTCTGCCGCCGCTCACCGGTTTCGAGAACCACCAGGGCATCACCCATCTCGGTCCGACGGCGCGTCCGTTCGCCCGGGTCAAGGTGGGCCGCGGCAACGGCACCGGCGACGGTACCGAGGGGGCGTACAGCGACACCGTGTTCGGGACGTACATGCACGGTCCGGTGCTGGCGCGCAACCCGCTCGTCGCCGACCTGCTGTTGAAGCTGGCCCTCGACGTCAACGCGCTGCCGCCGGTGAACGACCACTGGTACGAGGCGCTGCGCTCGGAACGGATCGCCGCGGCGACCCAGCCGGCCTGATGTGTCCGCCGTGTTTCGCCTGAGTCAAATCCGGCTCAATTGAGCGGAGTCCAGCAGGCGGACAGAGGGTACGGTCCCGCCACCCTGCGCCGGTAGGGTGGCGGGTATTCAGCCGGACGACGCGGTCCGGTCGTCGGCCCACGTTGCAAAGGTTCCCCGGGCAATGCGCATTGGTGTCCTCACGTCCGGCGGCGACTGCCCCGGTCTCAACGCAGTCATCCGCTCCGTCGTGCACCGGGCGGTTGTCGACCACGGCGACGAGGTCATCGGCTTCCACGACGGCTGGCGCGGCCTCCTGGAGTGCGACTACCGCAAACTCGACCTGGACGCGGTCGGCGGAATCCTGGCCCTCGGCGGCACCATCCTCGGCTCGTCCCGGGTTCAGCCCGCCCACCTGCGGGACGGTGTGGAGCGTGCCCGCGGGCACGTCGCCGACCTGGGCCTGGACGCGATCATCCCGATCGGCGGCGAGGGCACCCTGAAGGCGGCCAACCTCCTCTCCGAGGCGGGACTGCCGATCGTCGGCGTACCGAAGACGATCGACAACGACATCGCCTCCACCGACGTCACCTTCGGCTTCGACACCGCCGTGGGGGTGGCCACCGAAGCGCTGGACCGGCTGAAGACGACCGCCGAGTCGCACCAGCGGGTGCTGATCGTCGAGGTCATGGGCCGTCACACCGGGTGGATCGCGCTGCACTCGGGCATGGCGGCCGGCGCGCACGCCATCGTCGTGCCGGAGCGGCCGTTCCACATCGACGAGCTGACCCGGGTCGTCGGGGAGCGCTTCTCGGCCGGCAAGAAGTTCGCGATCGTGGTGGTCGCCGAGGGCGCCAAGCCGCAGGACGGCACGATGGACTTCGCCACCGGCTCCCAGGACGTCTACGGCCACGAGCGGTTCGCGGGGATAGCGTCCCAGCTCTCGGTCGAGCTGGAGCAGCGCCTCGGCAAGGAGGCCCGCCCGGTCATCCTCGGCCACGTGCAGCGCGGCGGTACCCCGACGGCGTACGACCGGGTGCTCGCCACCCGGTTCGGCTGGCACGCGGTGGAGGCGGCGCACCGGGGAGAGTTCGGCATGATGACCGCGCTGCACGGCACGGACATCGAGATGGTGCCGCTGACCTCGGCGGTGGAGACCCTCAAGACCGTTCCGCCGGAGCGGTACGCCGAGGTCGAGTGCGTGCTCTGACCCAGCCTTCCCCACGCCTCCCGGCGGGGGCCACGACACCCCGGGACTGCCCCCGGCCGCGAGTGCGGCCGGGGGCAGTCCTAGTCTGGACCGGACAACCGGTACGAATGGGGGACGTCCCCCAGCAGGAGTGAACAGATGGATCACGGCGGGCACGGCA
Source organism: Streptomyces sp. AM 2-1-1 (assembly GCF_029167645.1). Classification (NCBI taxonomy): domain Bacteria; kingdom Bacillati; phylum Actinomycetota; class Actinomycetes; order Kitasatosporales; family Streptomycetaceae; genus Streptomyces; species Streptomyces sp. AM 2-1-1. Next base: position 6,444,345 of record NZ_CP119147.1, on the reverse strand, counting down.
TGGACATGGATCTGCCGCCGTTCACACTCGGCCGCGGGCTCGCGTTCTCGGCGGACCCGGTCTTCCTGATCGGCTGCCTCGCGGCGCTGGCCCTGTACGGCTGGGCCGTGGTGCGGCTGCGGCGGCGCGGGGACGGCTGGCCGGTCAACCGGATCGTCTTCTTCGTGGTCGGGGTGGTGAGCATCGCCCTGGTGATGTGCACGCGGCTCAACGACTACGGCATGGTCATGTTCAGTGTGCACATGATCCAGCACATGGTGATCAGCATGCTCTCGCCGATCCTGCTGCTGCTCGGGGCTCCGGTGACGCTGGCGCTGCGGGCTCTGCCGGTGGCCGGGCGGCGGGGTGGCAAGGGTCCGCGCGAAGTGCTGCTGATGCTGCTGCAGAGCCGCTACATGAAGATGATCACGCATCCGGCCTTCACGATCCCGCTCTTCATCGCGAGCCTCTACGCGCTCTACTTCACCCCGCTCTTCGATTTCCTCATGGGCTCGACCGTCGGGCACCTGGCCATGATGGTGCACTTCCTCGCCGTCGGGCTGGTCTTCTTCTGGCCGATCATGGGGATCGACCCGGGGCCGCACCGCCCCGGTTACGTGATGCGGATGCTGGAACTCTTCGCGGGAATGCCGTTCCACGCGTTCTTCGGCATCGCCCTGATGATGGCGTCCCAGCCGATGGTGGAGACGTACAAGCACCCCCCGGCCTCGCTGGGCATCGATGCGCTGAGCGACCAGGGCTGGGCGGGCGGTATCGCCTGGGCGTTCAGCGAGGTGCCCTCCGTGCTGGTGCTGATCGCGCTGGTCTTCCAGTGGTACCGGTCCGACCAGCGGCTCGCCAAGCGCTCCGACCGGGCGGCGGACCGGGACGGCGACCAGGAGCTGGCCGCGTACAACGCGTATCTGGCCTCATTGCAGGCGCGCGGACAGTAGCGCTCCACCCGCCTCGGGGGCGACCATGGTCCCAACGGCCGCGCGGCCGACGAGGAGCGTGCGCGCATGTCCGGATCGACGAAGTCCATGGGGATCATCACCGTCGCTGCCCTGGTGGCGGTGACGGCGTACACGGTGGCGATGGGGAGCAACGGCTGGCTCTGGTTCGGTTGGGTGGTGCTGGGGCTCTGCACGCTCGGCATGCTCGCCGTACGGGACGCCTGAGCCGGTGGGTCCGGGCGCGGGCCGCCCCGTGCCCCGGCGGCCCGCGTCCCGTGTACGCGCGGCCCCCGGCGCCGTACGGCCTAGACTGACGGGCCCGCACCACCCCGACCCGGTACGAAGCAGCCCGAGGCCGATCCGGCAGAACGAGGTTCACCCTCCGTGTTCTACTACGTACTGAAGTACGCCGTGCTCGGCCCGCTCCTGCGGCTGCTCTTCAGGCCGCGGATCGAAGGGCTCGACCACATCCCGGCGGAGGGGGCCGCGATCGTCGCGGGCAACCACCTGTCGTTCTCGGACCACTTCCTGATGCCGGCCATGCTGAAGCGCCGCATCACCTTCCTGGCGAAGGCGGAGTACTTCACCGGCCCCGGCATCAAGGGCCGGCTGACCGCGGCGTTCTTCCACAGCATCGGCCAGATCCCGGTGGACCGGTCGGGCAAGGAGGCGGGCGCGGCGGCGATCCGGGAAGGGCTCGGGGTGCTCGCCAAGGGCGAGCTGCTCGGCATCTACCCGGAGGGCACCCGCTCGCACGACGGGCGCCTCTACAAGGGCAAGGTGGGGGTCGCGGTGATGGCCATCCGGGCAGGGGTACCGGTGATCCCCTGCGCCATGGTCGGCACCTTCGAGATCCAGCCTCCCGGTCAGAAGGTGCCCAGTATCCGGCAGGTCACGATCCGTTTCGGCGAGCCGCTGGACTTCTCTCGCTACGCCGGGATGGACAACCAGAAGGCCGCGATCCGGGCGGTCACCGACGAGATCATGTACGCGATCCTGCACCTGTCCGGTCAGGAGTACGTGGACGAGTACGCGGCGAAGGTGAAGGCCGCCGCGGCCGCCACCGGGCAGCGGAAGGCCCCGCGCGACGCCCGGCGCGGGTCCGCCCGAGCCCTCCGGCCGAAGCCGGGGCCCGGTTCCGGGCGCGAGGGGGGCGAAGAGCGCTGACGGTGCGCTGAGCGAAGGGGTGCGGGTGGCCGGCGGTGTTCCGGCCACCCGCACCCCGTTCCTGCCGCGGCCGGTGGCTACGGCACGGGGGTGGCGTGCGGTGCGCAGGTCACGTCGTGCCGGTCGGTGCGGCCGGTGAGCAGGTAGGTGTTTACCCGCTCGTTGACGCACGGGTTCACGAGCCCGGTGACGCCGTGCGATCCGGCGCCCTTCTCGGTGATGAGCCGGGAGCCCTTGAACCGCTGGTGCAGTTCTACCGCGCCCTCGTAGGGGGTCGCGGCGTCACGCGTGGACTGCACGATCAGGACGGCCGGGAGACCCTTGCCCGTCCTCACCTCGGTGGGGGTCTGCCGCTTGGTCGGCCAGGTGGCGCACGGCAGGTTCATCCACGCGTTGGCCCAGGTCAGGAACGGGTAGTCGCGGTGCAGCCGGGTGTTGTCCCGGTCCCAGGTGCGCCAGCTGACCGGCCACTGCGCGTCCGCGCACTCGACCGCCGTGTACACGGCGTTGCTGTTCTCGGAGGCGATGTTGCCCGCGGTGTCGCCGAGGTCGGGGGCGACGGCGTCGACGAGAGCCTGGGTGTCGCCCGCCAGGTACGCGCTCCAGGTCCGGGCGACGGGCGCCCAGGAGGAGTCGTAGTACGGCGCGCTCTGGAAGAAGCCGATGAGCTCGGCGGGGCCGACGACGCCGCCGATGGGGTTCTTCTTCGCGGCGGCGCGCAGCGTGAGCCACGCCTGCTCGACCTTCTGCGGGGTGTCACCGATGTGGTAGACGTCGTCGTGCCGGGCGACCCAGGCCTGCCAGTCCTCCCAGCGGGTCTGGAAGGCGACGTCCTGGTTGAGGTTGGCTTCGTACCAGATGTTGCTCCGCTCCGGGTTGACGACGCTGTCCACGACCATGCGGCGCACGTGGCCCGGGAAGAGCGTGCCGTAGACGGCTCCCAGGTAGGTGCCGTAGGAGACGCCCAGGAAGTTCAGCTTCTTCTCGCCGAGCGCCGCCCGGATCACGTCCAGGTCGCGCACGGTGTTGAGGGTGGTCATCTGCGGCAGCAGGTCCCCGCTGCGCTCGGCGCAGCCGGCCGCGTATTCGGCGGCGAGCTTGCGCTGGGCACGCTTGTCGGCCTCGGTGTCGGGCACCGGGTCGGCCTTGGGCACCTTGACGTACTCCTGCGGGTCGGCGCAGGAGATCGGTGCGGAGTGTCCGACGCCGCGCGGCTCGAAGCCCACGAAGTCGTACGCCGCGGCGACCTTGGTCCAGACCGGGTTCTTGTTGGTGATCCGGGTCGGGAAGCGCAGGCCGGAACCACCGGGACCGCCGGGGTTGTAGAGGAGGGCACCCTGGCGCTCCGCGGCCGTACCGGTGCTCACGTGGCGGTCGACGGCGAGCTTGATCTGCTTGCCGTACGGCTTGGTGTAGTCGAGCGGGACGGTCACCCAGCCGCACTGGATGGGCTTGGGGAGCGCGTAGTCGGCGGGGCAGTCCGCCCAGTCGATGCCGGCGCGTCCGGCGCGGTCCGCGGCGATCGCGGCTCCGCGCGCCTCGGCCGCCCCCGCGTGGTGCTCGTGTCTGTCCGCTCCGGCCGCCGGTGCGGCCGTCATGCCCGCTATGAGCGTCCCCGCGATCAGAGTGCCGGCTGCGCCGAGCACTGCAGTGCGTTGCAAGTGGAACCTCCCCCATGGGTGTCGCGCCGCGTCGCAGCGGCACGGATCTACGGTTTCTGGTGGATCATTTCCTCTGTGAGGTTCCTGAGAACAGGGCATCCCCCACTTTCTTTGCCGAACCGATAACCGGCAACTCAAGTACCGCTGAACGGACTTCCCGCCCACCGGCCCCAATCTGCCGCCATGTCAGGTGGGTTGACCAGCGCGGACACCGTCCTGGACCAGCGCCGTCGCCTCGTCCAGGAGGATGCGCAGCCTGCGCGCGTCGGTGGCGACGGCCGTCACCAGTGCGGCGGGTCCCGCCAGCGGAGCCAGGACGGCGGTGGGGCCGAGAAGCCGGGTCATTACTGGCATCTCCTCGAATTCCGGCATCACGAAGAGGAGTTGGCCGACGGCCCGGTGTCCGCCCAGCACGGCGGGGCCGTCCCATCCGCCGGCGGCTCCGGGGCCGTAGGAGAGTTCCTGGTCGAGCAGCGGGCGTCCCCGGCGGCGTACGGTGAGGCGGGTGGCCAGGGCACCGGTCGCCTCGCCGTGACGGCCGAGCACCTGTTCCTCCCGGTACACAAGCCGTGCTGTGGCGGCGAGTTCGACGGTGGTGGTCATCCGCAGTTCACTGCCGCGGGCGGAGATCAGCTGCTCCGGGAGCCAGTGCAGCTCCGCCTCGTCGCCCACGCTCAGCCGGACGTCGTAGTGGGCGGGCCCGGGGCCGGGGAGGGCGACGGTGGCCGCCGCGGCACCGACCCTGAGCCGGGTCCCCTCCCCGGCGTCCACGTCCACGGCGAGGCGGTCGCCCCCCAGGGGCGCGCTCATGGCGCCGACGAGGGTGACCCCCGTGTACGGGGCCGCGGCCCGGGTCCTTCGGAGCGCGAGCGGGCCGTCGCTCTCCAGCACCGGCAGCGCCGTGCCGCCCCGCCCGTCCGCGACGGCGCGGACGCGGGCGGTCGCGGTGACGCTCACGAGGACCAGGCGGCGAGCTGCGCCCGCACCCAGGCGGCCACCGGGGCGACTCCGTCGGCCGATGTCAGTGAGGTGAAGACGACCGGCAGCTCGCCACGCTGCCGGGCGGCGTCGTCGGCCATCCTCGTGAGGTCGGAGCCGACGTGGGGGGCGAGGTCGGTCTTGTTGACGACGAGCAGGTCGGCGGTGGTCACGCCGGGGCCGCCCTTGCGGGGGATGTCGTCGCCGCCCGCCACGTCGATGATGAACACCTGGGCGTCCACGAGTCCCTTGGAGAACGTGGCGGTGAGGTTGTCGCCCCCCGACTCGACGAGGATGAGGTCGAGCGGGCCGACACGGTCCTCCAGGTCCTCGACGGCTTCGAGATTGGCGGAGATGTCGTCGCGGATGGCGGTGTGCGGGCAGGCGCCGGTCTCGACGGCCTGGATGCGTTCGGGCGGCAGGACCGCGTTGCGGAGCAGGAACTCCGCGTCCTCGCGGGTGTAGATGTCGTTGGTGACCACGGCGAGCGAGAACTGGTCGCGCAGGGTCCGGCAGAGGGCGGCCACGGTGGCGGTCTTGCCCGAGCCGACCGGGCCGCCCAGTCCGATGCGCAGGGCGCGGCGGCTGCCGTCCGGCCGCGCGGCGTCCGCGCCGACGGCGGCGGGCCCTTCGTGGGAGTGGTCGAGGTGCATGGTGCGGCTCCTGGGTGGGTGCGGGTCGTCCGACCGCGCCGGTCGCGCGGACGGACGGCCCTGAGGGGAGGGGTGAGGGCGCGCACGGTCGGGGCCGGCGGGCCGGATACGGAGACTCCCGGCGCCCTGGAGAGCGCCCGGGGGTCATGAGGCGAAGAGCCGGACCGGCCAGGTGGCGTGGGTTTCGGCGGCGATGTCGAGGAGCGGCGCCGAGGCGGCCGGCAGGGCGTCGATGCCCTGCCGGGCCGCTGCGGTGGCCTGTTCGGCGACACGGTCGAGCTCGGGCGCGAGCCGGGCGAGGACGGCGGTGGCCTGGAACGGGTCGAGGGAGAGCAGCCGGACGACGGCGGTCGCGGGCCCGCCGACCGCCTCGTACGCCGCGCAGTACGCGGCGTCCTCGGGGGTCAGGCCGGCCGACGCCGCGGTGAGCCCGAGGACGACGGGCTGGTGGGCGCCTCGGGGGCGGGCGGCCGCGAGCGCGTCCAGGGCGGGCCCCGGCCAGGTGGACCGGGCGGCCCGCATCAGCTGCCGGCCGAGCTTGCGGGCGGTGGCCCGCAGAGCGGGCGAGGGCGTACGGGCGTCCGCCGCCTCGTCGAGGGCGAGCGGGTCGAGGCCCAGGGCCGCCGCCGCGGCGAGCGCGGCGGCGGTGAGGCCGGTGGTGTGCAGGCGGCCCCGGCAGAAGGCGGCGAGGCCGGCAGCATCGCGGACGCGTCCCGCCGTGACGGCCGGTTCGGCGCCGCCGGAGTGGGCGTGGCCGCCTGCGGGGAACCGGCCGTCGGCAAGGACGAGCAGGGCTGCGCGTGACATGGTCCCGTCCGCTCAGAAGAGGAAGTAGCGCTGTGCCATGGGGAGTTCGGCAGCCGGGGCGGGTTCGACGAGGTCTCCGTCGATCGTCACGGCGAAGCTGTCCGGGTCGACCCGGACCCGGGGCAGCGCGTCGTTCTCCCGCATGTCCGCCTTGGTGATGCCCCGGGTGCCGGTGATCGCCACGAACCTCTTGCCGAGTCCGAGGCGTTCGGGCAACCCGTCCTCGATGGCCGCCGCCGAGACGAAGTTGAAGGAGTTCGCGGCGGGGGCCTGGCCGAGGGCTCCGAACATCGGCCGGGGCATGACCGGCTGGGGAGTCGGGATGGAGGCGTTCGCGTCACCCATCTGCGCGTACGCGATCTGTCCCCCCTTGATGACCAGTTGGGGCTTCACGCCGAAGAACGCGGGGTCCCAGAGGACGAGGTCGGCGAGCTTGCCGGTCTCGACCGAGCCGATCTCCCGGTCGAGCCCCTGCGCGACCGCCGGGTTGATCGTGTACTTGGCGACGTAACGGCGGGCCCGGTGGTTGTCGGCCGCACCGTCGCCGGGGAGGGCGCCGCGGCGCACCTTCATGACGTGCGCGGTCTGCCAGGTGCGCAGGACGACCTCCCCGATCCGGCCCATGGCCTGGGAGTCCGAGGAGATGATCGAGATGGCGCCGAGGTCGTGCAGGATGTCCTCGGCCGCGATGGTGGAGGGCCGGATACGGGACTCGGCGAAGGCCAGGTCCTCGGGGACGGCCGGGTTGAGGTGGTGGCAGACCATCAGCATGTCGAGGTGTTCCTCGATGGTGTTGACGGTGTGCGGTCGCGTCGGGTTGGTGGAGCTCGGCAGGACGTACGGCTCCGACACGACCGTGATGATGTCGGGTGCGTGCCCGCCCCCCGCCCCCTCGGTGTGGTAGGCGTGGATCGTACGGCCCGCGATCGCGGCGAGGGTGTCCGCCACGAAGCCGGCCTCGTTGAGGGTGTCCGTGTGGATGGCGAGCTGGGCGCCGCTCTCCTCGCAGACCCGCAGGCAGGCGTCGATCACGGCGGGTGTCGCGCCCCAGTCCTCGTGGATCTTGAATCCGAGCGCCCCGCCGCGGAGTTGGGCCCACATGGCCTCGTGCGACATGGTGTTGCCCTTGCCGAGGAGCCCGATGTTGACGGGTGCCCCCTCCAGCGCCGCGAACATCCGGGCGAGGTGCCAGGAGCCCGGGGTGACCGTGGTCGCCTTGGTGCCCTCGGCCGGTCCGGTACCGCCACCGACGAGGGTGGTGATCCCGGAGGAGAGAGCCTGGTCGACGAGGGTCGGCGAGATGAAGTGGACGTGCGCGTCGATGGCGCCCGCCGTGAGGATCTTGCCGTTCCCCGCGATGATCTCGGTCTCCGGCCCGATGACGAGCTCGGGGTGGACGCCGTCCATCGTGTCGGGGTTGCCGGCCTTGCCGATGCCGGTGATGCGCCCGTCCCGGATGCCGATGTCGGCCTTGACGATCCCCCAGTGGTCGAGGACGACCGCCCCGGTGATGACCGTGTCCGGGGCGCCCTCGGCGCGGGTGGTGCGGGCCTGGCCCATGGACTCACGGATCACCTTGCCACCCCCGAAGACGGCTTCGTCACCGGCGAGTCCGGGTCCGCCCGAGCGGTCCTCCTCGATCTCCACCAGCAGGGAGGTGTCGGCGAGCCGGATGCGGTCGCCGGTGGTCGGGCCGAACAGGTCGGCGTACACGGCACGGTCGAGCTCAGCCATCGAGGGCACCTCCGGTCGCGCCGCGCAGGCCGGGGACGACGCGGGCGCCGGCGAGCGGGACGAGTTCGACGTCCGTCGGGATGCCGGGCTCGAAACGCACGGCCGTCCCGGCGGCGATGTTCAGCCGCAGGCCGCGGGCGGCCTCGCGGTCGAAGTCGAGGCCGGGGTTGGCCTCGGCGAAGTGGTAGTGGGAGCCGACCTGGACGGGCCGGTCGGCCGCGTTGAGGACGGTGAGACGGGTGACGGGACGGCCCTCGTTGATCGGCACGGGCCCCTCCGCGTACAGGATCTCTCCGGGAATCACCGGTGGCACCCCTCAGACGATCGGATCGTGGACGGTGACGAGCTTGGTGCCGTCCGGGAAGGTGGCCTCCACCTGGACGTCGTGGATCATCTCCGGGATGCCGTCCATGACGTCGCGGCGGGTGAGCACCGCGCGTCCGGACGCCATGAGTTCGGCGACGCTCCGGCCGTCGCGTGCGCCCTCCAGGAGGTGCGAGGTGATCAGCGCGACCGCCTCCGGATGGTTGAGCCGCAGCCCGCGCGCCCGGCGCCTCTCGGCGACGTCGGCGGCCACATGGATGAGCAGTCGCTCCTGCTCGTGCGGGGACAGTTGCACGCTTCACCTCGTCGTCTCGCGCCCGGTACCGGCTCTGGTCGCGGCGGACCCTGCCGGATGTCGACGGTCCGTGGACATCCGAGGGGCGAACCACCGTCCAGGCATGGCACGTTAGGGCGGAAGTTTTTCCGTGGCGTTAACTGGGACGGTTCCGCGGCGACACGACGGCGAACCGGACCGCGGCGGCGTCGGGGAGGTGAGCCGTCCCGCCGTCCCGCGGACGGACACGGCCGGGCCGTCCCCGCGCACCCGCCTCGTATACGGCGCGACGGAGGGTGGTGCGCGTCGCTCTCCGGCCGCGCCGGACGGTCCCCCGCCCGCCTGGGGGGCGAAGCCTGCGGTCGCCTGGGGGCGGCCGGGGCCCTGGAGGCGCAGGCGGCGGCCCTGGTGGCACAGGCGGCGGCCCTGGTGGCACAGGCGGCGGCGCTGCGTGACGCCCTGACGCCGGTGCACGAGCGCGGCGGGACGCGGATCCACGCGACGACGCCGGCGCGGGCGCTGCGGGCCCTGGACGGGGAGCGGCGCCCGGGCCGCGTCACCGTACCGTGCGTGTCCAGGAGTTGGCCGGTAGGGAGCGGGGCGCGGCGCCGCGTGGGGGAACTGCCGACACGCCCGTGAGGAATATCGGATATTTCACCCGTTCGGTCCAGGTGATCGAGCCTGGCGACGCCGCTCCGAGTTGCGCTCCCCGCGGTTCTCCCCATGGGCGGCAATCCGCAGGCCACAGGGGGTGCGGACCCGGCCCCGACAAGCGCTCCCGGCTGTCCGGAGCGCTCCCCCTACTCTCCCGGCGCAACCGCGGCAGGTCTCTCCGGCGGCCTCTGCCCCCTCGAAAATCCCGCACGGCCTGGGTCAAGATCCGTGGGACGACAAGCCCCCGCCATCCTGACGGGGCGGTCCGCGCGGACGCCGAGTCCTGCCGCCGAGCGGATGACGGGTCGACAGGAGTGGATCGGCAGGAGTGGAGGACCCGAGCACAACGGGCCGACCGGGTTACCGGCCGTCCCTCGGGGTGAAGCCGCACCGCGCGGCCGGGCGACTTCGCCAGCCCGAACCCGACAGGTCATCTTTCACAGGCGGCTGACGAAGGGTTGCGCATGACTGCGCAGGTTCATGTCCCGTCTCTGCTCGCCCGGGCCGGTACGGCCTCGGCCCTGACTCTCGCTCTCAGTTCGACCATGCTGGCCCCCGGCCTGGTGAACGACGCCGACGCCGCCACCGCCGCCCGTGCCACGAAGGCCCTCCGTGTGGCCGCCTCGAAGAAGGGCGCTCCCTACCAGTGGGGCGCCACCGGCCCCCGCAGGTTCGACTGCTCCGGGCTGACGCTCTACTCGTTCAAGCGGGTCGGCAAGAAGCTTCCCCGTACGGCGCAGCAGCAGTACAACAAGACGCGTCACATCACCTCCTCGCAGCGCAGGAAGGGAGACCTGGTCTTCTTCCACAGCGGCCGCAGCGTCTACCACGTGGGCATCTACGCCGGCAGCGGGAAGATCTGGCACTCCCCGAAGACCGGCGCCGTGGTGCGACTGGAACGGATCTGGACGAAGAGGGTCTGGTACGGGCGGGTGCGCTGAGCACCCGGACCCGGTGCACGGGTGCGTGGCGGTCGGCTCCCGACAGGACGCCGCGCACCGGGGTGCGCGGTCGGCCCGTCCGGAGCCGACCGCGCCGACGCGCGGAGCGCCGCGGTTCCCGGTGGACCGGTGCGCGGCCTCGGATGCGGTGCACGAGGTCGCTCTAGCTCACCACCGCCGCGGCACAGGGCAGCACGACCCACACGGTCTTGCCGCCGTCCTCGGTCGCCGTGACGCCGAACCGTCCGCCGGACTCCTTGACCAGGGACCGGATGATCGCGAGGCCGCGCCCGTTGTCCTGCTGCACGGCGGCGGGCAGCCGCCTGGGCCACCGGGGGTGGCTGTCGGTCACCCCGAGCCGCAGCACTTCGTCGCGGTCGAGCACGAGCCGGACCGTGAAGGTGGGCGACTGGCCGAAGGTGTGCAGGATCGCGTTGGTGGCCAGTTCCGAAACGATCAGCCGCATCGTCTCCGCGGTGTCGGTGTCGTCGGGCAGCCCCCACTCGGTGAGAGCTCCGGCCACGTGTCTGCGGGCCGCGGACACCGATGCGGGATCGCTCGGCAGGGTGACATGTGCTTCCTGATGATCTGCCATGGCGACGCCGTCCCTTTCCGCCCGGCCGACCCCTATCGGCCCGGATTGTGCCTGGCGCCAGAGTGCCACCGCCAGACCCCGTGCTGTGACGATCTGCCGAGATATGCATATATCTATCGCTCGATGCGGTGAACTCGGCGTCGCCGGGACTCGAACGTTCGGCACACTTGCGTCCAGGTCGGCCGAGGGACGGTCGGCCCACGGAACGGTCGGCCGTGCCGCCCGGCGGAAGGAAACCGGAATGGGCAACGGCCCCGTCGTGCGTCGACGCAAACTCGGTGAGGAGCTGCGGAGTCTGCGCCACGCGTCGGGATTCACGAGCCGGCAGGCGGCGTCGCTGCTCGGCTGGCACCAGTCGAAGGTGAGCAGGATCGAGACGGGGGCCAGTGGAGTCTCCCCGGCCGACGTGAGCCGACTGCTGGACGCGTACGCGGTCGACGACCCCGAACTGCGTTCCCTGCTGTCGGCTCTGGCGGGCTCGGCGGAGAACCGGGACGCGGGGTGGTGGCACGCCTACCGGGACGTCATTCCGCCGCAGTACCGCGACTTCATCGCGCTGGAGGCGCAGGCCGAGACCGCGAGGACGCTGGAGACCTCGGTGCTGCCGGGGCTGCTCCAGACCGCCGACTACGCCCGCTCGGTCACCGAGTCGGCACTGGACGGCATATCGGGTTCACGGCTGGACGCCCTGGTCGAGGTGCGGCTCGCCCGCCAGTCGGTCCTCCGCTGCGAGGCCCCGCTCCGGCTCACGGCCGTTCTCGACGAGGCCGTACTGCGGCGCGAGGTGGGAGGACGGCGTGTGATGCGCGCCCAGCTCGCCCACCTGGCGGCGATGACGGAGGTGCCGCACGTGCGGGTGCAGGTGGTGCCCTTCAGCCTCGGCGGGTACGTCGGGCAGACCGGCCCCTTCATCATCTTCTCCTTTCCGACAACTTCCGCTCTGGACGTGGTCGTTCTCGACCACTTGACGCGCAGTCACTATCTGGAGCGGAAGGAGGACCTGGAGGCGTACGGTTCCGCCTTCCGCATGATGCGGCAACGGGCGCTGTCGCCCGAGCGCTCCCGGGAACTCATCACGGCGATCGGCCGCGAGAGCGGGTCGGGATGACCCACGCCCCCGGCCGCCGGCCCCGCCGGGGCGGGGCCCGATGCCGTGCACGCGTACCGACCCCGACCCCGCAACCCCACAACCCCACAACCCCACAACCAGAGGATCTCCATGCTCGACCGTTCGGCCGCCCCGTCCCTCTCGTCCTGGCGTCGCAGCAGCCGCAGCACCGGTGCGAACAACTGCGTGGAAGCGGCGGTTCGCGGTCCGGACCTGCTGCTCGTACGCGATTCCAAGGATGTGGACCAGGACTGCCTGTCGTTCTCCGCGCCGGCCTGGAGGACTTTCGTTGCAGCACTCCGGGATCCGGGCCTGCGCCCGTAAGGAGCTGCCGCACGGACGGGAAGGGGGGCGGCTTCCGGCCGCGCCCGCCTTCGCGGCGTGCCCGGACGGCCGCGCTCTCCGGTCAGGCGTCGCCCCTCGGAGCCGTACGCACGATCGTGTCCAGAGCGGCGTCGATCCGGTCGTCCGTCAGGTCCGCCCGCGCGGTGAGCCGGAGACGCGAGACGCCGTCCGGGACCGACGGCGGCCGGAAGCACCCCACAGCGATCCCGCCGTCCCGGCACTCCGCCGCCCAGCGGACCGCCGCCTCGGGGGAGGGTGCCCGCACCGAGACCACCGCCGCGTCCGGGCGTGCGGCGTGGAGGCCCGAGGCGGTGAGCCGCCCGTGCATCCGGGCGGCCACGTCACGCGCCCGCTCGGCGCGTTCCGGCTCGCTCCGCAGCACCGCGAGGCTCGCGAGGGCGGCGCCCACCGCCGCGGGCGCGAGGCCGGTGTCGAAGATGAACGTCCGGGCCGTGTTGACGAGGTGGTGGATCACCCGGGCGGGACCCAGGACGGCACCGCCCTGACTGCCCAGGGACTTGGAGAGGGTCAGCGTGGCCACGACCCCGTCGTCCCCCGCGAGCCCGCAGGCGGCCGGCGCGCCGCGCCCGCCCGCGCCGAGCACCCCGAGACCGTGGGCGTCGTCGACCAGTAGTCCGGCGCCCGCATTCCGGCAGACGGCGGCGAGAGCGGCGAGCGGGGCCGCGTCGCCGTCGACGGAGAACACGGAGTCGGTGACGGCGAGCGCCGGGCCGTCGTGGGCCTCCAGGGATTTCCCCACGGCCTGGGGATCGGCGTGCGCCACCACTTCGGTCCTCGCCCGGGCCAGTCGGCAACCGTCCACGATGGAGGCGTGGTTGGCCGCGTCGGAGACGATGAGCCCGTCCGGGCGGGAGAGCGCGGTGAGCGCGGCCAGGTTGGCCGTGTAACCGGAGGAGAAGACCAGTGCGGCCTCGAACCCGCAGAACTCGGCGAGTTCGCGTTCGAGCTCCGCGTGCAGCGTGGTGGAGCCGGTGACCAGGCGTGAACCGGAGGCGCCCGCGCCCCACTTCCGCGCCGCGTCGGCCGCCGCCGAGGTCACCCGGGGGTGCCGGGTGAGCCCGAGGTAGTCGTTGCTCGCGAGGTCCAGGACCTCGGTGGCGGCGGACCGCGGGCGCAGCGTGCGGACGAGTCCGGCGGCGGCACGGCGGCCGGACTCCTCGTCGGTCCAGTCGAACGGGGCGAAGGCCATCGGGAGGTCCCTTTTGTAGGCAGCTCACAGAGGGTAGCCGGGGGCGCAGACGGTCAGGGTGTGGCAATACACACACAGCCTCCCCGCCTCTGCTGTCGGGTTCCTCCTTGGCCGATGGCCGTGCCGTACGTCAGGATCGACGCCATGGACCTCCTGAGCACGCTGGTGGACAAGGGGCTGCGGCGCGAACCGCCGACCCGTGAAGAGGCGCTCGCCGTACTGGCGACCTCCGACGAGGAACTGCTCGACGTGGTGGCCGCCGCGGGCCGGGTGCGCCGGCAGTGGTTCGGGCGCCGGGTGAAACTCAACTACCTGGTCAACCTGAAGTCGGGGCTGTGCCCCGAGGACTGCTCCTACTGCTCGCAGCGCCTCGGCTCCGAGGCCGGCATCCTCAAGTACTCCTGGCTGAAGCCCGACGAGGCGTCACGCGCGGCGGCCGCGGGGGTGGCCGGGGGTGCCAAGCGGGTCTGCCTGGTGGCGAGCGGCCGGGGCCCCACGGACCGCGACGTGGACCGGGTCTCCCGGACCATCGAAGCCATCAAGGACCAGAACGAGAGTGTCGAGGTGTGTGCCTGCCTCGGGCTGCTCTCGGACGGGCAGGCGGAGCGGCTGCGCGCGGCGGGAGCGGACGCGTACAACCACAACCTCAACACCTCCGAGGCCACTTACGGCGGCATCACCACCACCCACACCTACGCCGACCGGGTGGAGACCGTGCGGCACGCCCAGGGGGCCGGCCTGTCGGCCTGTTCCGGGCTGATCGCGGGCATGGGCGAGAGCGACGGCGATCTGGTCGACGTGGTCTTCGCCCTCCGTCAACTCGACCCCGACTCCGTACCGGTGAATTTCCTGATCCCGTTCGAAGGCACTCCGCTGGCCAAGGAGTGGAATCTGACGCCGCAGCGGTGTCTGCGGATCCTGGCGATGGTCCGGTTCGTCTGCCCGGACGTGGAGGTACGGCTCGCCGGTGGCCGCGAGGTGCATCTGCGGTCGATGCAGCCGCTCGCGCTGCACCTGGTCAACTCGATCTTCCTGGGCGACTACCTGACCAGCGAGGGGCAGGCCGGTCAGACGGATCTCGACATGATCGCCGATGCCGGGTTCGAGGTGGAGGGCGCGGGCACCACCACGCTGCCCGGCCACCGGGCGGCGGCCGGCGCGGGTGCCGGTTGCGGGGCGCACACGGACGCCGGCGGCTGCGGAGGCGGGACGGAGGCGGCCGGGGGCTGTGCGCCGTGCGGCGGTGCGACCCCGGCCCCGGCGCAGGACGGAGGCAGCTCGGAGGCCCTCTCGGCGCAGGCCTCCTCGTCCGGGCGTTCCTCGGCGGCCGATCCGGGCGGGGTCACCGCTGGGTCGGCCGGGGCCGGTACGGCGCGCCACGCGGATCAGGGGGCGCGCCCGGACCTGGTGTCCGTGCGCCGGCGGGGTGCGGGGACGGATCTCGCTCCCAATGCCTGAGGCGTACGTTCCGGGGCCGGCCGGCTCCGTCCGGCCGGCCCCTCTCTCTTCCTCCCCACGGGGCTGCGGACCGGGCCCGTCCGGTGACCCGGTAGGGGGGTTGTCGCCCTCCCGGCTGAGGGCGCTCGACCGGGCCCATGTCTGGCATCCGTACGGACCGATGCCGGGCCGGCAGGAGCCGCTGATCGTGGAGTCGGCCTCCGGTGTCCGGCTGCGCCTCGCGGAACCCGTCGACGGGCAGGACGAGTTGGTGGACGGCATGTCCTCCTGGTGGTCGGCGGTGCACGGCTACAACCACCCGGTCCTCAACGACGCGGCACGCGGACAACTGGATCGGATGAGCCACGTCATGTTCGGCGGTCTCACCCATGAGCCCGCCGTCCGACTGGCCGCGCGGCTGGTGGAGATCACCCCCGGCCCCCTGCAGCACGTCTTTCTCGCCGACTCGGGCTCCGTCTCCGTCGAAGTGGCGGTGAAGATGTGTCTCCAGTACTGGCGGTCGGCCGGCCGGCCCGCCAAACAACGGCTTCTGACCTGGCGCGGCGGATACCACGGTGACACCTGGCAGCCGATGTCGGTATGCGATCCCGAGGGCGGAATGCATGAGCTGTGGTCGGGGGCGCTGCCCCGTCAGGTCTTCGCGGATGCGCCGCCGGACGGTTTCGACGCGGAGGTCGACCCGGCCTACGCGGACCATCTCCGTGGGCTGATCGCCCGTCATGCTCACGAGTTGGCGGCGGTGATCGTGGAGCCGGTCGTGCAGGGCGCGGGCGGAATGCGCTTCCACTCCCCCGGCTATCTGCGGGTGCTGCGGGAAGCGTGCGACGCGCACGACGTGCTGCTCGTCCTGGACGAGATCGCCACCGGGTTCGGCCGCACGGGGCGGCTGTTCGCCGCGGACCACGCCGGGGTGTCGCCGGACGTCATGTGCGTCGGCAAAGCCCTGACCGGTGGCTACCTCACCATGGCGGCGACCTTGTGCACCCTCGCGGTGGCCGAGGGGATCTCGCGCGGCGACGTACCGGTGTTGGCTCACGGGCCGACCTTCATGGGCAACCCGCTCGCCGCGGCGGTCGCCTGCGCCTCCGTGGACCTGTTGCTCGGCCAGGACTGGCGGGGCGAGGTGGCACGGATCGGCGCGGGGCTGCGGAAAGGGCTGGCCCGGGCCGCCGAGGAGCCGGGAGTCGTGGACGTACGGGTGCTGGGCGCGATCGGGGTCGTGCAGCTCGACCACGAGGTGGACATGGCGGCGGCGACCCGAGCGGCGGTGCGCGAAGGGGTGTGGCTGCGGCCCTTTCGGGACCTCGTCTACACGATGCCGCCGTACGTGACGGACGACGAGGACGTGGCGCGGATCTGCCGTGCCGTGTGCGCCGCGGCGCGGGAAGGATGACCATGACCGTTCTGGTGGTGTCCGGCACGGGCACCGAGATCGGCAAGACGATCGTGACCGCGGCGGTCGCCGCCGCGTCGGGCGGCCGTGTCGCGGTGCTCAAGCCCGCACAGACCGGGCTCGCCCCCGGCGACCACGGTGACGCCGCCGAGGTGGCGCGACTGGCCGGCGGCGAGGTGACCGCGGTCGAACTGGCCCGGTATCCGGAGCCGTTGGCACCCGCCACGGCCGCCCGCCGGAGCGGACTTTCCCCCGTACGCCCGTACGAGATCGCCGAGACCGCGCAGAAACTGGCGACGGAGCACGATCTGGTGCTGGTCGAAGGGGCCGGCGGGCTGCTCGTACGGTTCGACGACGAGGGGGCCACGCTGGCCGACGCTGCCCGGCTGTTGGCGGCGCCGGTGCTGCTGGTGGTGGCCCCCGGACTCGGCACGCTGAACGCCACCGCTCTGACGGCGGAGGCCCTGCGGGCCCGGGGCCTGGCGTGCCCGGGTGTGGTGATCGGCAGTATGCCCGCCGACCCCGATCTGGCCACGCGGTGCAATGTGGAGGACCTCCCGGTCGCGGCGGGGGCCCCGCTTCTGGGCGTGCTGCCGGCGGGCGCGGGTTCGCTGCGGCCCGCCGACTTCCGTACGGGGGCGCGGACGTGGCTGTCGCCGGAGTTGGGCGGGACGTGGGGGTGCCGGTAGAGGCGCCGGGTGGAGGTGGCCCGGCAGAGCGGCGGACCGGGGTCGGGCCCGCCGTCGGGCGCCGGCCACTCCTCGGTCCGCTCCCTCTGGCTCATGCGCACCAGTGGTGCAGTTCGTCCGCGATGTCGCGCACGCCGGCCTTGCCCTCCTTCACCAGGCGGGCGAGGTCGCGTACGCGGTCGGGCGAGGTATGGACGCGCAACCCGGAGGCGACCAGGTAGCCGTACGCCACGGCAGAGGCGAACATCGCGTTGGAGTGTTCCAACGCCGGCACGTGCAGCAGCAGTTGGAGCAGGGACGCCGCGCGCGCATGAGGGCTGGCGTAGACGGGGCTGCCGAAGATCTCCGCCTCGTGGCGGCTGACCGCCGCGACGAGGGCTCCCCAGTCGGCGACGTGCGGGTCGCCCGGGGTCCGATGCTCGGCCACCATGAGCAGCCAGGAGAGATCGATGCGCAGGTTCTCGGGGCCGTCCGACGGCGATGCGGATGAATCGTGGTGTTCCATGCGGGGAGACCGTCTCGGGGAGAGAAGCGTGCCGGTGCTGTCACCCGAGAGGCTCGCACGAGGGGGCCCGTCGGTTCCGCAGTCAGTATTCCCCAGTCCCGGACCGGGGCGAACCCGTCGCGCACCGGTCGGCCCGCACGGGTGCGGCACTCTCCCGTCTCGGCGCATCCCGCCGGACGCACCGTCCCGCCGGACGCACCGCACCGCGGGACGGCGGCCCACGGATCGAGGCTGCTGAAAGGGGACTGCCCGCTTTCAGCGCGCGACGCGTTCCCTCCCGAACTCCTCGGCGAAGACCGATTCGTAGCGCTGCATGAAGTCGGCGGCCGCTTCGACGAACGCGTGGCCGACGTCTTCCCCGTCGGGGTGCACGCGTTCTTCGACGGAGGGGCTCGTGTTCGCCCTCCGCCGACGGGCGGCCTCGGCTGCGAGGACCTGGTCCGCTGGGGTGTTGAGCGGGGTTCTGGGCACCGTCCCACGCTAGCGTCGCCCGGACCGCCGGGGCAAGGCCACCGGTGGGCGACGGCGCACCGGACCCGCCTGCGGGTTCGGATCCGAGGGGAGTCCGTCGGCTTCCGGAGACCGCGGGGGCCCGGCTCCGGAGCGGGGGTGGTGGAGGGCCTGGTCGACCGCGCAGGATTGGGTGAGGGCATGCAGCACATGGATGATCTTTCGATACGCGCCGCCACCCGAGCGGATCTGGACGAGGTCCTCGCCTTCTGGAAGGTGGCCGCCGAGGGGACGAGCATCAGCGACGACCGGGCCGGGGTCGTACGCCTGGTCGAACGCGATCCCGCATGCCTCCTTCTCGCGGAATGCGACGGCCGGCTCGCCGGGACGGTGATCGCCGGATTCGACGGATGGCGTTGCCACCTCTACCGGCTCGCCGTCCATCCCGCGCAGCGCCGGCGCGGGGTGGCCACCGCGCTGCTGGCCGCCGCGGAGGAACGGTTCGTGCGCCTCGGCGGCCGGCGCGGGGACGCGATGGTCCTCGACGACAACGCGCGTGCCCAGCATGCCTGGCGCGCGGCGGGGTATGAGCCGGAATCCCGGTGGAGCCGATGGGTGAAGCACCTGCCTCACTGAGCGGCGGACCGGGGACCGACCAAGGCCCGACGAACCGACTGGGGCGATCGCGACCGACTGCCGACCTGCGACCATGGGGCCGGGCCCGCACCCGGCCGGTCGGTCGGAGGACCCCCGAACTGACGCGGGGCCCTCCGACCGGGCGCCGTGCACCGTCCCACCGGCCCGGTGACGCTCCGACGGGACGCCGGGCGCAGTCCGACCGGGTCGGCGACCCTTGACCGGGTCGGGGTCCGGGCCCCTCTTCCTCCTTTGCCGATCCTTTACGATGTCTCTCTGTGACCGGCGCGGTGATCGACCTCGATCAGGCAAGGCGATCAGGTACGGCGACCACCGCGCCGGTCAGTGCATCCGACCTTCTGCCGAGAAAGGTGTGAGCGTCCGCCCATGGGCGAGCCTCCCAGTAGCCGAACCCCCCAGCATCGCGACCATCGCGCGATCCTCCGTCCGCTGCCCGATCATGGGACGGAGGTGAACCGATGACCGAAGTGCTTCTGCTGCTCGTGGCCGTGCTGCTCTCGCTCGCCTGCGGCGCCTTCGTCGCCGCCGAGTTCTCTCTGACCACCGTGGAGCGCGGCGACCTCGAACGGGCCGTCGAGCGCGGCGAGCGGGGCGCGGCCGGTGCCCTCAAGGCCGTCCGCAGCCTCACTTTCCAGCTCTCCGGGGCTCAGCTCGGCATCACCGTCACCAATCTGGTGGTCGGCATGCTCTCCGAAGCGTCCATCGCCAAGCTCATCCGCGGACCGCTGGTCGCGATCGGCCTCTCCTCCAGCGTGTCGAGTTCGGTGGCGCTGGTCATCGGGACGGCCCTGTCCACGGTGGTGCTGATGGTGGTGGGTGAGCTCGTCCCCAAGAACTGGGCGATCTCCTCGCCGCTGACCGTCGCCAAAGCCGTCGCCACACCGCAACGGGCCTTCACCGCCGTCTTCCGTCCCTTCATCAGTCATCTCAACAACACCGCCAACCGCATCCTGCGTCGGTTCGGCCTCGAACCGGCCGAAGAGCTGGCCTCCGCCAGGAGCCCGCAGGAGCTGGTGGCCCTGGCTCGCCACTCCGCGAAGGAGGGGGCGCTGGAGGCGGACACCGCCGAGTTGTTCGTCCGCACCCTCAACCTGGCCGAGCTCACGGCGGAGAACGTCATGACGCCCCGCGTCCAGGTCATCGCACTGGACGTGCAGGCGACCGCCGAGGACGTCGCGAACGCGACCCGGGCGACCGGTCTGTCGCGCTTCCCCGTCTACCGCGGAAGCCTGGACACCGTCGTGGGCGTCGCCCACATCAAGGACGTCCTCGCGGTGCCCGCGGACCAGCGGGCCCGCAGAAGCGTCTCCGACCTGCTGCGGGAACCCCTCCTGGTACCGGAGACCCTCAACGTCGACAAGTTGCTCGACCGTCTCTCCGGCCGCAATCTCGCGATGGCCGTGGTCATCGACGAGTACGGCGGGACGGCCGGTGTGGTGACCCTGGAGGACATCGTCGAGGAGGTCGTCGGCGAGGTACGCGACGAGCACGACCCCCACGAGACACCCGATCTGGCACCCGCCGGTGAGGACGCCGACGGCCGCACCCTCTGGTCGGCCGACGGCGCTGCGCGCACCGACCAACTGCGCACGATCGGTCTGCGCGCGCCGGACGGACCGTACGAGACCCTCGCGGGGCTCGTCGCCCACGAGGTCGGACGCATTCCGCGGGAAGGCGACAGAGTGGAACTGACCGGGTGGCGCATCGACGTCGTGGACGCCTCCGGGCGTCGCGCCGCACGCGCCCTGCTGCACGCGCCGCTCCCGGGCGAGGATCCGCTGACGGAGGATGCCCGATGACCGTTCTCCAGCTCTTCATCGGCCTGCTGACGCTGGTCGTGAACGCGTTCTTCGTGGGCGCGGAATTCGCCCTCATCTCGGTACGGCGCAGCCAGATCGAGCCGGAGGCCGAATCCGGAAACCGGCGGGCCCGCAGCGTGCTGTGGGGCCTGGAACACGTGTCGGCGCTGCTCGCCGCGGCCCAGCTCGGCATCACCCTCTGCACCCTGGTGCTGGGCATCGTCGCCGAACCCGCCATCGCCCATCTGCTGGAGCCGGTGTTCGACGCGGTGGGAGTGCCGCACGGTGCGGTGCATCCGCTGTCGTTCGTCATCGCGCTGACGGTGGCGACCTACCTCCACATGTTGCTCGGTGAGATGGTCCCCAAGAACATCGCGCTGGCCGACCCGGCGAAGGGGGCCCTGCTGCTCGGCCCACCGCTGGTGGCGATGGCCAGGGCGCTGCGTCCGGTGATCTTCGCGATCAACGCGTTCGCGAACCTGCTGCTGAAGATCCTGAGGGTGGAGACGAAGAACGAGGTTTCCGCGACCTTCTCGGACGATCAGCTCGCGCGGCTGGTGCGTGACTCCGGCGACGCGGGACTGATGGACGACCGGTCGGCCGAGCGACTGCGGCACGCCCTGGAGCTGGGCAGCCGCCCGGTGCGGGACGTGGCCATGCCGATCGGCCGGATGGTCTCCACACGGGTGGGGACGACTCCCGAGGAGTTGGAACGGCTCTCCGCCGAGACGGGATTCTCGCGCTTCCCGGTCATGGACGGCGAGCAGCGGATACTCGGCTACCTGCACGTGAAGGACGCCTTGGACGCCGCTCCCCGTGACGTGCCGTTCCCGGTGTCGGCGATGCGTCCCATCGCCCGGGTACGGGCGGCCGCCCCGCTCGACGACGTACTGACCGCGCTGCGGCGCAGCCGAACCCACCTCGCGGCGGTGCTGGACGACGACAGCCGCCTGGTCGGCACGGTCACCATGGAGGACGTACTGCGCGAGCTGGTCGGACGACCGCAGTCGCCCTGACGCGGTTCCCGTCCTGGCCGGGGGCGCGCGTACGGCCGCACGGGGGCGTACCACGACCACGACCGCGTGCCTGCCCGTCGCATCCGGACGCTGCACGGGCAGGCCGGATCTTCCGCCCGGGTGCATTCCCGGGCCGGAGATCCGGCGGGGTCGGGTCGCCGCGATACGATCGCCGAGCCATGGAAATGAATGCCACATACACCAGTTTCGTCGCGGTCGGTGACTCCTTCACCGAGGGCATGTCGGATCTCCTGCCGGACGGTTCCTACCGGGGCTGGGCCGACGTGCTCGCCTCCAGGCTGGCGGCCCGCGCCCCCGGCTTCCGGTACGCCAACCTGGCCGTGCGCGGCAAGCTCATCGGCCAGATCGTCGACGAGCAGGTGGAAGCCGCCGCGGCGTTGCAGGCGGACGTGGTGACCCTCGTCGGCGGTCTCAACGACACCCTCCGCCCCAAGTGCGACATGGGCATGGTGCGGGCGCGGCTGGAGGAGGCCGTGGAGCGTCTCGCACCGTCGTGCAAGACGCTCGTCCTCATGCGCAGCCCGGGACGGAGCGGCCCGGTGCTGGACCGCTTCCGGCCGCGCATGGAAGAGCTCTTCGCACTGGTCGACGACCTGGCCGGCCGTTACGGCGCGGTGGTCGCCGATCTCTACGGCGCGCCGTCACTGGGCGACCCCCGGCTGTGGGACATCGACCGGCTCCATCTGACCGCCGAGGGACACAGCAGGGTCGCCGAGGCGGTCTGGCAGACGCTGGGCCTGCCGGCGGAAAGCGACTGGCGGACCCCGATGGGGGCCGTGGTGCCCGTCCACTGGGGTATCCGCAGGGTCGAGGACGTGCGCTTCGCCCGGCAGCACCTGGCTCCGTGGATCGGACGCCGGCTCACCGGCCGGTCCTCGGGCGACGGGCGCTACGGCGCGCAGTTCGACGCGGTGTCCGGACGTGCCTTCTGGATCTCCCCGGCGAACCCGGCCGACCCCGGCCCGGTGACCTCCTGGCGCCGCACCGACGACGCGTAGGACGGACCTCCCGTCCGGTGCCGACCGCCGGCGCCGGATCCCGGCGCTGAGCGTCGGCGCGGACCCCGGCGCTCACCGCCCGCGCGGGCCGTTGCGGGGTATGCCGCCCAAGGCCCGGGCGGGGAGGCCGGTGCTGGGAGCCAGGGCGGGAAGGCCAGCGCGGGGAGGCCGTGGCGAGCATGCCGCGGCAGGAAATCCGGGGCGGGGAGGCCCCGTGCCGGGTCGGGGTCCGGCTCGGCCGACGTCGCCCTAGGGGCGGAACGGTGCGGTACGGAGCGGTGTGCGGGCGGACGTGGTGACCCGGGTCTCGTAGTAACCCACAAACCGGTGCTCGGCGCTGGCCTGCACAAACCGCCAGTAGAATCTCCTTCCGTGACTGCTGTGTCTGCGAAGCCTCGCATCCCCAATGTCCTTGCCGGCCGCTACGCCTCCACGGAGCTGGCCGTTCTCTGGTCCCCCGAGCAGAAGGTGAAGCTGGAGCGTCAGCTGTGGCTGGCGGTGCTGCGTGCTCAGAAGGACCTCGGGATCGAGGTTCCCGACGCGGCGCTCGCCGATTACGAGCGGGTACTCGACCAAGTCGACCTCGCCTCCATCGCCGAGCGGGAGAAGGTCACCCGCCACGACGTGAAGGCCCGTATCGAGGAGTTCAACGCCCTCGCCGGGCACGAGCAGGTGCACAAGGGCATGACCTCCCGGGACCTCACCGAGAACGTGGAGCAGCTCCAGATCCGCCTCTCGCTGGAGCTCATGCGCGACCGCACGGTGGCGGTGCTGGCACGGCTGGGCAAGCTGGCGGGTGAGTACCGCGAGCTCGTCATGGCGGGCCGCTCCCACAACGTGGCCGCACAGGCCACCACGCTCGGCAAGCGGTTCGCGACCGGTGCCGACGAGCTGCTCGTCGCGTACGGGCGCCTGGAGGAGCTGCTCGGCCGCTATCCGCTCCGCGGCATCAAGGGCCCGGTCGGTACCGCGCAGGACATGCTGGATCTGCTGGGTGGCGACACCGCCAAACTCGCCGAGCTGGAGCAGCGCATCGCGGGCCACCTGGGCTTCGCCAACGCCTTCACCTCGGTCGGTCAGGTCTACCCGCGCTCCCTCGACTACGACGTGGTGACCGCTCTCGTGCAGCTGGCCGCCGCGCCGTCGTCGGTCTCCAAGACGATCCGCCTCATGGCGGGGCACGAGCTGGTCACCGAGGGCTTCAAGCCCGGCCAGGTCGGGTCGTCCGCAATGCCGCACAAGATGAACACCCGGTCCTGCGAGCGCGTCAACGGCCTCATGGTCATCCTGCGCGGCTACGCGTCGATGACCGGGGAACTGGCCGGCGACCAGTGGAACGAGGGCGACGTCTCCTGCTCGGTGGTCCGCCGGGTGGCCCTGCCGGACGCGTTCTTCGCTTTCGACGGCCTGCTGGAGACCTTCCTCACGGTCCTGGACGAGTTCGGCGCCTTCCCCGCCGTGGTGGCGCGCGAGCTCGACCGCTACCTGCCCTTCCTCGCGACCACCAAGGTCCTCATGGGCGCGGTGCGGGCCGGAGTCGGGCGCGAGGTCGCGCACGAAGCGATCAAGGAGAACGCGGTGGCCTCGGCGCTCGCGATGCGGGAGCAGGGCGCCGAACGCAACGAGCTCTTGGACAAGCTGGCGGCCGACGAGCGCATCCCGCTGGACCGCGAGCAGCTGGACGCCCTGATGGCGGACAAGCTGTCGTTCACCGGCGCAGCCGGCGACCAGGTCACGACGGTGGTCAACCGGATCGAGGCCATCGTCAAGGAGCACCCGGCAGCCGCCGGTTACGCCCCCGGCTCCATTCTCTGACCTGCTGCACGTCGCCCTTCCCCATGACGCCCGAGGAGCTGGCCGCCGCCCGTGACCGCATCGTCCCCGATGTGGTCGCGGGCGGTCTGCGCGTGCTGTTCTGCGGCATCAATCCCAGCCTCATGACTGCCGCGACCGGTCATCACTTCGCTCACCCCGGCAATCGCTTCTGGCCTGTGCTCCACCTCTCCGGCTTCACGCCCCGCAGGTTGGCTCCGGCCGAGCAGGGCGAACTCCCTGCCTACGGCCTGGGCATCACCAATGTCGTCGCGCGGGCCACCGCCCGAGCGGATGAGCTGAGCGTGGAGGAGTACCGCGCGGGCGGCCACGCTCTCGTCACGAAGGTCGGGGAACTGCGGCCCCAGTGGCTGGCCGTCGTCGGTGTGACGGCTTACCGAACGGCCTTCCAGGAGCGTCGAGCCCGGATCGGTCCGCAGGAACGGACCATCGGCGCCGCCCGGGTGTGGGTGCTCCCCAACCCCAGCGGGCTCAATGCCCACTGGACCGTTGCCTCCATGGCCGAGGAGTACGGCCGACTCCGCGCTGCCGTGGACGCTGCCTCACCTGCCGCACCGGACCCGAACCGGGCGTAGCCCGCCGCTCGTGGCCAACACCCCGGCACCGCCTCACCGCGACCCCGCCTTGCGCGACTTTCCCTCCCCGCGCCGCCAGGACCCCGCGCCTCCGGGACTCCGGAACTCCGGGACTCCGGGACTCCGGGACTCCGGGACTCCGCCAGCAACTCTCCTGCCGCCCCTGACCACTCGGCGTCGGTGTCGACCTCGGACCTGCCGGTCAGACGTCCCTGGAACGTATCGACCACCAGCCGGCAAGCACCGCGGCGGATGCCCATACGGCGGTCACCGCCAGACCGCTCCATGGGCCGAGACTGCCCGGTGGGTTCTCGTGGAGAATCGTCTGGCCCGCTCGGTCGGGGAAGAAGTCGGCCACTCCGGCTGACATGTCCCCTACGACGAACGACACGAGCAGGATGAACGGAATGAGGATGCTGAGCACCAGTACCGCGCTCCGCAGCAGCGCCGTGA
The DNA here is from genome assembly GCF_029167645.1 of Streptomyces sp. AM 2-1-1. Classification (NCBI taxonomy): domain Bacteria; kingdom Bacillati; phylum Actinomycetota; class Actinomycetes; order Kitasatosporales; family Streptomycetaceae; genus Streptomyces; species Streptomyces sp. AM 2-1-1. Next base: position 6,419,115 of record NZ_CP119147.1, on the reverse strand, counting down.
GTCCTGCCGCGAAGAGGGCCATGAGCGCGAGATAGACGCCGCTGCCCAGAACGGCTCGCAGGGCACCGGGATGTCCCAGCCCGATCGCGAAGTCGCCCATGAACGATTGCCCCAGAAGGAAGCTGCTGAGGCCGGCGACTTCTCCCACGATCAGCGCGGCCACCCCGACGACCGCCATCTTCGCGGCGTAGAACACTCCACGGCGCGGCACGGCCGTCAGAGACACCCGGAGGGCTCCGCCGGTGAATTCGGAGGAGAGAGCGGTCGCACCGAAGGCGATGGCGGCGATCTGACCGAAGTTCAGCGCGTAGAAGGCACTGAACACCAGATCGACGTCGGGCTCGTCGACCTCGCTCTGTCCGATCGTGGCGGAGACGAGGAGGGCGATGGCCACCGTGACCACGAACACCGCCGTGAGAGAGCCATGGACGGCGCGTACGGATCTTGCCTTGACCCACTCGGAGCGAACGACCGCGCCAGCGGTGTGCGACATGCTCAGGCCTCCTGACGTGCGTTAGGGACGGCGGTGGCGAACTCGGCGGTGTCCGCCGTGAGAGCGAGGTATGCCTCTTCCAGGGTGATCCGTTCCTCGCTGAGCTCCAGGAGTGGGATGTGTTCGGCTGCGGCGAGCGCCCCGACTTCACCGGCGCGGGCGCCCTCGATCCAGCACCCTCCGCCACCGGACTCCGTCGTGTCGTATCCCCTGCGGACGAGCACGGCGCGGAGGCGCTCCCACTCGGTGGTACGAAGGTGCACCCTGGGGCGGCTGCGGGATGCGAGGAACTCGTCCGTCTTCGTGTCGGCGAGGAGCCTGCCGCCGCCGAGAATGATCAGGTGATCGGCGCAGGCAGAGAGCTCACTCAGCACATGGCTGGACACCAGAACCGTCCGGCCCTCCCGGGCCAGTCGTTTCAGCAACTCGCGCAGCCAGATGATCCCTTCCGGGTCGAGTCCATTGGACGGCTCGTCCAGCATCACGGCGGTGGGATCGCCCAGCAGCGCGGCGGCTATGCCCAGCCGCTGGCGCATACCGGATGAGAACGTCTTGATCCGCCGTGCGGCGACTGCGGCGAGGCCGGCCTCTTCCAGCGCGGTGGCGATTCTCCGGGGCGAGATGCCGTTGCTCACGGCGAGGGCGAGGAGATGGTCGCGTGCGGTGCGCGATCCGTGGGCGGCGCCGGCATCGAGCAGCGAACCGACCACGCACAATGGCTTGTCGAGCGTGGCATAGGGTCGCCCAGCCACCGTCGCCGTGCCGAGGGAAGGGCGGTCCAGGCCGAGGATCAGCCGCATCGTGGTGGACTTTCCGGCGCCGTTGGGTCCGAGGAAGCCGGTGACGCGGCCTGGCTCCGCGCAGAAGGTGAGCCGGTCCACCGCGCGGGTGGATCCGTAGTCCTTCGTGAGCTGGTGTACTTCGATGCTGGTCATGTACCCAGCGTGGCGGCAGTGGTTGAGGGTGTCCTCCCCCTGCCGTGGGAACCGTCTCCCCCGTGCGGGGGAGGACGGGCCGGGACGGGCGCTGCCACCATTGCCCTCATGCGCCGTTTCCTCGCCCCGCTGGCCGCGCCGGTCACCTACAGCCGCTGGATCCATCTCATCAGTCCGATGGCCCCCATCAGTGTGTGGCTCTTCATCTCCCCGGGTGTGCCGTGGGAGATCGCGCTGCTGGCGGTGCCCGTCGGTCTCCTCCCGGTGATGCGTCTGGGGGAAGGCGTTCAGGCGCAGTTGCTGCTCACCCCCGGGGAGCGGAGCCGGTCCGACGCGACCATCTCCGTCGCGCCTGCCTCCACCTGGGGGGAGAAATGGCGGACCGTGCTCTGGCTCGAACTGCGCCTGCTGCTCTCGCTCGTCGTCGGTGTGGCCACGGTCTGGCTGCCCGCTACGTCCGTCGACGCCGTGATGGCCGCTTCGGGGAGCGGCACCGACCACGGCGGCATATTCCGGTTGCTCGAGCCCCATGCGTGGTACGTGGTCCTCATCCCGCTCCCTCTTCTCCTGTTGCTCGCCCTCGTGGTTCTTTGCGGACGGCTCGCCACGGCCGCTGCCCGCCGGCTGCTGGGGCCGTCCAGGTCGGAACGCATGTCGGCGCTGGAGGAACTCACGGAGCAGCTTCTAGAACGCAACCGCATCGCGCGCGAGCTCCACGACTCCATCGGTCACGCACTCACGGTCGCGGTGGTGCAGGCGGGCGCCGCTTGCACGGCGGACGACCCGGAGTTCACCCGTCGCGCGCTCACGGCCATCGAAGAGACGAGTCGCGCGGCCCTCGAAGATCTGGAACGTGTACTCCGTGTGCTGCGCGAGCCGGGAGCACCTGCCGATCGACGCCCGACCCTGGTCTCGGTCGAGCATCTCCTCGACTCCGCGCGGGGATCCGGCGTCGCCGTGGACGCCCAGGTGACCGGGCACCTCGGCCACCTGCCCGATGCGTTGTCCCGGGAGGGATATCGCATCCTGCAGGAGTCACTCACCAACGCGCTGCGTCACGCCGGCCGGGTCCCCGTCCGCGTGCGTATCGGCGTCGAGAAGGACCACCTGGAACTCGACGTGCGCAATCCGCTGACCGCCGCCTCCCCGCGCTCATCACGGGGCCATGGGCTGCGAGGAATGCGAGAACGCGCGAAGCTGCTGGGCGGCAGCGCCAGAGTCGGTCCGCGCGAGGGCGAATGGCAGGTCCGTGTGAGCCTGCCGCTCCGGCACATAGGGTGATCGCATGGCGGTGAAGGTTCTGCTCGTGGACGACGAACCACTCGTACGCACCGGGCTGCGGGTCGTACTGGAATCGCAGCCGGACATCGACGTGGTCGGGGAGGCCGCCGATGGTGCCGCGGTGCTCCCGCTGGTCCGGCAGCTTCGCCCGGACGTGGTCGCGATGGACGTCCGGATGCCGCTGATGGACGGCATAGACGCGACTCGGCTCCTCCTCCGTTCGCTGCCCGATCCGCCGAAGATCCTGGTGGTCACGACCTTCGAGAACGACGAGTACGTGTACGAGGCGCTGCGCGCCGGTGCGGACGGCTTCCTTCTCAAGCGTGCCAGGCCCATGGAGATCGTGAACGCCGTCCGGCTGGTGGCGGAAGGGGAGTCGCTGCTCTTCCCCGCAGCGGTGCGCCGACTGGCTTCCGAGTACGGAACGAACAAGGCCAGGGACCTGGTGGTGAGAGCGGCCCTCACCGACCGGGAGAAAGAGGTGCTGCGCCTGATGTGCCGAGGCCTGTCGAACGCGGAGATCGCGGCAAGACTGGTGGTGGGCACCGAGACGGTCAAGACCCACGTCAGCGCGCTGCTGACCAAGCTCGGGGCCAGGGACCGTACGCAGGCCGTCATCACGGCGTACGAGTCGGGCTTCGTGGTCCCCGGCTGACAGCGACGTGCGGCCCGGCCGGCTCGGTAGGGGCGCCGCCCTGCCCTCTCCTCCCCCGAGGGCCGAGGGAGCCCGCCGGCCCCTCCCCGTCGCGTGACCGCCCGCCTCCCCTACACCCGGGAGCGCACTACAGCACACGCAGCGCGCACAGCCCGCGAGGCACCAAAGGCGCAGGAGGCACAGGAGGCGCAGGAGGCGCACGGTCCGTACGGTCGTGCTCCCCCGACGAACGCCGCAGGGACTCCAGCGACACAGAAGCACAGAAGCACAGAGACGCGGCTCCGTCGGAGGAGACGTGCGATGGCCTCCGGCCGCGCGCGAGCCACGACGGAGATCGGGCGACGCGCCACCGGGAGCGACGCACCGGGACACCGCACCGGGACACCGCGCCGACGGTTGCCTCACCGGGCGTCCAACCGGGCGTCCAACCGGGCGCCGGGGCGCCGATCCGCCCCTCGCCGTACGACCGGCCGCTATCAGAAAAGCGCAGCTCCCGTCGGCATTCGCGGAGCCTCATCCCACCGAGTACCATCCGGCAGACACAGGGGGGCGCAAGGAGGCACACGTGGGGCAGCTGACCGGTGGAGACCCGTCGTTGTTGCGGCGGATCAATTCCGCGGTGGTACTGCATGCCCTGCGCGGGGCCGAGTTCCCGACGCTCTCCGACCTCACCCGGATAACCGGCCTGTCCCGGCCGACGGTCGAAGGGGTCGTCGAAGGGCTCTTCGAAGTCGGCCTCGTCGTGGAGGCACTGCCCGACGAGGGGGAAGCGCGGCGCCAGGGCCGTCCGGCGCGACGGTTCCGTTTCCGTGCCGAAGCCGGCCATCTGCTGGGCATCGAGATCGGCCCCCACCGGGTCTCCGCGCTGATATCAGGACTCGACGGCAGGATCATCGGTGCGGGGCAGCGGGCGGTGTCCGAGACCGCACCCGCGGACGACCGGCTCGACCAGGTCCGGGCCATGATCGCCGACTTGCTGCGCCGTGCGGGTGTGGCCAGGAGCAGTGTGCGAGCCGTCGGGGTGGGGAGCCCGGGGATCGTGGAGGCCGATGGCACCGTCCGGCTGGGCACGGCGCTTCCCGGATGGACCGGGCTCCCTCTCGGCGAGCGGCTCCGGCGCTCGTTCCGCTGCCCGGTGCTGGTGGAGAACGACGCCAATACGGCCGCGGTGGCGGAGCACTGGAAGGGGGCCGCGACGGAGACGGACGACATCGTCTTCGTGCTGGCCGGCCTGAGCCCCGGAGCGGGTTCGTTGATAGGGGGGAGGCTGCACCGGGGTTACGGCGGGGCGGCCGGCGAGATCGGCGCGCTCCACCTGCTCGGCAGGGACGTCACCCCCGAGCATCTGCTGTCCACGACCGACACTCCGCTCGACCCGCTGGACGAGCCCGCGGTGGCGGAGGTGTTCACCAAGGCCCGGCAGGGTGACAGCCAGGCGCAGGAGGCGGTCCAGCGCTTCATCCAGCGCCTGGTGCACGACGTCGCCGCGCTCGTGCTGGCCCTCGACCCCGAGATCGTGGTGGTGGGCGGCTGGGCAGCCGGACTCGACGGAGTCCTCGACCCCCTGCGGAGCGAACTGGCGCGCTTCTGTCTGCGGCCGCCCCGGGTCGCCCTCTCCCTGCTCGGAGAGGCCGCCGTCGCCACCGGCGCCCTGCGGCTGGCTCTGGACCACGTGGAAGAGCAACTGTTCGCCGTGGAGCGAACGGTGACGGCCCGCCGCTGATCGCGACGGGCCGTCCGGGTCCGGGCTCTGTCCGGGTCCGGGCTCTGTCCGGGTCCGGGCTCTGTCCGGGTCCGGGCTCTGTCCGGCGGAAGCAGAGCGGGGATGGTTCAGGAAGCCTGGCGCTCCTGGTCGTGGCTGATCTCCAGCGCCCCGGAGTCCCCGAAGGTGAGCCGGCAGGTGTCGGCGCGGTAGGTGGCGACGGAGACCGCAGCGGTCCCGCCGGCGGCGAAGTAACGCGTGGTGACCACCAGGACGGGCGCGCCGGGGAGCCGGTCGAGCTCCTTCGCGTCGTCCGCGCGGGCCGAACCGAGCTCGACCGCCCGGTCCTGCCCCTCGAGTCCGAGGCGGTGCAGCTCACGCAGGACCCCACGGGCGCGGGCGGGACCCGAGGCCGCCTCGATCGCGGCCAGGTCGGGGACGGACGCCGACGGGACGTACAGCAACTCCGCCGCCACCGGCTGGCCGTGGGTGACCCTGATCCGGCGGATCACGTGCACCGATTCGTCGCGCGTCAGGTCCAGCGCCGCGGCGACGGCCGCGGGGGCCGTGCCCCGGACGCACTCGACGGGCTGCCAGGCCTCGTCGGCCACCGCGCCGGTCCACTCCTGCTGAGCGGTGGAGACCTCGACTCCCACCCGGGGCGGGGCGACGGTGGTGCCCACGCCGCGTCGGCGCTGCAGTCTGCCTTCGAGTTCGAGCTGCTCCAGAGCCTGCCGGAGCGTGGCCCGGGCGACACCGAACCGCGCGGCGAGGTCCCGCTCGTTGGGCAGGATCTCACCTACCGCGAAGTCCGAGTCGAGTGCCTCACTGAGCACGGTCCTCAGGTGCCAGTACTTCGGCTCCTGCACCGTTTCCAGCTGCGTGGTCCCCACCCTGTCCTCCGCAATCGCCCAGCGGCCTTTTCCGCGACAACATTTATTAAAGGTTCTTTTCTTAACGTGGAGACCATAGGACGGCGCACCGGCTTGGTCAATACCAATCCTCGCCCAGGGCTCGGCCGAACCGGCTTGCGGCACAGAGCGTTCACAGGACGTTCGTCGTCGGGCGAGGCGGCGGCAGCGCACGCAGCGATGGCCCGCCGCCGGCCCGACGACCGGCGGGGCACGCCCCTTCCGGCCGGCGATTCCCCCGTACGGGCGACTCCGCCCCACGACCGAGCCGTTGTTCACCCCGGGTTGGGACGGGAGACGTGACCGCGCGTTAGTCATGGTCCTGCGCGCCAGGAGTACGACCGGCGCGCACCGGCTTGCAGTCCGCACATCCTCCGGAGGCGCATCGATGACGAACCGTCCGCACACCCTCTCCCCCGGCCGTCGGACCGTTCTGCGCGGTTCGCTCCTCGCATCGGCCGCGATGACCCTTCCGGCCGTCTCCGGCGCGCCGGCGTTCGCGCGGTCGGGCCGCCCGTCGGCCGAGTGGGGTGTCCAGGTCGGCGACGTCAGCGCGTCCACCGCGCTGGTCTGGGTACGCGCCGACCGCGCGGCCCGGATGCTCGTCGAGACGTCGGCCACGGAGTCCTTCCGCAGGTCCCGCCTCTGGCACGGGCCGCTGATCGGCGCCGGAACGGACTTCACCGGAACGACCGCGCTCCACGGACTTCCGGCCGGCGAGCAGATCCACTACCGGGTGATCCTGGCCGACCCGGACGATCCGCGTCGCACGGGCCGTCCGGTGTACGGAACCTTCCGCACCGCTCCGGCGAGCAGGCGTGCCGGGGCGCGGTTCCTCTGGTCCGGCGACATCGCCGGGCAGGGCTGGGGCATCAATCCCGGCCTCGGTGGCTACACCGTCTACGAGGAGATGCGCGACCTCGACCCCGACTTCTTCCTCTGCAGCGGCGACAGCATCTACGCGGACGGGGTGATCGAGCCCGCGGTGACGTTGCCCGACGGGCGGATCTGGCGCAACGTCACGACCGAGGAGAAGGCGAAGGTCGCCGAGACCCTCGACGAGTACCGGGGCAACTTCCGGTACAACCTGCTGGACGCGAACGTCCGTGAGTTCAACGCGCAGGTGCCGTCGATCGTGCAGTGGGACGACCATGAGGTACGTAACAACTGGTACCCCGGCCAGATCCTTGACGACGTCCGCTATACGGAGAAAGACGTAGACGTGCTGGCGGCACGTTCGGTCCGGGCCTACCGCGAGTACCTTCCCGTCGCCACCCTGCGCACCGCGCCGGGGGAGGGCCGCATGCACCGGGTGGTTCGGCACGGCCCGCTGCTCGACGTGTTCGTGCTCGACATGCGCTCCTTCCGCAACGCGAACTCGCCGGACCGTCAGGCCGACGACACCACCGGGATCCTCGGCGCCGAGCAGCTCCGGTGGCTCAAGGGCGAGCTCTCCCGGTCGCGTGCCGTGTGGAAGGTGATCGCGGCCGACATGCCGCTGGGTCTCGTGGTGCCCGACGGCGCCACGAACTTCGAGGCGGTCGCACAGGGTGATCCTGGCGCGCCGCTCGGGCGGGAGCTGCAGATCGCGGAGTTGTTGCGGTACATCAAGCACCGCCGGATCACGGGGACCGTCTGGCTGACGGCGGACGTGCACCACACCTCCGCGCAGCACTACCTTCCCGAGCGCGCCGCCTTCAAGGACTTCGCGCCCTTCTGGGAGTTCGTCTCCGGTCCGCTGGCGGCGGGCGCCTTCCCGGCGAGTGCGCTGGACGGCACGTTCGGCCCCGACCGGGTCTTCGTCGAGGCACCGACCCGGTCGAACCTGTCTCCTTTGGAGATGCCACCGCTCTTCGGCGAGGTCGACATCGACGGAGCCAGCGGCGAGATGACGGTGCGACTGCGGCAGCAGGGCGGGAGGATCCTCTTCACCAAGGTGCTGCAGCCGGGCCTCACGGGCCAGTGACCCGCCGTGGGGTGCCGCCGGGAGGCGGAGGAAGTCCGGTGTCGCTCCCGACACGGGGCGGCCTGACCCTCCCCCGCCCCCTAGGCATCCCCACGCGCCTCTCGTCGGCTCTCTTGCCGTGCGCCGGGTGGGGTCGGCCCTGCTGTGGTCCCTGATCCGGTCGGCCCCGCCCCGATCGCGGCTCGTCCCATCGCCCCGTCGCCCCGCCCCGCCCCAATCGTGACCCGTTCCGCCCCGGACCCGGTCCGCCCCGACCCGGTCCCGCGGCAGCCCGGTCCCGCGCGGCCGACCCAGGAACAGCGTTCACCCCGGGCAGCCGAACACGGCGATTTCAGTCAACACCTGACCGATAAGCGACGAAAGACGACTAGATCCACACTTAACCCATCGGTCACAATGCGTTCGTGATCAGGCAACACCGCTCGGTCACAGTGAGGTCATGACTGATGTGACATCCGCGAAGACCGCCCGCCGTCCTCACCACTGGCGACGGGACCTGATCGAGCTCGCTGCCCTCTTCACCGCCGTGGCGGTGGCCGACGTCGTCGCGAACCTCATCGGGCACCAGCCGGACGGCCCGTATCTGCTCATCGCCTCGGCGGTGGCGCTGATCGCCACCGCCACCTTCCACACATGGTGGGCACGGAGGCACAGCCACGCCCCACCGACCGGGGGCGATGGCGTCGCCGCCGCCGGGGCGGCCGGCGGCTACGGCACCGAGCTCGGCCTGGCCCTCTCCTTCGAGGCGTCTCCCGCACTCGACGAGACGGTCCTGTGGCGGATGCGGACCACGGTTCAGGACACCCCCGGAAGTCTGGCGGCGCTGTGCATCGCGCTGGCACGTCTGCGCATCGACATCCTGACCCTGCAGACGCACCCGTTGGCGGACGGCACCATCGACGAGTTCCTGCTGCGCGCGCCCTCGTCGCTGAGCGCCTCGGAACTCACGCGTGAGGTCTCCGCCGCCGGCGGCGCGTCCACCTGGATCGAGCGGGCCGACGCCCACGATCTGGTGGACACCCCGACCCGGGTCCTGGGCCTTGCGACCCGCACCGCGCTGGACGCGGCGGAACTCCCTCTCTCCCTCCGCCAGTTGCTCGGCCGCTGCACCATCCACTCCCTGCCGGCCGTCTCCGTGACCGGGCGGGCCACGGGCGAGAACACTCCGGTGGAAGGCGTCCTGGAGGAGACGGTCATGCGGCTGCGCGACCCCTCCGGTGGAGTGATCACGGTGGAGCGCCCCTACCTGCCCTTCACCCCCACCGAGTTCGCCCGGGCCCGGGCCCTCGTCGAGCTCGACGCGCGCCTCGGTCCCCGTGTCCCGCGGGGTGAGGACGTCTTCACACTCGCGGAGGGTCCCGAGATCACCGTGCGCCGCGCGGACCAGAGCGACCTCGCCGCCGCGCGCGCCATGCACGACCGCTGCTCCACCGGGACGCTGAGGCTCCGCTACCACGGTCCCGTCGCGGACGCGGACCGCTACCTCGATCACCTGCTCAGCCCGCGCTTCGGCCGCACCCTCACCGTCCAGACGGACGCGGGTCGGATCGTCGCACTGGGCCACCTCCTCTGGGACGGGGACGAGACTGAAGTCGCCCTCCTGGTCGAGGACGACTGGCAGCGACGCGGTGTCGGCTCCGAACTGCTGCGGCGTCTCGTCGGTCTGGCCGCCGAGGCGGGTTGCGACTCGGTCTACGCCGTGACCCAGGCGAACAACACCGGGATGGTCGCGGCGATGCGCGGGCTCGGCCTCCCCCTCGACTATCAGATCGAGGAGGGCACTCTGGTGATCACCGCCCGGCTCACCTCCCGTCGGACCAACGCGACCACCACCGCGTCCGAGGGGGCGGACGGATCCGTTCCGGCCGAGTCGGCGGACTCCGCGGGCCTCACCGGTACGAACGGATCGACTGCTTCCATCGGCTCCGCCGGACCGGCCACGGCTCCTCACTGGATCGACCCGGCCGACTGGGCCTGGGAATCACGCCGCTGACCCACCGGGTCCCGCCGCGGTCCGAGGAGCAGCAGCTCCTCGGACCGCGGCGTACGCACAGGCGCAGGCACAGCCGCGCCGGAACGCGGCGCATCCCCCTGCGGCTCCGGGTCCCCCGCCCCGGAGGATCGCCGGTGAGGTCGGGCGCGCGTAACCCGTGTCCCTGCCCCGATCCGCTCCGCATCCCCCACCAGGCCTGGGTCCGTTTCCGGTCGAGCCCAGGGGCGGGGTGACGGAAGGCCGGTTCCCGTACGAGGATGTCCGCATGTCAGACACTTCGAGCAGCGCACTGCCCCGCCAGGTCGCCGACGCCTACGTCGACGCCATCATCGATCTCGACCCGATCCTCGGGACCTATCTGGGCGTTTCGGCGAGTTCACGCCGCCTGCCCGACTTCTCACCCGAAGGTCAGGAGGCGATCGCCGATCTCGCCCGTGCCACCCTGGTGAAGCTGGACGCGGCGGAGCTCCTTCCGGGTGCCGACAGCGACGCCGAGCGCCGCTGCGGCAGGCTGCTGCGTGAGCGCCTCACCGCCGAACTCGCCGTCCACGCGGCGGACGAGGGTCTCCGGGCCGTCTCCAATCTGCACTCCCCGGCCCACAGCGTCCGCGAGGCCTTCACGGTGACGCCGACCGACACGGACGAGGACTGGGCGGCGGTCGTCGACCGGCTGAACGCGGTTCCCGCGGCCCTTGAGGGGTACCGCGCCTCCCTCGCCCTCGGCCTCGAACGCAAGCTCTACGGCGGCCCCCGGCCCACCGCCACGTTCATCGAGCAGCTCACGGCGTGGGCGGGTGGCGAGGGCACCGCCTTCTTCGAGGAGTTCGTCGCGCCCGGCCCGGCCGCCCTCCGCGCGGACCTGGACCAGGGTGCCCGCGTCGCGACCGAGGCGCTGGTGGCGCTGCGCGACTGGATGGCCGAGGTGTACGCCCCCGCGATCGAGGGTGCACCCGACACCGTGGGAAGGGAGCGGTACGCGCGCTGGTCGCGTTACTTCAACGGCACCGACCTGGACCTGGACGAGGCGTACGCGTACGGCTGGTCCGAGTACCACCGGCTGCTGGCCGAGATGAAGACCGAGGCCACGAAGATCCTGCCCGGCGCGGGTCCCTGGGAGGCGCTCGCCCACCTCGACGTCCACGGTAAGCACATCGAGGGCGTGGACGAGGTCCAGAAGTGGCTCCAGGGCCTGATGGACGAGGCCATCGAGGCGCTGGACGGTACGCACTTCGAACTCGCCGAGCGGGTACGGAAGGTGGAGTCGCGGATCGCCCCGGCCGGCGGTGCGGCCGCCCCGTACTACACCGGTCCGTCCGAGGACTTCTCCCGTCCGGGCCGAACGTGGCTGCCGACCATGGGCGAGACCCGGTTCCCCGTCTACGACCTGGTGTCCACCTGGTACCACGAGGGTGTGCCCGGCCACCACCTCCAGATCGCGCAGTGGACCCACGTCGCCTCGTCGCTCTCCCGGTACCAGGCCTCCGTGGGCCAGGTCAGCGCCAACGCCGAGGGCTGGGCGCTGTACGCGGAGCGGCTCATGGACGAGTTGGGTTTCCTTCCGGACGCCGAGCGGCGCCTCGGGTACCTGGACGCCCAGATGATGCGCGCCTGCCGGGTGATCGTGGACATCGGCATGCACCTGGAGCTGGAGATCCCGGCCCAGTCGCCGTTCCACCCGGGTGAGCGGTGGACCCCGGAGCTGGCGGAGGAGTTCTTCGGCAAGCACAGCGGCCGTCCGGCGGACTTCGTGGAGAGCGAGCTGACCCGCTACCTCTCCATGCCGGGCCAGGCGATCGGCTACAAGCTCGGCGAGCGTGCCTGGCTGCTGGGCCGGGAGAACGCCCGTGCGGCGCACGGGGACGCCTTCGACCTCAAGGCCTGGCACATGGCCGCGCTCTCCCAGGGTTCCCTGGGGCTGGACGATCTGGTCGAGGAGCTCTCGAAGCTCTGACGCCGGCGGGTTCCGCCGACGCGGCAGTCGTCCGCCGATGCGGGACCTCGGGCACACCGGCCCCGGCCGGGCGGCGATCCCGCTGCCCGCCCGGGGCCGGAGAGGGCCGCCGTACCGGTCCCGGCACCGCCCCCCCGGTCCGCCACCACCGCTCCCGCCGGCGCCGACCCACGCACCCCATCCCCATCCCTGTCCCCGTCCCGTGCCGGTCCCGTCCGTTGTGGTTCCCGGAGGACCCTCGGCGCCGAGGACCCCCGGCGCGAGAACTCCCGGGCCCCTGCGACCCCGCGCCGGTACCGTCTCCCGTACCGCCCCGAACCCACGGGCCCGCGACCGAAGGCGCCCCCATGCCCGGCTTCCTCTTCTGCTCCGACCCCCTGCGCCCGAACCGCCCGGACCCCGAGTTCGCCGAAGAGGCAGCGGTGGTACGGGAGATGGGCGCCGGGCTCGCCCTCATCGACCACGACGCCCTCCTCGTCGGCGACGCGGCGGGGGCGGTCGCCCGGGTCCCCCGCGACTCGGGGCCGTACTGGTACCGGGGGTGGATGATCCCCGTACAGCGGTACGCCGAACTGGGCGAGGCGCTCGCCACGCGGGGTGCCCGGCTGCTCACGGACGCGGCGGCGTACCGGGCGGCCCACGAACTTCCCGGCTGGTATGCCGTGTTCGAGGAGCTGACACCGCGCAGCGTCTGGCACCCGCTCACCGGTACGACTCCCGTACCGGTGGACGGTGCGTTCTGGGCCGCGCTCGCGCGGCCGCTCGGCGGGGGCCCCGGGATCGTCAAGGACTTCGTGAAGTCACGGAAGCACGAGTGGCACGAGGCATGTTTCGTACCCGAGTTGCGGGATGCCGAGAGGCTTGGGGCGGTCGTCGCACGGTTCGCCGAGCTTCAGGGCGACTTCCTCGCCGGCGGGATGGTGGTGCGCGCGTTCGAACGGTTCGTGCCGGACGGTGAGGCGCGGGCGTGGTGGGTGGACGGGGTGCCGGTCATGGTGACCGCTCATCCGGACACCCCGGGCGACCGGCCGGACCCCGAGCTGGGCCGGGTCGGCGAGGCCGTGCGCCGGCTCGGGTGCCGGCTGGTGACCACCGATCTGGCGCTCCGTGAGGACGGTGCGTGGCGGGTGGTCGAGGTCGGCGACGGACAGGTGAGCGGGTTCCCCGCCGGCACCGGCGCGCGGCCTCTGCTGGAGGCGCTCCGCGACGCGGGGGCGTGAGGGGCGGCGTCCTCAGCGAGGGCCGGCGACGAGCGCGTCGAGCTCCCTGAAAGCGATGCCGTCGCCCAGGGACGCGTAGGCACCGGTCGCGGACAGTTCCCGCGCCGCGCGGCGGGCGGCCGCGTAGGCGGCCTGTGCGACGCCGGAACCGAGACTGACGCGCGCCACTCCCAGAGCGCCGAGTTCCGCCACGGTCGGGGCACCCGGGCCGGCCATGACGTTCAGCGGTACGGAGATCTCCCGGGCCAGCACCGAGAGGGTGGCGGCGTCGGTGACACCCGGCACGAAGACGCCGTCCGCGCCGGAGTCGACGTACCGGCGCGCCCGGGCCAGGGTTTCCTCCAGCCGGGTCTCCGGGTCACCGAGCGCGAGGAGGAAGGTGTCGATGCGCGCATTGACGAACAGGTCCACCCCCGCGCGCTCGGTGACCCGCCGTGCCACGGCCAACCGTGCCTCGAACTCGGCCGGCGGCCGGGGGCCGTCCTCGATGTTGATGCCCGCGGCGCCCGCCGCCAGCACCCCGGCCACGGTCTCGGCGACGCCGGCTGCGTCGCTCGCGTACCCGCCCTCGATGTCGGCGGTGACCGGAACGGCGACCGCCGCGACGATGCGGGCGATCAGTCGCAGGGCATCGTCGCGGGTGAGGGTCTCGCCGTCCGGCGAGCCCAGCGACCAGGCGGCACCGGCGCTCGTGGTGGCGATGACGGGCGCACCCGCTTCCTCGATGACGCGGGCGCTCGCCACGTCCCAGGCGTTGGCGAGGGCGAGGGGTCTGGACGGGGTGTGCAGGGAGCGGAGGAGCTGGACCCGGTCCGCGCGGGTGGAGGTCATTTCTGCGGAGATGAGGTGCATGTCCGCAGTCAAGCACCGGGCATCACCCGACGTCCGGCGGAATTCCGACAAGAACGGGGCGCGCCCCTGGCCGGGCCCGACCGTGACCCGCCCCGCCCCGCCCCGCCTGCATGGAACCGATCCCAGCTCCGACCGGGGGCCTTCCCCCGGACGACCTCCGAACCGATCCCGGCTCCTACCCGGACTTCCGAGCCCGGAGCACCCCCGAGCCCTTACCGGACCCCGGACCCGGCCCGGCTCAGCAGCCGCAGTTCTCGTCGCCCACCGGTGCGGTCAGCGGGTCGGGGTCGTGCCGCTCCCCGCCCTGCCAGGTCTCGAAGGCGAAGCCCTCGCGTGCCCAGTATTCGAACCCGCCGAGCATCTCCTTGACCTGGTAGCCGAGTTCGGCCAGAGCGAGGGCGGCTTTCGTCGCTCCGTTGCAGGCCGGCCCCCAGCAGTAGGTGACGACGGGGACCGCGGGGTCCAGCAGCCGGGCGGCCTGCTCCGGGATCAGAGCGGTGGGCAGGTGCACCGCGCCCGGGATGTGGCCCTGGTCCCACGAGGCCGCCGAGCGGGAGTCCAGCACGGTGATGCCCGGGCCCCCGTCGAGGGTCAGGGCCGCCGCGACGTCGGAGACATCGGCGTGGAAGGCGAGGGAGGCGGCGAAGTACGCGGCTGCGATGGCCGGAGGGGCCGGCGGCACCCTCAGGACGGGGTGGTCCGAGGGAGCGGCCCGCGGCGCCGGAAGGGGCGGGGGCACGAGTGTCGGAGAGGTCATGGACAGAAATCTAGGCGGTTGCGCTGCCCACAAGAAGGTCCGAACCACGCCGCTCGGTTTGATCGGCCGGGGATTCCCCTGTTGTCTGGGCACATGACCGACTATTCCCCGGACGCCACCGACTGGCGCATCCTCGAGGTACTGCAGCGCGACGGGCGGGCCAGCTTCGCCGATCTCGCGCGGGCCGTGGCCATGTCCCCGAGCGCGGTGACCGAACGGGTCCGGCGGCTGGAGGAGTCCGGGGTGATCAGCGGGTACGGCGCCGCCGTCGAGCCGGAACGTGTGGGACTGCCGATCCTGGCCTTCGTACGGCTGCGCTACCCGACCGGCAACTACAAGCCGTTCCACGATCTCCTCGCCACCACCCCGGAGATCATCGAGGCCCATCACACCACCGGCGACGACTGCTTCGTCCTGAAGGTGACCGCCCGTTCCATGCGCCACCTGGAAGAGGTGACCGGGCGCATCAGCGGTCTGGGGGCGGTGACCACCAGCGTGGTGTACTCCTCCCCCCTCCCCCGGCGCCCGATCACCCGGTGAAGAGAGCCTGGCCGGGGATCTCGGCCGCGGCCGATCGACCGCCCACCGAAGGCGATCGATCGGCCGGGAGGGGCGGACCCGACGAGCACCCGCCCCCGACCGGGCACCGCGCAGGCGCGTACCCGCGGCTCAGCCCAGGTGATGCCGCACCGTCGATCCCCGCCGCCCCTTCACGACTTCGAGCTGCACGGGTACCCGACGTCGCAGATCGCCCACGTGGCTGACGATACCGACACTGCGGTCCCGTTCGCGGAGCGCGTCCAGGACGTCCAGCACCTCGTCGAGCGTCTGCTCGTCCAGGCTGCCGAAGCCCTCGTCGATGAAGAGGGTGTCCAGCCGCGTGCCCCCCGCCTCGTCGGTCACCACGTCGGCGAGGCCCAGGGCGAGGGCCAGCGAGGCGAAGAAGGTCTCGCCGCCGGAGAGGGTCGCGGTGTCGCGTTCGCGTCCCGTCCAGGCATCCACGACGTGCAGCCCCAGTCCGGCCCGGCGTCCCCCGGTGCGGGCGTCGGAGTGGACCAGGGTGTAGCGGCCGGCGGACATCCGCTGGAGCCGCACGGTGGCGGCGGCCGCCACCTGCTCCAGCCGGGCGGCGAGTACGTAGGACTCCAGGCGCATCTTGCGTTCGTTGTCGGCCGAGGTGCCGGCGGTGAGCGCGGCGAGGCGGGCGACCCCCTCGTACTCCGCCCGGAGCGGTCCCAGAGCGCGCGTCTCCGTCACGGCTTCCCGGGAGAGGCGGTCCAGCTCGGTGGTGCGTTCCTGGGCGGCGGCGAGAGACGCAGAGGCGTCCCGCAGCAGGGTCTCGGCGCGGTCGTACGTCTGGCGCGCCCGGTCCGGTGCCGCGGCGGGGCGGCCCGCCGCCTCGCGGGCGTCGTCCTCCGCGAGCCGGTCGGCGACAGTGGCCGCCTCGGCCTGCCAGACGTCGATCCGGCTCTGCAACTGCCGCTGCGCGGACCGGTCGAGGAGGGTCGCGACGGCTGCCTGCGGGGTGTCGAATCCGGCACGGAAGGCGGCGTCGGAGAGGCGACCGTCGGCTTCCTTCCGCCGCTCGGCCGCGCTCGCTTCGACCCGCACGGCGTCGGCGGCTGCGGCGAGCAGGTCGGCGCGGCGGGCGAGCCGGTCGGCGTGGGCCGCGATGGAGCCCGACACCTCGCGCACACCGGCGAGTTCGACTTCCAGGGCCGCCTGTTCGCGGTCGAGGGCCTCACGCCGGGAGATGCGGCCGGCCGCCCGCCGCTCGGCGTGGCGGCGCTGGTCCAGCCGGTCCTGGTGCTCCCGCTGGGCGGCGGCCAGGGTCTCGCGGGCCCGGTGCGCACCGGTGGCGAGCCGGTGGGCCTCGCGGTGCTCGCGGGTCAACTCCTGGACGTGCGCGCTCAGTACGGCGACGGAAGGGTCACCGGACCCGGTCCTCCGCCCCGCCTCCGTGTCGTCAGGGGCGTCCGGGCCGTCCGTGACCACCGGGGCGGCGAGCCCGTCACGGGCGTCCCCGAGGGCATCGGCGCGCGCCGCGGCGTGCCGTTGCGACAGGAGCACGAGCCCTTGCTCGGCCCGGACCCGGTCCTGCTCGGCGGCCCGGTGGGAGGCGAGGGCCGCTTCCTCGGTGGCGCGGTCCACATGCCCGTCACCCGGCCGCGCGGGCGCGGGGTGGTCGGCGGATCCGCAGACCGCGCACGGTTCTCCGGCGGTGAGACCGGCCGCCAACTCGGCCGCGATGTCGCCCAGTCGGCGCTCCCGCAAGGACAGCCACCGCTCGTGGGCGAGCAGCGCGCTCTCCCGGACGGCGGTCAACTCCTCCCTGGCACCCTCGATTTCACGGGCGAGAGCGTCACGGCGCCGGGCGGCGTCCAACCGGTTCTGGGCGACGGCGAGCCGTGCGGCGAGCCGTTCCGTCCGGGTCGCGGCCTCCTGCGCTTCCTCGACCTCGGCGGTCAGGGCCGTACGGGTGTCGTCCCAGCCGGCCAGCCAGGCGGCCGCTTCCTGGATCGTCTCGTCGTCCTGGGCCGACTCGTCGTCCAGCTGGGCCCGTTCGGCGTCGATGGCGGTGCTGCGCGATTCGGCGCGGCGGGCGGCGTCGAGGCCGCCCAGCTCCTGCCGGTAGCGACGCTCCAGTTCGGCGAGGTGTCCGGCCGACGCGTCGGCGAGTTCGGCGGGCAGCCGGGCGCGGACGCGGTCACGGTCGGCTCCTGCGGCGGCGGCCTCGCGCTCGGCGGCGTCCAGCACGTCGAGGGCGGGGACGATCAGCTCCGCCTTGCGGGCCCTGGCCAGGCGTTCGTCGCAACGGTCGCGTTCGGCGCGGCCCTCTTCCAGAGCGGACGCGCGCCGCCGGGTCTCCGCGAACCGCTGCTGGAGGCGGGCCCGTTCGAGTTCCGCGTCCAGCGCGTCCCGGGCTGCCCCCCGGCGCTCCTCGGCGGCGGCCACCGCGACGCGGGTGATCTCCAGCCGCTCCCGCGCGCCGGAGCGCGCGGTCGCCGCCCATCCCAGCACGCCTTCGGTGAGGCCGGGTTCGCCGGGCTGGAGGGCGGGCAGGGGGGTTTCGGCGACGGGTCCCGCGGCCTGCGCCAGCCGCTGGGCGATCGCCAGGACACGCTCGTCGCCCGCCCTCACCCGGGACTCGGCCGCGCGGCGCAGTTCGGCGAGGCGTTCCTCGACGGCGGCGAAGCGCCGGGTGTCGAAGAGCCTGCCGAGGAGCTTGCCCCGCGCCTCGGCGTCGGCCCGCAGGAACCGGGCGAAGTCGCCCTGCGGGAGCAGCACCACCTGGCAGAACTGGTCCCGGCTCATGCCGAGGAGCTGGGTGATCTCCTCGCCGATCTCCTGGTGGGATTTGCTGAGGGCCTGCCAGCCCTTGTCGGGGTCGTAGGCGCGAAGCCGGCTCTGGGCCTTCTCGGTGGTGCAGCCGGCGCCCTTCTTCTTGGGGCGGGACTGGGCGGGCGACCGGGTGATCTCCAGGCGCCTCCCGCCGGCGGTCAGTTCCAGGAGTACCTCGGTGGGGGTACCGGGGTCGGCGTGATCGCTGCGCAGCGAGGTGCCGGGGCTCTGCCGGGCACCGGGGACGGCTCCGTAGAGGGCGTAGCAGACCGCGTCGAGCACCGAGGTCTTTCCCGCTCCGGTGGGTCCGTGCAGCAGGAAGAGGCCGGCCGAGCTGAGCCCGTCGAAGTCGACCTCGGTGGTGGTGCCGAAGGGGCCGAAGGCGGTGAGGGTGAGCCGGTGGAGCCTCATCGGGACACCTCCCGGACGCCGTCGTCCACGCGTACGTCGTCGAAGGCGGCGCGCAGCACGGCGCGTTCGGAGTCGTCGGGTCCGCTGCCGCCGCGCACGTGTGCCACGAAGTCCTCCGCGATCTGGTGGTCGTCGCGGCCCTTGAGGCGCTGCGCGTACGAGGCGAGCGGGTCTCCGGGGCCCCGTTCCGGGTCGAAGACGAGGCTGAGGGTGTGCGGGAACCGTTCGGCGAGCCGTGCCATGGGTTCGGCGGGGCGGGTGGCGTCCGTGAGGGTGGCCTCGATCCAGGAGTCCTGGTGCCGTTCCAGATCCGGGTCGGTCAGGAGCGTGTCGAGCCGGCCGCGCAGCCGGGCGAGGGGCCGGGGCACCGGGCAGTCGACGCGCTCGCCGGTGACCGTGCCCTCGGCGTCCAGGTCGATCAGCCACATGGTCTTGCGGTGGTCCGCCTCGGAGAAGGAGTACGCGAGCGGGGAGCCGGAGTACCGCACCCGCTCGGTCACCCGCTGGCTGCCGTGCAGGTGCCCGAGGGCCACGTAGTCGACGCCGTCGAAGACGCCCGCGGGTACGGCGGCGACTCCGCCGACGGTGATGTCGCGCTCGCTGTCGCTGGGTTCGCCGCCGGCGACGAAGGCGTGCGCGAGCACCACGGAGCGGGTACCCGGCGCCCGGCCGGCGAGATCGGCGCGGACCCGGTCCATCGCGGCGGTCAGGACGGCCTCGTGCGCGGCCTTGCCGGCACCCAGGGAGTCCTTCACCAGAGCGGGTTCGAGGTAGGGCAGCCCGTAGCAGGCGACCTCGCCGTGGGCGTCGGCGAGCAGGACGGGGGTGCCGCACCCGGCGGGGTCGGTGCGCAGGTGGATGCCGGCCCGGTCGATCAGCCCGGCGCCGACCCCGAGCCTGCGGGCGGAGTCGTGGTTGCCGGAGATCATGACGGTGGGCACTTCGAGGGCGGCGAGCCGGTGGAGGGCGGCGTCGAAGAGGGCGACGGCGGCGAGCGGCGGCACGGCGCGGTCGTAGACGTCACCGGCGACGAGGACCGCGTCGACCTCGCGGTCGCGGACCGTGGCGACGAGGTGGTCGAGGTAGGCGGCCTGGGCGTCGAGCAGGGCGACGCGGTGGAAGGACCGGCCCAGGTGCCAGTCCGAGGTGTGCAGCATCCTCAAGGCGTCGCTCCGCCCGCTGTGGTCCGCATGTCCCTCGTCCTCCGCCCCGTGACCGGCGGAGGCCTCGCGCCCCGCCGGGCCGTCCCGGTCTCCTGTTGCCCGCGCGGACCCGTGAACCCGCGAACCCGTGGAGTCCACCGGGCCCCGGCCGGGGCCGTGCGGGCTCCACGCTAATGCCGTCGGGTGCCGGCTCCCGCATCGCCCGAGGTGGCGAACCTCACCGGCGGTGGTCCGGCCCGCGGTCACGGAGACCGTACGTCACCCCGCGTAGGTCACGCGTCCCCGTAGGTCTCGCCGCCGAGTCCGAGTGCGGCGGAGCCGGCCGTCGCGTCGGCCAGCCAGGCCCGGAACCCGTCCACGTCCGCGTCGGGGAGCTGGACGGAGAGGGTGACCTCCTCGGCGTACCGCACCTCGCGCACGGAGATTCCGGTCGCCCTCAGATCGTTCTCCAGCTTGCCCGCCCGCTGGTGGTCGACCGTGACGGTGGCCAGGCGGTAGCGGCGGCGGGTGAGGGTGCCCACGTCGTCCAGCGCCTCGCCGACCGCTCCCCCGTACGCCCTGATGAGGCCGCCGGCGCCGAGTTTCACTCCGCCGTAGTACCGGGTCACGACGGCGACGACGTAGCGGACCTCGCGGCGCATCAGCATCTGCAGCATCGGCACACCGGCGGTCCCGCCGGGTTCGCCGTCGTCGCTGGCCCTCTGCACCGAGGCGTCGGCGCCGACCACGTAGGCGTAGCAGTGGTGGCCGGCGGTGGGGTGCTCCCTGCGGACGCGGGCGACGAACTCCTGCGCGTCCTGTTCGGTGGCGGCGGGGGCGAGCGCGCAGAGGAACCGCGAACGGTTGATCTCGGTCTCGTGCACGCCCGCTCGGGCGATGGTGCGGTACTGCTCCTGCATGCGGCCAGCCTAGGGGGGTCCGGCGGACCACGGTCGGGCAGGTCACGGCGTCCGGCGCCTCGCGACGCACCCTGCGGCGCCTCGCGACGCACCCTGCGGGGCCTCGCGACCCCGGCCGTGATCCGCCGGACACCACCCGAGGGGCCGCCCCGTGCTTCCTCGTGGGGCCGACGGCAACGGCGGGGCGGGGAGCACGGCGGAGCCGGGATCGCGGTGGCGATGCGGGAATGGCGGCGGATCCTGCCGGGTTGTCGGTGGCATGTACGCAGACGATGAGACGGTCCGGCGGATCCTGCTGGACTCCGGAGACACCTGGGCCGTGGTCGGCCTGTCCTCCAACACCTCCCGCGCGGCCTACGGGGTCGCCGGCGTCCTCCAGCGGTTCGGCAAGCGGGTCGTCCCCGTCCACCCGAAGGCCGAGTCGGTCCACGGTGAGCAGGGGTACGCCTCCCTCGCGGACATCCCGTTCCCGGTGGACGTGGTGGACGTGTTCGTCAACAGCGAGCAGGCCGGCGCCGTGGCGGACGAGGCCGTGGCCATCGGCGCGAAGGCGGTCTGGTTCCAGTTGTCGGTGATCGACGAGGCGGCGTACGCACGCACGCGCGAGGCCGGACTTGACATGGTCATGGACCGCTGCCCCGCGATCGAGATCCGCTCCCTGGACTGATCCGGTCCGGTCCGCGCCGATCACGTCGGGGCAAGACCGGCCGGGGCCGGTCACACCCTTCCGGGAGCACGGACGGGGGCGGAGAATGGCCGGCTGTGGACACGGTGTCGTACCCGGAGCGGCTGGCGGCCGAACTGCTCACCCTGGGCGTGCGTCCCGGGGGCACGCTGATCGTGCACGCCTCGATGCGTGCGCTGCGCCCTCCGGACCGTCGGGCGGCCGGTGTGGTGGCGGGGCTGCGGGCCGCCCTGGGGCCGGAGGGGACGCTGGTCGTCCCCTCGTTCACCCAGGAGAACTCCGACACCTCGCGCGCTCATCTGCTGCGCGTGGCCGGTCTCACCGACGCGGAGCGTGCCCGGGTACGCGCGCGGATGCCGCCCTTCGATCCGGCCACCACCCCCGCCCCGACGATGGGCCGGCTCGCGGAGGCGGTACGGCTCAGCCCCGGCGCGCGCCGCAGCGGCCACCCGCAGACCTCCTTCGCCGCTCTCGGCCCGGACGCCGCACGGCTCACCCGGGACCATCGCGCCGACTGCCACCTCGGCGAGGAGTCGCCGCTCGCCCGCCTGTACGAGGCGAAGGCGCAGGCGTTGCTGCTCGGCACCGGTTTCGGCACGTTCAGCGCCTTCCACCTCGCCGAGTACCGCGTGCCCGACCCGCCCGTGCGCCGCTACCGGTGTGTGGTGGGCCCAGCCGGTGCGGGCCGGTGGTGGGAGTACGAGGACGTGGCCCTCGACGACACCGGTTTCGTGGCGCTCGGCGCGGAGTTCGCGGCCGCCGCGGGTCCGGGAACCGTCCGCACCGGCCGGGTGGGTGAGGCGGCCGGCACCCTGGTGCCCGTGCGGGAGGCGGTGGACTTCGCGGTGGACCGGTTCACCCACGGCACCGGCCCGTACGACGCCCGGCGCGCCGGCCCCCCGCCGGCGGTGGCGTACGGGCCCCGGCGGCACTGACCGGAAGAGTGGGCGTACGCCGGAGCACGGCCCAGCAGCACACCGCGGCGCCCGCCGCTGCCGCTGCCGATGAGGACCCGCCCAGCACGCCGACAGCCGCCCACGAGCCGGAGCATGCCGGTTTCAGCGGACCGGCGGGATCCGGACGGCCATGGTCAGCTCGACCGGTTCGGTGCCGTCGTTGCGGTAGGCGTGGGCGACGTGCGCCTGGAAGGTCGCCGAGGTGCCGGCCGGGACGGTGTGGGCCTCCGTGCCGACGAGGAGGGTCAGCTCCCCGGCCGTGACGTGGAGCAGTTCGACCGTTCCCTCCAAGTGGGGGTCGGAGGCGCTGCCGTCCCCCGGCTCCAGGTGCCAGGACCAGAGTTCGAAGGGCCCACCCGCGTCGGCGCCGACGAGCAGGGTCGTCGAGCTGCCCGCCTCGGTCGACCAGAGGCGTACCGCCTGCTCGGGGCCGACCAGGCGGACCTGGGGGCCCTGCTCGTAGTCGAGGAGCGCCATGATGGTGACGCCGAGGGCGTCCGCGAGCTTGACCGTGGTGCCGACGCTCGGGTTGGTGCGGGCCTGCTCGATCTGGATGATCATTCCTCGGCTGACGCCGGAACGGGCCGCGAGAGCGTCGAGCGTGAAGCCGCGCTCCCCCCGCCAGCGCTTGAGGTTCCGGGCCAGCGACTGGGTCAACTGATCGAGATCAGACACATTCAGTCCAATATCCTTGATGCCGAGTGCAAAAAAATGAACTACCGGGTGATGCGCCCCGCAGCCGTTCGCGCACCGTCGAAGGCCCGCAGCGCATGTCGCCCGTGCGCGCCCGCCGGCCGCGCACCCCCCGCGCCACGTCCCACCGTTCGCCGCACTGTACTGCGAGGCCCGTCCTGTCAGCACTCTTCGCCCTGGCCACCGGTCTCCTCTGAGGGCTGTCCGACTTCGGGGGCGGTCCGCCGACCCGCCGGATCCCCGCCCTGACCGTGGTCGTCGTCTCACAAGTGATCGCCGTGGTGGGGCTGGGAGCCACCGCGGTGGCGACCGGCGCGTGGAGCGAGGCGGGCGACCGGCTCTGGTTCGCAGTGGCCGCCGGCGCTGTCGGCCCGGTGGCGAGGCTCTGCTTCTGCCAGGCACTCGCCCTCGGTCCCCTGGGCGTGATCTCCCCGCCCGGACCGGGCGGTGCGGGTCAGACGGGACCGGCGGCGTTGTCCGAGGCCGCGAAGTCCAGGAGCTGCGCGGGGGTGACGCCTTCGGGGATGGGCCGGGGCGCGGGCGTGCGCAGCGGGGGCTGCCAGCCCCGCTCCGGGTCGAAACTCCGCACCACCCGGGCCGGGGCGCCCGCCACCACGGCGTGGTCGGGGACCTCTCCCCGCACGATCGCGCCCGCCGCCACCACGACGTTGCGGCCGAGCCGGGCGCCGGGCAGCACCACCGCTCCGGTGCCGATCCAGCAGCCCGGGCCTATCACCACGGGTTCCGTACGCGGCCACTGCCGGCCGACCGGCTGGTCCGGGTCGTCGTAGCTGTGGTTGGTCGAGGTGATGTAGACGTACGGCCCGCAGTAGGTGTCGGAGCCGATCGTCACCGTGGTGTCGGCGATGACGTGGCTGCCGCGGCCGAGGACGACACCGTCGCCCAGGGTCAGGATCGGGTCGGGGCCCAGTTCCAGGCCGGGCATCATCCCGGCGGTCAGCGTCACCTGCTCGGCTATGACGCAATGGTCTCCCAGACGGATCCACGGCTCACCGAAGACCGTGCCCTGCGGGAACGCCAGCCGCGTCCCCTCCCCGATCCGGCGGAAGCGCAGCGGACCGGGGTGCTCGGCGGTCACCGCACCGTGCTCCCCCACCCAGGCCCGGCCGCGGTGGACCGCCCGGGAGGCGGCGCGACGCCACCAGCGGGACAGGAAGGAGGGGGTGTGATCGCTCTTCGGCACCCGCTCACGGTAGCCCTCCGGATTCACCCCCCTCGGCACTCCGCTCTGTGATGTTCACCCCACCGCTTCACCGCCGTACTCACCCCACTGGCGGGGAGGCGCGCACCCGTCACCTACGGTTCCCCCGACGGGTCATCACCGGACGAAGGAGCGGACCGTGGCGGAACAGCCGTTGATCAGGGGTGTGGGTGGCCAGGAGCCGTTCGTCGACCCGGACGCCTTCGTGGCGCCGACCGCCGTCGTGCTCGGCGAGGTCACGCTCGCGCCCGGTTCGAGCGTCTGGTACCAGGCCGTCCTGCGGGCCGACTGCGGACCCGTCTCGCTGGGTGCGGACAGCAACATCCAGGACAACTGCAGCGTCCACACCGACCCGGGCTTCCCGCTCACGGTCGGAGCCCGGGTGTCGGTGGGCCACAACGCCGTGCTGCACGGATGCGTGATCGAGGACGACGTACTGATCGGCATGGGCGCGACCGTGCTCAACGGCGCGCACATCGGTGCCGGATCGCTGGTCGCGGCGCAGGCCCTCGTCCCCCAGGGCATGCGGGTCCCGCCGGGTTCCCTCGTCGCGGGCGTGCCCGCCCGGGTCAAGCGCGAGGTCACGGCGGAGGAGCTGGAGGGGATCAGGTTCAACGCGGTCGGCTACGTGGAACTGGCCAAGGCCCACCGGCGGGCACACGCGGAGTGAGCCGGGGGCCGGAGCCGGGAGGGGTGCCGGTCGCGCGGCCCGGGTGTACCGGCTCCGGTGCCCCGGCAGGGTCCCTCAGTCCGCCGTGGCGACCGGCGCGGGGACCTCGCCGGCCTGGGCGGCCGCCTTCTTGGCACGGTTCTTCAGCACCAGCATCGACGCCAGGCCGATGAGTACGGCGATCACCAGCCCCAGCCAGGAGAAGCGCTTCAGCCATGCCTCCGCCACCACGCCCACCGAGTAGATGACGGCGGTGGTGCCACCCGCCCAGACGATCCCCCCGAGCACGTTGGCGATCAGGAACTTCCAGTACGGCATGTGCAGCACGCCGGCGAGCGGGCCCGCGAAGATGCGCAGCAGCGCCACGAACCGGCCGAAGAACACCGCCCACATGCCCCACTTCTGGAACGAGCGCTCGGCCATGCCGACTTGGGCGGCGCCGAAGTGCCGGGGGAACCTCGCCTCCAGCCAGGCCAGCAGGGGGCGTCCGCCCTTCCTGCCGATCGCGTAGCCGATCGAGTCGCCGATGACGGCCCCGGCGGTGGCACAGGCCCCGAGGATGTACGGGTCGATCTCCCCGTGCTGGGACGCGAGGAGCGCAGCGGAGACGAGGACGATCTCGCCGGGCAGCGGAATGCCCAGACTCTCGACGCCGATGACGCCCCCCACGAGAAGGTAGATGCTGAGCGCGGGGATGGTTTCGAGCCACTCCTGGACGTGCAAAGCCGTTCCTCCCGTGCGGGTGTTCCCCCTGCCGGCCGTCCCTGCGACGCCACGGCAACAGGGGCCAGCGTACCGGGCCCGACCACGCCGGGGACGGCCGCGCCCGACGGCGGGCACTCCGGCCGGCGAGGGTGGCCCCGGTCCGCGGAGCACGCCGGCGGATGGCCCGACACGGCGGACCGGCCGGGAGGATCAGCGGACCGGCCGGGAGGATCAGCGGTGGGTGCTGGTCCGTCGTCCGGGCGAATGAGAGGGGGAGCGCCGGCCTTCGGGACCGTCGCGGCGAGCGTCTCTCCGGGACTCTTCTCCGCTGCGGCACTCACGGCCACGTGGGTTACTCACGGGTAGGACAGCCTCCTGGCCGTCCCCCGCGGGGGCAGCCGTAGCCCGGGGCCCCGGGTCCCTCTATGGTTACTCGCCATGTGGCCAGGACAGCAGCCGCCCGGGGGCGAGCAGAACCCGCAGGACCCGAGCCAGAATCCGTACCAGCAGCCGGGGTACCAGCAACCGAATCCGTACCAGCAGCAGCCGGGGTACCCGCAGGGGCAGCCGGGGCAGCCTCAGGGCTACCCGCAGGGCGGGCCGCAGCCCGGCCATCCCCAGCCGAACCCGTACCAGCAGCCGACCGTGCCGGCGTACGCCGTGCAGGCGCCTCCCGGCGCACCGAAGCCGCCCGACGACAAGCGGAAGACGGCGGTGGTCGCCGTGGTCGCGGCGGCAGCGGTGGTGGCGACGGCGGTCGTCACCGGCATCGTCGTGATGAAGAAGGACGACGGAGGCGGCGGCAAGGACGTCGCCGACGGCAAGGCCTCGTCGTCCGCCCCGGCCAAGCCGTCCGCCGTCACCTCCCCGCCGGCCAACCCGCGCAGCGACGACAACGACCCGCAGCCGACCGTGCCCGGGTGGAAGGTCGTCACCAACCCCAAGTGGGGCACGCAGTTCGACGTGCCGGGCGACTGGGAGGTGGCGAGCGCCGGCCTGATCTCCGGGTTCGAGGACGCCAAGAACCCGACGGGCGGACCGGTCGCCGGGTTCAGTGCCCCCGCGTTCTACCAGAGCAAGTGGTGCGTCGACGACTCCGACAAGGACGGCAGGGAGGAGACGAGCGACCTCGCCGGGGCCGGCAGCAAGGGCGCGCAGGGTGCCAAGTCGACCGACGAGGCCGCGACCGCTGCGGCGGGCACCTGGGTCTGGGCCGCGTACGGGCAGTCCGACCCCAAGGACAAGGTGAAGGTCGGGTCTCCCGAGGCGTTCACCACCAAGTCCGGCCTGTCCGGCAGTGTCGTGAAGGCCACCGCGCTCGGTCTCGCGAAGAAGAACAAGTGCGACACGGACGGCAAGTCGGTGGCGTTCGGCTTCAAGAACGACAAGGGCGAGTACGCGACCTGGATCCTCTACGCCAACGCCGGCGTGGAGGACGAACTCCCCGACACCACGATCGACAAGATCCTGAGCACCGTCCGGCTGGTGGACGCCACCTCCTGACCGCGGCCGTGTCCCGCCGACCGTGCCCCCGGCCGCCGGGTTCCCCGGGAGCCCGGCGGCGGGCGCCCGGAGAACCGCGGCCGGGACGCGGGCGGCGGGTACGCGCCGGGCCCCGCGCGGCCGGCCCCGGGGGTGGGTGGCCCGGGGGACGGCGGCTCGGGCCCTCCGGTGGAAGATATCCATTTGGCAACGCGGGGCCCCGGCGTGTTTAGTCCCTGGGTGACATCCCCCGCCATTTCCCCCGTGAAGCGCCGCCGCCCCGAGTGGGCCGGCCGCAACTACACCCTGCTGACCAGCGCCGCCGTCATCACCGGGGTGGGCAGCAGCAGCGCTCTGATCGCCACCTCGTTCGCGGTGCTGGGGCAGGGCGGGGACGGCGGGGACATCGGGCTCGTCGCCGCCGCGCGCACCCTTCCGCTGGTGCTCTTCATCCTGATCGGCGGCGCCGTGGCGGACCGGATGCCCCGGCACCGGGTCATGGTCGCGGCCAACGCCCTCAACTGCGTCTCGCAGGCCGTCTTCGCCGTGCTCGTCCTGACCGGCACGGCCGAGCTCTGGCAGATGATGGTGCTCACCGCGCTCTGCGGCACCGGCCAGGCCTTCTTCAACCCGGCCGCGGAGGGCATGCTGATGTCCTCCGTCACCCCGGAGCAGGCCGGCCGCGCCTTCTCCTTCTTCCGCATGTCGAGCCAGGGGGCCGGGATCGGCGGGGCGGCTCTCGGCGGGATCATGGCCTCGGCGGTGAACCCGGGGTGGGTCCTGGCCGTGGACGCGGCGGCCTTCGCGGTCGCCGGTGGCCTCCGTGCCTTCCTCGACGTCAGTCACATCCCCGCCCGCGAGCCGGGCGGCGGCCTCCTCTCCGACATGCGGGAAGGGTGGCAGGAGTTCATCGGCCGTCCCTGGCTGTGGGCGATCGTGGCGCAGTTCTCGGTGGTGGTGGCGGTCGTCGGCGCCGCCGAGTCGGTCTACGGTCCACTGGTCGCCCGCGACGAGTTCGGCGGCCCCGGCCCCTGGGGCACCGCGCTGGCCGCGTTCGGTGTGGGCACGCTCGGCGGGGCGGTCCTGATGTCCCGGTGGAAGCCCCGGCGGCTGCTGCTCGCCGGCACCCTCGGCGTCTTTCCGCTGGCTCTCCCCTCGGCCGCGCTCGCCGTACCGCTGCCGGTGGCGGGGCTCTGCGCCGTGATGTTCGTGAGCGGGGTCACCCTCGAGGTGTTCGGGGTGTCCTGGATGACGACGATGCATCAGGAGATCCCGGAGGAGAAGCTGTCGCGGGTCTCCGCCTACGACTGGTTCGGCTCGGTCGCGATGCTGCCCCTCGCCACGGCGGTCGCCGGCCCGGTCGAAGGACTGGTCGGGCGGAGCACGGCGCTCTGGGGGTGCGCGGCCCTGGTGGTGCTCACGACCGCGCTGGTCCTGCTCGTACCGGACGTACGGAACATGACCCGGCGCGAACACACCGCCCCGGTCGCGAAGGGCGGTTCCCCCACCGGGGACGCCGCGCAGGCACCGGCCGCTCCTCTCCCGGCCACTCCCCTCACGGCCACTCCGCTCCCCGCCGCGTCCCTCCT
This sequence comes from Streptomyces sp. AM 2-1-1, assembly GCF_029167645.1. Lineage (NCBI taxonomy): Bacteria > Bacillati > Actinomycetota > Actinomycetes > Kitasatosporales > Streptomycetaceae > Streptomyces > Streptomyces sp. AM 2-1-1. The sequence goes on along the minus strand of NZ_CP119147.1, from coordinate 6,390,582 downwards.
GGCTGCCGCTCCCGCCGCATCGGCGTCCGCTCCTCCACCGGGCGCTTCCTCAGCCGACGGTTCCTCAGCCGACGGTGAAGGCACCCTGGGGCGGCTCGGGTGAGGCGACCGCCTCGGCGTCGGCGACCGGCTGCGCCCGTCCGATCAGGCGGGTGAGCGCCGGGCCGTGCTCGACCCGCGCGGGGAAGGCGTCTCCCGCGCAGCGCCGGGTGAGCGCGGCGGTGTCCAGGGGCGCGTGGGCGGCCAGCAGCACGATGTTCCCGAAACGCCGGCCGCGCAGCACGGCGGGTTCGGCGACGACCGCCAGTTCCGGGAAGACGGCGGCGAAGCCGGCGAGCTGGGAGCGGAGGAAGTCGAAGGGCGCGCTGTCGGCGAGGTTGGCCGCGTAGACCCCGCCCGTGCGCAGGACCCGGCCCGCGGCCCGCGCGTACTCGACGGAGGTGAGGTGGGCGGGGACCCGTGACCCGCCGAAGACGTCGGCGATCAGTACGTCCACCGAGTCCGGTGCGGTCCGCTCCAGCAGTTCCCGCGCGTCCTCGGCGTGCACGGCGATGCCGCTGCCGTCGGGGAGCGGCATGACCTCCGCCACCAGGTCCAGCAGTCCCCGGTCGGCTTCCGCCACGCGCTGGCGGGAACCGGGCCGGGTGGCGGCGGTGTAACGGGGCAGGGTGAGGGCGCCGCCGCCCAGGTGCAGCACGTCGAGCGGTTCGCCCGCGGCCGCGGCCGTGTCCAGTACGTGCGCGAGCCGCTGGACGTACTCGAACTCCAGGTGCGCGGGGTCGTCCAGGTCCACGTACGACTGCGGGGCGCCGTCGACCGTGAGCAGCCAGGCGCGGTCCCGGTCGACGTCGGGCAGCAGGCGGGCGGTACCGCGGTCGACATCACGGATGACGGGTATCGGCTCGTTCACTCCCCCATTGTGGGGTGTCGGCCGGGACGGGGGGTGCGCCGGGCGTGCCTCCCCGGGTGGGGCGGGCACGCCCGGCGTCCGCCGTCAGAGCAGCCCGGTGACGGTGCCGGCGCCGACGGTGCGGCCGCCCTCGCGGATCGCGAAGCCGAGTCCTTGCTCCAGCGGCACGTCCCTGCCGAGCTCCACGGTCATGGCGACCGTGTCCCCCGGACGGGCGACCCCGGCCGTCCCCAGGTCCACGTCACCGACCACGTCCGCGGTGCGGATGTAGAACTGCGGCCGGTATCCGGTGGCGACCGGAGTGGTGCGACCGCCCTCGCGGGCGGAGAGGACGTACACCTGCGCGGTGAAGCGTCGCGTCGGGGCGACGCTGCCCGGCGCGGCCACGACATGGCCCCGCCGGACCCGGTCGCGCTCCACCCCGCGCAGCAGCAGCGCCACGTTGTCGCCGGCCTGGGCGGACTCCATCGGCCTGCCGAAGGTCTCCAGGCCGGTGACCACCGTCTCCGTGTGCGCACCGAGCACCTGCACCCGGTCGCCGACGCGTACGGTGCCGCGCTCGACCGCACCGGTGACGACGGTGCCGCGCCCGGTGATGGTGAGCACGTTCTCCACCGGGAGCAGGAACGGGGCGTCGGTGTAGCGCACCGGCATCGGCACGTACGTGTCCACCGCGTCGAGCAGCCCTTCGATCGCCGCCGTCCAGCGCGGGTCGCCCTCCAGCGCCTTGAGCCCGGAGACCCGGACGACGGGGACCGTGTCGCCTCCGTACCCGTGCGCCGAGAGCAGGTCGCGCACCTCCATCTCGATCAGGTCGGTCAGCTCGGGGTCACCGGCGTCCGCCTTGTTCAGGGCGACGACGATGTGGTCGACGCCGACCTGACGGGCCAGCAGTACGTGCTCCGCGGTCTGCGGCATGATGCCGTCGAGCGCGGAGACGACGAGGATCGCGCCGTCGAGCTGCGCGGCTCCGGTGACCATGTTCTTCACGTAGTCGGCGTGACCGGGCATGTCGACGTGGGCGTAGTGCCGGGTGTCGGTCTCGTACTCGACGTGCGCGAGGTTGATGGTGATGCCGCGGCGGCTCTCCTCGGGGGCGCGGTCGATCCGGTCGAACGCGACGTAGGAGGTGGCGGCGTCGGGCCGCCCGCTGAGGACCTTGGTGATGGCGGCGGTCAGCGTCGTCTTGCCGTGGTCGACGTGACCCATCGTTCCGATGTTGAGGTGCGGCTTGGTGCGCACGTACGCGGTCTTGGGCATGGCTCGTTCCTTGGTTGCGAAGCCGTGGGAGGGGACCCCTGCGCCTGTCCGACCCTCCCCTCCCGGGGTCCGCCGGACATGCGGAGGAGGGTCAGCTTCGGGCGCCGTCGAGGAGCGCCGTCGCGGCGGCCGCGACCGCCGCGGGGAACGCGGCTGCGGGGCCTGCCACTGCGTGGAGTGCGACCGCGGTGTGCGCGGCAGCCTTCGGCGCGTCCGCGACTGCGGACGGCGCTGCGAGGAAGGCGTACCGGGACATGTCTGGATGATGGCCCTCCGGGACCGCGCGCGTCGACAGGTTTTCCGGTTGGGTCGCGGAGGCGGGTGGTGCGGTCCCCCGCGCAGGTCCGCGGGCAGGGCGGGTGCTCGCGGCCGGGCAGGGTGCGCGCCGGGCAGGGACCGGGGACGCCGGACACAGGTGCGCCGGGCAGGGGTCCGCACGGTGGGTGCAAACCCGGCAGATCCTGTTGGATCGTCAGTTCATCACGCGTGCATTACGGCGATCACATGTCCTCTTCCGTTACTCTCCCCAGATGTTCGAACCCGCCTCCGCGGCCCGTCCCCGCAACGGTCCGGCCCTGCGCTGTTCGAAGGCGCTGATGTCCCCCTGGTCCCGGTTCTCCCTGCTCGTCGTGGTTCTCGCCGCCGCCGCGTCGACCATGCTGCTCTTCGATCCACAGCGCCTGCTCTCCTCCGGCTGGCCGGCACAGCTCACCGGCGCCACGGCGGTCCTGCTCTTCGGACTGGCCTACGGCGTCTCCACGGTGGCCTTCGCCCCCCGCCCTCTCCTCAACCTGGCGGCGGGAGCACTGTTCGGCACCCAGGCAGGGCTGGCCGCCGCCCTCGCGGGCACGGTGCTCGGAGCCGGTATCTCGTTCCTGCTCGGCCGGGTACTGGGGCAGGACGCGCTGCGCACCCTGCTGCGCGGGCGCTGGCTGAAGGCCGCGGACGGCCAGCTCAGTCGGCACGGCTTCCGCTCCATGCTGGCGCTCAGGCTTTTCCCGGGCGTCCCGTTCGCCGCCGCCAACTACTGCGCGGCCACCTCCCGCATGCGGTACGCGCCGTTCCTGCTGGCCACCGGAATCGGTTCGATCCCCAACACGGCGGCGTACGTCATCGCCGGCAGCCAGGCCGCCTCACCCACCTCCCCCGCCTTCCTCGCCGCGACCGGGTTCATCGTGCTGTCGGCGGTCGGGGGCGCACTGGTCGCCTGGCGCAAACGCCACCGGCTCGCTGCGGCCGTCTGAACGTCGTCCCGGCGTCCGTCGCAGAGAAGGTGGCCCGGGGCGGGGGCAGGCGGCAAGCCGTTCACCCACAGGCGATACGCTGCGCCCGACCGACAAAGGATCTCCGAGGCTTGCGCCTTGTCCTTTTCTGACCGCATTCGCACGCTGCCGACGCTTCCCCTGTCGTGCGGCCGTCGCCTGATCACCTCCGGGATGGCCTAAGCCCCATGAGCTGGTTCGAATCATTCGTCCTGGGCCTCGTTCAGGGACTGACCGAGTTCCTGCCGATCTCCTCCAGCGCCCATCTGCGGCTGACCGCGGCTTTCGCGGGCTGGCACGACCCCGGCGCGGCGTTCACCGCCATCACCCAGATCGGCACGGAGGCGGCGGTGATCATCTACTTCCGCAAGGACATCGCCCGTATCCTGTCGTCCTGGTTCCGGTCACTCTTCGACCGCGACATGCGCCGCGACCACGACGCCCAGATGGGCTGGCTGGTCATCGTCGGCTCGATCCCGATCGGTGTGCTCGGGGTGACCTTCAAGGACCAGATCGAGGGCCCGTTCCGCGATCTTCGTCTCATCGCGACGACCCTGATCGTGATGGGCATCGTCCTCGGCATCGCGGACCGTCTCGCGGCCCGCGACGAGGTCGGCGGCAAGCACCGCGCCGCCAGGGAGCGCAAGTCGCTCCAGGACCTGGGAGTGCGGGACGGTCTGATCTACGGGCTGTGCCAGGCGATGGCGCTGATTCCGGGGGTCTCGCGCTCGGGCGCCACCATCAGCGGTGGCCTGCTCATGGGCTACACCCGCGAGGCCGCGGCGCGTTACTCCTTCCTGCTCGCCATCCCCGCCGTCCTGGCTTCCGGTGTCTTCGAACTCAAGGACGCGGGCGAAGGCCACGTCTCCTGGGGCCCGACGATCTTCGCGACCGTGGTCGCGTTCGTGGTGGGTTACGTGGTCATCTCCTGGTTCATGAAGTTCATCTCCTCCAAGAGCTTCATGCCGTTCGTCTACTACCGCGTCATCCTCGGCATCGTCCTCTTCGCCCTGGTCGCCGCAGGCGTGCTGAGCCCGCACGCGGGAGAGTCGGCGGGCTGACCCGGCCTTTCTCACCCGGCCCTGGCCAAGGCCGAGCGCGGCAGCGGGAAGCCGGGGCAAGACCGCCACCTGGAGGGGTGGAATGTGGTCTCGCCCCGGCTTCCTGTTCGGCGCACGACGCACCCTGCGGTACCGCGTGGTGTGGAAGCCTCCCGCCCGCTGCCAAAGGGGTGCGCGACGAGCGGGAGGGTTTCCCCGACGGTGCGCGTGGCACGCGGAGAGCGGGTGCCACTCGATGCGGTCGGCCTCGTGGGTGTCGACCGGTTCCGCGACCCGCATGGAGTCGCGAGCGAGGAACACGTGGTGTTCGGCATTCGACATGCCGCCGATGGGCTGGTTGTAGGCGAGCGGGACCAGGGCGGCCGGGTCGACCTGGTAGCCGGTCTCCTCCAGCACCTCGCGGGCAGCGGCAGCCGCCAGATCCTCGCCGGGCTCGACGATGCCGCTGGGAATCTCCCAGTTCCAGGTGTTGGTGGCGAAGCGGTACCGCCACATCAGCAGCACCTCATCGGCTTCGTTGAGGAGCACGGTGGCGGCGACAGGTGCGAGCTTGATGAGGTGGTGTTCGTACCGGGGGCGACCGGGCGGTTCGACGTCGACGAGGTCGAGTTCGCGACGCCTACAAACAGCGCCACACCGTTGAGCGGTGCATCAACAAGCAGTGGCGCGGTCTGGCCACCCGGTACGACAAGACCGCCACCATGTACCAGGCGGTACTCCACCTCGCGGCATCTTCATCTGGTCCGCGCGCTGACTCGAAGCCGCTCTTGGCACAGAATGGTCGCGTGCTTCCTCCTCGACTGCTGTGGTGCGATCCTCGGCCCATCCCTCGGTTCAACCGTCAGGAACGGGTGACACTGATCGTCCGGGATCCCGGCTACTACGAGCCGACTGACGAGGACGACTGCACGATGTTCTCGTACTTCTGCCAGGCGCATGACCGCGTCTACCAGCACGAGGCTTGCGGGGAGGGACCGCATCTCATCGCTCTGCACTGTGAAGAGCACGGGCCTGAAAGCATGTGGCCACAGCCCCTCACGCTCATGTTCCCTGAAGGCTTTGAGCCGCCGCTCAGCGAGGCGCAGCTCAGTTGGCTGCAAGCAGAGCGGGATGCCGCCCAAGCTTGATCCGAAAGAGACGGCCTAGTGGAGATGGGTCGTGCGCCGTGCACGGTCCACTCGCTCATCGCTGTCTCCCGCGCGTCGCCCACCAAGATCGCGCCATCGTAGTCCGGGCGCTCTGGGCTCCGTCGCCCCGTGCCCGTAGTCTGTGGGCATGCCCCCGACTTCGTGTGACGCTGCTGCTGCGCGCCCGCTGCCTGTGGTGAACGCGGAGATCCGCGCGCTGGTGCGGGCTCATGGTGGTCGCCTGTCCGTGGAAGGGCGCCGGGAGTATGAGCGGCTGCTCGCGGAGTGGGCGGCGGCTGTGCGGGGGGACGATCCACGAGGCCGGTACGACAACCAGCCGGGCGCTGCTTAGAGCCCTCGGGCGGTCCGGGTGACAGCCACCGGGCGACAACGGAACAGGCACCTCGTCCCGGACCCGGGACGTGATGCGCGACGGCGCCACGGTGGGTCAATGGGCTTGGCCCAGCGACTTGGCCAATGCGGTGGCAAGATGAGGGTATGGACACAGCCAAGCTCCAACTCGCAGCTCAGCGATACCGGGAAGCCGAAGCGGCACTGGACGCCGCCAGAGCAGACCTCCGCGCCGAAGCCGTTGCGGCTCTGCAGCAAGACCCCAAGCGCGGGGACCAGGGCGAGGTCGTCCGCATCACCGGCTGGACCCGGGAACAGATCCGCACGATCATGAAAGCCGCCGAGGAATTGGGCGGATGACGTGGCCGCTGCGCCCCGCCCCTACCGTTGGCGTGGTCCGATCCTCCCGAAGCCCGCTCTCGGAGCGGCTGGGTGAAAGCAGCCGACCAGGCCGGGGGCCTCGAGAACTGAGGCTTTGACCGCTACCGCGAGCCAAGACACCACGTACCTGGCAGCGGCTCGAGTGGCGGGGAGGGTCTGCGGACCACTACCGGGCAGCGTGGATCCGCCCGGACGACCCGCGCGGAGAACGCGCACCTGAAGCTCTGGCCGGCCCGACCCTCCCCTCACACGTCATCACCGCTTTCAGTGCCGCTGTCCCGACGGGTGGCGCGCAGCATGCACACGGACCGACGTGCAGGAGATCGTCCTCGGCCGGGCCACCCGCACCGAAGGGGTGCAGGACCGAAGCCGGTCACCGGGAGGCTGAGCCGGTCATCCTCTTCGACAACGTCGGCGAACCCCTGATCACCACCATGGGCAACGATGACCTACGGATCGTCACACGAGCCGGGCGACGGCAGCCGCCAAGCCTCTCGTGAGGCGCCGGAAGGTCTCGACAGGGCATGTCATCGAGGGTGCTGGGGGGTTCAACCGGAACGCACGAGAACCTAGTTGGGTCGCGCTCACGCCTCCGCGCTAGCCTCAGGCCATGACCACATACCGAGGCCCTGCCGTCTTCCTCGCCGAGAGCGGCCAACGGTTCGACGCCGACGCGAACCTCACCAGCACGACGCCTGACGACTGGGGCGGGACGTTGACCTTCCACGACATCACCATGGTGCAGGCGCTGCTGAAGAGCCCGGATGGGCATGTGCTCATCGGTGGACAGTCGGGCGAGGTGAGTCGGCGAGGTGCTCCCACGTGGAGCCCGACGACGGGAGACCCGTTGGTCATCGATGTCTTCGGCGCGGGCTTGGCTCCCTTCTGAGCCCGAGCGCCCTGTTGCCCGAAGTCGGCGGGCAACAGGGCGCGTCTCCACCGCTGCCGAGGCACCGGTTCCGACGGGTGAAGTTCGAAGAGAGTTGCCCGTAGGGCTGTCGCCCGGAACCAGGCAGCAGGGCGTCACTGGCCATGCCGCTGGGCGCTTGTCGCCGCGTTCCGACGGTCACTCCTCTGTTCGTGCGGGCTCTACGGCGTCAGCACGATCCTGCCGAAGACCTCGCCCGCGTCCATCTTCCGGTGCGCCAGCGCGGCGCCGTCGAGGGGCAACACCTCGTGCACCACCGTCTCGATCTCGCCGCGTACGGCTGCAGCGAACTGCTCGCCGCGTACGGCACGCCGGTCGGCCCCGCTGACGGTGGCCGCGCTGAAGGCGGCGAAGGACATCGACTTCTGGAAGGCCGCCATGATTTTCGTGCCGAAGTCCGCCGGCGGCTGACCCGCCACCGCGCCCACGGCCACCATGCGGCCGTTGGGGTTGAGCCGGTCGAAGAACGACGGCATGTCCGCACCGGCCACCACGTCGATGATGACGTCGTAGCCGGCGGGAGCATCTGCGCCTCCGTCACCGGAGCGGTCCAGCACATGGGTCGCACCGAGACGGTGCAGCCGTTCGCCGCGTTCGGCCGACGAGGTCGTGACCGCCACCGCGGCGGCACCTCCGCGTGCGGCGAGTTGCACCGCCATGATGCCGATGCTGCCGGCTGCGCCGCGCACGAGGACCGTCTCCCCGGGGGCGAAACGGGCGTGGCGAAGGCCGAAGTGGGCGACCACCCCGGAGCTGCCGAGGGTCACCGCGTCGATGGAGGAGAGGCCGCTCGGGAGGGGAAGAACCTCCTCGGCCAGCACGACGGCGCGTTCGACGTAGCCTCCACCGGTTCCGGTGGAGCCCCACACCCGGCGGCCGATCCACGACATGTCGACTCCGTCGCCGACCGCGGTCACGGTGCCAGCCACCTCACCCCCCGGTATGTGGCCCTCCTTGAATCCGTAGGCGGCCAGGGCTCCGCTGCGGATCACGGTGTCGACACCGCCCACGCCCACCGCCTCCGTGGCGATCACCACCTGCCCGGCTGCGGGTACGGGTACCGGCAGATCGACCACGGCCAGCCCTTCAGGACCTCCGAACCTCCGTATCTCGACTGCCTTCACGTCGTCTTCCTCTCCTTCGACCGCTCGCGCGGGGTCCTGTTCCATACCGTCGTCCATCGCGGCCGTGCGGAGAGTCGGCCTCTCCGTAAAAAAGGGCCGGTACGGCGCGTGGGCGGGACGGTCGCGACGGGTCGCCGTGCCGGTGCCCCCGCCGTCGGACGTTAACGGACGCCCCCGTCCGTTTGGCTAAAGTGAGAGTGGTGACCGACCAAGTGCCTCACCTCCTGCGATCCGACGCGCGGGACAACCGCGAACGCATCCTCGACGCGGCCCGGGCGCTGTTCTCCGCCGAGGGCCTGGACGTGCCGATGCGCGAGATCGCGCGGCGGGCCGGGGTGGGGCCCGCCACCTTGTACCGTCACTTCCCCACCAAGCAGACGCTGGTCACCGACGCTTTCGCGGACCAGCTGCACGCCTGCCGCACCCTCGTCGACGAAGGGTGTGCCGATCCCGATCCTTGGCGCGGCCTGTGCCTGGTGATCGAGAAGATCTGTGAGCTTCACGCCCGCGATCGGGGCTTCACCGAAGCCTTCCTGTCGACCTTCCCGGGGGCGACCGATGTCGCGGCGGGCCGTGCGTACACGGTACGAGCGGTCGCCGGACTCGCCTTGCGGGCCCAGGGAAGCGGGCGTCTGCGGCCCGACTTCGTCCTGGACGACCTCGTCCTCGTGCTCATGGCCAACAAGGGGATCAGCGCCACCTCGACCGACACCCGGATCAAGGCCTCCCGACGCTTCGCCGCGTTGGCGATCCAGGCGTTCGAAGCCTGTCCCCGGCACGCACCCCTGCCGCCGGCAGCCCGGCTGGGGGCAGCGGTAGCGCCGGAGAGCCGCTAGGGAGGCCGTGACGCAGCGGCGGTGACCTCACCCGCGGGGAGACCGGCGGGTTCGCCGGCAGGTGGCCGCGGAGGGCCGGGGCAGACATCCGGTGCCGGGTAAGTCCGGGACCAGCCACGACGTGCGCCATGCCGAGCGGCCTCCGATCTCGTCCCCGTGTCGCCCACGCCGCGGTCAGGGTCAGCTCGCGCTCGCACCCTCAGGGTGCCCGTGTCCCACTGCCTGCCGCTCCGGGCTCCATGGACGGGCGGGGAAGGGCGGCCCCGACCGCTCTACCGCACCTCGGTGCTCGGTCGGCGGCGCCAGTCCCAGCCGGGGTGACGCTCCACCAGGGCGAGAAATGCGCTCGCCCGCAGGATTTCGAAGTGGTTGGTGTCGACGAGGCCATCGACCCCGGGGAGAACCTCGCGGAGGAATGCCCGAGCCGCGTCCATGGACTGGCACGCGACGTACGCGGCGTAGGGTTCGCCGATGCGGTGCGCCACCCGGGCGAGCTCTTCCGGCTCGTAGTCGGCCAGGATCCCGCCGGAGAGGTCGAGGGAGTACGCGTAGCCGTACCGGTCCAGTCTGTCCTCACCCGTGACGGGGTCGGGCACGAGTCCGAAGGCCCGAATGCGCTGTTCGAGCAGTCGGCGTCGGGATGCGGGAACGAGGATGATCACAGACGGCCAGGACACGGTGCACCTCCGCGGGGAGGGTAGCCGGACGGGCTCGGGGAGCCCCCACCCTTTTCGGGCCCGCAGGCAGTACCTCTCGGCCTATACTCGAATCAATGTTCGAATCACTGACCGGTCCCTGCCTCTCACCGCCCCCGCGACCCCTGTCGGCCCGACCCGGCCTCACTCCGGTCGGCACCACTCGCTCGGTCGACCTCGCCCGCCTGCGGCAACCCCGCGCCCGGCGCACCCTGGAAGCATGAGCGCGCCCATCAGCATCCATCGCCCCTCCCCCTCCGGCGGCCGACGGGTCACCATACGGGGGCAGATCGCCGGGCTCGCGATGGGAGATTCCGACGTGGTGGAGTTCCTCCGGCGGGCGGGCCTGCCCGATGCCGAGCAGTTGCTCGACGATCCCCGATGGGTCGAGTGGCGGGGAGGCCGGGCCCACCGCTACGAGGCGGCGTGACTCCGGGTGCGGTCAGTCGGGTGCGGTACGGAAGACTCGGTGGCGGGCGACGAGTTCGACGGTGATCGCCACCGCGATCGATTGCACGGCCATCAGCGCGACCAGCACGAAGAGTTGCACCGCGCCGGCCGTCAGCGGGCTCGCGCCTCCCAGCAGCATGCCGACGAACGCGCCCGGCAGCGTGACCAGTCCGACGGTTCGCGTCTGGTCGAGTCCGGGCAGCAGCGCGTCGGAGGCGGACGGCCTCGCGATCTCCAGCCGGGCGTCCCGGTCGGAGAATCCCAGGGCCATGGCCGCCTCCACCTCCCCCCGCCGCTGCTTGAGCTCGTCCAGCGCACGCCGCCCGGCCTGGACGGTCACCGTGAGTGCCCCGCCGATGAGGATCCCCGTGACGGGGATGAGCGCGATGCCCTTCAGCGGTACGAGGCCGGTCAGCAGCAGCGGAGCGACCACCGGCGCCACCCCGGCGGCGATCGGAACGCACGCCAGCCACCAGGTGTGATTGCCGGTGATCCGGCGCCCGGCCGTACGCACCGCGACCGCGAACATGACGGCCAGGAACACCAGCAGCCCGAGGACCTCGTCGACCGCCCAGGTGAGGACGAGGGACACCGCGGCGAGCTGGACCGCCGCACGCACCCCGGCGATCAGGATCTCCCTGGCCCGGTTGGTCCGGTCGTCCGGAGCGAGGTGGCACACTCCCGCCACGGCCGCCGCCACCAGCGCGAGCACACCGAGCAGGATGCCGAGGGTGAGGTTGACCGGGAGGAGTGATGCCGCGCTCAGAGTCACCGGACCACCCTAGGCGCGCCGCCTCTTCCGCCTCTGCGTCACTGCCGTCGCCGTGCGGTCGTTCGGCCGGAGGCCGGGCAGGGCGGTGTCCGGTGCGTACGATCCCAAGGCGGAGTCCCCTGCGGCGTTACGGGGTGTCGCCCTGCCAGTCCCACCGGTGGAGGTCACCCCGGCGGGGGCCGTACTCGGCTCGGCCGCCCGGGCCGTACGCCCCTATCTCCGTGATCAGGGCCGCCCCCTCGGCCAGTGCCGTTTCCGACCAACCGGTCACGTCGAGGAGCAGCCCGTCCAGCGGGCCGCCGACCAGCTCACGGTAGGTGTGCCCGGGGCGCGGTCCGGGATCCGGGTCCTCATGGTCGGCGCCGTACACCCGACGCCGCATCAGCTCGTCCATACGGGCAGGATCGCACCCCCCACTGACAACCGCAGTGCGCGGACGGCTCCCCGTGCTCCGGGGCCGTTCGGGTGCTGACCCGCCGGTGCCGGTACGAGGCCATGCACCCGGGCACGTACGTACGGCCGCGTAGGCGTCGAGCCATCGGCGCCAACCGGTCGCCGCGGGTGGAGACGGCCGCGCCGGTGCGCCCCGCCGACGGATCGGCCGGATCGGCGAGCGGCGGACGCAGTGTGGTCTCCTCGGCGTCGTCGAGGTGCGACGTGGTGGTGGCACCGTTACACAGACGGATCGTCGAACCGGGCGGGGCCCACGACCGCACCGTGTCCTCCTGGTGGGCCAGACGGACACCGGTGGCGTGCGCGGAGAACAGGGCCCGGTCTGTGCCAGGGGCATCCTGCTCGTCGTGGGCGCGCTCCGTCTCGCGCGGGGGCCGGCGCAGCGCCGGTCGGGGACGTGCGGGTCCCCCGGCCACACCGGGCGGCGGTCCGCTGCCGTCCCCGGGCGCGGCGGGGCCCCGGAACGCGGTCGCGCTGAGCGCGCGGCCCTCCTGGGGGGCGCCGGTCAGCTGGTCGTACCGCTGCACCCCGACATCCCCGAGGGTGAGGACGGCGGGACAGAGGAGCGCCGTGTACCGGTAGGTGCGGCCCCGGGACTCGTACGGTCTGCGCTGGGCGTGCGGTTCGCCTTCGCCGACGGGGCAGGGAGCGCGCATGGTCCGGACGGGGACATCCCTTGATCATCGCGCGCACGCGACTCATGCGGTTTCCCCGTTCCGGGGTCCTGTCCCGGCTGGACCTGACGCCGATTCCCGTTCCCCGCCCCGCCGTCCGGCTCCGCCCCGCTGTCCCCGGCCTTCGCCGAGGTCAGAGGGTGAGCGTCTCGGCGGCGAGCCGCCGGCGGCGCTCGTGGTTCCGTTCGAGATCGGCGCGGAGCCATCCGGCGGTCCGGGCAGGTGTGCGGTCGACGTCGGCCGCCACGAGCTCCAGTCCGGGGTGGCCGGCTGCCTTGATCCGTCCGTACACGGCTTCGTGCAGCGGCGTCCGGCAGTGGAAGGGGCGCAGCAGAGCGGTCTCCGCGCTTTCCCGCCACGCGTCGACACCCGCGTGGGCGTCGCCGACCGCGAGGACGTAGGCGTGGTGGGCGGCGTGCCAGGCCGGGGCGGTGCTGAGCGCCTCCCAGCGCTGGTCGACCCGTCGGAGCAGGCGGTCCCGTTCGGCGCGGGCGACCTGTTCGCGCGCCAGGCGGTCGCGCGCGTCGACGTACCGGGCGGTCGTGTCCATCAGCGCGACGAGCCGTGTTCCCTCGTCGCAGAACTCGGCGGAGGTCGCGTGAGGACGGGTCGCCTTCCAACGGCCCAGCGCCCTGTCGAACTCCGCTTCGGCGGTCTCGTCCTGGCCGGTGAAACCCTCGATGTCCAGCGGCCCGCTGTCGAGCACCGCGGGTCCGTTCGCCCGGTGGTTGGGCTCGATGCCCTGCGAGCGCAAAGCCGCGTAGACGGTCGGACGGCTGACCCGGGCGGCCTCGGAGAGTGCGGGGACGCTGGTCACCCCCGCCTGCCAGGCCGCGGCGATCAACGCGTCCCTGCGGGCGGTCCGGAAGTTCGCGGCCCAGTCGTGCAGCGCCTCCAGTGCCGCCGCTCGTGTCCTGCTCACGCCGCAACCTCCAGTAAACAACATTGACTTGTAAAGGCATTTTACAGTGATGGCGACGCCTCTCCGCTCCGGATCGGGTGCGGCCGCCCGGGCGGGCGATCCGTGGCGCCCGGGATGTTCCGCCTCCCGTCGCCGGTCGGCCCAACTCACCCACGGGGGCACGGATCGGAGGATGGGGAGACCGGTCGACGCCACCCGCCTGAGCGAAGTCCGCGGGCGACCGCGTGACCGCGAGGCTTCGGGCCACCGCAGGCCGTCGTTCCCGGCGAGGGCAGCGCGGATCGTGCGCGGCGCCCGCGAGGTCGCGCCGTGCGGACGCCGCGTCGCCTCCTTCCACCCCGGCACCCGGAGCCGTACCAGGGCGACGAAGACGCCCCCGGCGTGGGGTCGTTGCGGTCCCGGTGGGCGACACGCCCTCGGCCCCGGCGGCAGCGACGCCGGGCGCCCTCTCCGTCTGCGGTGCACCCGGGCTGCGGTGCACCGGGGGGGCGCCGGGACGCAATCCGCCCCTATGATCATGCTCCTGACACGTCGAAGCCTCCCGAGGAGTGCCACCGATCATGAAGATGACCCGTCTCACCACCACCGTCCTGGCCACCGCGCTCGGCTTCGCCGGGGTGTTCGCCACCGCCTCCGGGGCCGCAGCCGGGACGGGCTGTCAGTACAAGGTCGTCTGGCCGACCGCCGGGGTGTACGAGAACCCGAATCCGTACAGCGTGGTCGTCAAGACCAAGTACGCAGGCGACATCGTCGGAGCGTCGACCTGTGAGGGTGCGTCCTACAACGAGTACGGCTACGTCCTCGTCACCACTGATGCGGCAGCGGACGGCCGGGGCTGGATGCGCGAAGGGGCGGTCGTGGCCGTCTGACGTCACCGCCGGGAGGCATACCCGGCCGGGGACGCCTCCCTTCCGGCCGTCCGGTCCGCGCCACGGTGGCTGGTGGAGTTCCCAAACCCGTGGCGGGGCGGCAGGAACGGCGGTGGTGGTCACCACCCCGTGGATGTGCTGCCCCTCGCCGCCTATGCCTGCGCCAGTGCCTCCAGGACGACGCGCTCGCAGAGTTCGTGGGTCGCCAGCGCGTCGCGCGCGCTGAGCGTCACGCCGGCGCGTACGGCGTCCAGGAACGAGGTGACACAGCTCTCGATGCCGCGCTGTCGGGCGACCGGTACCCAGTCGCCGCGCCGGCGCAGGGTGGGCTGTCCCCGGTGGTCGACGACCTCCGCGAGGTTGATGACCTGTCGCTTGCTGTCCTGGCCCGAGACTTCGAGGATCTCCTCGGTGGAGCCGCCCCGACGGTTCATCATGCCGAGGGCGGTGAAGCCGTCGCCGGACAGTTCGAGGACGACGTGGTGCATCAGTCCGTCGGCGATCCGGGCCCGCACCGAGACCCGGTCGACGGGGCCGGGTACCAGGAAGCGCAGGGTGTCCACAACGTGGATGAAGTCGTCGAGCACCAGCGTCCGGGGATCCTCCGGCAGCCCCACCCGGTTCTTCTGCAGCAGGATCAGCTCGCGCGGGTGTTCCGCGCACTGCGCGTAGCCGGGGGCGAGACGGCGGTTGAAGCCCACCGCGAGACTCGTGCCGCGTTCCTCTGCCAGCTCCACCAGCCGCGTGGAGTCGGCGAGTTCGTACGCGAGGGGCTTGTCGACGTACGTGGGGACGCCGGCTTCCAGCAGCCGGGTGGCGATCTCCGGATGCGCGGTCGTCGGGGCGTGGACGAAGGCGGCGTCGACCCCCTGGGCGAGCAGGGAGTCGAGGGTCGCGTGGCGCTGCCCGTCGGGGATGCGGTGCGCGGCGGCGACGGCGTCCAGGGTGGCGGGGGTCCGGGTCTGCAGGTGCAGTTCGATCCCCGGCAGGGCGGTGAGCACCGGCAGATAGGCCTTCTGCGCGATGTCGCCGAGTCCGATGCAGCCGACCTTCACGGGAACTCCCTCACTCTGCCCTGCGCCCGTCCTTGATCCCGGCAGCATACGTGCGCGACGGCGCCGCCCGGCCGGCGGGCGCCGGACGCGGCCGCCATGTACACGCTGCCACGTACGCCGCCCCGGTCCGCACGTGGCACCCGGTCCGCGACCCGCGGCCGGCACCCCGTCGGAACGCGGCCCCGACCCTCGGCCCGCCCCCGTCCACCCTGGGCCCCGGCGCCGCTCCGCCGTACGGATGGACACACCTGCACACCGTGCTGACCGGGTCACTCGTGCGGGGCATTCGGCGCGTACGGACTCCCGCCGGGCCCAGGCCACCCGCAGAGTGTCCGGGTGCAACGAAACCGAATGACCGCGGCCGTCCTCGTGGGCCTGGCCGTCGCCACCGTGTCCGGCTGTGTAACGGTCGACCCCGGCGGGCCGCGGACTCCGCCGCCCCCGTCGAACGGCCCCGTCCAGGAAGTGGAGCCGCAGATCGGCCAGCCGCCCGGCCGCGAGGCGCTGGACGCCCTGCCCCGGGACGCGCCGTCCGCGTCCGCCCGCTCCGAGCGGGCACCGGCCCCCGTGTCACGGCCGCGGCCGCCGCGGTCGGGCGGAACGCCTCCGGCTGCCCATCCCCCGCCGCGCCCTGCCGCTCCGCTCCCCGAGGTGAGGGTGTCGGGTCTGCCACGCGTTCCGGTGTCGGGCCAGAACGTCTGCGCTCTCGGGCGCGGTTTCGGCGGGTGGTCGGCGGGGAGTCCGCAGTCCCGGATCTGCGACCAGGCGTACGGCCACTGAGACCGCCGGCCCGGCGACGGCGCGCCGAGCCGGGGCGTGGGGGGGGTCAGCGGTCCCGGCCGAGCCGCGCCTCCAGCCGGTCGATGGCGGTCCTGACGCCGCTGCCGCGGCCACCGTCCGGGAGTGCGTCCGCCGCCTTCCGGGCCCGGTCCAGGTGGTGGCGGGCGACCCCGGGCCGGCGCAGCTTGAGGTAGTCCGCGGCGAGGCTGAGGTGGAGAGCCGGGGAGAACGCGTGCATCGCCAGCAGGTCCTGGCGCGGGGCGGGCCGCTCGCCGGTCATCCCTTCGGCCGCCGCGTCCAGTGCTCGCAGGTCCCAGGCCAGTTCGTCACCGGGATCGTCCTGGGTGTCGGCCATGTAGTGCGCCAGGGTGCAGCGGTGCAGCGCGTCCCCGTCCTCCCCCAGCTCGGACCAGAGGGCGGCGAAGCGGTTGCGTGCCTCTTCGCGGTCCCCGCCATGGAGGAGCATGACCGCCTGGCCGATCCGGGTGCCGACGGCGTCCGTCGACGACTGCTGGTCCACCACTGCGGTCTCCTCGCGCGGGTGTACGGGCGCGGCCCCGGGCCATGCCCGCGGGTGTGCCGGCTCCGGTGACGGGACAAGACCCTAGCCGCACCGGTGCGCGGATCCGCTCAGGCGCGGCAGGACGGATCCAGGCCTCGTCGCCGCGTCCGGGGCCGTGTCTCACACCACCGTGGTCCGCCGGAGGCCGGGGGCCCGGCGGACGGCCGTGCGACGACCGGGCCCGAGGCTCAGCCGAGGTCGGGGATGCGCCAGTCGATGGGGTCGTGGCCCTGGGCGGCCACCGCCTCGTTGATCTGGCTGAAGGGCCGGGAGCCGAAGAACCTCTTCGCGGAGAGCGGCGAGGGGTGCGCGCCCTTCACGACCACGTGCCGCGACTCGTCGATGAGGGGGAGCTTCTTCTGCGCGTAGTTGCCCCAGAGGACGAACACGGCGGGCTCCGGGCGCTCGGCAACGGCACGGATCACCGCGTCGGTGATCTTTTCCCAGCCCTTGCCCTTGTGCGAGTTGGCCTCGCCGGCGCGCACGGTGAGAACGGCGTTGAGCAACAGGACGCCCTGCTCGGCCCACGGCATCAGATAGCCGTTGTCCGGAACGGGGAGACCCAGCTCTTCCTGCATCTCCTTGTAGATGTTGCGCAGCGAGGGGGGCGTCCGCACGCCGGGCCGGACGGAGAAGCAGAGCCCGTGTCCCTGCCCCTCGCCGTGGTACGGGTCCTGGCCGAGGACGAGCACCTTGACCCGGTCGTAGGGAGTGGCTTCCAGCGCCGCGAAGACCTGGTCACGCGGGGGGTACACCGGCCCCTTGGCCCGCTCTTCCTCGACGAAGTCCGCGAGTTCCTTCACGTACGGCTTCTGCATTTCGTCGCCGAGGACGCCGCGCCAGGACTCGGGCAGCAGCAGGTCGGTGTCGGTCACGTCCACAACCTCCGGAGAGCGATCGGTTCTTGGTCCTGAACCTACCCGGCCCCACTGACAGCGGGGCCGGGTGCCCGGTTCCCCGGATTACCAGCTGGCCTTGCGGTAGAGCTCCCACATCTGCATGACGGTCTGCGGGTCGAGGGCACGCTCGCCGCCGCCGATGTCCTCGCCGGCGGCGATGTAGAGCTTGCCCTGCCAGAGCGGCAGCAGCGGGATGTCCTCGACCAGGATCTGCTGGGCCTCGGCGAACTGCTTGCTGACCGCGCCGCGGTCGCTCTCCTGGCGCGAGGCGGGCAGGATCTGGTCGGTGATCTTCTTGTTGACGTACATCCCGCCGGTGGCGCTCTCCTTGCCGACGAAGGGCGCGACGAAGTTGTCGGGGTCGGGGAAGTCGGGGAACCAACCGCGGCCGAAGACCGGGTAGTCGCCCTTGTTGAAGCCCTCCTGGAACGTGGTCCAGGGTGCGCTGCGCAGGGTGATCCTGAAGAGGCCCGACTTCTCCAGCTGCCGCTTGATCTCCTCGAACTCCGGTCCGGTCGACGACCCGTATCGGTCCGTGGTGTACCAGAAGGTCATGGCGACCGGGGTCGTGATGCCGGCGTCCTGGAGGGCGCCCCGGGCCTTCGCCACGTCGGGGTCGCCGAAGGTGTCGAAGAAGCTCGTGGTGTGGGCGGCGATGCCCTTCGGCACGATGGAGTAGAGGGGTTCGGCGGTGCCCTGGTAGACCTTGGCGACGAGGGCGTCCCGGTCCACGAGCCGGGCGATGGCCTCGCGCACGGCCTGCTTGCCGGCGACCGGGTCCTTCGGGTTGAAGACGAGGAAGCGGATGTCCGCGCCCACGGACTCGACGAGCTGGAGGCCCTTGTTGTCCCCCTTGCCGTTCTGGAGGCCGACGACCTCGTCGGCGGTGAGCCCGCGGTAGGTGGCGTCGATCTTGTCGGCCCGCAGCGCCGCGACCATCGCGTCGGACTTGTCGAAGTACCGGATGGTGACGGACTCGTTCTTCCGGTCCGCGAACCCCTTGTAGCTGTCGTTCTTCTGCAACTCCGCCACGGCGTGGGGCTCGTAGTGGTCCAGGACGTACGGACCCGAACCGGTCACCGAGTTGCCGGTGCGGAGTTTGTCCTTGGGGTAGTCGTGGGGCGAGACGATCGACATCGCCGGGGTGGCGAGGACGAACGGGAACGTGGCGTCGGACTTCTTGAGGTGGAAGATGACGAGGTCGTCGCCCTTCGTCTCCACGCGGTCGAGCGACCCCAGCAGGCCGAGCGGGCCACCCTTGGCCTTGATCGTCACGATCCGGTCGATGGAGTACTTGACCGCCTCGGCGTCGAGCTTGTCGCCGTTGGAGAACGTCAGACCGGGGCGGAGTTCGCAGCGGTACGCCATGCTCGTCGAGTCGGTGAAGGTGCATTCCGCCGCGTCCGGCTCCGGCGCGGTACTGCCCGTCGGGAAGGACACCAGGGTCTGGAAGACGTTGCGCATCAGCTCCCAGGAGTTGTCCCAGGCCCCGGCCGGGTCGAGGGTCGAGGGCGAACTGGTCGATCCGACCGCTATGTGCTGGTCGACGTCGGACCCGCTGCCGGAGAACACACTGCAGCCGGCGACGAGAGACAGGGATGCTAGGGCTGCAGCAGCCTGCAGACTGGCCCGGTAGAACACGTGCACGCTCCTCGATCAGCCATGGGTCGGCAGACCATATCGCAGTGCCCCACCGGTTCAATCACCAGGCCCGGCAGGGCACTTGCGTCAATCGGGGCGAACCGGCGCAGGCCGTTCAGCTCACTCCGGCATTCAGGAAAATTCCCCCGTCGATCACGAGGGTCTGTCCCGTGATCCAGCCCGACTGATCCGAGGTGAGGAAGGCGGCCGCGCCGCCGATGTCCTCGGGAACTCCCAGCCGCGCCATGGGGTACGCGGCGGCCACCTCGGCCTCACGGCCCTCGTACAGCGCCTCGGCGAACTTGGTCTTGACGACGGCCGGCGCGATCGCGTTGACCCGGACGACCGGCGCGAACTCGTGGGCGAGCTGCAGCGTCAGGTTGACCATGGCGGCCTTGCTCATGCCGTACGCGCCGATGAAGGGCGACGCCGAGATCCCGGCCACCGAGGCGATGTTGACGATCGCCCCGCCGTTCTGGGCCTGCCAGGCCTTCCAGGTCCGCTGGGCGAAGCCGAGCGCGGAGATCACGTTGGTCTCGAAGACCTTGCGCGCGACGTTGAGGTCGAGCTCCGCCATGGGGCCGAACACCGGGTTGGTCCCCGCGTTGTTGACGAGGTAGTCGACCCGCCCGAAGGCCTCCATGGTGCGCTCGACGGCGTGCGCCTGGTGCGCCTCGTCGTGCGCCTTTCCGGCGACACCGATCACCCGGTCGGAGCCCAGCCGCTCGACCGCCTCCTTGAGCGCCTCCTCGCCGCGGCCCGTGATGCAGACCCGGTCGCCGCGGGCGACGAGCGCCTCGGCGACGCCGTACCCGATCCCCCTGCTCGCGCCGGTGACGAGCGCGACCTTCCCACTGTCCTGCACAGTCATGATCTCCCTCGTCCTTCGGGTCAGTTGAGCGGGCCGCCGGCGACGTACAGCACCTGTCCGGAGACGAAGCCCGCGTCCTCGCCGGTGAAGAAGGAGATGGCGTTGGCGATGTCCTCCGGGCGGCCCACGCGCTGCACCGGGATCTGGGTGGCCGCGGCGGCCTGGAACTCCTCGAAGCCCATCCCGACGCGGGCCGCGGTCTGCGCGGTCATCTCCGTCACGATGAAGCCGGGAGCGACGGCGTTGGCGGTGATGCCGAACTTGCCGAGCTCCTTCGCCAGGGTCTTGGTGAAGCCCTGGAGGCCCGCCTTGACGGCCGCGTAGTTGGCCTGACCGCGGTTGCCGAGCGCCGAGGAGGAGGAGAGCGAGACGATACGGCCGAAGCCCGCGTCCACCATGTGCTTCTGGACGGCCTTGGCCATCAGGAACGCGCCCTTGAGGTGGACGTTCATCACGATGTCCCAGTCGGACTCGCTCATCTTGAAGAGCAGGTTGTCCCGGAGGACCCCCGCGTTGTTGACGAGGATCGTCGGCGCGCCGAGTTCGGTGACGACCCGCGCGACGGCGGCCTCCACCTGCGCTCCGTCGGACACGTCGCAGCCGACGGCGAGCGCGGTGCCGCCGGCGGCGGTGATCTTCTCGACGGTCTCCTTGCAGGCGGCCTCGTCGAGGTCGAGTACGGCCACGGCGCGGCCCTCGGCCGCCAGGCGCACGGCGGTGGCGGCGCCGATGCCCCGCGCCGCTCCCGTCACGATGGCGACACGCTGCTCGGTGGTGGACATGCTGGGTTCTCCTCGCCGTTGGATCGCGGCCCCGCCGACGGGAAGAGCCCCGGCGCCGGACGTTCCCGGCGCGAGCCCTCCATCGACTGAGCAAGCGCTTAGTTCAACTGTGAGTGCGACGCTAGAAGCCCTGGCACCCGGTGTCAACGGCCCGGACGCGCAGGGGCGCATGTCACACCCGAAGGAGACGGCGGAGGGGCTGCCCGCGACCGGTCGCGGGCAGCCCCTCCGCCGAGGTGTGTACCGGGTGACCGGTGGGTGCGCCGGCCGTCAGCGGACGAGCAGGTCGAGCAGCCGCTCGACCTCGGCCTCCGGATCCAGCGTCAGGCCGGTGTGTACGGGGCCCGGCTGCACGACCGTGGAGCGGGGGGCGATCAGCCAGCGGAAGCGCCGCCCCGCGTCGTCGCCGGACGCCTGTCCGGCCGCGTCGCCGCCGCCGCAGACGTTCTCCACCGCCGCCAGCGCGGCCCGTACTCCGACGACGTCGGCGGCCGGGTCGAGCGCCCGCAGTTTGGCCTCGTCGAGATGGGTGCGGGCGGCCACGAACGAGTGCGCCCGGCAGTAGACGAGCACCCCCGCGTTGAAGCACTCCCCGCGCTCGACGCGCGGGACGACGCGCAGCAGCGCGTACTCGAAGACGTCACGTGTGCTCATCGGGCCTCGTCCTCGCGCTCGCCGGTGGTCGTGTCCGGGCCCGCGGCACGGTCCTGCGCCGTCGGTCGCGACCGGGGTGCGAGGCGGTCGGCGAGCCAGCCGGGCGCCTTGGACGGACCGGTCGGCGCAGGTGCGTCCATGACGACCCGCTCGTGGACGGTGGCGGCACGGGCCAGCAGGGGCGCCACGTACGCGCGCCGGAGTTCGTCCGTCGAGCCGAAGCCGGGCTCGTCGAGCAGCCACGCGTCGGGCACCTGGGCGGCCACCTCGGTGAGCAGCTCCTCGGTGACGAGCGGCGCCAGCGCGGCGGCGGCCGTCGCGATGTCCGGTCCCACCGGGGCCAGCACGTGGTCGGAGGCGTTGTACGGCTTGGCCGCGGACGCCTCGGCGCCCGGCCAGTTGTGGTGCCAGATCATCGTGGCGCCGTGGTCGATCAGCCAGACGTCACCGTGCCAGACCAGCATGTTGGGGTTGCGCCAGGAACGGTCGACATTGTTGATCAGCGCGTCGAACCAGACGATCCGCCCCGCCTCCAGCGGATCGACATGGTACGCGAGCGGGTCGAAGCCCAGGGAGCCGGGGAGGTAGTCCATCCCGAGATTCAGCCCGCCGCTCGCCTTGAGAAGCTCCTGCACCTCCTGGTCGGGCTCGCCGAGCCCGATGACCGGGTCGAGCTGCATGGTCACGAGCCGGGGGACCCGCAGCCCGAGCCGGCGGCCGAGCTCCCCGCAGATGACCTCGGCGACCAGGGTCTTCCGCCCCTGGCCGGCCCCGGTGAACTTCATGACGTACGTACCGAGGTCGTCGGCTTCGACGATCCCGGGGAGCGAACCGCCCTCACGCAGGGGCGTGACGTAGCGGGTCGCTACTACTTCTTCCAACACTTTCCCAGGCCACCCATCTTTTCAGCCTTGCAATCCACGTACAGCCTCTCCGGGGCGCAAAGGCGGGAATCGCCGGTCGACGGCCCTGGGGAGAACTGGGAAGTTCGGCCGGCGCCGATGCCCCGCGCTCCCCCAGCAGACCGTCGACAATGCCGCGCCCCCTTGCTGCCGGCCCCCGGCATGAAGTGAGCATAGTAACCGAGAGTGATCGCGGGCGACGAGTGTCCGAGCCAGCGCGCCAAGGTCACGACGGACTCTCCAGCTTCCGACATGATCGAGACGTAGATGTGCCGAAGCACATGGAATCCGTCCTTCGGGGCCGCCGCGCACTGCCAGGCTTCCGTCCCCTCGGCGCGGCGGGATGACGCCGGCCTCGGCCGACGCCGGCTTCCAGGTGTAGGTGTCCCATGAAGCTTCCCTTCAGCGTGGAGACCTGGAGACTGGGAATTTGAGATTCCACGGGAGATAGCACGAGGCGAGAAGCAGGTACACGCACCGGGTGCCCGGCCAACAACGTAGTCAGTGAGGGGAGGAGGCTCCTCCTGCCAGGCCGGGATGTCAAAGTTCCGGCGAGCGGGTGTCCACCGTCGCGAGCACCGGCACCGGCACCTTCGCCGGCACGGCTCGGTCGTCCGGGCGCCCGTCGGGCAGAGGAGCGGCAGCCGTCACTCCGCCGACGGCGGAGGGCTCCGTGGGGGCCCGCTCCGGTGCGACGGGAAGTCCGGGACCGGTTCGCCCTGCGGGCTCGCTCCTCACGGCACCGGCGGGGACAAGGACGGATGGGCTGCCCGGCGGCGCGAACGCCGCAGGAACCGGCCGGTCCGCGGCTCGCACCCGCTCACCTTTGCCGCAGGGCGCGTCGCCTGCCGCCGACTCCTCGCAGGCACCAGTCGGTCAGCCGTACGACGCTGCTGTGCACATCCGCGTGCTCGTCCGTCACGGCGGCGGTGCCGAAAAAGCGGACTTCCCGGAAATGCAGTTCCATGGCCCGCACGAGGCTGTGCAGACCGAGCCCTTCGACCAGCCATGCCCGGGCGCTGTCGCTGTCGGTCCCGGCCGGTACCAGGCCGTGTTCGGCGAGCAGGTCCATCTTGCTGATGGAGACCGCCAGTCGGGAGCGCCGGAGCGGAGCACCCATCGCGGCCACTGCCTGGACCGACCGGGCAAAGACCTCCTCGGGATCGACCGTGGAGCCCAGGGTGCGGTCCAGAAGAGGGCCGGGTGAAGGGTCCAGCCGGGTCCAGAACGCCTTGACCGCCATCGGGTCGAGGACGAAGACAAAAGTGCGCGCGGCCCGCGCGTAGCGCAGCGCGTCGGTTTCGTCGCGATCGACGAACCGCTCACCGGCCGTGTCGAAGAGGTGGAGCAGCCGCTGGGAGCGGCCGTCGCCGAGGACGAACGAGTGCGCCCTCGGCAGCGTCTTCTGGGTGGCGCGGGTGTGTCCGCGCATCCGCAGCACTTCCCGCAGCACCCGGTAGTTGGCGTCCGACTCGTCGTCCGCGAGGGTGATCGCCGGTCCGCCGTTCTCCGCCGCGCGCTCCAGCGACAGCAGCATGGCCGCCATCAGCTGTGTCTTGCCCGCCGCCTGTCCGCCGATCAGCGGTATCACCACCTCGGGCATGTGGCCTGCGGCCACGTTCATCGGCTTTCCGCAGTGCGGGTGGCCGCAGTAGCCCTGGAGCCGCGTTTCCCGGTCCATCAGCATCAGCAGGGTCGGCATGCGGCGGCCGCACTCGCAGCGGCGCCGGAAGAGGCCGTACCTCCCGGGCCGGATGTCCGTGTGCCGACGACGGCAGGTGGGGCTCGGGCAGTCGTACGCCGGATATCGCACGCGTTCGAAGCAGTGCGGGCAGATCATCCCCGAGCCGAGCCGCTTCGTCCACAACGCCAACCGGTCGGTGGTCCGCAGCGCGCCCGCGAGAAGCCGGGCCCCAGCTGTCAGCAGGGCCAGGAGAAGCGCGTGCAGCACCAGCGCCAGGACGAGCAGCGGAAGGACCGCAACCAGACCCGCGCAGAGACCCAGGTACAGCGTCAGACCGTACGGCACGGTGAAGGCCCGGTGCCGCGTCGGCGCGACGAGCTGGCGCGAGGTCACGGCACGGAAGGAGTCCCCGACCGTCCTTGCGTACAACCGTCTCTCCAGGGTGACGAGCTGGCGCAGGTCGCGAAGAGCCGGACCGTAGAAGTAGTTGCGGTACGCCTTCACCGCGTCGTCCTGGGGCCGGTACGGGGGCAGCGTCCGGAACTCGGGCGTGCGCCGGTGCACGACGCCGACCAGGGTGCGCCCGTAGCCGGAGAGCACCTGCATCATCAGCGCGAGGCCCCGAAGAGCGACGATGAACGGCACGAGGGGGAGGAACAGTCCGATCCCGAAAAGGAAGAGTGCGGGGATGAGAACGAAGGCAACGATCTCAGTCACGATGCGTCACCGGTCCTTCTTCTTCGGGAGGTCGGCGGGTCCGGTCGCGTCCGGTTCGGTCGCCTCGGGTCTCCGCCGACGGCGGAGGCTCCTGCGCTGCGGCCGCCGCCCGACGGGGAGGATCATCCTGCGTCGCGGCTGCGGTTGCCGCCCGGCGGCCGAAGAGCGGAAACCTGCGCGGCGCGTCACGCGGCGCGCGCTGCCGCCGGCTCTCGGCCCTCTCGGCATAGCGGTCGGCGAGGTCGGCCCCATGGGGCCGCACCACCGCCTCCAGCCTGCTCAGATCGGCCGCGCTCCAGTGCCGGTACGGGTGGGAGCGGATCGCGACCACCATCTCCCCCTGGGCCTGGGAGACCGGGACTGTGTCGGGCAGAGTGACGACGGCGGCGACGTGGCCCAGCAGGACGTCGTCGATCCGCTCATCACTGCCCACCCTGCAGGCCACGCCCGAGAGGTACAGGTCGAGGTCACGGTGGGTCAAATTCCCCAGCAGTGCGCGCAGTCGATCGGTGTCGGCGGGCAGGCCCAGCAGGGCGGGCACCATGCGAAGGCGCTTGAGCGCCCTCGGGGCCGCCCAGGTGCCGGCCTCCGGAACCGCGAACGCTGCGACGAGTTCGCCGGCCTCCCGGGCGTCGCTGAGGGAGCGCAGGAGACCGAGCGTGATCCGTACCCGATCCCGGGCGCGCGGGGAGAGCCAGCCGGAGCGGCCCGGGGCTGCGAGCTGCCGGCACAGGTCGAGGCAGTCCTCCAGCGCCTCCTCGCCCTCGACCTCCTGGCTCAGCGCGCGGTCGAACCACTCGCCCACCGCCGGGTCCACCGGCGTCGAAACCGGCAGCTCCCGGGCGATCCGGGCCGCTTCCCGGTGGGTCCAGGTCCGTGAGGGCGCTCGCCACAGACCGCGGAGCAGTTCCTCGTCCGGCGACGCGCGCTGCCGTACACCCAAGATCTTCATCATGAGGGGCACCGTGTTCGCGGGCTCGCGTTCGGCCCTCGCCCGCAGATGGTGTTCCAGAAGCAGAGGGCGGCCCGCCAGGTCCTCTTCGCGCAGGAGGTCGGCGGGGAACTGCGAGAAAAGTTGTTCCTGGCCGACGCGTTCGCGGAGTGCCTCCCCGACCGCCGCGGCCAGGGATTCCCTCATGGCGGGCAGCTGACGCAGGAGCTCGGCCACCTCGTGCCGGAACCCGGGGGCGGGCGCGGCGGAGCCGAGCAGCGTGCGGGCCAGCGCGCGTGTCTCGCGCACCATGATTTCCGGTGGCACCGGAAGCCCGGCGCCGAGGGCCCAAAGCAGCAGACGGGTCCGCTCGCGGGCGGTCCGGACCTCCGTCAGAAGTCGTCGCCACAGGACGGTGGCCCGCTCGCGTGCCGTCGGGTCGGTGATCGGCACGGGCTCGAGGGCGCCGGTGCCGGCGTCGAGGTAGGCCCGCATGCGCGAGCCGTGCAGTTTCCCCTCGATCTCCTGCTGGACCGCGTCGTCACCGCCGGCCTTCGCGGCCGCGCTGAGCACGATCAGCCGGCGCTCGTCCAGGTCCCGGTGCTCGCGGTGGATGTCCGCCGCCACGGCCGCCCGGCGTGCTCCCAGGTGGTCCGCGCCGGCCAGCCAGTCGATCACCGCGTCGGCGTCGGCCGCGGTGAGCGGCATGCCGCCGGAGGCAGCCGCAGCGGCGACCGGCGCGTGCCACTCCTCCGGTGCCTTCTCCCCGCCTCGGGCGTAGTCCGCCGTCCAGGACCAGACGGGGCGGATGGAACCGGCGCCGATCCGGGTGAGGAGACGGACCGCGGCGCCGACGGGCACCTCGGGGAAGATACCGCGCGCGAAGTCGAAGACGGTGTAGGCCGCCTCGTCGTCCGGCCCGAAGGCAAGCTGTGCCTCCGGAACCGTGCCGATCAGGTGCAACCGGCTGCGAGCGGGACGCAGCACGTAGGTGGCGAAGGAGAGCCCACGGGCGAGCGGGGGCGGCATGAGGTAGGAGACCGCGGCGAACCAGTGCGCGATCCGCTCGGTCGTACGCTCGATCACCACCACCGATCCGTTCTCGCCGAGCGCGGCGAACACGGCTGACAGCAGGTCCGGCAGCCGGGCCGCGTGAGGGTGGCCGCGCAGGAACTCGCTCACCGCGCGGGCGTCGAGCGGGCCGGGCGCGGGCGCCGTCAGTTCCGGGATGTCCGTGCTGGGCGACACCGTGCTGGTCCACACCGGGGAGTTCCACAGTTCGATACCGAGCATCCCGCCCCCGGCCGCCGGGAAGTCCTCACTGTGCAGAGCGTGGGCGAAGTAGTTGCCGAAGCGACGGGCCGAGTCCCGGCCCACGTACCGTACGCACAGCGTGGTGGCGCTGCGCCCCTGCGGGTCGTGGGGCCGGTGGCAGAGGTTGACCGGGCACCGCTCGAGCAGCTCCGGTGTGTCCGACTCCATCAGGTACCGCGGTGGCTCGTACCCGGCCAGGGCTTCGACGGCCTGGCGGGTCTCGAAGGTGACCCCCGCGCTGACGGCGTTGAACTGGAACCCCGAGAAGCGGCTGAGCCCGTGCTCGCAGGAGGTGTAGTAGAGCTGCTGAAAGCCGGTCACCCGCGTCCTTCCTTGGGCACCGAGCCGAATTCGCTCAGCAGCCACAGCAAGGGGTCGGCCACCCGGTAGGGCTGGATACCGGTGGCGGCGACCCTGGCTTCGGGGGTGGGGTTGCGGCCGAGGGCCGACACTCCGAAGTACCGGTAGCGGGTGTAGTGGATGTCGAGGAGCTGGTCGATCGGCACGCCGTCCCACTCCTTGAGGAGCCGGCGCACCTCCTCGTGCACGCTCATGCTGTCGTTCACGTCGAAGCGGCCCGTCAGGGGCGCGTGGTCGCGCAGGGGACTTACGGGATCGAGGTGGTGCCAGAAGGCGTCGATCTTCGAGAAGACGACGGCGATCGGGGTGTCGATCCGCTGCGCGGGCCGGCCGGCGCGGGCGGCCAGCAGCATGGTGGTCACCCGGGAAAGGACGTTGCCGGGCGGGTCCAGTGCCTCCGAGCCCGGCAGCATGGTGCCGGGCAGGGCGTGGCCGCGGGCGCCCGGCATCTGGAGGGGATCGAGCAGCAGGACTATGCCGTCGGCTCCGGCCAGGTAGCGGGTGTTCAGCTCGATGTTCTCCTGGGAGCTGAAGTCCTCGCCGGCGGTGTCGAAGAAGGAGAGCACGGTGTGCTGCGGGCGTTCACCGAGCAGAGTCCGCCGGCGCATGCCGAACCGGAAGACCAGCGGGTCCACCCGGTTGAGGGTGGTGGAGGCGGGCGAGGTGGGCGGGAACATCTGGTTGTCCTGGTAGAGACGTTCCTCGTAGTCGGAACTGAAGCGCTGCATCGTCGCGTCGTCCGAGCCCATCAGGGAGGCCCCGAACGCCTCACCGACCCGGTGGCGGACCTCGTGGAGCAGCACCGTCATGTAGACGGTCTTGCCGGACGCCTTCGGCCCGACCATGGCGATCAGGCGGTTGTCCACCATGCCGAACTGGACGGGCAGCGCGGAGTGGCACACCGGGCAGATCCGGTAGTTGGTCTCCCCCTCGCAGTCCGGGCAGGTCACCGAGGATTTGCGGCCGTCCGCGGCGAAGGCCGGGCCGAGGTCGTGGCTGGGGCGCGGTCCCTTCCGCTGGTCGAGTACCTGGTCGCGGCTGCGCGGGCACTGCCTGCCCGCTTTGCTGAGGCGGGCGTTGCAGCGGAAGAGGATCTCTCTCGCGGCGAAGCCTTCGTAGCAGTAGGGGCAGATGAGCGCTCTGGCCATCAGGTGACTCGCAATCTGTGCAGTGCCGACGGGCGGATCTCGATGCCGGAGTCGGTCCCCGCGTCCGCGTCCGCCGGGAAGCAGACCAGCCAGGACGGACCGCGGGTGGCGGGCAGCGCGAACTCCACGGTCAGGGGGGCGCCGGCGGACAGCCGCTGCGCGGGCACCTCGTGCAGGACGGTGCCCTCGGCGGTGCTGGTGGGGCGGAAGCGTCCGAGGCCGTGGACGATACGGAGACCGGGCAGCCGGCAGCCTGACTCGGTGGTGAACGTGACCGACGCGACCCGGCCCCGGAGGCGCCGTCGCACGCTCGGCTCGTACACCACGACCGTCGGGGCGGCCGGGACGAGCAGTGGAGACGTGTCCTCGGCGAACTCGTCGAGCTCCGGGACCAATGCCTCCACAGTGAGGACCACGGCCCCGGGACCGACGGCCAGTTCGAACCCTCCGTCGTGCTCGTAGGCCCGGCGGCGGCACACCACGTCCCCGTCACCGGACGCGGCGGTGCTTCCCTCTCGGGACCAGCGCACCCGTGCGGTCAGGGCTCCGTCGGGCCAGGCCCACAGCACGAGGAGATGGCCCCCGCGCCGGACGGCCTGGAGCTGGTCCACGGGGACCGCGAACCGGGGGCGCGGATCGACGAACGACACCACCGGAGCCTCCCCCGCGGCGTCGTACGGATCGCTGACCGCAGTGGCCCGCGGTGGGAACGGGTCCTCGGCGCCGGGCGCGGAACCGGCGCTGGCGGTGCTCGACCGGGGTGTCCTCGGCGGCTGCGCGCGTCCTGGGGCAGCGGCGTCGGCGGCACCGGTGGGTCCGGCGCTGGAGAGCCGGGCGGCCTCGGGCTCCGGGGCGGCCTGGGGCTCCGGGACAGCATCGGGCTCCGGGACGGCCTGGGGCTCCGGGACGACATCGGGATCCTGGGGGAATCCGGGCCCGGGAGGGGGCGGCCCTGACGGTGCGGCGGACGGCTCGGAGTCCTCCCGCTGCCCGGCACGCCCGGCGTTCGGCGCCTCCGCATCCCGGACGGCCACCCCGCCACGTTGCCACGAGCGCGGTAGGGGGTCCTCGGACAGGGAGCGTCCGGCCCGCGGCTCCGGATCCTCCACCGCGTCGGCGGAGACGGGGCCCGGGCCGGCGTCGAAGGGCTCCGCGCCCGCGGGGCGCGGGGCCGGGGTGGGATGCGGGCTCCGGATGCGCGGGTACCCGGAGCCCGCGCCCGGGTACCACGCCTGCGCCCGCTCCGGCTCCGCTGTGGGGCGGGAGATCACGCGCAGCACACCGAAGTCGTTCAGCGCCAGCAGACCGAGCACGACGGCCAGTTCGGGGCGGTCACGGCGCACCGTCAGACCCCGCGCGGCCGGCAGGGCCTCGATCCGGCCCCGCAGCCCGGGCGCGGCGCACATGCCGCCCGCCAGCAGCACGGTGTCCACGCCCGGTCGCGCGGCGGTGAGTTCTTCCGCGACGGCTTCGAGCATGCGCTCCCGCAGCGGCGCGACCGCCCGCTCGAATCCGGTCCGGTCGAGGGTCGGCGAGTACCGCCCGCCCGACGTGTCCACGACTTCGGTCACGTCCGCCCCGTTGCCGTACGCCCGTCGAAGGCCCTCCGCCGCCCCGAGCGGGTCGGCACCGTCCGGCAGACGGCCGGCGAGAGAGTCGGCGACCGCAGCGTCCCAGTCACTGCCGCCGAGGGGAAGGCTGCGTCCGCTGACCATGCGCACGGTGAGGTCGGGGGTGATGGACAGGACGCTCAGGTCCAGAGTCGTCGCCCCCTGGTCGCAGACCAGGACCGTATGGTCCACCCCCTCCGCGACGGCCCCGTAGTGCAGGGCCACGGCCACGGGATCGGGCACCGCCCGCCCCACTCTGAGGCCGGCGCGCTCCACCGCGTACCTGAGCTCGTCCTCCCGCCCACCCGACAGCGCGAGTCCGATGAAGGCCGTTCCGTCCGGCTCCACCCCATGGGCGTCCGTGGCCGCTCCGATCACCTGGGGCAGCGCCCGGCCCGGATCGAGCACCCCGTCCGCGCCGACGAGCCCGGTCGTGGTCACCTCCTGGGCACCGTCGGGGCCGAGCCGTGCGAGGCGTCCGAAACGGTGACCCAGATCGATGGCGATCATGCCTCCCCGCTCCTTCCGTCCTCGGAAGGTGCCGAGCCGTCGACGGTGACCCACGCGGCGTCGTCGGCACCCACACCGACCCTGATCCGGCTGCCGGGCTCGGGGCGGTGTGCCAGCAGATGCCCGACGACGGCCGATCGCACCAGTTCCAATTCATTTCGGATCTGCCGACCGCCGTACGCCTGGTGCCCGGGCTCCGACATCCGCTTCGTGATCCACGGGTGCAGGGTGTCCGTGTCGGGCACCAGTTCCACGCGGTGGCGTTCGTGGACGGACTCCACCAGCTGGCGCAGCAGCCGCTCGGCGATCCTGACGACGTGCTCGTCGCGCAGCATGTCGAAGACCACCACTCCGGGCTTGAGCCGGCCGTAGATCTCCGGCCTGCCGATCTCTCGGAACTTCTCCTCCACCGCCCGGGTGAAATGCGCTTCCAGCCGGGGATAGGTGAGTTCCTCGTCGCTCTCCTCCAGAAGGTTCTGGACCTGCTCCGCGCCGGTGTTGGAGGTGAAGATGATCAAGCACTGGGAGAAGTGGGCGGTCTGGCCGCGCCCGTCGGTGAGGCGGCCGTCCTCCAGGATCTGCAGGAACTTGTCCAGCACCTTGGGGTGGGCCTTCTCGATCTCGTCGAAGAGCAGCACGCTGAACGGCCGTTCCTGGACCCGGCGGGTCAGCTCGCCGCCCTGCTCGTGGCCGATGAAGCCCGGCGGCGCGCCGGCCAGGCGCTCGGCGGCGTGCTCCTGCTGGTACTCGCTCATGTCGAAGCGGGCGTAGGCGCTCTGGTCTCCGAACATCAACTCGGCGACGGCCTTGGCGAGTTCGGTTTTCCCTACGCCGGTGGGTCCGACGAAGAAGAAGGCGCCACGGGGGCGTGCGGTACCCGACCTGCCGAAGTCGATGCCCACGAAGGCGGACTGGAGCGCCGACGCGACGGCGTTCACCGCCGCGGACTGGCCGACCACCCGGGCTCCCAGAGCCCCGGCGGCACCCGCGACGGTGGTCCGGTCGAGCTGGGTCCACGGATCGACGCTCACGTTGAGCCGGTGGACCTCCATCAGCTTGTCCGGCTTCCGCAGCGGAGCGTCGCGCAGCCAGGAGGTCCGGGCCAGGGACTCGATGTCCCAGGCCGCCATCCCGTCGGTGGATCCCACGAGCGCCTCCAGATCGGCGCGTGTGGCGTCCTTCGCCCCGTTGAAGTGCCGCAGCAGCCAGGTGAGCCAGAGACGCCGCTCGCTGGGGTCGGGCGGGCCGATGCGCAGTGCGGTGATCCTCGGGTCCTCCAGGTGGAACCAGCCGGGCAGCCGTCCGACGTCACCCACCGCACACAGCACCGCGTTGCGTGCGTGCGGGGCCGGACCGACGGCGCTCCTCGGGGTCACGGCGTCCGTCATCGCGGCGCGCAGCCTCAGGTACCCCAGATGCGATTCGGGCTGCCCGGGCGGAAGGTGGTGGTCGACGTCCTCGAAGACGAAGGCGGTGGCAGCGTCGGGCGAGGACACCAAGCGGTGCACGGTGGCGACGACGTCCTCGAAGGTGCGGGGCATGCCCGCCCGCCTCGGGGCCAGCAGTCGCTCCCGGCTCCGCTCGCGCTCACTCCGGCGGGACACGCCGGCCTCCACGTCCCCCGGACCACCGGGCGGCGCCGGTGAGGACCCGTAGTCCTGCGGCGCGTGCGGGCCCGTACCGTCCGGCTCCGTACCGGCTGCCGCGGAGGCGCCGTCCGGCCCGGAGGGGCGCGCCTCGCGCAGCTCCTCGAAGCGCCGTCCGTCACCCGGCAGCGGAAAGGTGAGCCCGCCCACCGGGTCCCACCATCCGACGACCTCCGCCCCGCGCATCCGCAGCAGGCCGGCGATCACCTCGCGGAAAGACGCGGGCCGGTCGGCCAGCCACCACCGGTCCCGGATCTGCCCGTTCAGGATCACCTGGCGGCCCCGTCCGAGCTCCCAGCCGAGGGACACCGCCCACAGCGGCATCATGGCGTCCGCGGTGGCCGGAGTGCCGTCGGCGGCGGGTGTGCCCCGGCGGCCCCGGTCCGGCGGACGGCCCGGTCCGGCGCCGCTGTTCTCGCCCTTCGCCCGGTCCGCAGTGGTCACCGGGTCCACGTCCAGTCCTCAGCGGCTTGGGGCCGCCCGTCCGGCCGACGCGGTTTGCCCTGCCAGGTGAGCTCTCCGGGGACGAACCCGCGCCCTTCGACGATCGTCTCGTGCACCCGCTCCAGGAGGTCCTCCGTGCGGTCGCACCGAGCGCTCTCGGGATCCGGCGGGAAGGTGACGTCCGGTTCGCCGTCGACCTGGTAGACGAGGACGGGGGCGCCCCCGTCCTCCGTGGTGATCGTGGTCCGGTAGGTCGCTCCGCTCGGACGCTCGAAGCTCAGCAGCAGACCTCCGGCCCGCTGCTCTCCCCCCGTGAAGGCGAAGCCCTCGCCGATCATGGCATCCTGCAGGGCCTGCGCCAGGTCCATGCGGCGCCTGTCCGCCACATGCATCTCGTCCAGGAGCACTTCGGTGCCGGTGAGCAGGTCCTCCAGCGCCGCGACCGCCGTCAGCGCCTCTGCCACCGCCCCCGCCGCGAGCGGGGTGGTGACGGCGTTGAGCGCCGCCTCCATCCGCTCGGCGAGTTCGGCGCCGTCGAGCGCCCTGGCCTCGGCCGCTGCTTCGCCCACCGCTCCTGCCACGACGCCGAGGCGGTCCCTCACCTCGCTGAGCTCTGCGGACAGGCGTTCCTGTCCGGCATCCAGCGCCGCCTGACGCACCGCCTCCTCCTCGGCGGCGCGTACCTCCTCCAGCCGACGGGCCTCCCGTGCCCGCGCCGCCTCGCGCCGCCCTTCCGCGGCCCGGTCGGCGGCGGTCGTGGCGAACCGTACGAGGGCGTGCTCCGCGGTTCCGAGCAGCGCCTGGAACCTGGTCTCCGCGCCCGGGCCGGCCGAGGCACGCAGCTCGTCGAGGAGGTCGCGGCAGCGCCGGTGCCCCTGCGGATCCTGTTCCCGGGCTTCCCGTCCGAGCCGGGCGAGCCGTTCCTCCAGACCGGCCAGGACAGCTCCGTGGCCGTCGCTGCGGACGCCGGAGTCCCCTCCGCGTCCGAGCAGGACGACCCGGCCCCGCAGCTCCTCGATCGCCCCGCCCACGTCCTCGGTCCGGCCGGCGCGGTCCAGGAGAAGATCCAGCCGCTGCCGCAGTTCCCGCACTTCGGGGACCTCCGCGCGGACCCGGCCGAGCAGTTCGCGTACCTCGGTCAGCCCGCGCACATCGGCTTCGGCCTGCTCCTGACGCACCATGGCCGCGTGGGAACGCCGGTGCTCCTCCCGCTGATGGTCCAGCCGCGCTCTCCTGCGCTCAGCCTCCGCCCTGGCCCACTCCCGTCGCGCTGCCACTTCACGGGCCCGCTCGGCGGCTCGCCGGTCCCGTTCCGCGGCGCGCTCCGCCTCCCGCCGCCGACGTGCCGCCTCGCGGGCGCGGCGCCGTTCCGCTTCGATCCGCGCGTAGGCCGGCGCCACGGTGACGGCGCTGTACTTCGGTGATCCGCTCATGCTTTCCTCCGTACCTCGGCGCGCAGGACGAAGCCCCGTGCCGCGAGTCGCTTCTCGAATGACTCCCTGAAGCCGGGAGTGGGGGGCACCCCTGCCCAGGACAGTGATCCGTCGGCCGCCACGGACAGTTCGACGCCCGCACTGGTGTCGGGCCCTGTCTCCAGGTGGTCGTGGCGTCCGGTGAGCGCGATGACGCGCTGGTTGGACGAGCCGCGCCAGCGCAGGCCGTGCCGCGCGGAGGCCACGTACGGACCGTCGACGAGGAGATCGAGACGGCGCAGCAGCGCGCGCCGGTCCGGGTCACCCCGCAGCAGGGCCTCGTACCGGAACCCGGAGTACGCCATCGCGCCGAAATCCGGACGCCGCACCCGGACGGCGTCGATCAGCGAGGCCAGCGGTCCGGCTTGGGCGAAGGGCTCGCCGCCGGAGAGCGTCACTCCCTCGACATCGGGCAACCCGCAGAGCCAGTCCGCGAGCTGGTCCACGCTGTGCTCGTCGCCCCCTTCGAAGGGCAGTGTCTCCGCCGCCACGCAGCCCTGGCAGCGCAGCGGGCAGCCCTGCACCCAGATCACGGCTCTGGTCCCCGGCCCCAGGACGGTGCAGCGGTCGAGCGTCCGCGCCACCGAGAGCCGTCTCGTCTCCTTCATGCGGTGTCCTCCTCCGTGTCCTTCCCCTCGCTCGCGTCCACGAGGTTCCGCGCGCCGTCCGTGCGCGACGACGGGTCCGAAGCGGTGAGCGGCCAACGGTCGTCCGCCCCGCGCTCGGCGAGGTCGCACCAGGGGCACCAGGGGCGCTCCGCGGTATGCACGTGCAGGACGTTCTTCCGGCAGGTCCGCAGCCGGGCCGGGTCCGACTCCGCGGCCAGCGCCTCGGCCCAGACCGACGCGGCGGGCCGGACCCCGCCGAACGCGGCCCGGAAGAGGACTGCGAGGCGCCTCGGGAGCAGGTCGACGGGTGGCGCGGAGCGAGGCAGGACCACCGAGGCGCGGTCGAGCAGGCGACACCTGCCGTGCAGGACGTTGTCGTCGTACGAGAGGTAATCGCCGCCCGCCCCGGGGTGCCCGGCGAACGGGTGGAGCCCGCACATCAGCAACTGGTGGACCAGGACCGCGAGGACGAAATCGTCGGACGCCCGGTCGGGCGCGGTGCCGGGCGCGGCGATCCGCTCGGGTGCCGTGTGGCCCGGGCTGCTCATCCGTCCGGGAAAGAGCTCTTCCCCGTCGGTGAACTGCCAGGAGTCCACGTCGGCGATGCCGGCCCTGCCGCGTGCGTCGACCCAGAGGTTGTCCGGTTTCAGGTCGCCCACCACGTAGCCCTCGGTGTGCAGATCCGCGAGGAGACGTGCGAGCGAGAGGGAGGCCGCGAGCGCGGTGGCCCACGTAGCTCCCGGGAAGAAGGTGCGGGCGGCCCGCGGGGTCAGCAGACGGGTGAACGGCTGGTGGGTGTGGCGCATGTCGGTCATCAGATAGCCGTCCATTCCGTGGTCACCCGGGCCACCCGCCCGGACCGGGGCCATCGGCCAGGCGACCCGGGCGGGTGTCGCGGAAAGGACCCGGACAGCGCGCGGCAGTCGGCGGCGCCGCACCAGCCGGACGACGCGGCGCCGGTAGGCGGCGGGATCGGGCGGGTCGAGGACGAGCTTGACCACCAGCGGCCGCTCGTCGTCCACCCGGTAGACGACTCCCTCCGAGCCGCTGCCGACCTGCTGGGTGAGGTGCCATGTGCGTCCGCTGTCGGACACCGCCGTGAGGGCCACCGTCACCCGCCTTCGGTCAGGGCGCACAGCACGGTCAGGTCGTCGCCGGACCGTGCCGCCTCCGGTCCGGAGAGCAGTGCGTGCAGGGGCGCGGCGTCACCGCCGTTGGCGCGCAACGTCGCCGCCAGCCCGCAGAAGAACCGTTCGGAGGGCAGGGGTCCTGCCTCGGGCGGCAGCCGACGTACGGAGGGATGGTCGAGGGTGAGGGGGACACAGCCGTCGGTGGCGAGCACGACTCCGCTCAGCTGCGGTTCCCAGACCACGAACGACCGTATCCGCAGACCGGCCCCGGGCGAAGAGAGGAAGACCGTCTCCGCCGCGCCGGGAGAGGGCGGCGGCAGGACCAGGTGGCACCGGTCACGTGCCTCGCGAACCGGACCCGGGCCGACGGGCCCGCGAGTGAGTAACGTCCCGAAGCAGTCGCCGACCGCGACGAAGGCCACCCAGGGCGGCCGTACGACCGCTGCGGCCAGCGTGGCGGCGAGGGCGCGGGCCCCCTCCGGCGCGCCCGGTCCGTCCGCCGACAACACGCCCCGCACGGAACGCCGGTAGTCCCTCATCACCCTGGCGCCGGCCTTGGCCGTCCACTCCGTCCAGACCTCCGGCCCGTCCCCGGCATCCGGTATGTCCTCCGCCAGGGCGCGGCAGGCCGCGTCCACGGCGATGTGCGCGCCGAGCGCGCTGCGCTCCTGGCCGCCGGCGCCGTCCGCGACCGCCAGCACCGCCGACGCGCCCAGGTCGACCGCCCTGAAGGCGTCCTGGCAGCCCTGGCCCCGGGCCAGATGCGCGGTGCCCTGGACGACGGCCCCCGCCACGATCACCGGTGCCTGTCCTCAAGCTGCCGCAGGCGTCGTTGCCACTGCACGAGCTGGTCCGTCTGGCTCTGGATCTCGTCGACGGCCTGGAGCGGGCCCGACGCGTCGGAGCTCTTGAAGAGAATGTCGAGGATCTGCCCGAAAGTCATGTCCTCGAGCATGAAGGCCCCCCGGGGGGCCAGAACCTCCAGCAGCTCCAGATCGGCACCGCGTACCCCGATCGCCTGGAGCACGCATTCGCCCCGTTCCTCGCCCCGGCGCACCCTCTGTGCCGTACCGGCCAGGGCGGCCGGCGCCATCGGCTCCCCGTCGCCGTCGCTCGGCGCCCCGTCCGTCAGTACCCACAGGAACGGCCTGCGCACCTGGACGTGCCGTCCCTGGAGTGTCCTGTAGCGCTCCCGGGCCAGGTCGAGCCCGGTCTCGACGGCCTCTGTCATCCGGGTGAGCCCGAACGCCTCCAGCCGCGGTGGGCGCACCTCGTCCACCGGCACGAACAACCGGTCCGGCGGGGCTTCACCGACGGGGACCAGTCGCTTTCGGTCCGGGTCGTAGACCCGCACCCGGGAGTCGAAGGTGATCAGGCACACCTCCACCCGCGCCCTCAGCCTCGGCTCCCTCCGGATTCCTTCGAACCAGCCGGTCAGCGCCTCGCTGAGCTCGCGTATCCGGGGGTTCTCGGCCGGGCGTCCCATGGAGGCCGAAGTGTCGAGGAGCAGGACTACGGGCTGCCGCTCGTCGTAGCCCTCGGCCAGTCCGAAACCGGGCTCACTCATCGCCGCACGCCCCGCCCCGGTCCGGGTGGCTCGCCGTCGTCCCGTGGGCGCGGAGCCGATTCCGCGCGGGGTCGTGGCGCACGACGACCTCCGCGCCCGGCGCCATCCCCGGTGCGTCCATCGGCATCCGCAGCAGGACCCCCTCGACCATGACGTACGCGTCCGGTGCCGGCCAGGTGACGACCCGGCCGACGGCCCCGTGGCCCCACTTGTCCATCCCGCGGCTCATGCGCCCACGCCGGTGCCACGGCCGCCGGGGTCCGCCCCGCCGCGACGCCCGGCACGCACGCTTACCGCAACCGCAGCCATGTCGGCTGGGATTAGCCACATCAGGGTCTCCCTGTACCGCTTGAGCGTCGCCGTGCCCCTCGGGCACCGGCGTACTTCCATTGCACCGGGTCAGCCGGTCGGTCTCCGGTCGTACGCCGGGCGGATTCCGGCGGCGATGCCCTCGACCAGAGCCGCCGCCTCGGGCGTGCGCACCACGAAGTGCACGTCCCAGTCCGCCCCGCGCGCCAATTCCGCCTCCACCGCCGCCCAGACGGCTCCCAGACTGTCCTCGTACGACAGCCCGCCGCGGCCCGAACCGAGCAGCGGGAAGCACACCGACCGCAACGGTGGCGTGTGGCGCCGGTGTTCGTCGTCGAGCATCCGCATGGCGCGGGCCACGGCCCGGGTGACGTCGGCCGCCAGCACGTCGTAGTCGTTGGTACCGGCCCGGGGCACGGCGATCGCCGCGTGGTAGATGCGCCGCACTCCCTGTTCGGCCAACGCCCCCGCCCCGGTGGCCACCACGGTGCCCGGCCGCACGGCACGGCCCGAAGTGCCCTGCTGTTCCGCCCACGTACGCAGCTCCGCCGACAACGGGTCGGCCAGGATCTCCCCCGTCACGCCGTGCTGGGCGGCCGCCCTGCGCAGTGACGCGGCGACCGACGACTTGTACTCCTCGGGCAGCGCCAGGTAGACGTTGGACGGGGAGACGACCACGTCCACGTCACGCAACAGGTCCACGGGATGCACGTGCACGGAGAGTACGACCGGTCGGCCGCCTGTCCGGACCTCCACGGACCGATGGGTGCCCGCGGCTCCGTTGTCCCCCGCGGTGCCGGAGCCCTCGGCTCCCGCCCGGTCGGACACCAGCAGCAGGATGTGCTCGGCGACCTGGCCGAGAACCATCACCTCCTGTTCCTTGCGGAACCGTTCGACGCTCACTCCGTAGACCGAGGCCGCTCTGGCCCGGCGGGAGGAGGCCGGCCAGTCCCGGGTGCCCTGGGCCAGCCCCAGGGTGTACTCGGCCGCGGTGCGCAGTGTCCCCGCGTCCAGGCGGGCCACCGCACTCCTCAGCAGCACCTCCGTGAGTGACCCGGTCGCCCGCGCTGCGTCGGACGAGACCGCCGCCGCAGCCGCTTCGAGCACGGGCAGCGTGCGCCCTCTCAGCCGGGTCAGACCCGCGAGCCTGACGTCCTTCAACTCGGCGAGGAGCGTGACGTAATCGGGAACAGGTGATGCCATGCGCTCACGTTGGCACCACCTTCCCGGGCTGACAAGCAGCGTCCGGGCGCCCGGGACGATGACCGGCCACGCCTCACCACCCTTCGGGCTGCGACACTTCCGCCCACAACGGATCCAGGAACCGGTTCACCTCCTTGAGGCCGGCCGGGGAGCCGAGGTCCGTGATGCCCTGACCCTCCAGCACCTCCAGAGCCTTGCAGTGGCAGTCGTCGAAGCGGTCGTGGAAGAGCACGATGGCGTCCTCGGGCCGGTTACGGCGGGATTGCCACACCAGCCCCACGGCGTCCGGCGCGTGAGCGCGGATCTCGCTCGACCAGCGCCGCGCCTTCGCGTAACTCCTCTCGTCGTCCAGGAGGTCGGCGGTCCGGCGGACCGCGGCCAGATCCACCTCCTTGATGAGCGAGACCACCCGCAGCTCGCACGTGGTGCGCAGCACGCTCAGCGACCTGCCGTGCACGGTGGCGTAGGGGATCACCCGCCTCTCCCCGTTCCAGGGGACGGAGCGCAGCACGCTCTCCGCGAGCGCCGTCAGCGCGTTGTCGGCCACGTACAGGCTGTGGTAGGGGTCCAGCAGGGTGCCGTCGAAGCGGCCTCCCCCGAAGTGCAGGTCCGCGAGAGTCGGATTGAACTGACCGGGTCCGTACTTGGACTTGTGCACCCGCCACAGCTCCGTGCCTGCCGGAATCACCTTGTGGTTGGGGTGCAGTTCACCCTGGGCCATGGGGAAGAACCTGATCAGGGGCGCGGAATAAGTCATCGTCACTCTCCCTCCACGAGGGCGACGGCCGCCCCCACGAGCTCCTGGTCGGGCAGCCGTCCCAGGAGAGACGCGGGCGACCCACCGAGCCAGGTGTTGCTGCCCAGCCACCACGACGCGGCGCCGCGGGGATCGACGTCCGCCAGAAGCAGCCGGTTGACCGTGAGCACGACCTCGTGGGGGGTGCCGCTGCCCCGGGGGAACTGGAACTCCGGGTAGCGGTCGCCGTTCGGCGGGTCCAGCAGTCTGATCAGTTCGGGTGGTGGCGCACCGCCGCAACGGGCTCTCACCTCGGCCGCCGAGAGGGCCGGTTCCCCGAGCAGCGGATCGGGCGCTTGCCCCCGGGCGAAGACCGACTCTGATGCCGCACGCGGTAGCGGACCGGGTGCTGGGACCGGATCCGGATCAAGCTCCGGGCCCGGTGCGGGTCCCGGGTCCGGTTCGGGTTCCGGGTCCGGTTCGGGTTCCGGGTGCGTGAACAGGTTGACCAGCCGCAGCGCCTCCGACACGGTCTCCGGCCCGGGAGGTGCTGCGACCAGCCGCACCCTGTCCAGCGCGGAGCGCAACGGATGCGTGAACGGCAGTGGACGCAAGGCCAGTTCGACGCCCCGGATACCCCTGCGGACCGCCATGGTCTCATCCGGTGGTGCCTCGGCGAGCTCGCCGAGACGGGCGAGCAGCAGGGCGTACTGGGTGTCCCCCAACGCCGCGCGGATGGAATCCCGGTGCTCCCCTATCAGGGCGAGCAGCGGCTCCGCCGATGGCCCGCGGCCGTCCTCGTTCATACGATTCCCTCTCCTCGGTTCGCCGTGTCCGGGCCTGGATGTCCCTGATGGGTGAAGGCGGCCCAGAACGCGGTCCGTTCCAGTCCCGGCTGTTCCATCTCCCGGAGCAGGTCGCCCTGGAGGGATCCGGGGTTCTCGCGCAGGGGGTCGAGCATCCACAACTGGGCCGCTCGCAAAGCGTCGACGGGGCTGAGCCCGTCCACGGTCAGGTAATGGTGGAAAACGGCCATCAGGAGCGCCGAAGCGCTGTCCTGGGCCAGCCAGCGCGATCCCACGACGTCCCGCGCCCCCGCGGCGAGGAACGCCGTGGTGAGAGTCAGCGCCTCGTCGTGATCCCGTGCGCTCAGGTCGGTCTGACAGGCGCTCAGTACGACCAGCGGACCGTCGGTGTGGTCCTGTCGCTTCTCGTGGTCGAGCAGCCGGGCCACCGTCAGTGGGGCCGGCGTGCACCTGTCCTCGGCCACGAGATGCAGGGCCGAGACCGTGGGGCGGGTGCCCGCCTCCCCGTGCGAGACGATGTGCAGCAGCGAGATGCCGTCGCCGAGGAACCCCAGGACCGCGTCGGGTGTTCCCGGTGGCACCTTCTCGTCGTAGAGCGCGCCGCACAGCCGGGCATCCGGGTAGAAGGCGTCCCGCAGAGCGGTGACCTCCGTATCGGCGTACGACAGAGTCATCGACGGATCGGCCAGCAGTACGGGGACGGCGGCCGGATGCCGCCTCGCGCGGCGTGCCGCCCGCAGGAACTGGCCGGCCGATGCAGCGTAGCTGACGACCGCGGCCTGGCAGAGCCGGTCGTGAGCCGCTTCGGCCGGGAGCCTCGCGGCGTGCCACGGGACGATCCCCAGGCGCCCGCAAGGCACCAGTACGACGCGGAGCGGTCGGCCCTTCCGCCCAGCGCCCGTCCTCGCCAGGCGCTCCTCGACGCCGTTCAGGACCGGACCCAGCTCCTGCGCCGCCCAGTCGCACAACTCCTCCAAGGCCGCCTCCCACGCCTGCGCGGCGGCCCCGGTCCGGCTGCGATCGCGTGCCGCCGCCGCCTCGACGTACCGGGAAAGAGGCCCCTCCTCGACGTCGAGGAGGTCGTGCAGGGCTCCAGCCCCGACTCCGGCTTCCGGTCCCACCAGGATCACCAGGCCCGGG
Source organism: Streptomyces sp. AM 2-1-1 (assembly GCF_029167645.1). Classification (NCBI taxonomy): domain Bacteria; kingdom Bacillati; phylum Actinomycetota; class Actinomycetes; order Kitasatosporales; family Streptomycetaceae; genus Streptomyces; species Streptomyces sp. AM 2-1-1. The sequence continues at coordinate 6,349,026 of NZ_CP119147.1, read as the reverse complement.
CCCTCCCTGTCACCGGCCACCAGATAGAGGAGTACGTCCGCACCCGCCTCGGCGAGCCCGTCCGCGAGCTCGCTCACCGTGGGCGTGTTCAGGAGGACTCCCCGGCGGTGGCCCAGGACGTCGAGGGCTTCGCGCCGCAGCGTGCTCGACAGCAGCCCGGGCACCTCTGCCCCGTCGTCGGCGCCGCTGCTCCGGCCGGCCGTCCGCCATGCCTCGGCGAGGTCGTGGCGTCCGGCTGCCTCCAGCAGGTCGGGCACGGCCGACGAGGTGGAGGCAGCCTGCAGAACCAGGGCCCTGCCGACCTCCAGGGCGGCCACCGCCTCGTGCAGCATGCCGTACGACGCAGCCATCCGGGCGGCCCTGACGCCTCTTCTCGCCCCGGTACGGGCGGCCAGCAGCCCGTGTTCGGCCCCTGTCTGGAGAAGGACGTCGGCCGCGAGCGAGGCGAGCGCCTCCTCGGCGGCTTCCACCGTGCGCGTCTCCGCCGCCCGGTCGGGCACGTCGCTGGTGCGAAGGCGGCGCAGGTGGTACATCTCGGTCAGGTGCCACAGCGCGTCCGCGGCGAACCGCGGTCCCATGCCGTCCCGGATGCCGGCTCGAAGCCGTTCGAACTCCTCGATACAGGCGTCCAGTACCACTGGATCGCCGGTGTGGTCGAAACGCATGCCCAGGGAAAGCGCGTAGCTGTAACGCTCCTCCATCGAGGCGTCCGGCGCGGGAGGAGGGAGATCGGGTACCGGAACGTCCTTGTCGCCGCTGAGAGCCGCCCGGAGCATCTCGATGCTCCCCACCGACGGCACGGGCACGGCACCGGCGAACGGCGCGGCGCTCTCCTGGAGGCGGACGGTCCCCCGCTCGATGTGGGGAAGGGCCCGCAGCAGCGTCTCCCTGTCATGGGTCACGACACCGAGCGCGCCGAGAACCCCGCCGAGCGCACCGTCGACCGCGAACCTGAGCGGGTCGTCCTCGGGAACAGCGGCCGCCAGCGCCTCGGCCTCCTTCAGGAGTCCGCCCAGCGCCGAGCCGTCCCCGGTCTCGCCGGCCTCCCTCGCACCGGAGCCGATCCGTATCGCCGCGGCCAGAACAGCCGGGTCGCCCATCTCCGGTGGCAGCGATTCGCCAAGGCCCTCCAGGTGTCGGACGACCTTGTCCAGATGGGCACGGCCCGTCGACTGGTCCTGGTGGGTGCCACCCACGGCGGGACTCAGTCCGAGGAGGAGTGCCCTGATCGATTCCAGGCCCGGCGCTGTGTCCCACGTGCCCGGCACCGCCAGGTCCTGCGCCGAACGGAGCCTTGCGAGTAAGGCGTTGAGCTCCGCGGCTTTCCCGCTGCGCAGGACCGGATCAAGCCCGCCGGTCACTCCGTGGACGGCGTCCAGGACGGCGACCGAGTTCCGGAACTCCTCCGGGGTGAACGGGAATCCCGGGAGGCGCGGTCGTCCGGGCCCCGGCTCCGGGTCCGGACGCACACCGGGCTGCGGTTGCGCCGGTGCCCGTGGCTCTGGCCGTGACCGCGGTGGCGGCTGCGCCGACGCTGCCGGGCCCTGGCCCTGGCCCGGGCCCTGGTCCTGGTCCTGGTCCTGGTCCTGGTCCTGGTCCTGCGCTGACGCTCCCGGGCTCCGGCCCCCTGCTGCCATGGCGCTGAGCATCCGCTCCATCATCCGTTGCACCTGGGCTTCGAAGGGGGAACCCTCCGCCCCCGGAGGCATCATGCCCTTCACCAGATCGGAGAGCCCTTGCGCGGAGGGAGACGTGAAGAGCGCCTGTGCCTGACGCAATGAGCCGATCGTCTCCGACGGCAGGGGCAGTTCCACCACTTCGGTCATCAGCGCGCCGATCTCCGTGGCCGTGGCGATCATTGCGGCGGGGCCCGCCCGACTGATCCGCTCGAGACAGCCGGAGAGGTCGGGCGCCGAACCGAACGCCCCTGGTTGTGGCTGGACCGGAGAGAGAAGGCCCATCAGGAACAGTGCGGCCCACCGCCGGTCCTCCTCGCCCAACACCGCTCCCAGCGGCGTCGCCCGGTCCCTCACCTCCCTCAACAGCCCTTCGGCCCGGCCCGCGTCCCCGTCCGCGTGCCGCAGGGCCAGCGCTCCCGCCAGCCAGACGGTCACCGCGCCCCGCAGGCTGTCGTCATGGTCCAGCAGCCCCGCGAGCTGTTCGAGTTCGGCCACTACGGCGCCTTGGGCCCCGGGCGGCAGCGCGCCACCTCCCATGCCCGGGAGCTGACGCTTCACCCGCTCGCCGGCGTCGAAGGCCCAGGCACGCAGGCCCCGGACACCGCCGCTCTCCTCCCGGTTCACCGGCATCCCCGCCTCTCCGGGCCCAGCGGCCCTCCACAGCCCCAGCGAACGTGGGTCACTCCTCACTATGCCGATCAGTCGCGGGTGCCACCCCGGATTCCTCGGCTCCACCCCGCCGACGACCGGATTGCGACCGGGAGGCAGCCAGATCGGCCCTCATCTGCGCGCGCATCTGCCGCAGTCGCTCCCACAGGGCCCGGATCTCCTCGTGCGCCGCGCTCGGGGAGTCCGCCGTCTCCGGGGTGCCGTCGTCCAGCCGCCGGACCATGCCGTAGACCATGCCCAGCCCGTGACTCACGGCCTCGGCATGGTCGAGAACCCGGTCCGGGAGGATCAGCTGTGCCTCCGCGTACGCCTCCCGGTGGTCGTCCCGCGCGTCGGTGAGCCGTTGACGCACGTTCGGCAGCTCCACATCATGGCCGAGTGCGTGCAACTGGTCGGTGAGAGCGGCCAGATAGTGGCGACCGGAGATGTTGAGTGCCACGTAGCACGCCCACCGCTCTCGCGCCTCGATGCGCCGGTCCCACGCCCCCTCCGTGCGTTCCTGCTCGCGCTGCCGGCTCCGGTCGGCGGCCCGTTGGGTCAGCAGCGCGGACATCAGTGTGCCGACGACACCGACGACCGCCACGAGCGGAGCGGTCATCACACCGATGTCCACGCTGCCTCCTCCCCCTGGTTTCCCCCGCGGGAACAGCGAAGCACCGCGGTGCGCCCCGCGTGAAGTCCGCACCCGGACCTCGCCCACCCTTCGACCCGTCGCCGCCCACCCGCGTGGGGGCGACGGGTCGGGCGGGGGCGAAACCGGGCCGAAAAGAGGTCGTTCGGAGGGAGTCGGGGGCGATGGGCCGTGCGAAGAGCCACACTGCGTCCATGGGGCCGCGGGATCGGCCGGATGCATTCATCGTGACGGACGGGGCGTCAAAAAACATGGCGGGCGACGAGGACAGCGGCGGAGTCCAGGGGCTTCGGGCCTGGGCCATGGATGCGACCGGACGCGCCGCCCGGCTGATCGGGCGCAACGACGAGAACCAGACGGTCACCGCAGAGGAGTTCGAGGGCTCCGTGGCGGAACTCCTGCGGCTGCGCCCCCTCCTGGACCACGACCGGCTCCTGCTCGGCAAGGTCACCCTGGTCCTCGGCAGTCTGCTCGCCGTGCGGCACGCCTCCGGGCGCGGCACGGCGGACGACCGGGAGCGGGCTCGGCTCCTGTTGGAAGAGGTACGGGATCCGGCGAGGCCCGCGGGAGAGCGGATGGCGGACGACGACAGGCAGTGGGCGGCGATGTTCCTGCTGATGGTCTCTCCCCATGTGCAGCCGGGCGCCACGGCCTCCCCTCCGGACCTCTGGTCCCTCCTCGACCTCTCCGCGGGGTCTCTCCCCGGACAGCCGGCCGTCGAGGCGGCCCGGATCGCGGCCCTGGCCGCCGAGGTCGGCCGGATACCGACGCTGCCGCCGGAAGTGCACCAGAAGCTGAACCAGATGCGAGATCTGCTCTCGTACCTGGAGAAGGGGGATCTGTCCGATCCCGAAGCGCTGTTGTCGATGCTGCCCCCCGGCTTCCCCCTGAGCGATGAACTCCGGTCGATGCTGGAGACTCTGTCCCCGATTCTCCGTGAAACGGCCTCACCCGCGCCGGAGCCCGCCGCCCACGAACCCGCGCCGGAGCCCGCCGCCCAGGATCCGGCAGCGGAGGCGGCGGACCGGACGGATACCGCGGTCACCCACGCGTGGCTCACCGCCATGATCGGGCTACCCGAAGCACTGCGCACGGGAGATCCCCGGACCTTGGACAGGGTTCTCGAACGACTCGGCGGTCAGCTCGACCGGCTGCCGGCGGACGGCGCCGGGGCCGCCTCCGACATCCAGACGCTGATGCGCATGGTGCTGCAGACGGCCGGCCCCCTCGGAGGCAGCAGGTTCGACGACGCGGAGGCCCTCCGGCAGACGGGCCCCGTCGTCGAGCACTTCGCGCAGTGGGCGGCCGACGATCCACGTGTGGCCCACATCGCCGTGATGGCGCGGGCGGTCGACCTCTTCGTCAGGATGCGGTCCGAGGAGGGTGAGAACGTCGACGAGTTCCGTCGGCTGATGGGCGAACTGGACGCGCTCGAAGCCTCCATGACCGCCGGGGATCCGGCCCGGTTCGCCGTGACGCTCGTACACGGCTCCGCTCTCGTACTGCTCGGTGAACGTACCCGCGACAGCGAGGCGGTCTCCCGCGGCCTGGCCCAGCAGGAGGCCGCCCTCGCGTCCAGGCCCGACGGAGGGACCGGGGTCCCCGACGCGCAACTCGACGCCCTTCTCGACGGGATACGCGCCTCGCGGGCGGTGGCGGACCGTCTGCCCGACCTCATGCCCGGATCCGTGCCGTCCCCCGCCGACTCGTCGGCGGGTACCCAGTACCTCCGCGCCATGACGGCGGCCGTCCGTCACATGACCAACGAGGACCCCACCGATCTCGCGGCCGCCATCACCGGCCTGGAGCACGTGCGCGACGAGGTACGCCAGGGCCGGATGCAGCACGTGGCATTCGCCGCCCTGTGGCAGCTCGCGGAGTGCTACCGGTCGCGCCTCCGGAGCACTCAGGACCCGGCTGACCGGGACGCGGCGACGGCCGCCGCGCTGGAATCGCTGCGGGCACTCGCCGGTGACGTCGTCCTGCAGTCGGGCTCCCACGACGCTCTGCTGACCGCCCGGTCCGGATCCGAGTACGGAATGCGGGCCGCTGTCTGGGCCGCCTCCCAGGGCCGGGTGGAGGAGGCGGTGGCCGCGCTGGAGCTGGGCCGCGCGCTGGTGCTGCAAGCGGCGTCCACCTCACGGGCCGTACCCGAACTCCTGGAGGCCGGCGGCCACCAGGACCTCGCCCGGGAATGGCGAGCGGCGCAGCAGGGGTCGGGCGGCGCGGCCGGCGCGCTCCCCAGGGAGCTTCCCAGTTCCCTGCGGCGCCGCGCCCTGTGGGCCCTGGGCCATCGCGAACGGGACGGATCCCTGTTCCGCACTCCGACGGTCGACGAACTCAAGGCCGGCGTGGCCGAGGGCGACGCGGACGCGCTCGTCTATCTGATCGCGGGCGAGGGCGCCGCGCCGGGCATGGCGGTCGTACTGGGTCCGGACATCGGCACCGGCGTACGGGCGATGCCCCTGCTGTCCGGCGAGAACAGCGCAACCCTGGAGCGGTACCTCGACGCCGCGGCGGCGTACCAGCAGCAGCCCCATGCCCCCGAAGCGTTGCGGGCCTGGGAGGAGGCGCTGTCCGAGCTCTGCGACTGGGCGACGGACGCCGTCATCCTCCCGGTGCTGACCGGCGTCGCGGAACGGCTCGCCGCGAACGAGAGCCGACGCACGGACCGCCCCGGACCGCCGAGGATCGTACTGGTGCCCTGCGGGCGCCTCGGCATCGTCCCCTGGCACGCGGCACGCCTGCCGGCCGGGTCCCGCCGGGACTGGGTGTGCCAGATCATGATCATCAGTTACGCGGCGTCCGGACGCCAGTTCCTGAGCACGGTCCGGCGCGCCCGGCGTTCTCCAGCCTCCGCCCCCGTCATGGTGGCCGATCCCACCTTGAGCCTACCGTTCGCGGAACTGGAAGTGACAGGGCTCCAGCAGACGCTGTATCCACGGGCGCGCCTGTACGGGGCGTTCTACACGCCTCCCGCCGGACTCGTGGCGACCGGCACGCCGGATGACATCCTCGCGGCCCTCGCCGAGGGGCCGTCCCTGCTCCACGTGGCGTGTCACGGCTCTGCCGGCACCAGCCCGACCGCATCGGCCCTACGGCTGGCTCCTGACCCGGGGAAGGAGGGCCGGTCACCCACCGAGCTGCTGACCGTGTCGCGGCTGCTCGACCGCGTCGCCGGTGAACAGGACTGCCCGGAAGGCCCGTTGGTCGTACTCAGTGCCTGCGAGACGGACCTGAGCAGGCGCGACCACGACGAGGCGCTCACCCTGACCACCGCCTTCGTGGCGAGCGGGGCGCGGGACGTGGTGGGCTCCCGGTGGGCGGCGCGGGATTCGGCGGCGGCCCTGATGATGGCGATCTTCCACCACTACCTGGCCGTCGAAGGGCTGAGCCCTGTGGACGCCCTCCACCGGGCCCGGATGTGGATGCTCGATCCGGAACGCGAGAACCCCGGTTCGCTCAGCGACGAACTCGTGAGGGAACTGGCCGGTGCGCAGGAACTGGACCGCCCGGCAGCCTGGGCCGCGTTCATCCACCAGGGGCACCCGGGGCCCGCTCGGACGCTCCGGAGAGGATGACGGTGTCAGGCGCAGCGCGGTGAGCCACCAGCCTCACCGGACGGTTCCCGACGGTGGGTTCCCGCGCCGCCGACGGACCCCCGCCGCTCGTGAGGTCGCGGGATCCAGCGCCGCGACGGCCGGCGTTCGCCCTGCTGCTTTCCCGCCCTCCGGCGCGTGGCGGGGACTGTGGTCGGTGACGCGCCGCGCCCGCAGCCGAACGGACGGCGGGCTCATGGCGTCGACGCCGCCGCGGCCGTCCTGACGGGGGGCGTATCGTGGCCGGCCGCCGCGTCCCCGCCGGCGCACGGAAGGCACCTCTGGCTGAGAGGGCTCATCAGCGTGCAACCGCGACGGACCGGACCGGGGCCGCCTGAAAGAGCGTTTTGTCCTGGCGGGAGTGCTGGGGAACGCCAAGCTGTCGTAGATGATTGCGGGGTGTTGGCCCGGGGGGAAGCGGTGGGGCCTGTCGCAGACGGGCGCGCGACGGTTCGGGTCCGCTCAAAGGTGGGTGCCGCCTTCAACAGTCCACTCCACGTGATGTTCGCAGCCCACCCGGGCCGCCGACGGCGCTGGAGAGCGTGTCGGGAGCTCCGGCTGGCCCGCTGTTCCCCCTCGCCTCCGGGACGGCCCGTCGGCGGCTTCGTGCCCCTGCTGCCGGTCTCCGGCATGAAGGGAACATAGTAACGCAGAGTGATCGACGGCGGTGAGCGACCCTCGCGCACAGGCGCGCAAAGGCACCGCCCCCCCGCCCGTTCCACCGGCGGGCGCGCCGTGGCCGACGTGGGTGGCGTAGGCCGGATGCGTCGCCCCTGTGGTGCGCCGACCGGGTCCCGGCGAGCGTGGGTGAGGCGTCCGCACCTCCGCGGGCCCAGCAGGCTGAAGGAGCACCGATGTCAGAGCGCAACACTATTCTGCGCAGCGTCCACGATCTGGGGATGGCGGCGTGGTTCGGCGGGTCCCTGATGGGGGCCGTCGGCTTGAACGGAGCGGCTCGGAGCCAGGGTTCCACGGCGGCGGAGACCGACCGGATCGCGAGCGACGGCTGGGCCAAGTGGCTGCCGGTGAACGCCGCGGCGATCGGGGCGCATCTGATCGGCGGTACGGGCCTGCTCGCCGCCAACGCCGCCCGGGTGCAGACCCAGCAGGGTGTCGCCGCCTCGACTCTGGCCAAGACGGTGCTCACCGGGGCGGCCCTGGCCGCGACCGCGTACTGCCGGGTGCTGGGCAAGAAGCTCGAACTGTCCGTCTCCGACGACCCGCGCGACCTGGAGAAGGCGGCGGCCCACCCCGTCGACCTCGACAGGGCCCGCACCCACCTGACGCTCATGCAGTGGACCGTCCCGGCCCTGACCGGCGCCATCGTCGTCCTGAACGCCCTGCACGGAGAGCAGCAGCGCCCGCTCCAGCAGCAGACCGGCATGTTGCGCAGGGCCACCTCGCAGGTACATGCCCAACTGCCCCCGTTCATCCACCACTGCTGATCCGGGGCCTCGGGTCTTCGGAGGTGGAAGCCGGTAGCGGGGCGGCGAACGCCGGCGATCGGTGGGGAGCACCCGAACGCTCCGGACGGTCGGGCGGCGGGAGCCCCGGACACGGGACCCTCGGCACGGGGCCGGCACCGCAGGGGGCGCGGGGTGCGGAAAAGCCGGCCCGCTCCGGCCCGGTCCGCCCCGCGTTCCCTGCCCCACGTCCGTGGCGCGACCGGGGTGCGACCTCGGCGCGACCTGGGTGCGCGGAGCCCTCCGCCCCGTGACCGCAGCCCTCCTCGCCACCTGCCGGAGCCGTCGTGGACGGTCCCGTTTCGCCGGGCGGGCCACGGGCCGAAGGCACTTCCGGACTCCGCCTTCGGAGTGGACCGGGTGGTGCCGGCCGTCTCGCCGGGAGAACCGCGCGCTCCGGCCTCTGTACGTGGCTCTTCCGCTCGTAGATCCTCTGTAGCTGTGACAGACACGGCGAGCACCCCCTCATGGCCCCCAGGTATCAGTGCGATCACCCTCTTCGTCGAGGATCTCGACGCCACGGAGCAGTTCTACCGGGAGGTCTTCGGACTGCCGGTGGTCTTCCAGGACGACAACTCGGCCGTCTTCGCGTTCGGCACCACCCTCATCAACCTGCTGAAGACCACCGCAGCGCCCGCGCTCATCGCACCCGCTCGCGTCGCCCGGGCCGACGCCGGCTCCCGTCTCCAGCTGACCCTGCCGGTGAGCGATGTGGACGCGATGTGCGAGGAACTGACCGCTCGCGGTGTCACTCTGCTCAACGGCCCCGTGAACCGGCCCTGGGGCATTCGGACCGCCAGTTTCCGGGATCCCGCCGGCCACATATGGGAGATCGCCGGGTGACGGCAGCGCCGGGCCCCGGTATCCGGCCCCTCCACCCCTGACGCCGAGGGTGCCCCACCCGGTCGTGGCGGACCGCGTCAGCTGAGGAATCCACCCCTCCCGACCGGTGAGCTCCTGACGGTCGGGAGCCACCGTCGTGAAGACGGGCGGGGCGCCGGGTGGCTGCGCACACCGGCGACGGCGGCTTCCTGACCGACCTCGCCCGCCCGCCCGTCCATTCGGTCATCCGGGGGACGACGGGGCCGCGACGAGTATGAGGGAGGCGAAAGCGGGGAGACGGGTACATCTACCGTTCCTGCCGCCCGCAGCCGGACAGCGCCATCGGCGGGCGGCGTCGCCTTCGTGGCTCCCCATCGATTTCCGGAGGTTCGCACATGTCCGCTCCCGAGGCGTCCGAAAACACCGACCTGCTGGGGATCTACCTCAACGACCACCACACCGGTGCCACCGGCGGCCTGGAACTGTTCCGGCGCGCCGCGAAGACACGCCCGGACGCGCGGGAGGCGGCGGTGCTGGCCGACCTGGCCCGGCAGGTCGACGAGGACCGGGACGCGCTGTCCGCGATCATGAAGGACCTGGGCATCCCGGTCAGCGGCTCCAAGGCGGCCCTCGGCTGGGTGGCGGAGAAGGCGGGCCGTCTCAAGCCCAACGGACACCTGCTCTCCCGTTCGCCGCTGAGCGACGTCGTGGAAGCGGAGTCGATGCTGCTGGGTGTCCTGGGCAAGGCAGCCTGCTGGCGCACCTTGCGCGCGCTGGCCGAATCCGACGAACGGCTCTCCGCCGGACAGCTGGACGCCCTGGTGGACCGCGCCGAGCGGCAGAGCGCCGCGCTGGAGGAACTGCGTGCCGCGACGGCCGCCCGGACGCTGTCCTCGCGACCTGCCGACGCTCGGTGAAGCCCGCCGAAGCCCGCCGTAGGTGACCGGTCCCCTGCCGCAGTCAGCCTGGAACGCGGGGTGGCGACCGCAGCCGCCCCTCTCGACGAAGGAGCGATCGCATGACGAACGACCAGACCGGAACGGCGCGCGGCGACAGGTCCGTGGAGCAACCGGTGGCGGAGCGCGCGGGCTGGGACGAGGTGGACGTACGAGCCGTGGACACCGCGCGTCTGCTGGCGGCCGACGCGGTGCAGAAGGTCGGTAACGGTCATCCCGGAACGGCGATGAGCCTGGCCCCGTTGGCATACCTGTTGTTCCAGAACGTCATGCGGCACGATCCCGCCGATGACCAGTGGCTGGGCCGGGACCGGTTCGTGCTGTCCTGCGGCCACTCCAGTCTGACCCTGTACATCCAGCTCTACCTGGCCGGCTACGGCCTGGAACTGTCGGACCTGGAGGCCTACCGGACCTGGGACTCGGCGACTCCGGGGCATCCGGAGCACCGCCACACCCGCGGAGTGGAGATCACCACCGGTCCCCTGGGACAGGGCCTGGCCGGCGCGGTCGGCATGGCCATGGCCGCTCGCCGCGAACGCGGCCTCCTCGACCCCGACGCCGCAGCGGGCACCAGCCCTTTCGACCACCACGTCTACGTCATCGCCTCCGACGGTGACCTGATGGAGGGCGTCACCGCCGAGGCGGCGTCGCTGGCCGGACACCAGCGACTCGGTGACCTCACGGTGTTCTACGACTCCAACCACATCTCGATCGAGGACGACACCGACGTCTCCTTCAGCGAGGACGTCCCCGCACGCTTCGCCGCGTACGGCTGGCACGTGCAGACCGTCGACTGGACCGGCACCGGCGGCTACGTCGAGGACGTCGACGCGCTTCTGGCGGCGACCCGCGCGGCGCGGGAGGAGACCGGCCGCCCCTCGCTGATCATGCTGCGTACGCTGATCGGCTGGCCGGCCCCGAACAAACAGAACTCCGGCAAGGCGCACGGATCCGCCCTGGGCGAGGACGAAGTCGCCGCCACCAAGCGGCTGCTGGGCTTCGATCCGGAGGCGCACTTCACCGTCGAGGAGTCGGTGCTGGCCCGCACCCGGGAAGCCGCCGACCGCGGCCGCGAAGCCCACACACGGTGGAACGAGAGGTTCGCCGCCTGGCAGCGGGAGCACCCGGACCGGTCCGCCCTGCTGGACAGGCTGCAGAGGCAGGAGCTGCCCGACGGATGGACCGACGTCCTGCCCTCCTTCCCGGCGGACAGCGACAAGGGCATGGCCACCCGTGCCGCGTCGGGCGCCGTTCTCAGCGCGCTGGCGCCGGTGCTGCCGGAGCTGTGGGGCGGCTCCGCGGAGCTGGCCGGCAGCAACAACACCACCATGGACGGGGAGCCTTCCTTCGTGCCGGCCGACCGGCAGACCAAGGACTGGAAGGGCGGCCCGTACGGCCGGACCCTGCACTTCGGGATCCGTGAGCACGCCATGGGCGCGATCCTCAACGGCATCGCCCTGCAGAGCCTCACCCGGCCCTACGGCGGCACGTTCCTGACGTTCTCCGACTACATGCGCCCAGCGGTCCGGCTGGCCGCACTGATGAAGCTGCCCACCATCTACGTCTGGACGCACGACTCCATCGGCCTGGGCGAAGACGGCCCGACCCACCAGCCGGTCGAACACCTGGCCGCGCTGCGCGCCGTCCCCGGACTGGACGTGGTCCGCCCGGCCGACGCGAACGAGACCACCGCCTGCTGGCGCACCGTCCTGGAGCACGGCGACCGTCCCGCCGGGCTGATCCTGTCCCGGCAGAACCTGCCGGTCCTGGACCGCGACAGCGGACAGTACGCCCCCGCGAGCGGGGCGGGCCGCGGCGGATACGTCCTGGCGGAGGCGCCCGACGACGCGACCCCGGACGTCATCCTGATCGGGACCGGCTCCGAGGTCCGGATCGCCCTGGAGGCCCGCGCGCTGCTGGCATCCGAGGGCATCGCGGCACGGGTGGTGTCCATGCCGTGCCGGGAGTGGTTCGCCGCCGAGCCCCAGGACTACCAGGACCGGGTCCTGCCCCCGGAGGTCCGGGCCAGGGTCAGCGTCGAAGCCGCCGTCGGGCAGGGCTGGCGCGACCTGGTCGGCGATGCCGGACGGATCGTCAGCCTGGAGCACTACGGCGCCTCCGCCGACTACCAGCGCCTCTACACCGAATTCGGCATCACCCCCGACGCGGTCGCCGAAGCCGCCCGCGACAGCATCCACGACACCCGACGGGCACCGCGGCCCGGCGGACACCAGCACACCTCCGCCCCTACCGGCAGTGGCACCGGCGACCGCCCCTGACCTGCCTGCCGCGGCCCACTCCGTGAGAGGGCGCGGAAGATCCGTGGCGCGTGCGCGGGGCGTCCACGTGTCTACGCGTCCGCGGGTCCCGCTGATCCGTCGTCGTGCGACGCCCCCGGCAGGGTGAGGACGAAGCGGGTGCCCGCGGTGTGGGTGGTGTCCACGGTGATCGATCCGCCGTGGTGTTCGACGATCTTCTTGCAGAGCGCCAGGCCTATGCCGTTGCCTTCGTAGCTCTCGCGGGTGTGCAGCCGCTGGAAGATGACGAAGACCCGCTCCACGTACTCGGGTGCGATGCCGATGCCGTTGTCGGTCACCGAGATCTCCCAGAACGGGTGTCCGCCTTCTTCGCTTCCCTGGTGGGCCGGGTGGGGTATGCGGCGGGCGGCTATGTGGATGGCGGGCGTGGTGCCGGGTGCGCGGAACTTGATCGCGTTGGAGATGAGGTTCTGCAGGACCAGGCCGAGCTGGGTCGGCTGCCCGTGGACCGTGGGCAGTTCGCCGTAGGTGACGGTGGCGCCGGTCTGCTGGACGGCGACGTCCAGGTCCCCGACCGTCCGCCGGACCACTCCCGTCAGGTCGACGTCTCGTTCGTCGGTGTGGAGGCGGCCGACGCGGGAGAAGGTGAGCAGGTCGTTGATGAGGTTCTGCATGCGGTTGGCGCCGTCGACGGCGAAGGAGATGTACTGCCTGGCCCGGTCGTCGAGTTGCTCGGCGTACCGCCGCTCCAGCAGCTGGCAGAAGCTGGCCACCTTGCGCAGCGGCTCCTGGAGGTCGTGCGAGGCGACGTACGCGAACTGCTCCAGCTCCTCGTTGGAGCGGCGCAGTTCCATGGTCTGGGCGTCGAGCACGTCCCGTGCGTGGTCCTTGAGGGCGAGGTCCTCCGCGAGGCGACGCCGCATGGCGTCCACGTCGGAGGCGAGGATCCGGATGTCGGCGGGGCCGGTGGGGACGAGGGTGTGGGTGTAGTTCCCGGACGCGACCTCGCGGACGTCGGCCCGGAGCCGGTCCAGCGGCCGTTGCACACCCAGCCGCAGGCCCGCGAAGGCCAGGGCCATCAGGGCCAGCACCACGGCGGCGATGATGACGAAGATCGTGTTGCGCACCGTGCGGACGTGAGTCAGATCGGTGCGGGCCCCGTCGCGTTCGGCGGCGATGTGCGCCTGCTGGTCGCGCAGTGCGGTGCGCACGGCGTCGAACTGGGCCCACCCGTTCTCGGCACGCTCCTGGGCCAGGACGGTGGGGTCGGCGGCGGCGGCGACGGGCCGGGCCACGGACCCGTGCCACGCCTCGGCGGTGGCGAGCACCTGTCGGAGATCGGCGGTCGCCCGCCCGTCTCCCGCGGTGAGGTCGCGCAGATCGGCCGCCGCCGTCTCCTGCTGGGTCAGACCGGTGCGATACGGGGCGAGGAACTCCTCGTCGCCCGTCAGCCCGTAGCCGCGGATTCCTGTCTCCTGGTTGACCAGTGCGGCCTCCATGCGCACCGAGGAGATGAGCGCCGGGGACCACCGGTCGACGAGCCGCTGATTGACCGCTGTGGCATGGACCAGGGCCCAGGCGCCGAAGCTGCCGAGGATGAGCAGCACCATCAGGGCAGCCGTCGTGCCGGTGGCGAGCCAGCGGCTCGTGGTCCAGCCGGGCCGTTCCCGCACCGGACGGTGGTCGTCCGGCCGCGAACTCATCTCGGCGCTCTGCACGGTGGCGTGCCTCTCTGTTCTGGGGAGCGGGAAAGAGGGGGTGGAACTCAGGCTCCGGTACTCACGTGGAGCGCGGGCCACCCTACCCTCACGACAACGAAGGTTGTCATGACTCTTCGGCCCGGACTACGGTTCGCCCATGACAGCGGAGACCTCGGCTCGGCCCGGGACCGACGAGCTCGCCGGGCGGGCACGCCGCGCGGTCGCGGACCTGGCACAGTGGCCCCGGGGCCGGCCGGAGAGGGGACGGTTCTTCCCGCGCCTGAGGGCTGGAGCGGCCCGTCGGCCTCCGCTGCGGGCGCCGGCCCTCCCCCGGCCGCGTGGTGGACGACTGTGCCCCCGCCGCCGGCCGGGGAGCCGGAGACCCGCAGCCGGGCAGCACCCGGGGCGTCAGCCGGCAGGTGCCCGCGAACGCCGGCCCCGCCCGGTCCTCACCCGACGGCCCTCCTCCCGCCCTCCGCCCAACGATCTCCGGAGCCCCCACATGAACGGCCTTGCACCCCGGCGCAGCTACACCGTCCTGCTCGTGGAGGACGACGTGGCCGACGCCATGCTCATCGAGGAGGCCCTGATCGAGCGCGGGATGACGCGGGAGATCAACCGGGTCGACGACGGGGTGTCCGCCCTGGAGTATCTCCGCGACCCCGCGAACGACCGCCCGGACCTGATCGTGCTCGACCTCAACATGCCCCGGATGAACGGCCGCGAGCTGCTCAGCGTGCTCAAGAACGACGAGCAGCTCTCCAGCATCCCGATCGTCGTCCTCACCACCTCGGCCGCCCCCGACGACGTCCAGGACGCCTACACCCAGCACGCCAACGCCTACGTCACCAAGCCGGTCAACCTCGACGACTTCATGGAGACCGTCCAGGGCATCGACAGCTTTTTCCTCGGCACCGCCGTCACCCCCCGGCAGCACCGGGCGGGCTGAAGACGCCGGCATCCAGGCGTGCGGCAGAGGGTGGTGGCCCCGTATGGCGGCGGTGGCCGCCGGGTTCGGGTGGCGCACGGTGAGGCCGGCTCGCGCTGTCGGTGAGGGCGGCGACCGTGCCTCCCGGAGTGAACTGGTCGAGCATGTCGACGAGCAGGACCGCGCGTGGGGCGTCGTCGACCGGGACGAGGCGGTGCTGGACGGACTGCGCGGCATCGCTGACGAACGGCTCTGCGTTCCGGGAGGGCGGGAGGCCCTGCGCCGTTACTCGGTGACCGAATCGGTAGTGGTGCGGGGCGCGGCGGCCGCCGGACGCTCGGCGGTACGGGCCTTCGCGGGGCGGGCCCACGGGCGCGGCGCCGGAGCTGTCGGGCGGATCACCGGATCAGGCCCACGTCCCGATCCGGGGTCGGGGCAGGCCGGCCGTCGTGCCCGCCTCCCGCACCGGCCCCGACGGCGTGCGGGTCCTCCTCTCCTGGAACCGGACTACCGCCCGATCCGGTGGAGTGACCGGCGGGCGGACCCGCCGGCCGGCCGCACGCCGCCCACCGCCCGCCTGCTTCCTCCGGCGGGACCGGTGATGCGCGGAGCCCGGGCGGTCGCTCGTCCCCCATGCGGAGACGAGCGTGCGGGACGAGGGAGGGCCCTGCCCGGGAACGTGTGCGGTCACAGCGGTGTCCGTGCCGCGCGCAACGTGTCCAGCCGGGAGATCTGCGCGGCCGCGCTCTTCGCGAGGGATGCGGCCAGGTCCCTCGCCTCGTCCCCCCGGCCCCGGGTCCGCTCGCCGGCACAGAGCATCCGGGACTGCGTGAAGTGGGCGCGCAGCGCGTCGGTGAGAATCCGGTCGTACGCCGGGCCGTTCGCGGCGGTCGCCTCCTCGAGGGTGCTCCGGCTGACCATCCCCGGCATGTCGTGCCCCTCGTGGGGGTGGGTGTCGGGGACGCCCGAGAGTCGCAGGACCGCGCGCAGGCGGCGCAGGTCCGCGCGCAGTGCCGATCCGGTGTCCGCCGCGAAGCCGGCCAGGGCCGGGTCCGCCGTGCGCGGCGGAGCCAGATCGGTCAGGAGCCGCGCACGCTCGGCCATGGGGATCATCAGGAGCGTCCAGGCGCTGTCGGTGGCGTTGAAGGCCGCCGGCGAGGCCCCGGCTGTCGGCTGCGGGGTGCAGCCGACAGCCGGGAGCGCCGTCGCCACGACGCACGCCGACCACAGGGTCAGAACGTGCCGGCGGCGCTGCATTTGGCCTTCTGGTTGATGCAGTCCCTCACGCGGTGTCCGAGAGCGGCGTTGTCCCAGGCGTTGAAGAAGTCGCCGTGGATGGACGATGCCATGCCCGAAGCGAGCCGGAAGCCGCCGGTGCCGCCACTGGTCGGGTAGCTGGTGACGAAGGAGAGGTTGGGGATGGCGACGGGGTAGGCGCCGCTGCATTTTCCGTCGTACGTGAACGCCACGTGCGACTTGTGGTCCGGGCTGTCGAGGTTCTTGCCGTCCCAGCAGTCGGGAAAGACCAGTTGATGGGTGAGGTGGGCCTTGGGGGCGCACACCGGCCAGTTGCCGTCGGCGCTGCGTCCGATCTCGCCGCCCTCACCGGCGCACCAGAACTGGCCGGGAGATCCCGCGGGGGTGGGTGTCTGCGTTTTGGCGCTTCCGGCGATCATGCGGAATCCCTGGGGGAAGGGAACGGTCGCCGCGGGGTCGGTGAGCCGGGAGCCGTAGTAGACGATCATGCCCTCCGGTTCGATGGCCGTGTCGCCCTGGTAGAGGGTGGGGATCCAGTACGCCGAGAGGTCGTCGGCAGGGGTGCAGCTGGTCGGTGTGTGGGCCCGCAGCGACTGGGTCGTGGAGAACGCGTCGGTGCTCTTGTTGCCGAAGAAGCTGTGCATGTGGGACGCGCCGGGGAGTCCCGGCAGGACGATGGGGTCGTCCGGCTTGGAGTGGCTGTAGGTGCAGGTGGCGTTGAACTCAGGGACCCGGACCACGCCCGCGGGCACCGCGGCCGGCGTCATCGCGCGGAACTGCGCCAGTTGGGCGTTCCACTGGGCCTGGTCCACGGGGACCCAGCCGGCCGCTGCGCCGTCGCCCTCACCGGCGAAGGAGAACCAGTTGATGTTGACGAAGTCGCCGGGTGCGGCGCCGCGCAGCACGGCGAACACCGTCTGCGCACCGGTGGGATGGGTGGTGACTTCGGTGGTCCGGGTCGACCAGTTCTGCCAGCCGCCGGTCGGGGAGACCGGTATGACGGCGAGCAGCGGTCCGCTCAGGCCGTCGGTACGCAGCTCCACCGTGCCCGTGCCGACGGCGGAAGCGGTCCGTGCCGACACCGTCAGCCGGCCGGTTCCGCCGAGGTCCACGTTGTCGAAGCGCATCCAGTCGCCGTCGGCGAGGAACGCGGCGTTCTGGCCGCCGCCGGTGTCCGCGGTCGCCTCCAACGCGACGCCGGACTGGGCGGCGTAGGACTCGGCCTGGACCGTGACCGTCGCGGCCTGCGCCTGGGGGGCCGACACGGTCAAGCTCAGGGCGGCGGCCAGGACGACCGCCAGAGCGTTCACCATCAGGGTGTACAGCGGAACGGGATGTCTGCGCATGTCACTTCCTCACGGGCTTCGGGGTGGAGAGGTGCTTCTTGCCGGACCATGGCGGGAGGTGGAGTGCGGGAGCCGGACAGTTCCCTGGAGTCCCGCCGTGTGCGAGGTGCGTTCGAGGTGCCCGGGCCGCCCCGGAGAACGGGTGGGGCGACCCGGGAACCTCGTGGACGCCGGAGTGCCGGAGCACCGCCGGGGTACGGGGTGGGGCCGGGGTCTACTGATAGACCCGCACGTAGTCGACGAGCATCTTGGAGGGGAAGGGGGTGCCGGCGTCCGTCGGGCCCGGCCAGTCACCACCGACCGCAAGGTTGAGGATCATGTAGTGGGGGTGGTCGAAGATCCACGGCCCGCGTGTCTGCTCCACCTGGTCCTTGTCGAGGGTGAAGACGGTCCGGCCGTCGAGGCTGTAGGTGATGCCCCTGCTGTTCCAGTCGGCGGCCCAGGTGTGGAAGTCGTCGGAGAAGTCGGCGTTCCCGGGCAGGGTGTACGGCGAGCCGATGCCGCCTCCGCCGTTGTAGGCGGGTGCGTGGACGGTCGAGTAGGCCGTCTTCACGTCCTTGCCGAGGATCTCCATGATGTCGACCTCGCCGTTGTACGGCCACGGGCGGCCCGTCAGGAAGTCGGCGCCCATCATCCAGAACGCGGGCCACAGGCCGTTGCCCTTGGGGACCTTGATGCGTGCTTCGACGCGTCCGTAGGTGAACTGGAAGGTGGCGCCGGTGTTCATCCGCGCAGAGGTGTACTGGCAGGTGGTGCTGCCGCTCAGCGGGTCGGGCGGGCACGACGCCCCGGCGGTGGCCTCCTTGCGCGCCTCCATCACCAGGTGCCCCGCCCCGTCCAGTGCGGCGTTGCGGTGATCGGTGTAGTACTCCAGCTCGTTGTTGGGGCCGGAGCCCGGGTCGGCCCGCCACTTCGACGCGTCGGGCTTGCCGCCGGCGGCGCCGTCGAAGTCGTCGCTCCACACGAGCCGCGGCGGGTTCGCGGGGTCGCTCGGCAGGGGCGGAGCCTGTACGGGACTGCCGCCGGTGCCGTACACCTGGAACTCCCACAGCGAGTATCCGTAGGGGGTGGCGCGCTGTGTCCCGTACATGCGCACGTAGCGGCCGGTTCCCGAGACGGCCAGCGTCTGCTTGAAGCCCGTGCCGGACGTCGTCGAGTAGATCGGTGTCCAGTCGGCTCCGTTCGACGAGACCTGGATCTGGAAGGACTTGGCGTAGGCGGGGTCCCACTGCAGGACGACCTTGTCGATCTGTGCCGTGGCGCCGAGATCCACGGAGATCCAGCCCGGATCGGTCCAACCCGTCGTGGGGCTCGTGGCCCAGCGGGAGGCCGGATCGCGGTCGAAGGCCCTGGCCGGTGTGCACTCCCAGCAGTTCGAGTCGGCCTGCGAAGAAGAAGCCACGCCCTGCTTGCCGTAGGAGAGGAGCTTGCCGGCGTCGCCGCCGGGGTTGCCGGCACCGGCGGTGCCGTAGACCTGGAACTCCCACAGGGAGTAGCCGTAGAGCGTGGCGCGCTGCGTCCCGTACATGCGCACGTAGCGGCCGGTGCCGGTGACGGCGAGGTTCTGGACGCCGCCCGTGCCGGTGGCCGTCTGGTGGACGACGGTCCAGCTCGCCGCGTCGCTCGACACCTCGATCCTGAACCCCTTGGCGTAGGCGGCCTCCCAGGTGAGGACCACCCGGCTGATCGCGGCGTTCGCCCCGAGGTCGATCTGGATCCACTGCGGGTCGGCGAACCCGCTGGACCAGCGCGTCCCAAGGTCGCCGTCCACGGCGCTGGAAGCACCGAAGGGGCCCTCGGTGCTCGACGCGGTGACGGGCTTCGCCTGCGAGAGCAGCGTCTCCGCCGCCTGCGCGGAAGGGGCGGGAAGAGCGGTGAAGGCGAACAGAGAGGCCGCGAGGGCCAGAAGTAAGGCGAAGCGACGCAGCGGCGCGTGCATGGGCGACTCCTCCGGTGTGGGGGGGGAGGGAGCTCAGGGAGCGCTCCCTGAGAGGGAGGATGGAGGGGCCGGTAGAGGCTGTCAAGGCCTCTTTCACCTCGTAAAAAAAGCGCCTCGTCGCCGAGGTGAGTTCTCAGGGAACGGTCTCTCGGCGACCTTGTGCGATGTCGGGGTCCGTGGCGTCGGCGGCGGGCAGGACATGCCCGGGCCGTGCTCCGGCCGCTCCGGCCTGCGGATACGCTGCTCCCATCGCCTAGACGCAGAGCCGGAGGTCGCCCCGATGAGAAAACCCGCTCCGCGCAGGCACTTGGGCGGCGGTTCAGGGGACGGACCCGCATGAGACGCCCCACGCTCGAAGTGGTCGCCGCGCGGGCGGGCGTGTCCAAGTCGAGCGTCTCCCGCGTCATCAACGGCGAGACGACGGTCGCCCCCCAGATCAGGGACGTCGTCATGCGTGCCGTCCAGGAGCTGGGCTACGTGCCCAATGGAGCGGCACGCAATCTCGTCACCCGGCGTACGGACACCCTTGCCGTCGTGGTCTCCGACCCGCCGCAAGGAGTCGTCTCCGACGACCCCCTCTTCTCCGCCGTGGTCCGGGCCGTCAGCAGGGAGCTGGAGAACGCGGGCAAACGGCTCGTACTCATGCTCGCGGAATCGGACCGGAGCCGGACCAGGGTGGTGCGGTACATCGCGGGCGGGCACGTGGACGGTGTGCTCCTCGTCGCCCTGCACGGTACGGATCCGCTGCCGGCCGCGCTGGCCCGGCAGGGCCTGCCCGTCGTGTCGTTCAACCGCACCTCCGCACAGGACGTCCCGTACGTGGCGCTGGACAACGCCGGTGGAGCGGCCCTGGCCGTGCGTCATCTCCTGGAGCGCGGGCGGCGCCGGATCGCCACCATCACCGGACCGCTCGAACTGTACGAGGCGCGCGAACGTCTCGACGGCTACCGCCGGACTCTGCGTGACACCGGCCGGCGCTCCATCGTGGCGCTGGGCGACTTCACCCGGGCCTCCGGCGCCGAGGCCATGCGTCAGCTCCTGGAGGACGATCCGGGTCTCGACGCGGTGTTCGCGGCCAACGACCTGATGGCGATCGGGGCCCTGCGTACCCTTCACCGCGCGGGCCGACGGGTCCCCGAGGACGTGGCGGTCGTCGGCTTCGACGACATCGAGGCCGCGTCCTACACCAGCCCGGCGCTGACCTCGGTGCGCAGCCCGATGGCCGACCAGGCGACCGCCGCCGTCCACCTGCTCCTCGGCCTGATCGACGGGGGCCCGGCCACGCCGGTGATCATGCCGAACGAACTCGTGGTGCGCGAGTCGACCTGATCTTCCGGCAGGGCCCCGCCGGGTTGTCCGGGTCGTGCGGGAGGCCGGCGGAGTGCGGCGCTCCTGGCGGCGGCCGGCGGGGGACGGGGGGTTCCCCGGGCGGGTACGTACGGGGCGCGGGAGCGGGCAGGGCGGGACGGCGGAATGCAGTCCCGGGCCCGATGGGAGGGGAGGCGCCCCCAGCGGCGTTTCCCTGCCGTGCGGTCGCCGGGACCGTCTGTCCAGCCCTGGCGCGATCCGATTCACGGATGCCCCGGATCCACGCCGTGGATGCCGTGGGGCCGGTCTACGCCGATCGGGATGCCGACCGGGCGGTGCGGTGCCGGGTCGGCGGGAGGCCCGCAGCGCCCGTCAGGAGGACGCCGGCCGTCCGGGGGCGTCGGCCATGCGCCGTCCGACCCGGGCGGCCGTTTCGCGCAGCCAGATGTGGGCGGCGTCGTGGGTGTGCACCGGGTGCCACCACATCGATTCCCGCAGCGGAACCGCCTCGTAGGGGGGTTGCAGGACGCGTACGGCCGCCAGCGGGGAGAGAAGACGGGCGAGGCGGGCCTGGATCAGGGCGATCCGCCGGGTCCCCGCGACCAGCAGCGGCAGCACCTGGAAGCTGTCGACGGAGACCTCCACCCGCGGTTCGACACCCAGCATCCCGAGTTGGCGCACGGCGGGGGCGTCGTAGGTGCGCTGGTAGGTGACCCAGGGCAGCCGGGCCAGGTCCGCCCGGGTGAGCCGGTCCTCCACGCTCGGGTGGTCGTCCGCGACGAGGAAGACCCAGCTGTCCTCGTAGAGGTCGGTGGCGGGGAAACCGCTGATGACACCGTGCGGCATGAGCAGACCGTCGGTGGTGCTCAGCAGTGTGGCCGTGTCGTCGACCACGGTGGGCGGGGTCTGGGCGAAGCGCAGGCGGACGCCGGGGGCCTCCTCGTGGACGACCCGCGCGAGTTCGGCCCCGAAGACGGCGACGGCGTAGTCGGAGGCGATCAGCTTGAACTCGCGGCTCTCACCGGCCGGATCGAAGACGGCCTGACTGGCGAAGAGACGTTCCAGTACGTCGTAGGCGGTCGAGGTGCGGTCGAGGAGGACCTGGCCGAGGGCGGTGAGTTCGTAGTGGCCGCCGACCCGCGCCAGCAGGTCGTCGTCGAAGTGCCGTCGCAGTCGCGCGAGGGCCGCGCTCATGGCCGGCTGGCTGAGCCCGACGCGCTGTCCTGCGCGCGTGACGTTGCGCTCCTCCAGCAGGGCGCGCAGTGCGACGACGAGGTTGAGGTCGAGTCGGGACAGATTCACGGGCTTTCTCCCTACGAGGCGGCGCCCACCAGGAGAAATAAACACTGTGGATGACACTCATCCATACAATCTATTTCCATGATTCCGGGTGGCGGGTTCAGATTAGTCCCACCGCAATCAGGAGGACATGCCCGTGAAACCTGAACCCGCGTCCGCGCTCTTCGCCGGACCGTTCGCCCTCGCCACGCTCTCGGCCCCGGACGGACCGGCGTTCCCGGCCCTCGTCACGCCCGACGCCCGGGTGCTCGACCTCCGGGCCGTACTCGGCGACGACCGGCTGGACGTCCGGAGCCTTCTGGAGAGCTGGGAGTCCGCGCTCCCCCGGCTGGAGGCGCTGGCCGGGAGCGACGGACCGGAGCGAAAGCCCCTGGCGGACTTCCGGGTGCACGCCCCCGTCGAGCCGCGTCAGGTCTTCCAGTCCGGCGCGAACTACCGGCAGCACGTCATCGACCTGCATGTCGCGCACCGGGCCCCGGACGACGACCGCTCCGAGGAGGAGCGGCGCGCGGAGGCGGCGGAGATCATGGACCGGCGCGCGACGGAGGACCTGCCGTACGTGTTCATCGGCCTGCCGAGCGCGATCACCGGGCCGTACGACGACGTCGTGCTCCCCGCGTGGGCCGGGAAGCCCGACTGGGAGCTGGAGCTGGCGGTCGTGATCGGCCGGCCCGCCTACCAGGTGCCGGTCGAAGAGGCGCTGGACCACGTCGCCGGGTACACGATCGCCAACGACCTGACCGATCGCGGGACCGTCTTCCGCCGTGACATGCCGCAGATCGGCACGGACTGGCTGCGCAGCAAGAACGCCCCCGGCTTCACCCCGCTCGGGCCCTGGATCGTGCCCGCCGGGTCGGTCACCGACCCGGACGACCTGCGGGTGACGCTGAAGCTGAACGGCGAGACGATGCAGGACGAGTCCACCGAGGACATGATCTTCAGCGTCGCGCGCGTGGTGAGTTACGTGTCGCAGACCGCGCGCCTGCTCCCCGGCGACCTCGTCCTGACCGGCAGCCCGGCCGGGAACGGCATGCACTGGGGCCGGCTGCTGCGCGACGGGGACGTGATGGAGGGTTCGGTCTCCGGGCTCGGTGTCCAGCGCACCCGGTGTGTCGTCGCGGAGGAGTCATGACCCTCGACCGCACCGACCCCGAGGGGGCGATCGCCGAGGCGGCCAAGGCGTACTCCAACTGGGGACGCTGGGGCGCGGACGACGTGCTGGGCACCCTCAACTTCCTCGACGGGGCCAAGCGCCGCGAGGCGGCCGCGCTCGTGCGGCGGGGGGCCAGTTTCTCCCTCTCCCAGAGCTTCGACATGAACGGCCCGCAGAAGGGCTGGCGCCGGCGCACCAACCCCGTGCACACCATGCTCGACACCGGCACCGACGCCGTCGTCAACGGGCAGGGGTTCCCGCACGGCCTCGGTGGCGCCGACGACGTGATCGCGATGCCGCTGCAGTGTTCCACCCAGTGGGACGGGCTCGGGCACATCTTCGACCACGGCAAGGCCTGGAACGGACGTCCGGCGGAGCAGGTCGTCACGTCCGAGGGCGACCTCGTCACCGGCATCGAGCACATGGCACCGCACGTCGCCGGCCGCGGGGTGCTGCTGGACGTCGGCCGTGCGATCGGCGAGGACGGGGAGTTGCCGGACGGCTTCGCCATCACCGGGGAGCACCTGGCGGCCACGGCCGGGGCCCAGGGGGTCGCCGTGGGGCGCGGCGACATCGTGCTGGTGCGGACCGGGCAGCTCGCCCGGGTCCGCCGCGACGGCTGGGGCGAGTACGCCGGCGGCCCGGCCCCCGGCCTGTCGTTCACCGCGGCCGGATGGCTGCACGGCACGGAGATCGCCGCGATCGCCACCGACACCTGGGGCTTCGAGGTGCGGCCCAACGAGTTCG
This sequence comes from Streptomyces sp. AM 2-1-1, assembly GCF_029167645.1. Classification (NCBI taxonomy): domain Bacteria; kingdom Bacillati; phylum Actinomycetota; class Actinomycetes; order Kitasatosporales; family Streptomycetaceae; genus Streptomyces; species Streptomyces sp. AM 2-1-1. The sequence continues at coordinate 6,325,272 of NZ_CP119147.1, read as the reverse complement.
ACCACGCCTTCCAGCCGCTGCACCAGGTCGCCATCCCCAACATCGGATTGCTGATCGGCGAGATGTGGGACCTCGACGCACTCGCCGAGGACTGCGCGGACGACGGGACGTACGACTTCCTCCTCACCGCCGCGCCCTTGCGCATCACCGGTGCGGTCGGCAGCCCGGTCAATCCGATCGCCGTCAAGTAACAAGAGGAACAAGGGAGTTCCCATGAGCACATCCCGTACGGTCCTGGTGGTCGGCGGCGGGGCGGCAGGCAACGCCGTCACGGTCCTGCTGCGCCGGGCCGGCTTCGGCGTCGACCTGGTCGAGGCGAAGGAGGACTGGAACGCGACGGCGGGTTCCGGCATCACCCTCCAGGGCAACGCCCTGCGCGTGCTGCGCGAACTCGGCGTCTGGGAGCGGGTGGAGGCGTCCGGTTACGGCTTCGGCTCGGTCGGCATCACCGCCCCCGACGGTACCGTCCTGCACGCGCAGGACGACATCCGCAGCGGAGGCGACGACCTGCCGGCCACCGTCGGCATGCAGCGCCCCCAGTTGCAGCGGATCCTCATCGACGCCGTCCGCGGGAGCGGGGCCCGGGTGCGCCTGGGCGTCCGGACCACCGGCCTGGTTCAGGACGACGACGGCGTCACCGTGCGCTTCTCCGACGGCACCGAGGGCCGCTACGACCTGGTGATCGCCGCCGACGGACTCGGCTCCACCACCCGCGCCGCCATCGGTATCACCGCGAAGCCCGAACCGACCGGCATGGCCATCTGGCGCGTCGCCGCCCCGCGTCCGGCCGGCCTGACCCGCACCGACCTCGCCTACGGGGGGCCGGCCCACATCGCCGGCTACTGCCCCACCAGCGAGACGACCCTCTACGCGTACGTGGTCGAGGCCAACCGCGACCGGGCCTCCATCCCGGTGGACTCGTACGCCGACGAGATGCGCCGCCTGACCTCCGCCTACGGGGGCTTCTGGCCGGAGATCACCCGGACGATCACCGACTCGGGACAGGTGAACTACACCTGGTTCGACCGGCTGCTGGTCGAGGGCTCCTGGCACCGCGGACGCGTCGTCCTCGTCGGCGACGCCGCCCACTGCTGCCCGCCCACCCTCGCGCAGGGCGCCGCCCTGTCCCTGGAGGACGCCCTCGTGCTCGCGCGGATGCTGACCGGGGCCGAGAGCTGGGACGACGCGCTGTTCCAGGCGTACTACGAGCGCCGCATCGCCCGGGTCCGGCCCGTCGTGGAGGCGTCCGTGCAGATCGGGCAGTGGCAGCTCGACGGGGTGCGGGACGCCGACGTCCCCGGCCTGATGGGCCGCACCATGACGATGCTCCGGGAGCTCCCGTGACCTCCCCGACCGTCGACGTGCACGCCCACGTCCTGCTGCCCGAGGTCGAGGCTCTGGTGGCGGGGCTCCCGGGACTCGCGGAGGCCAGGGAGCTGGACGCCCGCCGCAACGGTCCCGCGGCGCTCGCCGTCAGCGGCCCCATGGTCGGTGCCCGCATACCGAAGCTGACCGACGTCTCCGTACGCCTCGCGGCGATGGACGCGCAGGGGGTGGACGTCCAACTCGTCAGCCCTTCCCCGTCGCAGTACCACTACTGGGCCGACGAGGAGACGGCGGAGAAGGTGTACCGGCTGGCCGGTGAGGCCACCGCCGCGCACTGCGCGGCTGCTCCGGACCGGCTGCGGGGCCTCGGCCTCGTACCCCTCCAGCACCCGGGCCTCATGGTGCCCGCTCTCGACCACGCGCTGGAGCAGGGATTGGCGGGGGTGGAGCTGTCCAGCCACGCCCCGGGGCGGGAGCTGTCCGACCCGGCGTACGAGCCGTTCTGGTCCCGGGCGGAGGAGACGGGTGCGATCCTCTTCCTGCACCCCTTCGGGTGCACGCTCGACGAGCGCCTGGACCAGTGGTACCTGTCCAACACGGTCGGTCAGCCCACCGAGAACGCCGTGGCGCTCTCGCACCTCATCTTCTCCGGGGTGCTCGACCGTCATCCCGCGCTGAAGCTGGTCGCCGCCCACGGCGGCGGCTACCTGCCCACCCACATCGGCCGCTCCGACCACGCCTGGTCGGCGCGCTCCGACGCGGGTGCCGGATGCGCCCGTCCGCCGAGCAGCTACCTGAAGCGGATCCACTTCGACTCGCTCGTACACGACCCGGACGTCCTGCGGGAGCTGATTCGCGTCGCCGGCGCCGACCGGGTGCTGCTCGGCTCGGACTTCCCCTTCGACATGGGCACCGACGATCCGGTCGCCGCCCTGCGCGCCGCCGGTCTCTCCGAGGCCGACTTCGACTCCGTACGCGGGGGAAACGCCGCTGCCCTGCTGCGCCATGCCTGACCTCAACGAGGAGGAAGCACCATGAACGGACGTCTGCTCACCCACCTGCGCCACGTGGACCTGGCGGTGCCGGACTACGAGAAGCAGCTCGACTTCTACGGCGGGGTCTGGGGCCTCACCAAGGTCTCCGAGGACTCGGGGATCTCCTTCCTGGCGGCCGAGGGCTCCCCCGAGAACTACGTCGTGCGGCTGCGCAAGGCCGAGGAGAAGCGCCTCGACCTCGTCTCCTACGGCGCGGCCGACGCGGCCGCCGTCGACACGCTCGCCGAGCGCCTGCTCGCGGGCGGCGTGCAGCTGGTGTCCCGGCCCGGGAACCTGGACACGCCCGGTGGCGGCTACGGCTTCCGCTTCTTCGACGTGGACGGCCGCACCCTCGAGGTCTCCGCCGACGTCGAGGTGCGCCGGCACCGGAAGATCGAGGAGAAGGAGGCCATCCCGGTCAAGCTCTCCCACGTCGTCCTCAACTCCCCCGACCTCAACCGCACCCGCGAGTGGTACGAGCGCCACCTCGGCTTCGCGCTCTCCGACACCCTCAGCTCCCCGCACATGGGCGAGGTCATGCACTTCATGCGGATCAGCAACCAGCACCACTCCATGGCCATCGCCCAGGGCCCGCACACCGCCCTGCACCACGTCTCCTTCGAGATGCGCGGCATCGACGAGTACATGCGCGGATCCGGCCGCGTCATGCGGGCCGGTTTCAAGAAGGTCTGGGGTCCCGGCCGGCACATGGCGGGCGACAACACCTTCACGTACTTCCTCGACCCCCACGGCAACACCGTCGAGTACACCACCGAGCTGGAGAACCTCGACGAGGACACCTGGCACCCCCACGTCTACGACTTCTCGCAGCCCGAAGTCACCGACCAGTGGGGCACGGCCAACGCGATGAACGAGATCGTCGCCAAGGAGTCGTTCAACGATCCCGACCGCGGCGTCTTCGTCGCCCCGCCGGTCTGACCGGTCGTCCGGCGGCCCACGGCGAGGGGGAGGTGGCGCCCGCGCTCGACGGCGGGCGCCACCTCCCCCTCGATCCGCCGGACACCCCGTGCCCCGCGGGGTGCGGGCCCTCGTCGCCGCCCCGGCCGGCGGACGCCCGGCGCCGCGACCCGACGCCCGTCCCCGCCCCACTCCCCCGCACCCCCTCGCCTCCCCCAGGAGCCGCACATGCGTTTCGCCGCCTACGAGCACCAGCACCGCCACCGGGTGGCCGTCGTGGAGGAGGACGGGACGCTCTTCCCCCTCCCCGGTGTCACCTCCCTCACCGCTCTCCTCAAGGAGACCGGAGGGCTGCCGGGGCTGCTCGCCGCCGGGGCGGCTGCGCTCGACGTGCCGCCCGGTCCGCACGTCTCCCAGGTGCGGCTGCTCCCTCCTCTGGAACCCGCCTCCGTACGGGACTTCGTGACCTTCGAAGAGCACGTCGAGGGGGTACGCCGCGCCGTCGACGGTGTCGCGGGCGTTCCCGAGCAGTGGTACGCGGCGCCGACCTTCTACTTCACCAACCCGCACGCCGTCTACGGCCCGCACGACGGAGTGCCGATGCCCCCCGGCTCGGCCGCCCTCGACTTCGAGCTGGAGGTGGGTGCCGTCATCGGCCGGGAGGGGCGCGACCTCACCCCCGAGCAGGCGCGGGACCACATCGTCGGCTACACCGTCTTCAACGACTGGTCCGCGCGGGACCTGCAGTCCGCGGAGATGAAGGTCGGCCTCGGCCCCTGCAAGGGCAAGGACACCGCCACGACGCTCGGTCCCTACCTGGTCACCGCCGACGAGCTGGAACCGTACCGGGACGCCGAAGGGCTGCTGCGCCTCGCGCTGACGGCGGAGGTCAACGGCGAGGTGATCGGCAGGGACCTGCTCTCCCACATGAGCTGGACGTTCGAGGAGATGACGGCCTACGCCTCACGGGGCACCCGTGTCGTACCCGGCGACGTCCTCGGCTCCGGCACCTGCGGCAACGGCGGCTGCCTCGCCGAGCTCTGGGGGCTGCGCGGCGAGCAGACGCCGCCACCTCTGGGGCCGGGCGACACCGTGCGTCTCACGGTCGAAGCCATCGGCACCCTGACCAGCACCGTCGTGCCCGGTGTGGAACCCGTGCCGCTGCCGGCCGGCCGGCGTCATGACCGGGAGCGGCCGTGAACGAGGTCCCCGGGCAACGGCTCCTGGGCAAGGTCGTCGTCGTGACGGGTGCCGCCCGGGGCCAGGGAGCCGCCGAGGTCGCGGCGATCGCCCGGGAGGGCGCGCACGTCGTCGCCACCGACGTCGGATCCGCGGACGGCTGCCGCCGCCTCGACGTCAGCGAGGAGAGGGACTGGGCCGAACTGGCCGCCGAACTCCGCGAGACGTACGGCCAGGTCCACGGCCTGGTGAACAACGCGGGTATCACGTGGCGCGCCAGGATCGGCGACGTGCGCCCCGAGGACATGGCCCGGGTCCACGCCGTGAACGTCACCGGTCCGCTGCTCGGCATCCAGCACCTCGCGCCGCTCATGCCCGCCGGCTCCTCCATCGTGAACGTCGGCTCCTCGGCCGCCCTCACCGGCCACTACCCGGTCGCCTACACGACCAGCAAGTGGGCGCTGCGCGGCCTGTCGAAGACGGCGGCCCTCGAACTGGGGCCGAGCGGCATCCGCGTCAACACGATCCATCCGGGCTACATCGAGACGGAGATGACCGCCTCGGCCGCTCCCGCCTTCCGGGAGGCCAACATCCGCGAGACGCCGCTCGGCCGCACCGGAACCGTCGAGGAGATCACCCCGCTGGTCGTCTTCCTGCTCTCGCGGGAGTCCTCGTTCATCAGCGGGGCCGAGATCGCCGTGGACGGCGGCCTGACGGCGCACGGCGGTGTCAAGTCCGTCTCCGACGCGTTGCGGCCGGTGAGCGGCGCCGTCACCACCGGAGCCGGGGCGGGCCTCCTGTCCGGCCCGGTGCCGCCACCCGAAAGGAACCCGTTGTGAACAAGGTGCACGCCGACGCGGCCGATGCGGTCGCCGACATACCGGACGGCGCCTCGCTCGCCGTCGGCGGTTTCGGCCTCTCCGGTATTCCCGCCGTCCTCGTCGACGCCCTGCACGCGCAGGGCGCGACCGGGCTCCGGGTGGTGTCCAACAACTGCGGGGTGGACGGCCGCGGTCTCGGCGTCCTGCTGGCCGCCGGCCGTATCCAGCGCGTCACCGGCTCCTACGTCGGCGAGAACAAGGAGTTCGCCCGCCAGTACCTCTCCGGCGAACTGGAGGTCGAGCTGACCCCGCAGGGCACCCTCGCGGAGCGGCTGCGCGCGGGCGGCGCGGGCATTCCCGCCTTCTACACCCCCGCCGGGGTCGGCACCCAGGTGGCCGAGGGCGGCCTGCCGTGGCGGTACGCCCCCGACGGCACGGTGGCCCTCGCCTCCCCGCCCAAGGAGACCCGGCAGTTCCAGGGAGACTCGTACGTGCTGGAGCACGGCATCACCACCGACTTCGCCCTGGTCCGCGCCTGGCGCGGGGACCGCCACGGGAACCTGGTGTTCCGCCGCGCGGCCGCGAACTTCAACCCGCTCGCCGCGATGGCCGGCCGCATCACCGTCGCCGAGGTCGAAGAGCTCGTGGAACCCGGCGAACTCCAGCCCGACCAGGTGCACCTGCCGGGCATCTACGTACAGCGCGTGGTGGAGCTGACCCCGGCCGAGGCAGCCGACAAGCAGATCGAGAAGAGGACCGTACGCGCATGAGCACCCTGGGCTGGACCCGCGACCAGATGGCCGCCCGCGCGGCCGCCGAACTCGACGACGGCTCCTACGTCAATCTGGGCATCGGGCTGCCCACCCTGATTCCCAGCCATCTCCCCTCCGGGGTGCACGTGGTGCTCCACTCCGAGAACGGCATCCTCGGTACCGGCCCCTACCCGACCGAGGGGGAGGTCGACCCGGATCTGATCAACGCCGGGAAGGAGACGGTCACCGTCCTGCCCGGGGCGAGCTTCTTCGACTCCGCGCTCTCCTTCGGCATGATCCGCGGCGGCCACGTGGACACCGCCGTCCTCGGTGCCATGCAGGTCTCCTCCCACGGGGACCTCGCGAACTGGATGATCCCCGGCAAGATGGTGAAGGGCATGGGCGGCGCCATGGACCTCGTCCACGGTGCCCGCCGGGTCATCGTCCTGATGGAGCACACCGCCAAGGACGGCACACCGAAGATCCTCGACGCGTGCACCCTGCCGCTGACCGGCCAACGCTGCGTGCACCGGGTCATCACCGACCTCGGCGTCCTCGACGTCACCGCCGACGGCCTCGCCCTCGTCGAGACCGCCCCGGGCGTGTCCGTCGAGGAGATCACCGGGCGCACCGGCGCACCCCTGCGCCTGGACGGCGTCGCGGCGGCCTGCTGATCCCGGACCGCCACCCGGTCGCCACGCGGGCGGCCGGGTGCGGTACGAAGTCGGGTGTGAACGAAGAGACCCGACCCGCGACCGTTCGCGTGTTCATCGCCCTCGCCCCGCCCGACCACGCGAAGGAGGAACTGGCCCGGGAGCTGGGCCCTTCCTACCTCACGCATCCGCGGATGCGCTGGAACCGCGTCGAGGACTGGCACGTCACCCTGGCGTTCCTCGGCGAGCTCCCGGTGGGGGCGGTCCCGCCGCTGCGCCCGCTCCTCGCCGGCCTCGCGGCGGCCCACCGACCGCCCGGGCTGGCCCTGAGGGGCAGCGGAACCTTCGACGACCGGGTGCTGTGGAGCGGTGTCGACGGCGACCTCGACGCGCTGCGCGCACTCGCCGCCGACGTGCGTACCGCCGTCCGGGACCAGGGCGTCGCCTTCGCGGAGCGGCCTTTCCGGCCCCATCTGACCCTGGCCCGCGCCCGCCGGGGCGATCTCTCCTCGGCCGGGGAGATCGCGGCGGGGCTCAGCGGCTTCACGGGCGTCCGGTGGCCCGCCGCACGACTGCACCTGGTCGGCAGCAACGTGGGCCGCAGCAGCGGTCCGATCCACTACCGCGACATCGAGGCGTGGCCCCTGGGCGGCGGCGCGGGGGCGCCCGCCGCCCAGGAGACCGGTGACACTCCACCGGACGGTGCGGACCGGGCGGACTGAACGCCCGCGCCGGCCCCTCTCCCGCACCGCTCACCTCGCGCACTTCGAAGCGCCGCGCGGGGGGTGTCCCGTAGACTTCGAGAGCGCGACGGCGGCCGGTCAACACGTCTTGTCACACAAGCGATTGATGGTCCGTCACGGGACAGGACGGACTGGTGGGATCGTCGTGCACGGTGTGACGACGCGTCGGACGGCCGGCACCGTCAGCGCGGGGGGTACGGGACGCCCAGGGCCGGATCGGCGGCTCGGGGCGGCCCGTTGGAGCTGGGCGTCGTTCACAAGGAGTGGCCATGCCATCAGTCATCGTGGGGCGTTCGGGCCCCTTCACCGGGCAGAGCGTGGTTCTGGGAACCGCTCCTGTGACCTTCGGGCGCAAGGGCGACAACGGGGTCGTGATCGTGAGCCCCAGCGCGTCCCGCCTGCACGCCGAGATCGTCAGGGAGGACGCCGAGTACGTCCTGTACGACCGGGACAGCAGGAACGGCACGTACGTCAACGACGAGCGCGTCACCCGGCACGTACTGCGGCCGCACGACTGCGTCCGGATCGGGGACGAGACCTTCCTCTACGAGGCGCAGGACGTCATGGAGACGGTCATCGACCTCTCCCAGCTGCATCTTCCCCGGCTGAACGCCGCCGCGAACCCCGGGGTCCTGCGGGTCACGGTCACCGGCGGCGGGCCGGTGGGACTCGCTTTCGCGCTGGCGCTGGACGAGATGCTGAGCGGCCGGGTGGCGATCACCGTGTACGACGGACGGTGGGTACGCGAGGGCGCCGACGTCGTCTGGAAGGACGAGTCGCAGGGCAACGTCCGGCGTCAGCAGGTGGTCACTGTCCAGAGCCGGCAGTACCTGGCGCTCTCGGAGGAGGTGCGTTCGGCGCTCTTCGACGACGCCGCCTCGTACTCGGAGATGTGGCCGGTGGGGCCGGACTCCGTCGACGGCCGGCCGCCCCGCAACATCCGGATCGCCTACATCGAGGACCGGCTCCTGGCGCTCGCCAACACGAGGCCCGCGATCCAGCTGATACCGCACCGCTTCGACCCGGTCGAGCGGCAGGGACGGCTCGCCCAGGAACACGTCCTGGTGATCGGGGAGGGCGGACGCTCCCGCACCCGCGACCACTTCGCCGACCGGTTCGGCTCGGCCGACCCGTCCATCTACTCCCTCGACGGCGAGCACCTCCAGGACGTCGTGCTGGGGCTGCGGGTCAAGTCGCGCCTGTCGGACCCGATGAGCGTGCTGCTGACCGTGTCGCAGAACCGCTTCCTGCTCAACTCGCTGCGCGGTGAGGGCTTCCTGAACATGCGGCTCACCCGCGAGGAGGCCAAGGGTGTGATCGGCATCGATCCGGTCCGCCAGGTGTTCGAGCCGTGCATCGCGGCCCGCCCCTGCCTGATGAACCGCGAGGAGGACAACGAGTTCCGCTGCTCGACGCACGGAACCCTCTTCCTGCCCGCCCTGCTGCGCGGATCGCCCCTGTGGAAGGAGATCCGGCAGGGCCTGAACCTGTTCGGTGTGGCCGAGGACGATCTGTCCGCGATCACGTCGTTCCGGCTGGACATGGTGCAGCGCCCCCGGTTCACCGCCCAGCTCAGCCGTCCGACGGCGACGACCCCGGGGACGTACGGCTTCCTGCTGGGGGACGCGGCCAACGCCATCCACTTCTGGCCCGGCCGCGGGCTCAACAGCGGTCTCGCCTCGGCCACCTCCCTCGCCCGGTCGCTCAGCCGGTCCTGGCGGGGCAAGCCGCTGCGCGACGCCGACTTCATCCGCCACGAGGCGGCGATGTCGATGCTGCAGTACCGGCACAAGAGCCGCGCCTGGAACGCGATGGTGACCACCGACGAGCGGGGCGTCACCCGGGCCATCAAGGACATCATCGCCCGGAGCACGGAAGCCGGGCCGAAGGAGGCCGGGCCGGCTGCCGGGTCAGGCACGGGACGCCCGGACCTCGACGAACTGCTGGACCGCATGGCGGCGATCCGCGACCGTCTCGCGCCGAGGCTGCCGGGTATGCCGACCATGGAGCAGCTCCGCGCGCACCTCGCGCCGCTCGCCCCGGGGACCCTTCGCACCCTGCAGGAGAGCGGGGCCTGGGACACCCTGATCGTCGGCGGGGAGGAGGCCGACATCGACCTCTTCTACCAGTCGGACTCGCCGGTCTACGTGCCGCGGCCCGCCGGTCCGCGGACGGCCGGTCCCGCCGACCCCAGAAGTCTCCCCTCGGCGGGCGTCGTGTGACGGGCCCGCTGCCCGGACGGGGCGGCCGGCCGGCGGCCGCCCGCCCGGTCCGGGTCAGCCGGTGTGTTCCCGCAGCCGGTGCGGGTCGGCCGGGTAGACGCCGAGCACGCGTACCTCGGAGGAGAAGAAGCTCAGCTCGTTGAGGGCGAGGGCGACGCGCGGCTCGTCGGGGTGCCCCTCGATCTCCACGTAGAAGCGGCTGGGACTGAGCCCCGCGCCCATCTGGTAGCTCTCGATCTTGGTGAGGTTGACCCCGCTGGTGGCGAATCCGCCGAGGGCCTTGAAGAGCGCGCTGGGGATGTTGCGCACGCAGAAGAACAGGCTCGTCATCGTGGCGCCGTCGGTGCCGGGCCGGGGGGTCGAGTCGCGGGAGAGCACCACGAAGCGCGTGGTGTTCTCCGGGTCGTCCTCGACCTCCGGCCGGAGCACGTCCAGCCCGTACAGCTTCGCCGCGGCGGGCGGGGCGAGCGCGGCGTGGCGGGGATCGCCCAGCTCCGCCACCTCGCGGGCCGATCCGGCGGTGTCGTCGCTGACGAGGGTGCGCCAGCCGCCCTCGCGCAGCAACTTCCGGCACTGGCCCAGGGCGTGGACGTGGCTGCGCACGCATTCCACCTGATCGAGTGAGGCGCCCGGGACGCCCATCAGGTCGAATCGGATCGCGAGGAAGTGCTCCGCGATGATGAAGAGGCCCGAATCCGGCAGCAGGTGGTGCACGTCGGCGACGCGCCCTGCCGCGGAGTTGTCGACCGGGATCACCGCGACGTCCGCGGTACCGAGCGTCACGGCGTCCAGCGCCTGCTCGAAGCCCGTGCAGGGAATCTCGCCGCACCCGGGGTAGAGCGCGTGGGCGGCGGTCGCCGAGTTGGAGCCCGGTTCCCCCTGATATGCGACGATCGTCACCTTGTTTTGCCTTCCACCATGGAGCCTCGTGTCGCGGGCGGCGGAGCTCCCTCCGCGTTCCCGCCTCTACGCAGTATCGGCGCTCGGGCCCGGTCCGGGCACACCGGGTGCGGGGCGCCCACTCCCGACGGCAAGCCCCCCGGTCTCCCGGCGCCCCCGTCCGGCTCCCCGACCGGGAGCGCCACCGGGTGGAGGCGACCGCCGACGAGGCCGGGCGGGTTCCGGCCACCGGACGTGCGGCCCGAGCACGGCCCCCACCCGCGGGATCGGGCGGGTCCTTCGTCCGTTCGCCGGCGGCCGGGGCGGCTCGCCGTCCCGGCCCGGCCGCCTCTTCCTCGCCCCGCACCACCACGTGTATGGGGCAACGGCCCGAGGGTCAGCCGCCTCCGTTCCGGCGCCGCGGCCCCTCGGTCACCCCACCTCCGCACCAGCGGCGAGTCCTGACCGCTTTACTCGACACACCGAGGGAAAGCAAGCGTTGAACCGGCCATTCTCCGCAGACTCCGGAGCCGCTGCCGCACACCCGCCCCATCTGCCTCTTCCCAGTTCGACCACCCTTCCATCGGCGCGACTCCGGGCCAACGGTGTGGATCGAGTTCCAGCCACACTTCGGTCGACCGACCCTCTCCCCCGGAACGCCGGACCGGTGAAACCTCGCGAAGCGACCCGTACGCCCGCGACGCCACGGCGCCCCGTGCCGGCGGGGTGTCGAAGGCGCCCGCGGAGGCGGCGCCCCAGAGAGTTCGCGCCCACCTCATTGACAGGAACACGCCCCCGCGACACTCTCGGGAGAGCGCTCTCCAAGACCGGCAACGGGATGCCGGTCTCCTCTCAGCACCCGCCAGGAGCCCACGTGTTCAGACCACTCCCCGCTGTTTCCGGCCGCCCACGGGCCGGACGGCGGCTCGTCTCCCTCACCGCCCTCGGCGCCCTCGTGGCGTCCTCGCTCACCCTGCTCGCGGCGCCGGGCGCCACGGCGGCCGACACCCTGCTCTCGCAGGGCCGGCCCGCCACCGCCTCCTCGGCCGAGGGTGACGGCTACTCCGCCGCGGCCGCCGTCGACGGCAACCTCACCGGCACCCGGTGGGCGAGCCGGTGGAGCGATCCGCAGTGGATCCAGGTCGACCTCGGCGCGTCGGCGAACCTCAGCCGCGCCGTCCTGACCTGGGAGTCCGCCTACGGAAAGTCGTACGAGATCCAGGCGTCCGACAACGGCACGGACTGGCGGACCCTGCGTACCGTCACCCAGGGCGACGGCGGCACGGATGACCTCACGCTCTCCGGTTCCGGCCGGTACGTCCGGATGCTGGGCACCGCCCGGGCGGGCGGATACGGCTACTCCCTCTGGGAGTTCCAGGTCTACGGCAGCACCGGCACCACCACGCCGCCGGCCTCCGGGGGCGCGGTGAAGGTGACCGGCTCGCAGGGCAACTGGCAGTTGCAGGCGGGCGGCCAGCCGTACACCGTGAAGGGCCTCACGTGGGGCCCCTCCGTCGCCGACGCCCCGAAGTACCTGCCCGACGTGAAGTCCATGGGCGTCAACACCATCCGCACCTGGGGCACCGACGGTTCGACCAAACCGCTGCTCGACTCGGCGGCGGCCAACGGCATCCGGATCATCAACGGCTTCTGGCTGCAGCCCGGTGGCGGCCCCGGCAGCGGCGGCTGCGTCAACTACGTCACCGACACCACGTACAAGAACAACTCGCTGGCGGAGTTCGCCAAGTGGGTCGACGCCTACAAGACCCACCCGGCGACCCTGATGTGGAACGTCGGCAACGAGTCGGTGCTCGGGCTCCAGAACTGCTACAGCGGGACGGAGCTGGAGGCGCAGCGCAACGCGTACACCACCTTCGTCAACGACGTGGCCAAGAAGATCCACTCGATCGACCCCGACCACCCGGTGACCTCCACCGACGCGTGGACCGGCGCCTGGCCGTACTACAAGCGCAACGCGCCCGACCTGGACCTCTACTCGATGAACTCCTACGGCGACGTCTGCAACGTGCAGCGCGACTGGGTGGCGGGCGGATACACCAAGCCCTACATCATCACCGAGACGGGTCCGGCCGGTGAGTGGGAGGTCGCGAACGACGCGAACGGCGTCCCCGACCAGAAGACCGACGTGCAGACCGCCGCCGGGTACACCGACGCGTGGAACTGCATCACCGCCCACCGGGGCGTGGCGCTCGGCGCCACGATGTTCCACTACGGCACCGAGCACGACTTCGGCGGGATCTGGTTCAACCTGGTGCCGGGCGGGTTCAAGCGGCTCTCGTACTACGCGGTGAAGCGGGCGTACGCCGGTTCGACGGCCGGGGACAACACCCCGCCCGTGATCAGCAACATGACCGTCTCGCCGGCCTCCGCCGCCCCGGCCGGGAAGGAGTTCACCGTCCGCGCCGACGTCCGCGACCCGGACAACGACCCGGTGACGTACAAGGTCTTCCTCAGCGGGAACTACGCCACCGGCGACAAGGCGCTGGTGGAGGCCGCGTGGCGGTCCACCGGGAACGGCACCTTCGCCGTGACGGCACCCGAGAAGCTGGGCGTCTGGAAGGTCTACATCCGGGCGGAGGACGGGCACGGCAACGCCGGCTTCGAGACGAAGTCGGTGCGGGTGGTGGCGCCGCCCGTGGACGGCACCAACGTGGCGCTGAACAAGCCGGCCACCGCCTCGTCCTCCCAGGCCGCGTACGGCGACTGCCCCTGCACCCCGGCCAACGCGGTCGACGGCAACCCGGTCACCCGGTGGGCCAGCGACTGGAGCGACCCGCAGTCCATCCAGGTGGATCTGGGCAGCCGCACCGCCCTGCGGACGCTCCAGCTCCAGTGGGACCCGGCCTTCGCCTCCTCGTACGAGGTGCAGCTGTCCGACGACAACGCCACCTGGCGCACGGTGTACACGACCACCACGGGCAACGGCGACATCGACACCGTCACCCTCGGGCAGACCGCCCGCCACGTCCGCCTCGTCCTCAAGGCCCGGGGCACCGGCTGGGGTTACTCCCTGCACGAGATCGGTGTCTACGCCTGACGGACGGGCGGCGCACTCCCCCTCTTCCGTGCCGCCGGTGCCGGACCGGCACCGGCGGCATCCCACCCCCTCCAGCGGAGAGGAACTCCATGAAAGGCACGAAGAACAAGCAGGGCGCCGCGAGAAGGCTTTCGGCGATCCTGGTCGGCACGGCCCTGGCCGCCACCCTCCTCGGTGTCGGCTCGACCCTCACGGCGGTCTCGCCCGGCGCGGCGTCCACCGACGCGGTGGCGGGCGCGGCGACGGCGGGCTCGCCCCACATGGGGCACGTCGCCGCGGCGGCCTCGGCCGCTTCGGCCGACGACGTGGACGGTGACGGCTACATCCCCGCCGTCCCGCCCGTCACCGGTGTGAACCCGTCGTGGGGCACGCCGGCGCCGCGCTACTTCCACGAGTTCCAGGCCAACTGTTCCGTCACCCACACCGCGCCGGACGACCCGATCGTCTTCCCCGGCCAGGCCGGCGCGTCCCACGACCACACCTTCATGGGCAACACGACGACCAACGCCCGGAGTGTCACCGCCTCGCTGTACGGCGGCAACACCACCTGCAAGGTGCCCGGCGACTCCTCGGCCTACTGGATGCCGTCCCTCTTCAAGGGCGACACGAAGGTCCTCCCGATCGGGCAGCAGGTCATCTACTACAAGGCCGGGGTGACCGACTACACCAGCGTCCGTCCCTTCCCCAAGGGGCTGCGCTACGTGGTGGGCAGTCCGACGCAGAGCGCCGCGCAGTTCCGGGCACTCAAGGGCTGGGTGGAGGGCTGGGAGTGCGGGGAGAGCTTCGGCAACATCGACTTCCCGGCCACCTGCCCGGTCGGTAGTCAGCTCAACCTCCGCATGCAGGCTCCCAGTTGCTGGGACGGTCTGCACCTGGACACGCCGAACCACCAGGCCCACATGGCGTATCCGGTCGTGAAGCCGGGCACCAACGACAACGTCTGCCCGGCCGACCATCCGGTGGCCCTGCCGATGGTCGAGTTCAAGATGGCGTTCCCCGTCAGCGGCGACATGTCGCAGGTCAGGCTGGCGAGCGGACGCGGGTACTCCTTCCACTACGACTTCTTCAACGCGTGGAACGAGCCGACGCTCAAGGCGCTCGTCGACCACTGCATCGTCGGTGGTCTGCAGTGCGACGCCCGCGGCTGGGACCAGAACCACCCGGAGGCCGGCGCCGCGCTGAACGCGGACTACCGCCTGCCGTAGGGGAGCAGGCTCCGGCCGTCTCCACCCCGTAACCCCCGGTCCGTCCCGTTTCCGCCCCGTCACGGGACGGACCGGGTCGAGGCGGGCCGCGCGCTCCGGGACGTGACGGGGCGGGCGCGCTCCTCCGGCGCACGGCCTGGTCGGGCACCGGACACCCGGCGCCCGACCAGGTCGTGCGCGCCCCTGCGGGGGCGGAACTACGCGGAGGCGCGCACCACGAGTTCGGGTTCGAAGATGACGGCGGTGGGCTCGGTGCGGGTCCCCTCGATCTCCTCCTGGAGCAGACACGCCATGCGGGCCGCCATCTCCTCCATCGGCTGGCGGACCGTGGTGAGCGGCGGTTCGGTGGCGGTCGCGGCGCTGGAGTCGTCGAACCCGACGACCGCGACGTCCTCGGGGACCCGGCGGCCCAGCTCCCTCAGTGCGTCGCACACGCCCCGCGCCATCACGTCGTTGGCCGCGAACACCCCGTCGATCGAGGGGTGTTCGCGCAGCAGGCGACGGAGTGCGGCGGCCCCGCTGTCGGCGGTGAAGCCGCCCTCCGCGACGGGTACGTAGGGGTGACCGTGGCGTTCCATCGTCTCCCGGAAGCCCGCCAGCCGGTCCTGGGCGGCCGGCAGGTCCAGCGGTCCGGTGATGGTGGCGACGCGTTCGCACCCCCGGGCCAGCAGGTGTTCGGCGGCCAGTCGGGCGCCGTCCCGGTGGGCCACGTCCACATAGGTCACCCGCGCCGGAACGCCGGGGCGCGCGAAGAGCACGCAGGGCAGCCGTTCGGCGGCCAGCAGGGCGGGCAGCGGGTCCTCGGCGTGCGTGGAGAAGATCAGCGCCCCGTCGGCCCTGCCCTGCCGGAGGTACTCCACCACCTCGCGCCGGGCGGCGTCCGTCTCCGCGAACATCAGCACCGGGTACATCGAACGCGGCCGCAGGAAGCCGACGACCCCGCTGACCACCCGCCCGAAGAAGGGGTCGGCCAGCGCCTGCGAGGCGAAGAGGTTCTGGCCGTCCTCGGAGTCGTCCCCCGCGCCGGAGACCACGAGGGCGAGGGTCCGGGCCCGCCGGGTCACCAGGGCGCGGGCGGCGCCGTTGGGGGCGTAACCGGTCCGCGCGATGGCGTCCCGTACCGCGTCCTGGATGGCCGGGTCCACGTTGCGGATGCCGTTGACCACGCGGGACACGGTGGCGCGGGAGACGCCCGCCTCCCGCGCGACGTCTTCGAGCCTGGGGGCGCGTCTGCTCATGCCGGTACCCTACCGGCGGACGGTCAGCGCTCCGGGAAGCGCTCTCCGCAGAAGCGGCCGTCCGTCGTGCCGCGGACCTCCACCGAGGCGGCCAGGGGCAGTTGTCCGGCCGATGGCCCGGCGTGCACCTCGTACGCCCCGGACTCGGTCAGCCACCCCCGCTCCCGCGGGGACCAGTGGTGCAGGGCCCGGTGGGGCACGTGTACGGCTGCGGTGACGACCTCTCCCGGTCCGGCGGTGACGGCGGTGTACCCGGCCAGCCACCGTACGGGGCGCTCCACCGCCGAGCCGGGCCGCGCGAGGTAGACCTGTGGGACCTCCCGGCCCGGCCGGGCGCCGGTGTTGCGCAGGCGTACGGAGACGGTGAAGGCCGTGTCACCGGCCCCGTCGCCCGGGGAGGAGACCGCCACCTCCTCGTACTCCCAGGTCGTGTAGCCGAGTCCGTGGCCGAACCAGTAGGCGGGCGTGCGGTGTTCGCGCAGCCAGGCCCGGTGGCCGATGTGCGGGCCCTCGGTGTACCGCAGCACGCCGTCCACCGGCCGCACCGAGGTGACCGGTGCGTCGGCGAGGGCGGCGGGCCAGGTGGTCGGCAGCCGGCCGCCCGGTTCCGCGGCGCCGAACAGCACGTCGGCCACGCCGGTTCCGGCCTCCTGCCCGGGGAACCAGGCAAGCAGCACGGCCGGGGCGGCCTCCCGCCAGGGCATCTCGACCGGCCCGCCGGAGTTGACGACGACGACGGTACGGGGCTGGACGGCGACCACCGCGCGGACGAGGTCGTCCTGGTCACCGGGGAGCGCGAGGGTGGTCCGGTCGTGGCCCTCCGACTCGCTGTCCTGAGTGGTGCCCACGAAGACGACGGCCGCGTCCGCCGTGCGGGCGGCCTCCACCGCGTCCGCCAGCGCGGTCGCGCGGTCGGGCCGCGGCGGGGCGGCCGTCACGAGGGTGGCGCGTCCGGTGTCCTCGGCGAGTTCGCGGCGGGCCACGACCAGCACGGACCGCCCGGCCGTCAGGGCGGCCTCGCCGTACCGGCTCGGCGGGTTGACGTGCACCACCGCCGGGTCGTCGGTCTCGCGCGGGAACACCCCGTCGACCAGCGCAGTGCCGTCGACGGTCAGGCTCATCCGGCCGAATCCCCCGACACCGAAGGTCCAGGTGCCGCCCGCGGCGGGGGTCAGCCGGGCGCTGATCTCCACGGTGCGGGCGCCGGACGGCAGGGGAGGCTCGATCTGCCGGCCGGATTCCCGGTGCCCCGCGTACAGTTCGGCGCCGTCCGGGCCGAGCACCCGCAGCAGGGTGCCGGGCCGGCCGTCGCGCGGATCGAGGCAGTCGGGGCCGCCGAGGAAGGGGGGCGCGCCCAGGGCGGGGCCGGGGGCGTGCACGATGCGGGCGGTTCCGCCGAGGGCGTCGCGGAGGGCGTCGAGCGGTGTGGAGACGTGACGGGGGTGGACGCCGGCGCTGCCGCCGCCCTGCACGCGGGGGTCCGCGGCCTGCGCGCCGATCACCGCGAGGGAGGTGAGCGAGGCCGGGTCCAGCGGCAGGACGCCCCGGTTGCCGAGCAGCACGCAGCCGGCGGCGACCGCGCGCCGCAGCAGCGCGCGCGACTCGTCCGGGGCCGCGGGTGCCGGGGCGGGGGCGCGGTGGAGCGCGCCGACCCGGTCGGCGAGCCGCAGCAGGCGGCCCACCTTGTCGTCGATCGCGGCGACGGGGACGCGGCCGTCCTCGACCGCCCGGACGAGGCCGTCCGCCCAGGGGCTCTCGGGGCCGGGCATCGCCAGGTCGAGGGCGGCGCGGCCGGCGGGCACGGTGGAGCGCACCGCGCCCCAGTCGGAGACGAGGAGGCCGTCGAATCCCCATTCCTCCTTGAGCGGATGCCCGAGGAGGGGGTTCTCTGCCAGGGTGGTGCCGTTGACCGCGTTGTAGCCGCACATCACCGCCCGTACCCGGGCGGCCCGCACGGCCGCTTCGAAGGGGACGAGGTAGACCTCGCGCAGGGTGCGCTCGTCGAGGCCGACGGAGACGGTGAGGCGCTCCGTCTCGGAGTCGTTGGCGACGTAGTGCTTGGCGCAGGCGGCGACGCCCTGCGCCTGGATGCCCCGGATCAGAGCGACGCCGGTACGGGCGGTCAGCTCGGGGTCCTCGGAGTAGCACTCGAAGTGGCGGCCGCCCAGCGGTGACCGGTGGAGGTTGAGGGTGGGCGCGAGCACGACGTCCACGCCCTTCCCGCGCGCCTCGGCGGCGAGCAGGCCGCCCAGTCGCTCGGTCAGCCCTTCGTCCCACATCGCGCCGAGGGCGGAGGCGGACGGCAGCAGTGCCGAGGTGTTCCGCTCCTCCCAGCTCTCCCCGCGCACCCCGGCGGGTCCGTCGGACATCACCATCCCGCGGAGCCCCAGGGCGGGTTCGTCGGCGGTGCGCCACGTGGTCGCGCCCGTGAGCAGCCGTACCTTCTGGCGCGTGTCCAGCTTGTCCAGCAGCCGGGCGATTTCTTCCTGCGTCACCGCGTCCCCCTCGTGAGGCGTTCCCCGCAGGAACGGGGAGAGCGCTCTCCGAGAGCATCGCCAAAAGGCCCGCGCGTGTCAACGCAAGGGTGGAGCCGGAAGGGTGCCCGGACCGTGCCGGCAGCCGCTCGGCGGCCCAGGACGGCGCGAGCGGCCGGCACCCGACCCGGTGCCGACCGGCCACCGACCGGCGCGGGGCCTTAGGCGCCCGCGCTGCGGGAGCCTCCGGGCGGCCGGCAGGTCTCCCACCCCTTGGTCGCGGACGACGGCGCCGCCCCCGGGACGCCGCCCCGGCGACCACGGTGTGGCTGCCGCCGCACCCGCCCCGCATCCTTCGCGCCCACCACCCGAACCGCCGCACGCGCATCCGCGCGGCACGCAGGGGGACGCGGTCGGGCGCCGACCGGGGCCGGCGCACCCGGGAGCGGCCGCGGGAGACCGTGGGACCACGGGTGCGCCGAGGCCCCGGAACTCCGGTTTCCCGGCGTGCGGGCCGGTGCGCGCCGGTACGAGCCGGTACGCGCCGACGAGTCGATCACGACGGAATCACGATCACCGGCTGCGGCGGACACGCCCATGACCAGGGGCGCGTGCGCACATAGGGTGCGCACGGGCAACATCCGTGGTGCACACACGTGAACCTCAGGTCACACACCGGGCGTTGCGACCCCCAGAGGAGAAACACCCCATGCGCGCTGCCGTCCTCCGCCGATCCGTCCTCGCCGTACCGGTGGCCACCCTGGTGGTCCTGACCCCCGCTTGCGGAAGCTCGTCGGAGACTCCGTCCGCACGAGCCGGGAGCCCGGAGGCAACCGTCGAAGCCGAGACGACCACCACCGCGGCCCTGAGCACCGCCGAACTGCGCAGGGCAGCACTCGTCCAGGGCGACGTCCCCGGCTACGTCGTCGGGAAGGCCGACGAGGGCATCACCGGGCCCGTCACAGTGGACCGGGCCGTGTGCCTCCCCTTCGCCCTGGCTCTCTTCGCCGCCCCGCAGAAGGGCAGCGTCGGCGCGACCGGCCTCACCGTCACCAAGTCGGACACGGCCGGGGTGGACACCGGCTCGGTCACCTCCGAGGACGAGGTCACGGAGGAGGTGGAGAAGTCCGTCGAGATGACGACGAGTCTGGTCACCCTCTCCTCCTACGAGGAGGAGGAGGCGACTGCGGCGCTGGCGGGTGTCCGCGCGGCGGCCACCGCCTGCAGCGCAGGCTTCACCGCGAGGGTGGAGGGCCGGACCCAGGAAGTCTTCCGGATCCTGCCGGCCGGCGCGAACGGCGGTCAGGCCGCCGCCGGCTGGACCACTTCCGTCGGCGACGCGGACAAGGAGACCCCCTTCTCCCTGGTCGTCGCACGCCAGGGCAGCACCCTGGTCTCCTTCACCACCATGGACGCGGGGGCCTACCTCGGCAAGAGGCCGGCGACGGACGAGGTGTCCGGGCCGCCCGCCACGCTCGTGTCGGCGCAGCTCGCCAAGCTCTCCTGACACCCGCGTGCCCGGTCGCCCCACCGCGACGGGCCGCGCTCCGCGGCTCAGGTGCGCAGGACCCGGGTGAGGTATGCGGACAGCTCCGTCACGTTGTCCGGCCCGAACCGCGTGGCGAGGTACCCGTCGGGGCGGACGAGGAAGGCGGTGGGGGCTTCGGTGCGGTAGATCCGCCGGAACTCCGCCCGGCTGTCGCTCCACAGGGGGACCCTGCTGTTCCCCTCCACCGGCTCGCCGATCCCGAGCAACGCGACGACGGGCACCCGGCCGTGTGTACGCCGGGCGAGCTCGGCGACCGCTCCGCCGAACCGGTCCAGGGCCGCGGTGTCCGGGCCGTACAGCACCAGCGTGTGGTCAGGTCCGCGCCGCAGCAGGTCGAAGAGCCGCACCCCGTACCTCGTGAGAGGGCCGACGAGCCCTCCGCAGTCCGGGGCGCGGTCGCCGGAGTCGGGCGCTCCGGGTCCTCCCGAGAGCGCCCCGGTGAGCGGCCCGTCCCGGTAGCCGACGAGGAGTTGGGCCTCGCGCAGCATGACGGTCCCGAGGTCGTCGGGACCGGACGGTACGCCGCCTCCGGTGGCGTGCCGTACGGTGCGGCCGACGACCTCCTCCCCCACCGGCCTGCGCTCGGCGTCGTAACTCTCCAGCAGGGAGGGGGTGGTGAGGCCCGCCGTCGCCAGGGCCAGTTTCCAGGCGAGGTTGACCGCGTCCTGGATGCCGGTGTTCATGCCCTGGGCGCCGGTGGGCGGGTGGATGTGCGCGGCGTCGCCGGCGACGAACACCCGGCCCGTCCCGTACCGGTCCACGATCCGGTGGCTGATGCGGAAGACGGACGACCAGCGCATCCCGGACACCGTGGCCGGCTCCGGGGCGAGCCGGTCCACGACCGCCTGGATGTGCGCCAGTTCGGGGCGGAGCCCTTCCCGAGTGCCGTGCGCGACCGGGTCCGGCGGCCCGCCCGACGAGGACAGCTCCGGCGGTACCAGCATCGACATCCGGTAGCGCGAACGGCCCGGCAGGGGGATCCCGACGAGAAGGTCGTCGGGTCGGCCGTCGCCGCCGGGACGCGTCGCGCGGACGGCGTACCCCGGTGGGAGACTCCAGTCGGTCTCCACGTCCGCCAGCATGTACTCCTCGGCGAACGCGCCGCCTTCGAAAGTGAGCCCGAGCCCTTTGCGTACCGCGCTGTGCGCGCCGTCGCATCCGACGAGGTAACGGGAGCGGAGGTCACGTGTGCGGCCCGTCTCCGTGACCACGCTGCTCCACACACCTCCGCCGTCCTGCACGAAGGAGACCAGTTCGGTGCCGCGCTCGACCGTGGTGCCGTACCGCTCCAGGTGCTCGGTGAGGATCCGCTCGGTCTCGTACTGCGGCAGCGCGGCGAAGCCGTACGGCACGTCCGGCGGCAACGTCAGCCCGACGCGGGACCGTTCCACGCCGTCGATGTACACCAGTTGGCCGCGCATCGGCACGGCGGCGGCCAGCGCGTCGTCGGCGACTCCCGCCCGGTCCCACAATTCGAGGGTCCTGGGCTGGATTCCCACCGCCCTGGCGTGCGGAACCGGGGCTCGCAGCTTGTCGATCACCCGGCAGGTGACGCCGCGGCGCCGAAGTTCCAGAGCGGCGGTCAGCCCGACCGGGCCCGCGCCCACGATCAGTACATCGGTGCGCCCCACGGTTTACTCCCGTCCCACAGCGCCCCCGGGATTCTCTCCATCGTCACCCCACCGCCCACCCCGGGCGACCCGTGCGCGGGGCCGTGGGGCCGGGCGCGGCGCCGGCTGTGAGGAACGGCGGTTCAGGAACACCCGCCCGCGCCGGTACGTTCCCGTGGTCCAGCCTCGCGGTACGACGAAGGGACACCCCGTATGACCACCACGCAGGAATCCGGGTCTCAGGAGTTCGCGCCGCAGGGTCTCGCCCCGGGGGATCGCGCACCGCGGAGCAGCGGTGCGCGGCCCGGGCCCGGCAGACGTGCCGTCGTGGTGGCGGTGGGCGCGGCAGGGGCGGTGGCGGCCCTCACCGCGTGCGGGGACTCCGGCGACTCGGGCACCGGCGGGAAGGCCGGTACGGTCCTCGGCAGGACCAGTGACGTGCCGGAGGGCGGCGGCAGGGTCTTCGCGGACCAGGGCGTCGTGGTGACCCAGCCGACCGCCGGCCGGTTCAAGGCCTTCTCCGCCACCTGCACCCACCAGGGCTGCGCGGTGAGCGGGGTGATCGACGGCGCCATCACCTGCCCGTGTCACCGGTCGACCTTCGATCCCGCGACGGGTGAGCCGACGGGCGGCCCGGCCACCGTCGCCCTGCCCGCGAAGCGGATCACGGTGACGGACGGATCGATCACGCTGGCCTGAGGCGTCGCGGGCGTTCCCCGGTGGTGCGGGCGCTCCCCGGCAGCGGGGGCGCGCTCCCGCCACCGGGCGCGCTCCCGGGCATTGCGCGGAGCCGCCGGGGGGCCCGATGATCCTGGGATCCATTCGGACGACGGGAAGGCACCCCATGGCCGCCGCTCAACGACGAGGCCGCCGGATCATGATGACCGACGAGGAGCGCGACGCCTATCTGACCGAGCGGCGCACCTGCCGGGTCGCCTCCGTCGGCGCGGACGGCCGGCCCCACGTCGGGGCCCTGTGGTTCGTCTGGGACGGTACGTCGATCTGGCTCTACTCCTTGACCCGCAGCCTGCGGTGGTCCCACCTGTTGCGGGACCCACGGGTAGCGGTGATCGTCGACGACGGCGACGAGTACGGCGAACTGCGCGGCGTCGAGCTGCGGGGCGAGGCCGTCCCGGTGGGCGAGGCGCCGCGCACGGGTGAACCGTGCGAGGAACTCGCCACCGCGGAGAGCCTGTTCCCGGCGAAGTACTTCGGGATCGACACCCTGCCGCACGACGGCCGGCACGCCTGGCTCCGGCTCACCCCGGACACCGTCGTCTCCTGGGACTTCCGCAAGCTGTCCGACGCGGGCTGACGGCCCTGCCGTCGACCGGCGACGCGGGGGCCCGCGCCGGCCCCGCCCCCGCGCGTGAAAACCCCGGCGACGCGTCCACCCTCGGTCCTGTACTCTCCTAGCGCAAACTCAGTTATGCACTAGTGCAATGGAGAAGGCAATGTCGGAACCTGCCGCAGCCGTCGGCTCTCCCCTGACGCGGACCGCCGGGAACGAGGACGCCGCGCCCTACGCGGCGACCGGGCGCACCACTCCCACCCGGGCCAAGCAGCGCGCCTCCTACGACCCCGGGGTCGTGCACCCGATCCTCGACAGCGGTTACCTCTGTCACCTCGGCTTCGTCCGCGACGGCGCCCCGGTGGTGCTGCCGACGCTGTACGCCCGGGTGGGCAGGCGGCTGTACATCCACGGCTCGACCGGTTCCCGCCCGCTGCGGATGGCGGGCGGCACGGATCCGGGCCTGGCGGTCTGCCTGACCGTCACCCACCTCGACGGTCTGGTCCTGGCCCGTTCCGCCTTCCACCACTCCGTCAACTACCGCTCGGTGGTGGCGCACGGCGTCGCGTACACCGTGACGGACCCGGACGAGCGGCGAATGGCACTCGACGCGATCGTGGACCAGGTCGTCGCGGGGCGGTCCCGGGACTCACGGCCCGCCGACGACAAGGAGCTCGCCGCCACCGCGGTGATCCGGCTGGACCTGGACGAGGTCTCCGCGAAGCTGCGTACCGGGGGGCCCAACGACGACCCCGAGGACATCGCCCTGCCGTACTGGGCCGGTGTCGTACCGGTCTCCCCGACGTACGGCGCCCCGATCCCCTCCGACGACCTCGACCCGGCGGTGGCCCTCCCGGACTACCTCGCGGCCCTCTGACGCGGGGGAACCGCGTCGGCATGCCCGGACACGACCGGTCCCGAGAGGGCTTCTTTCGGGGCGGCGGACTGGGCGATCCAGGCCCCGGCCAGGACCACGAGGCCCCCGGCCAGTTGCGGACCGGAGAGGTGTTCGCCGAGCAGCACCCAGGCGAGGACGGTGGCCACCACCGCTTCCAGGCACGCGACGACTCCGGCCACCTGTGGGGAGAGGAGCCGTACGGACACCACCCCGGTCAGGTAGGCGAGCACGGTCGCCACCAGCACCACCCAGGTCAGCAGCAGCCAGGCCGGGACCTCGTGACCGTTCATCCGGGTGGCGCCGCCGAGCACGGACCAGTCCATGCCCCACGGGCGGGCGACCAGGGTGAGGAGCAGCGTGCCGGCCAGCAACCCGTACGCGATGACGCCCACGGGGTGGGGCGGTTCGCGACGTTCGCCCCCGCCCTTCGGCGCGCCCGGATCCGAGAGGACGAAGTAGCCCACCTGGCAGCAGGCCGCCCCGAGGGCGAGCGCCAGTCCGAGCAGGTCGAAACGGAGGCCCGCCCACACTTCGACGACGCAGGCGAGCCCGGCCGCCGCGAGGAGCACACCGAGGACGGCGGCGCGGGTGACGGGACGGCGCCGTACGAACCGGACCCAGCCGAGTACGAGGGCGGGCGCGAGGTACTCGACGAGCAGGGCCACGCCCACCGGGATGCGCGCGATCGCGGCGAAGTAGCACGCCTGGACACCCGCGACGGCGAACAGTCCGAACCCGGCGAGCAGTGCGGGCCGTTGGCCCAGCAGGCGCCGGTGGCGCCACGCGGCGGGGGACATGACGAGCGCCGCGCCCGCCACGCGGAGCCACACGACGTGGAGCGGATCGAGCCCCGCCTCGATGAGCGGTTTGGCCGCCACTCCGGACCCGCCGAACGCGAACGCCGAGGCCAGGGCGAGTCCCAGACCGGCTCTTCTCCCCGCGGACGCCTGCATCGGCACATCATGTCAGGCGCGACCGACAGGGTCACCCCTGTCGGCGCGCTCCTCCCCGCCCGTGCGGGGGTCTCTCGCGGGCCTCAGGTGCCGAGGGCATGGCCCGTCGTCGCGTCCACGTGATCCGGGATCCCGTCGTGGCGGTCGCCGACCGACGACGTCCCGGTGGGTTCGAAGAGGAGGATCGCGGCGCCCGACGGGGCGGACGGCTTGTGCTCCGTCCCCCGGGGGACGGTGAAGACCGCACCCCGGGCGAGCACGACCGTGCGCTCCCCCGCGGCTTCCCGGAGCGCGATGCGCAGTTCGCCGTCGAGCACCAGGAAGAACTCGTCGGTGTCGTCGTGGGCGTGCCAGACGTGTTCGCCGTGGACCTTCGCCACGCGTACGTCGTAGTCGTTGACGCGCGTGACGACGCGAGGGCTCCACAGTGCGTCGAAGGAGGCCAGTGCCGTACCGAGGGACAGGGGTTCGCTGCTCATGGGCCCACCCTCCCCTCCGCCGGAGGATCGGTGTGAGTGCTAGGAATCGCACATGCCGCAAAAATCCTCGCACGCTCCCCACGGCGCCGGCCCGCACCGCGTGGTCGTCATCGTCGACGAGAACTCCAACCCCTTCGAACTCGGCTGCGCGACCGAGGTCTTCGGTCTGCGCAGACCCGAGATCGGTCGCGAACTCTACGATTTCGGGCTCTGCTCGCCCGAGCGCCGTACGCGGATGCGGGACGGGTTCTTCACCCTCACGGGAGTCGCCGGTCTCGAAGCGGCCGACTCCGCGGACACCCTGATCGTCCCCAACCGGCCGGACGTCGACGTGCCTCGCCGCCCGGCCGTGCTCGACGCCGTCCGGCGGGCGCACGCGCGCGGGGCGCGCCTGGTCGGTTTCTGCAGCGGGGCGTTCACCTTGGCGGAAGCAGGGTGCTCGACGGACGCCGGGCCACCGCGCACTGGCAGTGGGCGGACTCCTTCCGGACCCGCTTCCCGGCCGTACGGCTCGAATCCGACGTGCTGTTCGTGGACGACGGCGACATCCTGACCGCCGCGGGGAGCGCCGCCGCGCTCGACCTGGGGCTGCACCTCGTCCGCCGCGACCACGGCGCGGAGATCGCCAACGCCGTGAGCCGACGGCTGGTCTTCGCCGCCCACCGCGACGGTGGGCAACGGCAGTTCGTCGAGCGACCGGTGCCGGACCTGCCGGACGAGTCGCTGGCACACGTCCTGGCCTGGGCGCAGGAGCGGCTGGGCTCGGCTCTCACCGTCCCGGCGCTCGCGGCACGAGCGGCGGTCAGTCCGGCGACCCTGCACCGGCGCTTCCGGGCGCAGTTGGGCACCACTCCGCTGGCGTGGCTCACGGCAGAGCGGATCACTCTGGCCTGCCGGCTGATCGAGCGGGGGGAGTCACGCTTCGACGTGGTGGCACGCCTCTCGGGCCTCGGCACCTCCGCCAATCTGCGAGCGCTGATGCGCCGCTCCACCGGCCTCAACCCCTCGGCGTACCGGCACAGGTTCGGACCGGAGGCGGGATGAGTGCTCACCGGGCCCGACGCCGCCGGGAGCGGACCGGACCGGTCCGTGTCGGCGGCATCCGGGACACCCAAGCGCCATATGACGGAGAAGGGGCCCCGCGACCACCCGGCCGCGAGGGCCCTCGTCCCCCACCACTTCGTACGCACGGCCTCAGTTCTCGTCGGCCAGGATGAGGTAGAGCTTCTTCTTGGCGTCGTTGATGACGGCGAGCGCCTTCTGACGCTGATCGGCGGATCCGGTCTTCCAGACCTGGCCGAACGCCTCCATCAGGCTGAAGCCGGCCTGGCGGATCTCGTTCACACTCTCCCAGTCGACGCCGCGTCCGGCGTCCTCCCACGGAGCGTCGGGTCCGGATTCCGCCTCCGCGCTCCCGGCCTCGGTGAGCGTGAACAGCTTCTTGCCGCCCTCGCTCGCACTGACGATGAGGCCCTCGTCCTCCAGCAGTTGGAGTGTCGGGTAGACCGAACCGGGGCTGGGCCGCCAGGCTCCGCCACTGCGCTCGCCGATCTCCTGGATCATTTCGTAGCCGTGCATCGGACGGTCCTTGAGCAGCGCCAGGATCGAGGCACGCACGTCACCGCGCCGCGCCCTTCCCCTCCCGCCGCCACCACCGCGTCCTCGGCCACCGCCTCCGAAGGCTCCCCCACCGAAGGGGCCTCCGCCGAAGGGTCCGCCGCCGAACTGCGGGCCGAAGGGCCCGAAGGCGGACCGCCGCCCGTCGAAGTCTCCGCGACCCGGGTGTCCGGGACCGCCCTGTCCGCGGCCGCCTCGGCCGCGCTCGTTGTCGAATCCGTGGGAACGCATGACGCGCTCCTTTCTTCTCAGTCGACCGATACGTTCGTACCGATGGCTCAACGATATATCGGAAACTATCGTTGAGCAAGGATTCCCGCCGCGCCGGGCTCCTCCCCCTCACTCGACCGCGTCGCGAGGCGGCGAAGGTTCTCAGGGCGTAGGGAGGCGCGGGCGCTGCTGGACAGCCGTACCGACCGGGATGGACCCCGGACGGAGCCGCACCCGTCACCGTCGCGCGGGTGGCGGTGCGTACCCTCACCCGGCCAGGCGGTGCACGGGACCTCTCACGCCGCTGCTGGGCCGACCGCCGGCTTCGGGTCGCCGCCGAAGCGGGACCGTCTGCCGGCGAGGGGCAGCGATCCGACGCCGGCGGAGACCGGCCCCCGGGCGTTCCAGGCGTTCCGGGTGTTCCGGGTGTTCCGGGTGTTCCGGCCGTGCGGGCAGGACCACGCACGGGGGCGTCGGCGCACTCCGGGCCGCACTCGCACCACCCTGACCGTCCCCGGTCTTCTGATGCTCCACGTCCACGAAGGGCTGATCACACGGGTCCGCGACCACATGGACGGCTCGGGAGTCGCATGCGCCAGAGGCCGACGGGCGGACCAGCACGGCGGTACGCGGCGGTACGCGGCGCGGGCGGCACGCAGTCCGCCACGGCGCCAGGACCAGCGATCCGCCGGGGCACCACGAGGCGACGGCGGGACGGCTCGCCGAGCCGACGCGTACGCTCCGACCCGTCCCCCGTATAGCGAAGAGCTCCCGCCGCCTGGTCGCCGACGGGCGGGTGTTCCTCCGGTGGCTGCGCCACGGCCACCGGAAGGACGAGGCCGGCCGGTCCGTCGACTGCCGTCAGACCCTCACCCTGCTCGCGCAGCCGCCCGGGACCGGCGGGCCGTTGCGCATCGTCTTCGCGAGCGGTCCGGGCAGATTCGTCCCCCAAGGTGCGCCGCTGGGATCCGGAGACGTGGGACACACACGGGGCAGTGCGCTGAACCTCCACGAACCGGGTGCGGTCCGGGCGCTGCTCGACGTGGCGCGAGCCCGCGGGTGGCGGCCGGAAGACCCGGCGCCCGTGGTCATGGACGGCTGGCTCCTGCTGGACGCCGCAGCCGCCGCGCAGGCCCAAGGAAGCGGCCCCGTAGCCACCGCGCAAGCCAAAGAAAACGGCCCCGCAGCCTCGCCGCGGGCCGAAGGGCCACGCCGGCTCGGCCGGTGAGCATCCGCCTCGCTACGGTCGCTCCATGAGGATCCGTATCGTCGACGCGTTCACCGACCGCCCCTTCTCGGGCAACCCCGCCGGGGTCGTCCTGCTGGACTCCGACGCCTTCCCGTCGGCGGGCCTGCTCCAGCAGGTGGCCGCCGAGGTCAATCTGTCGGAGACGGCGTTCACCCACCCGCTGGCGCCGGGCGGGGAGGCGGACTGGGCGCTGCGCTGGTTCACCCCGACGACAGAGGTCGACCTGTGCGGGCACGCCACGCTCGCCACCGCCCATGTGCTGCACACGACGGGCGCGGCCGAGGGCAGCGTGCGCTTCGCCACCCGGTCCGGGGTGCTCACCACCGCCGCCCGCCCCGGCTCCGCCTACACGATGGACTTCCCGACCTCACGGCTCGTTCCCGAGCCGGCGCCGGCGGGACTGGCCGAGGCCCTCGGAGCCGAACCACTCGCCGTCCTCGACACCGGCGAGCACATCGGGGATCTGCTGGTCGAACTCGATGACGAGGCGACGGTACGCGGGCTGACGCCCGACTTCGAGGCGCTCACACGCTGTTCGCGGCGCGGGGTGATCGTCACCGCCGCCGCCGAGGACCCCACCCTCGGGTACGACTTCGTCTCCCGCGGCTTCTTCCCCCGGGTCGGCATCGACGAGGATCCGGTGACCGGTAGCGCGCACACCGCGCTCGCCCCGTTCTGGTCGGCCCGGTTCGGCCGCGACGCGCTGACCGGCCTCCAGGGCTCCGCCCGCACCGGCCTGGTCCACACCGAGTTGCGCGGCGACCGGACCCTTCTCACCGGGAACGCCGTCACCGTCATCGACGGCGAACTGCTCGCCGGGCTCTGAGCCGACGTGAGCGGCCCCCGCGGCCCCCGGGTACGGCCGACCGGGGGCGGGGAGCGGCGAGAGCAGGACCCGACCGGACCGATACATCGTCCGGCCGGCAGTCCACCCCACCCGTCGCCCCGCCCTTCACCAGGTTCTCCCCCGCCCCTCCTGTTGTCGCTCGCGTTGCTCGCGCGACCACGCCCCGACGGTACGACGCCTCACGGCGTGGGCAGCCAGCCCACTTTCCCGGCGAGCAGCGCGTATCCGACGAATGCTCCGATGTCGAGCAGCGCGTGCGCCGCCACCAGCGGGCCGACCCGGCCCCAGCGCCGGTAGAGCAGGACGAAGACGACGCCCATCACCATGTTGCCGAGGAAGCCGCCGATCCCCTGGTAGAGGTGGTAGGAACCGCGCAGCACCGCGCCGGCGAGCAGCGCGGCGCGGGGCGTCCAGCCCAACTGGTCCAGCCTGCGCAGCAGGTAGCCCACCACGACGACCTCCTCCAGCACGGCGTTCTGGAGGGCGGAGAGGATCAGGACCGGGAACTTCCACCACACCTCGGGCAGCGATTCCGGCACCACCGTGAGGTTGAATCCGGTGGCCCGCGCGAGGAGGTAGAAGGCGAGTCCGGCGCTGCCGATGCACGCGGCCACCGCGACTCCGCGGCGCAGATCGGAAGCGGGCTCGGTCCGGTCGAATCCGATCGCCCGCAGGCTCGCGCCCTCGCGTGTCAGCAGGTGCGCCACGAGCGCCACGGGCACCAGGGCCGTTGCGATCCCGAACGTTTGCCATGCCAGATCCAGCCAGGGACGGCCCGGAGCGTACGAGCCGTTGAGCGTCGCCGCCTGGTCCTTCAAACCGCCCGGTTTCGTCAGTGATCCGACAAAACTGATGAGCGCCGACACCCCGCTCGCGCCCAACGACAGTGCGAGAACCAACAGCGCCTCGGACCGCAAAGTCCTCCGGGAAAGCGACTCTTGAGGACAAGAATCAGCCACGCGCCCCTCCTTCACCAGTACACCCGCCTTTTGTTCTGCAATCGCGTCTCATGCCGCCCGTCGCACCGCTAGGGTCTCGAAAACAAGTACGAAGATCATGCGCGACAGGCCGGGGGACGAGCACCATCGCCGATGGTGGGGTCCCCCTTTTCCTTGTTTCATTCTCAAGGAGGGGCACCACCGACATGGGACGTCACAGCTTGCCCGACCGCTCACCGGCGGGCAGACCCGGGGAGGCCTCCGCGCCGAACCGCCGCCGTACGGTGGTCCTCGCCACCGCACTCGTCGTCGTGGTGACGGCCGGCACGGCGGCGGTCGCACGGACCGGCCTCCTCTCGTTCTCGGAACCCTG
Source organism: Streptomyces sp. AM 2-1-1 (assembly GCF_029167645.1). Lineage (NCBI taxonomy): Bacteria > Bacillati > Actinomycetota > Actinomycetes > Kitasatosporales > Streptomycetaceae > Streptomyces > Streptomyces sp. AM 2-1-1. Next base: position 6,294,756 of record NZ_CP119147.1, on the reverse strand, counting down.
CGGGAGCGACGCGGTCCGGCTCACCGTCGCGGCCTCCCCCGACATCGCCCCCGCCGTACGTGCCGTGGCGGACCGGGCGCGCGCGGACGAGGTGCGTACGGACGGGCGGTGCATGGATGTCGAGGTGGTGGCGGCCGACTCGTACAAGGTCGCCAACACCGTGGCGGCCGGCGGGAAGACCCCGTACCAGGTCTGGCTGCCGGACTCGGACCTCTGGCTGGACCGCGCGAAGGGCAGCGGGGACGGCATCCCGCTCACCCCCGGCGACTCGGTGGCCACGTCACCGGTGGCCTTCGCCGTCGTGCCGTCCGCGGCGAAGGCCATGGGGTGGCCGCAGAAGCAGCTCAGCTGGGCCGAACTGGTCGCCGCCGCACTGGAATCGGGCGGTGCCGTCCGGCTCGGCGCCGCCGACCCGGCCCGCAGTGCCACCGGGCTGCTGGCGCTCGCGGCCATCGGGGCGTCGTCGGCGGGCCAGGGCGGGGACGGCGACACCCGCGCCGCGCGGACCGCGAAGATCCTCTCGGAGCGCATGTCCGAGAGCGACCCGCAGGCGGCTGGGACACTGGCGCACGACGATGCCGGCGCCGAGCAGGGTGACGCCGAGCGGAACCAGGCACTGATGCTCTCCGAACAGGCAGCCTTCGCGCACAACGCAAAGGCCACCGGGAGCGGCAAGGTGGACCTCTTCTACCCGAAGGACGGTGCCCCGCAACTCAACTACCCGTACACCCTGGTGGACGAGACGTCGATGACCGTCGAACAGAGCCGGACCGCGCTGCGTCTGATGACGCTGCTCAGGGACAGCGGTTCGGGCGGGGCGGACACCTCCCTGCCGGACCACGGCTTCCGGCCGCCGGACGGCGCCGCGGTGCCCGGGATCGTCCGGGCAGCCGGTGGAAAGGCCCCGCAGCCGTACACCGACGCGCCCGCCGCCGCCCCGACCGCCACCGAGCTCCAGGAGGTGCTCGGCATGTGGACCATCACGGTGCAGAGCGCCCGGCTCTCCACGGTGGTCGACGCGTCGGGTTCGATGGCGACCCCGGTACCGGGCAGTGGCGAATCGCGGATGGACGTGACGAAGCAGTCGCTGCTCCAGGCGCTGAGCCAGTTCACCGACGACGACGAGATCGGTCTCTGGGAGTTCGCCACCACGCTCGACGGCACCAAGGACTACCGCGAGCTGACCCCCACCGGCCGACTCGGCGACCGCACCGCGAGCGGCTCCACCCACCGGGAGGAACTCGCAGCGGCCTTCGACGAGTTGCAGCCCGTTCCGGACGGCGCCACCGGCCTCTACGACACCACTCTCGCGGCGTACCGGGCGGCGGTGACGAGCTATGTGCCGGGCAAGTTCAACGCGCTGGTGATCCTCACGGACGGCTCCAACCAGGACGACCACGGCATCTCGCGCACCGGCCTGGTCCAGCAGCTCAAGGGGCTCGTCGATCCGGAGCGCCCGGTGCCGATCCTCGCCATCGCGGTGGGGCCGGACGCCGACCGGGAGGAGGTCGCGGAGATCGCGAAGGTGACCGGCGGGGGCGGTTACGAGGTGAGCGACCCCGCGGAGATCCAGACGGTCATCCTGCAGGCCATCATGACCGCCAGTCAGACGAGCACCCCCGAGTAGCCCCCGTCACCCGCGACGAGGGTCCGCCACGGGCTTCCCCGCGCTGGCGTGCGCGGCGTCACCGCCCCGTAGGGCGACGGTGCGCTCCGGACCGGACCGTGGCGGCCGCGGACCAAAGGCGCCACCGCTCCACCCAGGGTTCCGCTCCGCCCAGGGTTCTGCTTCTCCGAGGGCGCCGCGGAAGCGCCGGGATCGCGCGGGCGGGGACACGGGCGCGCGGGACGGTACCCGCCGCCGGGGCGCACCGCTCACGGCTTCGGGAAGCCGACCGGCCAGGTGTGCACCGGTTCCCCGCTCTGCGCCAGCTCGCCGTACCTGCGGGTGGTGGCGGCGAGGGCCGCTTCCCGTCCGAGGCCCGCCTCCTGCGCACGGTGGTAGGTGTCCACCTGCCAGGAGGCGCCGTTGGTCCGCCGGCGGCACCGCTCCTCGATGATGCCGAGGTAGCGGTCGCGGTCGGCGGGCTCGATGTTCCAGGCGTCGAGGCCTGCGGAGGCCAGGGGGAGCAGCTCGTCGCGTACGAGTTTGATCGCGGGCACCTTCGCGATCCCGCCGGACCGCCCCGGACGCGGCCAGAGCAGCTCGGCCTCGATGCCGTAGCGGCAGGCGTTGTCGAAGTTCTCCTCCGCGGCCTCGAACGGGAGCCGGCTCCACACCGGACGGGGTTCGTCGGCGAGCGCGCGCACCAGCCCGTAGTAGAAGGCGGCGTTGGCGAGGACGTCGGCGACGGTGGGCCCGGCGGGCAGCACCCGGTTCTCCACCCGCAGGTGCGGGGCCCCGTCCGCGACCCCGTAGACGGGCCGGTTCCACCGGTAGATCGTCCCGTTGTGCAGGACGAGTTCGGCCAGCGTGGGGACGCCTCCCTCGTCGAGCACCCGCAGCGGGTCCTCGTCGTCGAGGATCGGCAGCAAGGGGGGGAAGTAGCGGAGGTTCTCCTCGAAGAGCTCGTGCGCGGAGTCGATCCACCGCTCGCCGAACCAGGTCCGGGGGCGCACCCCCTGATTCCGCAGCTCGGGCGGGCGTACGTCCGTGGCCTGCTGGAACAGCGGGGGCCTGGACTCCCGCATCAGCTCCTTGCCGAACAGGAACGGCGCGTTCGCGCCGAGTGCGATCTGCACCCCGGCGACCGCCTGCGCCGCGTTCCACACGTCGGGGAACCGGGTGGGGGTCACCTGGAGGTGCAACTGCACGGAGGTGCACGCCGATTCGGGGGCGATCGACGAGGACGCGCACACGAGATGCTCGACGCCCTCGATGTCGATCGCGAAATCCTCTCCCCGCTCGGCGACCATCTCGTCGTTGAGTAGGGTGTAGCGGTCCACGTCCGACAGGTTGCCGAAGACCAGGTCGTCCGGTCCGAGGGTGGGGAGAATTCCGATCATGACAATGCCCGCGTCGACCTCGGCGGCCTTCCGGTGGGCGTAGGCGAGCCCCGTACGCAGCTCCTCCGCCAGCTGATCGAATACCCGGCCGCTCAACCGGTGCGGGACGATATTCACCTCGAGGTTGAACATCCCGAGTTCCGTCTGGAAATCACGGCTGGCGATCCGCTGGAGCACCTCGGCATTCATCATCCGCGGCGTACCGTCCGGGGCCGCGAGATTCAGCTCGATCTCCAGCCCCATGAAATTTCGGGGGCGGTCGAACCTCCGCTCCTCCAGCAGCCTCTCCAGTCCGACCAGACACCGTGCCAGCTTGCGCCGGTACGCCGGGCGGTCGGACAGGTCAAAGGCGTGCGCCTCGACCTTCTCCCCCATCGTGGAGTCCTTCCCTCAGTGGCGGCCCGCGACCGGGCCGCCCGCATCTCGATCGATAATGCCCCGCAGAAGTGATCCATAACGCCTGCGGAAGCGTTCGGCAGCGGATAGGCTGGGTCCGCGAGTCCGTCGGGCACATTCCGTTGGCATGAGGCATCCGGCTCATTCTGGGTCGTCTTCCCTCCGAACGGTGAAGGAAACACCGATCCTTTTGAGCCGACCGCGAAATGTGAATGCTCGCAGGCGAAGGCCCGGGAGTGCGTCGCGAATCACCAGAAAATGCGCGTCTCAAAGACGCGAAACGCCCTTGCGCGTCATACGACCGACAGCTAGTGGAAACACCGGGCGAACACTTGTCATATAAACTTCGGTTGTCGAGGCCGATAGTCGACGTGTCCAGTCGTCGACCGGCCTCCTTCTGACGTCACGCCCGCCGACAGCGCCGTCTGCACCCAGCCACGCATCACCGTGTCTCCGAAGCGAGAGGCGACCCACCATGCCGCTGCATGTTCCTCCGGCCCCCGCGCCCGCACTGCGCTGCGTTCTCGCGGCACTCGGTTCTCCCAGCGCGGTCCGCGAAGCACGTACGCCCGCTCTGCGCTCCGTCCAGGGACCTCTGACCCCCGAACTGCCCCTGCCCGTCCACGTTCTCGACCGGGCGACCACCGACAGACCCGCACCGGCGACCAGGCTCGCCGGCTGGCGGTTCCTGATCCGCGCCGAGTCGGGGATCGTCGCCGCGGCCGAGACCGTCCTCACCGCGGACGGCTGGACCTTCTCGCACTTCTTCGAGGGCCCTTACCTCGCGTCGACCGAACGCGCCCTGCGGCAGGCCGAGTCGACGGCCACGCTCCACCAGCCGCGGCTCCTCTCCGTACCCGACCTCTACATGCTCACGCTCTGGCTGCACGGTGACACCGGCGCCGACCCCACCTCCGGCACGGTCGCGCCCAACGACATACTCGTCCCCCTCGCGCCCGCTCCGACGGGAATCGCCGCCCACCGTCCCTACCGTGCGGCGGACCTGCTCCCCGTCCTCTCCCTGCGCATGGCCCCCCGTACGGGGCCCCTCGTCGGTTCGGCCTGACCCCGCACGCACCCGCCGGACCGCCCGGGGCGTCCGGCGGGTCGCGGTTCCACCGGTGGACGGACCGCCTCCGCGGCGCCCGCGGGACACGCCCCGGTCCAGCCGCGGTCGTGCGCCGGTCGCCGACCGGCTCGACCGGGGGCGCGGCCTCACGCACGGCCGGCCCGCGCCGGGCGCGCGTTTTCGCACGCCCGCGCGCCCGGCGCACACCCTGACGACGAGTCCTCATGGCCCTTTGGGACTATCCCGGACCACCCGAAAAGGCGGGTGCGGCCCGGCGGACCGTCCGGGCGGGTGGAGCGGGAAACCAGCTGAGGCGAAATCCCTGCGGAACGGGGCGTGTGGCGCAACACTGAGACCGACCGGCCCTTGTGAAAGCGTCGTTCCGTACGCGCCCGCACCCCGCGTCCACCACTCGACACAGCGAAAGAACCTTCCATGTGCCAGCATCAGCCCCCCTGCCCCACCGCCGACTCAGCCGCCCGGGAGGCCGCCCGGCTCGTGGCGCACCACCCCGAGCAGGGCTGGAGCCTCCTCTGCAACGGCGTCCTGCTCTTCGAGGACACCGGCGAACTGCTCCCGGACGGACAGATCATCGCCCCGCACCGCCCCCTGGTCGCCGGCCGTGTGGTGAAGGCCGCCTGAGCGCGGCGGTACGAAGCAGGGGCCGGCCCGGAGAGATCTCTCCGAACCGGCCCCGACGCATGTCCGGGTGTCCACGTGTCGCGGTCGACCGGACACGCCGGCCCCCGTGCGCCCGTCAGTGGTCGTAGGCGTCCAGCGGCGGGCAGGAGCAGACCAGGTTGCGGTCACCGAAGGCGCCGTCGATACGGCGCACCGGCGGCCAGTACTTGTCGGCGGCCGAGACGCCGGCCGGGAAGACGGCCACGGCGCGGCTGTAGGAGTGGTTCCACTCCCCGCCCAGCGCGTTGGCGGTGTGCGGGGCGTTGGCCAGCGGGTTGTCGTCCGCGCTCCACTCCCCCGACGCGACCTTCTCGATCTCGCCGCGGATCGCGATCATCGCGTCGCAGAACCGGTCGATCTCGGCGAGGTCCTCGCTCTCGGTCGGCTCGATCATCAGTGTGCCGGCGACCGGGAAGGACATGGTCGGCGAGTGGAAGCCGTAGTCGATCAGCCGCTTGGCGACGTCGTCGATGCTGACGCCCGTCTCCTTCGAGATCGACCGCAGGTCGACGATGCACTCGTGCGCGACCAGGCCCGCCGGGCCGGTGTACAGGATCGGGAAGTGCGGCTCCAGCCGCTTGGCGATGTAGTTCGCGGCGAGCACGGCGACCTGGGTGGCGCGCTTCAGGCCCTCCCCGCCCATCAGCCGGACGTACGCCCAGGAGATCGGCAGGATGCTGGCCGAGCCCCAGGGGGCGGCGGAGATCGGGCCGACGCCCGTCTCCGGACCGGCGGCGGGCTGGAGCGGGTGGTTGGGCAGGTACGGCGCGAGGTGCGCGCGCACGCCGACCGGGCCGACGCCGGGGCCGCCACCGCCGTGCGGGATGCAGAAGGTCTTGTGCAGGTTCAGGTGCGAGACGTCGCCGCCGAACTTGCCGGGCCGGGCAAGGCCGACCAGCGCGTTGAGGTTGGCTCCGTCGACGTACACCTGGCCGCCGGCGTCGTGCACCTCGCCGCAGATGTCGGCGACGTGCTCCTCGAAGACACCGTGCGTGGAGGGGTAGGTGATCATGAGCACGGCGAGCTCGTCGCGGTGCTTCTCGATCTTGGCGCGCAGGTCGTCGATGTCGACCTCGCCGTCGTCGGCGGTCTTCACCACGACGACCTTCATTCCGGCCATCACGGCGCTCGCCGCGTTGGTGCCGTGCGCGGAGGACGGGATGAGGCAGACGGTGCGCTGCTCGTCGCCGTTGGCACGGTGGTACGCGCGTACGGCCAGCAGACCGGCGAACTCGCCCTGCGAACCGGCGTTGGGCTGGATCGACACCGCGTCGTAGCCGGTGACCTCGGCGAGGCGCTCCTCCAGCTCACGGATGAGGGTGAGGTAGCCCTGGGCCTGCTCGGCGGGCGCGAAGGGGTGCAGCGAGCCGAACTCGGGCCAGGTGATCGGCTCCATCTCGGTGGTCGCGTTCAGCTTCATGGTGCAGGAGCCGAGCGGGATCATGCCGCGGTCGAGTGCGTAGTCGCGGTCGGCGAGCCGGCGCAGGTACCGCAGCATCGCCGTCTCCGAGCGGTGCTGGTGGAAGACCGGGTGGGTGAGGAAGTCGTCGGTGCGCAGCAGCGGCTCGGGGAGCGTGTCGGCGGCCGTGCCGTCGAGCACGTCTACGTCGCCCTGCGCGCCGAAGGCGGCCCAGACGGACGCCAGCTGGGCGCGGGTGGTCGTCTCGTCGCACGCGACGGAGACCCGGTCGGCGTCGACGAGGCGGAGGTTGACCCCGCGCTCGCGGGCGTCGGCGACGACCGCGGCGGCCCTGCCGGGGACGCGCACGGTCAGCGTGTCGAAGAAGGAGTCGTGCACCACGTCTCCTCCGGCGGCCCGCAGCCCCTCGGCGAGGATCACCGCGTAGCGGTGGGTGCGCCGGGCGATCGTCCGCAGGCCGTCGGCGCCGTGGTAGACGGCGTACATCCCGGCCATCACGGCGAGCAGGACCTGGGCGGTGCAGATGTTGCTGGTGGCCTTCTCGCGGCGGATGTGCTGCTCGCGGGTCTGGAGGGCCAGTCGGTACGCCTTGTCGCCGTCCGCGTCCACCGAGACGCCGACCAGGCGGCCGGGGAGCGAGCGGGCGAACTTCTCCCGTACGGCCATGAAGCCGGCGTGCGGCCCGCCGAAGCCCATGGGAACGCCGAAGCGCTGGGTGGTGCCGACCGCGATGTCGGCGCCGAGGTCGCCCGGGGAGGTGAGCAGGGTGAGGGCCAGCAGGTCGGCGGCGACGGTGACGACCGCGCCGAGCTCGTGGGCGCGCTCGATCACCGGGGCGAGGTCGCGTACGGCCCCGGAGGCGCCCGGGTACTGGAGCAGGACGCCGAAGACACCGCGCTCGGCGATCCCGGCCGGGATCCCGTCGGTGAGGTCGGCGACGACCACCTCCACGCCGGTCGGCTCGGCGCGGGTCTCGATCACCGCGACGGTCTGCGGGAGGGTGTCGGCGTCCACGAGGAAGACGCCGTCCTTGACCTTGCCGACCCGCCGCGCCAGCGCCATGGCCTCGGCCGCGGCGGTGCCCTCGTCGAGCAGTGAGGCGCCGGAGGTGGGCAGCCCGGTAAGCTCGGCGACCATGGTCTGGAAGTTCAGCAGGGCTTCCAGCCGGCCCTGCGAGATTTCCGGCTGGTAGGGCGTGTACGCCGTGTACCAGGCGGGGTTCTCCAGCACGTTGCGCAGGATGACCGGGGGCGTGAAGGTGCCGTAGTAGCCGAGCCCGATCATCGGGGCGACGACCTGGTTGCGGTCCGCGAGCGTCCGCAACTCGGCCAGTACCTCCGCCTCGGTGCGCGCCGCCGGAAGGTCGAGCGCCTCGGCGCTCTTGATCACGTCGGGCACCGCCGCAGCGGTGAGCTCGTCGAGCGAGCCGTAGCCGACCTGCGCGAGCATCTTCGCCCGGGCCTCGCCGTCCGGCCCGATGTGGCGCTGTTCGAAGGGAATGCCCTGTTCCAGCTGGGAAAGCGGGGTGCGGCGGGGGGTCATGGTGGAGGCCTCCTGGTCTGCACGACCTGCGAGGGGCACCGCGGCGCGGCTGCCCGAACGGCCTCCCCCTCTGTCATCTCGACCTGAGAGCTTCACCGGTACGCCTCGCGGAGCACCGGCTTTCACCGTCGGTGAGGGTGGGCCGCACCGGGCACGTGCCGGGTGGGACCGCCCTGCTTTCCAGAGTGACCTCGTCCGTGCGGTACGGGGGCCTGAGAGATTCCGGGGAGGATTTGCTCCTTCGGCGCCTCCGGATTCCGCACCGGAGGCTCTCCCGCACGGGGTCGGCAGCCATGTGCCAGCTTACCAGCGGGGTTCTCCGCCGCTTCTTCGAGTGGCCGATATCCGGAATCTGCACTTCTGTAGTGGCTGTGGAGTGATTGTGTCCATCCCCAGTTGCCGTGACCAGCGGGAGGCACCGTGCAGACCGACATCGATCCGCGCAGCCTGATCGGCCGCAAGGCATTCGACCGCGAGGGCGTCAAGATCGGCACGGTGGACGAGGTCTACCTCGACGACGCCACCGGGGTCCCCGAGTGGGCCGCCGTCCGCACCGGGCTCTTCAGCAGGGACGCCTTCGTCCCGCTGGAACCGAGCGAGTTCACCGGCGACACCCTGCGCGTCCCCTTCGACCGCGCGCTGATCCGCGACGCGCCCGACTTCGGCGTCGGCCGGCATCTCTCTCCCGAGCAGGAACTCCAGCTGTACCGGCATTACGGACTCGACTCCTCCTCCGTGACCGATCCGGGCCCGGACAGGGACTTCGGCAGGCTGGCCGGCCAGGAGGAGTAGTCCACCGGCCCGGCCACCAGCGGCAGCGGATCGGCCGGGTGCAGGTCGGGGTCGTCCACCCGGAACGTGCGCACCCGGCCGGGCGGGTCCCCCGGGCGCTCGAACCGCACGGTGACCCGGCCGACGCCGCTGCCCTGCACCCAGCCGTGTCCGTACGTCCCGTGCCGGACGTCGTGCCCCGCGGGCCAGCGTCGCGCGGCCCGCTCGGCGGCCTCGTCGGCACGCGCGTCCGGGGACGGGGCGGCGGGGCGGTCCGCACCCTCCACGGGCTCCTCCAGCGGCTCCCGGGGACCGGTCCCGGCCGACCCGGCGGCTTCCGCCACAGGGGCGGCCTCCGTGCCGGGGAGCGTCCCGGACACCGGCAGGGCCGCCCGTTCGGCCTCGGCCTCGGCGGCCTGTGCGAAGAGGTCCTCCTGCGTGTAGTCGGCCAGGCCCGTGACGCCGACCCCCAGCAGCCGGACGCCACCGGTGGTGTCCACCCCCTCCAGGAGGCGTGCGGCGGCCACACGGACGACCCCGGGGTCGTCCGTGGGCCCGCGGAGCGTCTCGGAGCGGGTCAGGGTGGAGAAGTCGTACCTGCGTACCTTCAGCACCACGGTGCGTCCGGACCGTCCGGCCTTCCGCAGCCGTTCGACGCACCGGTTGGCCAGCCGCTCGACCTCGGCCCGCACCCGGTCCCGGTCGTGGAGGTCCACCTCGAAGGTGTCCTCGACGGAGACGGACTTGGCGTCGCGTTCGGCGACCACGGGCCGGTCGTCCCGGCCGAGCGCCATCCGGTACAGCGAGGCACCGTGGGCTCTGCCCACCAGCCGTACCAGCTCGTCCTCCCCCGCCTCGACGAGATCGCTCACCGTGCTCATCCCGGCCCTGCGGAGGTGGTCCCCCGTCGCCGGCCCCACCCCGGGCAGGGTGCGTACGGACATGGGTGCCAGCAGCTCCCGCTCGGTGCCCGGCTCGATGAGCACCAGTCCGTCCGGCTTCGCCTCCTCGGAGGCGATCTTCGCCAGCATCTTGGAGCCGGCGAGCCCCACGGACCCGCGCAGCCCCGTGACGGTCGAGATCGCCTCCCGCAGCCGCTCACCCGTGGCCCGGGCCGACGCGGAGTCGTCGGCGGTCCCCCCGGCTTCCAGGTCCACGAAGGCCTCGTCCAGACTGAGCGGTTCCACCAAGGGGGACAGCCCTCTCAGGAGCTCCATCACCTGCTCGCTGACGGCGCGGTACAGGGAGAAGCGCGGCATCAGATAGGCGGCGTTCGGAGCGAGTCTGCGCGCCTGGGCCGTCGGCATCGCCGAGTGCACGCCGAAGCGCCGGGCCTCGTACGAGGCGGTCGCCACGACGCCGCGCGGACCGACACCGCCCACCACGACCGGCTTGCCGCGCAGGCTGGGCTTGGCGGCCTGCTCGGCGGACGCGTAGAACGCGTCCATGTCGAGGTGGAGGATGGTGGGCGCGGATCTCACACCGCCGATGGTGCCCTACGCCACTGACAACGCCACCGCCCGGCACCCCGGTCGCGGGGTCCGGGGCGGTACTTCGCGGCTTTCCGGTGGAGAGGCGGGCCGTCGCCGCCCGGGTTCAGACGGCGCGGTTGCGGCGCCGGGCCAGCTCGTCGGTGGGGTTGTGACCGACCAGGGTCTCGCCCGTGTCCACCCGCTCCCCGTGCAGCTGCGACAGGGCCGTGTCCACGTCGCGCCACACCACCCCGACGGCGATGCCGAAGATGCCCTGGCCGCCCTGGAGGAGGTTCACGACCTCGTCCGGCGAGGAGCACTCGTAGACCGTCGCCCCGTCGCTCATCAGCGTCATGCGCTCGAGGTCCTGGAACCCCCGGGCCCGCAGGTGCTGCACCGTGGTGCGGATGTTCTGCAGCGCGACGCCCGTGTCCAGAAAGCGCTTCACGATCTTGAGCAGCACCACGTCCCGGAAACTGTAGAGACGCTGGGTGCCCGAGCCGTACGCCGGCCGGACGCTCGGTTCGACCAGTCCCGTGCGGGCCCAGTAGTCGAGCTGCCGGTAGGTGATGCCCGCCGCCGCACAGGCCGTCGGCCCCCGGTATCCGATGTCGTTCGCCCCTGGGACCCCGTCCGACACCGGGGCGACCGGGTGAACCGGTTGCCTGATGGTGTGGTCGGCCCCACTGCCGTGATGCGGATACGGCCCGCCCGCCGCCGCACCGTCGCCGCTGCTTCTCACGCCGACCTCCGTCCTTGACCTGCCCCCTCGAAGGTAGGCAGTCACCGGGGGTGCGTCAACGATCGCCACACTCGGCACGCCGAGTGATAATCACCCTGAGGGTGGTTTCCCGTGACGTCGGACCGGGAAGGGCTTCTCGAATGCGCGCCCGCCGACCGGTCCACCGGGGTCACTGGCTGTTGGTGCCGAAGTCCTCGGGCGAGATCTGGTCGAGGAACTCGCGGAACTTCTCGACCTCGTCCTCCTGCTCGTCCGGGATGGCGATCCCCGCGTCGTCGAGCACCCCGTCGCTGCCGTAGATCGGCGTCCCGGTGCGCAGCGCCAGCGCTATGGCGTCGGACGGCCGGGCACTGACCTCGACACCGCTGGCGAAGACCAGCTCCGCGTAGAAGATCCCGTCCCGGATGTCCGTGATCCTGACTTCGGTCAGCTCTTGGCCGACCGCGTCGAGGACATCCTTGAAGAGGTCATGGGTCAGCGGCCTGGCAGGGGCCATCCCCTGCTGGGCGAAGGCGATGGCCGTGGCCTCGCCGGGACCGATCCAGATGGGGAGGTACCGGTCGCCTCCCACTTCACGCAGGAGAACGATCGGTTGATTGGAGGGCATTTCCACCCGGACACCGACAACGTCGAGCTCGTTCACACAGCAACCCTAGGTCGTGCTCGCCATGTTTGGGTAGTCGGGCTCCGCCGAGGTCAGTGCGAACGCATGCGCAGGGCGGTCTGCACGAGTGCCGCGTGCAGCCGTACGGACAGCTCGGCGAGCTCCTGCGCGGTGGCCTCGGCACGCGCTCTGGTCTGCGGATTCCGGTGCCGGCGCAGGGGCGCCACCACCTGCTCGACCAGTCCGGCCTCCCGCTCGGCAGCGGCCCGCACGGCGCGCAGATGGCGCGGCTCCAGACCGAACCGGCCCAGGTCGTGGACGAGCTTGGCGACGTTCACCGCTTCGGCGTCGTACCCGCCCCCGGGCTCGGGCACGACGAGCCCGTAGGACTCCCATGCGGAGAGCTGCTCCTCGGACGCCCCGGTGACGGCCAGGAGCTCCGCACGCCCGATACGGGCCGCGGTGGGAGCCCCGGCCGCCCCGTCCCAGCAGTGGTCCGCCAGGTCCCTCTGGCCCCCCGGGGAGGGCAGGGCGGCCTGCTCTCCCCGGGCCAGGGCGTCGAGGTACTCCCGGATGACCTTCAGGGGGAGGTAGTGGTCCCGCTGCATGCGGAGGACCTGCGCGAGTTTCTCCACGTCCTCGGAACCGAACTTCCGGTATCCGGAAGGCGTCCGTTCGGGCTCGACGAGCCCTTCGGCTTCCAGGAAGCGGATCTTCGAGATCGTGACTTCGGGGAATTCTTCGCGCAGCTGCGCGAGCACCGCTCCGATGCTCATCGCACGCCGGTCCGCGGCGGTGCCGTTTCCGGCACCGCCCTGGGATGTTCGCAGCATGGGCCTTCCCGGGTTTCCCCCGGACACGGTCCGGGGCAGGGTCACACGCTCCGCTGGCTCGCGTAGAAGACCAGCCGGTACTTGCCGATCTGGACCTCGTCACCATTGGTCAGCGCGACGGAGTCGATGCGCTCACGGTTGACGTAGGTGCCGTTCAGGCTGCCGACGTCTCCCACGGTGAAGCTACCGTCCGCGCCCCGGCGGAACTCCACATGACGCCGCGACACGGTCACGTCGTCCAGGAAGATGTCGCTCTGCGGGTGGCGTCCGGCCGTCGTCAGATCGCTGTCCAGCAGGAAGCGGCTGCCGGAGTTGGGGCCGCGACGGACCACCAGGAGCGCGCTGCCCGCCGGCAGGGCGTCCACGGCCGCCTGCGCCTCGGGAGAGAGCGACGGCAGCATGGTCTGGCCGGTGACCTCCGCGTCGTACGCCTCCAGACCGGAGATGGAGATCGTCGACGTGGTCTCCGAGGCGCGCTCGGGGATGCCTCCCTTGAGGGGCGCGCCGCAGTTGGAGCAGAACCGGCTCGTCGCCGGATTGCGGTGACCGCACCGCGTGCAGAGGGCCACCCCGGCACCCGCCGGGGCGGGGTGGAACCCGGTGCTCGGCCCGGAGTCCGGGAAGCCTATGCCGGGAGCGCCCGACTGCGCTCCGGAGCCGCCGCCGGGGGTGGACACCTCGTCACGGAAGAGGGGACGCTCGGCGCCCTGGTCCTCGTCCTGGCCGTGCCGCGACGCGCGATGGCGGGCAGCACTGTTGCTGTCCTCGCGGGCGCTCTTTCCGAACAACTTCGCAAAAAACTTCACGGGCGATTCCCCTTGACCGACATAGACCCGCCCGTGGGGCAGGACGAACCCTGAATGAACACACCTGCCGACCCGGACACTCTCACAACGTCCGTATCCACCCGACAGTTTCCACCACGCACCGTGGATACGGTGCGGCGACCCCCCGTAACTCCGCACAGCCGCTCGGAGTTGCCCGGCACCTTGCCCCGCCGGTGGACCACTACGACGACGACCGAGCGTAGTCAGGCTGCTTCGCAGGTCGCAAGGCGTCCACCACAATGTCGTCGACCCGTTCCACCACCGCCGTCGCCTGCTCCTTCTCCAGCGTCTGGACCACCCCGCCCGGGATGTTGAGCGCCGGCTCCAGATCCTGGGGCCTGCCGATCACCTTGAACGCGTACGGCGCCCCGACCGCGTGTCCGTCGACCTTCACGGCTCCGGCCTCCCCGGAGAAGTACGTACTGGCGACCACCCGCACCCCGTTGACCTGGATGGCCTCGGCGCCGGCCGCGCGGAGCTCCTGGACGGCGTCCAGGAGCATGTCGGGGGCGACCGACGCGGTCGGGTCCTCGATGGTGAGCGTGATCCCCGGCCCGTGGGCCGCGACGGTACCCGCGAGGATACCCAGCTGCCGCTCCTTCTCCAGCGTCTGCTTGCGCGCCTCCTCGGCCTGGTCGGAACTGTTCTCCAGCTCCGTCAGCTGGGCGCCGAGACGCTGCTTCTCGTCCTCCAGCCGCTGGGTCCGGTCGTCGACCTCGTCGAGGATGCGGACCAGGTCCTCCTGGCGGGCGCCGCGCAGTGCGCTGTCGTCGTTGTTCGACCGGACCTGGATCGCCAGACCCAGTCCCAGTCCGAACAGCAGCAGCGCGACGACGAGTTGAGCGCGGGTCACCCGGGGCGGCCAGAGCCCGGCGCGCAGCCGCTGACGTCCGCTCAGCCGTCCTGGCTCGGGAGAGGGGGAGGCAGCGCTGTCCCGGCCCGGGCCGCCGGTGGTCGCCTCGGGAGGCATCTCTTCGTGGATCATCGGCGTCAGGCCCGGAAGACGTGCCGGCGGATGGCCGCGGCGTTGGAGAAGATCCGGATGCCCAGCACGACGACCACACCGGTCGACAACTGCGCGCCCACGCCGAGTTTGTCCCCGAGGAACACGATGAGCGCGGCCACCACGACGTTGGAGAGGAACGACACGACGAAGACCTTGTCCACGAAGATCCCGTCGAGCATCGCGCGCAGCCCGCCGAAGACCGCGTCGAGCGCGGCCACCACGGCGATCGGGAGGTAGGGCTCGACCACCGCCGGTACCTCGGGCCGGACGAACAGTCCGACCACGACTCCCACGACGAGGCCCAGTACGGCGATCACGATGTGTCCTTCCCAGTGTCTGCCGCACCACTGCCGGTGTCTGCGGCCTTCGGTTCTGCTGTGCGTACGATCAGGCTCGGCGCGACCGGGAGGCGTACCTCCTCCTGGGCGGACAGGCTCGTCCTGATGTCGAAGCCGTCGTGCAGGGCCTGGAGGTACTGGCCGTCCGCACTGGCCCGGAACCTCGCGGCCAGCTTCTTCCCGTCGCCCACGGCGAGCACCGTGTAGGGCGGAACGAGCGGCCTGTTGTCGACCAGTATGGCGTCACCGGCGGCGCGGATCGCCGAAAGCGCCGTCAGTCGCTGTCCGTTGACGGCGACGGCTTCCGCGCCGGACTCCCAGAGACCGTTCACGACACGTTGCATGTCCCGGTCCCGTACCCGGCCGGTGTCGGCGAAGCCGCTGGTGCCGCGCGGCCCGTCGGTCCCCTGATCCGTCTCGTCGGCGTCGTCCACGACGAGCTTCACCCCGGGTCCCTCGACGGGAGTGGCCCCGGAGAGCAGGGCGACCAGCTCCCCCTGGTCCCCGCCGTGCGGCAGCAGGGCCGCCCGCTGCCGCTCCCCGACGTCCGCCCGGAGCTCCTCCACCTCGTTCTCGAGGGAATCGGCCGCGTCGGTCTCACCGTCGATGCGGTCGATGAGTTCCTGGCGTTCCTTGGCGACGACCGGCGCGGAGACCCGGGCCTGTGCGGCGCCGAGGGTGACGACGAGGGCGATCAGTACGAGGCCGCCGGCCAGACCCAGCTTCGCCCGCAGTCTCCGGGGCAGCCCCGCGGTCCCGTCGCTCTCACGACGGGCCGCCGCCTCGGCGTACCCCTCGTCCAGGCTGTGGTCCATCACATGGGTCAGCAGCGACATGGAGGCGTCGGGGCGAGCGGACGGAGAGGAGGTGCTCCGTTCGGGGGGCAGCTGCGGCATGCCGCACATCGTCGCACGTCACCCCGGCTACCGCCGAATGGGCCTGACCACATGCGTCCGGGGAGCCGGCCGGTGTACGGCAGGCTCCCCGGACCGGGGTGGGAAGGAGATCAGTCCCCGGCGCTGTCGACGACCGCGGCCCACTCGTCCAGGAGCAGCTGCGCGGAGGCGTCGTCGGGTCCCTCGGCCCACAGGTGGGTGACGGCCTCGGCCGGGTCCGGCAGGACCATCACCCAGCGGCCGTCCGCCTCGACGACGCGGACGCCGTCGGTGGTGTCCACGTCCCGGTCGCCGGCGGCCTCGACGACCCGGCGCATCACGAGCCCCTTGACGGCCCAGGGCGTCGCCAGGTCGCGACGGAGCACATGGGCGCGCGGGATGCGGTCGTCGATCTGGCTGAGGGTGAGCTGGGTACGGGCGATCAGTCCGATCAGCCGGACGAAGGCGGCCGATCCGTCGAAGACGCTGCTGAACTCGGGGATGATGAATCCGCCGCGTCCGTCGCCGCCGAAGATCGTGTTCTCCTCACGGCCGACCCGTGTCAGGTCGTCGGGCGAGGTCGTCGTCCACTCCACCTGGGTGCCGTGGTACGCGGCCACCTGTTCGGCGACGCGCGTGGTCGTCACCGGCAGCGCCACCCGTCCGCTGCGCCGCTCGGCGGCGACCAGATCGAGCATGACCAGCAGCGCACGGTCGTCCTCGATGATCCTGCCGCGCTCGTCGACGAGCGAGAGCCGCTCACCGACCGGGTCGAAGCGCACGCCGAACGCGGCGCGCGCCGAGGAGACGATCTCGCCGAGCCGGACCAGTCCGGCCCTCCGGGTCTCGGCGGACTCGGTCGGCCGCGACTCGTCGAGTCCCGGGTTGATGGTGAGCGAGTCCACGCCGAGCCGTCCGAGCAGGCTGGGCAGGACGAGGCCCGCGCTCCCGTTGGAGGCGTCCACGACGACCTTGAGACCCGACTCGGCGATACCGGTCGTGTCGACGTTGCGCAGCAGCGAGCCCGTGTACGAGTCGAAGACGCTCGACGGGAAGTGCAGGTCCCCGATCTCGCCGGGGAAGGCCCTGCGGTACTCCTGGCGGGCGTAGACCCGGTCCAGCTTCCGCTGCTGTGCCTGCGAGAGGTCGGCGCCCCGCTCGTCGAAGAACATGATGTCGACGGAGTCGGGGACACCCGGAGACGTCCTGATCATGATGCCGCCGGCGCTTCCCCGGGCCGTCTGCTGACGGGCCACCGGGAGCGGGACGTTCTCCAGGTCACGGACGTCGATCGCGCTGGCCTGGAGCGCGGAGATGACGGCGCGCTTCAGTGCCCGCGCACCGCGCGAGTGGTCGCGCGCGGTCGTCACGGTCGACCCCTTCTTCAGGGTCGTCGCATAGGCGCCGGCGAGACGGACCGCGAGCTCCGGGGTGATCTCGACGTTCAGGATTCCGGAGACGCCGCGGGCTCCGAAGAGATGGGCCTGTCCGCGCGACTCCCAGATCACCGAGGTGTTGACGAAGGCACCGGCCTCGATGGTCTTGAAGGGGTAGACCCGTACGTTCCCCTGGATGATCGATTCTTCCCCGACGAGGCATTCGTCGCCGATGACGGCGCCGTCCTCGATCCGGGCGGCGCGCATGACATCGGTGTTCTTGCCGATCACGCAGCCGCGCAGGTTGCTGTGGGAGCCGATGAACACGTTGTCGTGGACCACGGCCCGGTGCAGGAAGGCGCCCGATTTGACGACGACGTTCGATCCGACGACGGTGTGCTCGCGGATTTCGGCGTCCGCCTCGATCTTGGCGTAGTCACCGATGTAGAGCGGGCCCCGCAGGATCGCGTCGGGGTGCACCTCGGCGCCTTCCGCCACCCACACGCCAGGGGCGATCTCGAAGCCGTCGAGTTCGACGTCGACCTTGCGCTCCAGGACGTCCGCCTGGGCCTTCACGTAGCTCTCGTGGGTGCCCACGTCCTCCCAGTAGCCCTCGGCGACATAGCCGTAGATCGGCTTGCCCTCCTTCATGAGCTGGGGGAAGACGTCACCGGACCAGTCCACGGAGGTGTCGGCCTGGACGTAGTCGAAGACCTCGGGCTCCATGACGTAGATGCCCGTGTTGACGGTGTCCGAGAAGACCTGGCCCCAGGTGGGCTTCTCCAGGAAGCGCTCGACCTGACCCTCCTCGTCCACGATCGTGATCCCGAATTCCAGGGGATTGGGAACGCGGGTCAAGCAGACGGTGACGAGTCCGCCCTTCTCCTTGTGGAAGGCGATCAGGTCGGTGAGGTCGAAGTCGGTCAGCGCGTCACCGGAAATGACGAGGAAGGTGTCGTCCTTCAGCGCTTCCTCGGCGTTCTTCACACTGCCCGCGGTGCCGAGTGGCTTCTCCTCATTGGCGTAGGTGAGCTCCATTCCGAGCTCTTCCCCGTCCCCGAAGTAGTTCTTGACGAGTGAGGCCAGGAACTGGACGGTCACCACGGTCTCGTTGAGCCCGTGCCGTTTCAGCAGTCGGAGCACGTGCTCCATGATCGGCCGGTTGGCCACAGGAAGAAGCGGCTTGGGCATGCTCGAGGTCATCGGGCGAAGGCGTGTGCCCTCGCCGCCAGCCATCACAACGGCCTTCATGTCGGAAACGTCCTCCTAGAGACGACGGTTAAGCCGACTAAGCCCGTCGGGCGGCATCGAATGACAACTGCCGCGGTCCGGCCACACTGCACGGCACCGCTTCAACGAGCTCAATCGGTTGCTGCGTCCGCCTTGATGATCCGGCGGACTTGAACCACATAGAGGAGTCCTGCCCACCAATACAGAGTTGTACCCCATCCGGCGAACGCCCATCCGAAAACTGTGGCCAACGTTTCAAGCCAACCACTTCCGTCGCTGAGCAGCAACAAGGGGAAGGCGTACATCAGGTTGAACGTTGCAGCTTTCCCGAGGAAGTTGACCTGGGGCGGCGGATAGCCGTGCCGGCGCAGGACGCCGACCATCACCAGGAGCATCAACTCCCGGGCCACGAGCGCCAGGGTGAGCCAGAGCGGCAGGATCTCCCGCCAGGTGAGCCCGACGAGGGTGGAGAGGATATAGAGCCGGTCGGCGGCCGGGTCCAGGAGCCGCCCCAGGCTGCTGATCTGATTCCACCGGCGGGCGAGCTTCCCGTCGAGGTAGTCGCTGATTCCGCTCAACGCGAGCACCAGAAACGCCCAGCCGTCGCTCTTCGGGCCGCCGAACTCCGGGCGGAGGATCAGCCACAGGAAAAGCGGTACCCCCACGAGGCGAGCCATGCTGAGGATGTTGGGGATGGTGAGGACCCGGTCCGTCTGAACCCGAGTCTCCTGGACCTCCACCCGGGGGCCTCCTGTGTGAAGAATGTGCCGATGATGCCCCCTGACCCTACCGTCAGCCACCGTGTACGAGTGCGGCAGGGGTCGGGGAAACACCCTGGAACGCAGAAGACCCCCGTGCCACAAGGCACGGGGGTCTCCCGGAAAAATTGTTCGGCGGCGTCCTACTCTCCCACAGGGTCCCCCCTGCAGTACCATCGGCGCTGAAAGGCTTAGCTTCCGGGTTCGGAATGTAACCGGGCGTTTCCCTAACGCAATGACCACCGAAACACTATGAAATCAACCAACCGGAAAAACACAGCGGATTGTTATTTCAGAACAACACAGTGGACGCGAGCAACTGAGGACAAGCCCTCGGCCTATTAGTACCAGTCAGCTCCACCCGTTACCGGGCTTCCACATCTGGCCTATCAACCCAGTCGTCTACTGGGAGCCTTAACCCCTCAAAGGGGGTGGGAATACTCATCTCGAAGCAGGCTTCCCGCTTAGATGCTTTCAGCGGTTATCCTTTCCGAACGTAGCCAACCAGCCATGCCCTTGGCAGGACAACTGGCACACCAGAGGTTCGTCCGTCCCGGTCCTCTCGTACTAGGGACAGCCCTTCTCAATATTCCTACGCGCACAGCGGATAGGGACCGAACTGTCTCACGACGTTCTAAACCCAGCTCGCGTACCGCTTTAATGGGCGAACAGCCCAACCCTTGGGACCGACTCCAGCCCCAGGATGCGACGAGCCGACATCGAGGTGCCAAACCATCCCGTCGATATGGACTCTTGGGGAAGATCAGCCTGTTATCCCCGGGGTACCTTTTATCCGTTGAGCGACAGCGCTTCCACAAGCCACTGCCGGATCACTAGTCCCGACTTTCGTCCCTGCTCGACCCGTCGGTCTCACAGTCAAGCTCCCTTGTGCACTTACACTCAACACCTGATTACCAACCAGGCTGAGGGAACCTTTGGGCGCCTCCGTTACTCTTTAGGAGGCAACCGCCCCAGTTAAACTACCCATCAGACACTGTCCCTGATCCGGATCACGGACCGAGGTTAGACATCCAGCACGACCAGAGTGGTATTTCAACGGCGACTCCACAACCACTGGCGTGGCCGCTTCAAAGTCTCCCACCTATCCTACACAAGCCGAACCGAACACCAATATCAAACTGTAGTAAAGGTCCCGGGGTCTTTCCGTCCTGCTGCGCGAAACGAGCATCTTTACTCGTAGTGCAATTTCACCGGGCCTATGGTTGAGACAGTCGAGAAGTCGTTACGCCATTCGTGCAGGTCGGAACTTACCCGACAAGGAATTTCGCTACCTTAGGATGGTTATAGTTACCACCGCCGTTTACTGGCGCTTAAGTTCTCAGCTTCGCCGACCCGAAAGTCAGCTAACCGGTCCCCTTAACGTTCCAGCACCGGGCAGGCGTCAGTCCGTATACATCGCCTTACGGCTTCGCACGGACCTGTGTTTTTAGTAAACAGTCGCTTCTCGCTGGTCTCTGCGGCCACCCCCAGCTCATGGAGTAAATCCAATCACCAGTGATGGCCCCCCTTCTCCCGAAGTTACGGGGGCATTTTGCCGAGTTCCTTAACCATAGTTCACCCGAACGCCTCGGTATTCTCTACCTGACCACCTGAGTCGGTTTAGGGTACGGGCCGCCATGAAACTCGCTAGAGGCTTTTCTCGACAGCATAGGATCATCCACTTCGCCACAATCGGCTCGGCATCAGGTCTCAGCCTTAATGTGTGACGGATTTGCCTACCACACGGCCTACACCCTTACCCCGGGACAACCACCGCCCGGGCTGGACTACCTTCCTGCGTCACCCCATCGCTTACCTACTACAAGTCTGGTTCATCGGCTCCACCACTACCCTCAACTCCGAAGAGATCGGGCCGGCTTCACGGACTTAGCATCGCCTGATTCAGTACTGGGCGTTTCAAAGCGGGTACCGGAATATCAACCGGTTGTCCATCGACTACGCCTGTCGGCCTCGCCTTAGGTCCCGACTTACCCTGGGCAGATCAGCTTGACCCAGGAACCCTTAGTCAATCGGCGCACACGTTTCTCACGTGTGTATCGCTACTCATGCCTGCATTCTCACTCGTGAACCGTCCACAACTCGCTTCCGCGGCTGCTTCACCCGGCACACGACGCTCCCCTACCCATCCCAGCCCCCGTTGGGGGTATGTGCTGGAATGACACGACTTCGGCGGTACGCTTGAGCCCCGCTACATTGTCGGCGCGGAATCACTTGACCAGTGAGCTATTACGCACTCTTTCAAGGGTGGCTGCTTCTAAGCCAACCTCCTGGTTGTCTCTGCGACTCCACATCCTTTCCCACTTAGCGTACGCTTAGGGGCCTTAGTCGATGCTCTGGGCTGTTTCCCTCTCGACCATGGAGCTTATCCCCCACAGTCTCACTGCCGCGCTCTCACTTACCGGCATTCGGAGTTTGGCTAAGGTCAGTAACCCGTTGGGGCCCATCGCCTATCCAGTGCTCTACCTCCGGCAAGAAACACACGACGCTGCACCTAAATGCATTTCGGGGAGAACCAGCTATCACGGAGTTTGATTGGCCTTTCACCCCTAACCACAGGTCATCCCCCAGGTTTTCAACCCTGGTGGGTTCGGTCCTCCACGAAGTCTTACCTCCGCTTCAACCTGCCCATGGCTAGATCACTCCGCTTCGGGTCTAGAGCGTGCAACTCAATCGCCCTGTTCGGACTCGCTTTCGCTACGGCTTCCCCACACGGGTTAACCTCGCTACACACCGCTAACTCGCAGGCTCATTCTTCAAAAGGCACGCAGTCACGACTGCATGTGCAAGCACATACAGCGACGCTCCCACGGCTTGTAGGCACACGGTTTCAGGTACTATTTCACTCCGCTCCCGCGGTACTTTTCACCATTCCCTCACGGTACTATCCGCTATCGGTCACCAGGGAATATTTAGGCTTAGCGGGTGGTCCCGCCAGATTCACACGGGATTTCTCGGGCCCCGTGCTACTTGGGTGTCTCTCAAACGAGCCGTTGATGTTTCAGCTACGGGGGTCTTACCCTCTACGCCGGACCTTTCGCATGTCCTTCGCCTACATCAACGGTTTCTGACTCGTCTCACAGTCGGCAGACTATGAAAGAGAGATCCCACAACCCCGCATGCGCAACCCCTGCCGGGTATCACACACATACGGTTTGGCCTGTTCCAGTTTCGCTCGCCACTACTCCCGGAATCACGGTTGTTTTCTCTTCCTGAGGGTACTGAGATGTTTCACTTCCCCTCGTTCCCTCCACACTGCCTATGTGTTCAGCAGTGGGTGACAGCCCATGACGACTGCCGGGTTTCCCCATTCGGAAACCCCCGGATCAAAGCTAGGTTGACAGCTCCCCGGGGACTATCGTGGCCTCCCACGTCCTTCATCGGTTCCTGGTGCCAAGGCATCCACCGTGCGCCCTTAAAAACTTGGCCACAGATGCTCGCGTCCACTGTGCAGTTCTCAAACAACAACCAGCCACCCATCACCCCGACCCGAAGGCCGAGTTCACTGGGACCGGACTGAAGGCAGCCTTACGGCCGTACCCTCAGATACCCAACAACGTGCCCGACACAATCGATCCATCATTACTTTCCACGCCGAAGCAGTACTCGCAACAACCAACCAACCGTGCCGAATAGTCAACGTTCCACCCATGAGCTAACCACCGCCGAACATTTGCCGGCGTAGTGGCTCTGGACCCCTCGCAGGGTCTAGATGCTCCTTAGAAAGGAGGTGATCCAGCCGCACCTTCCGGTACGGCTACCTTGTTACGACTTCGTCCCAATCGCCAGTCCCACCTTCGACAGCTCCCTCCCACAAGGGGTTGGGCCACCGGCTTCGGGTGTTACCGACTTTCGTGACGTGACGGGCGGTGTGTACAAGGCCCGGGAACGTATTCACCGCAGCAATGCTGATCTGCGATTACTAGCAACTCCGACTTCATGGGGTCGAGTTGCAGACCCCAATCCGAACTGAGACCGGCTTTTTGAGATTCGCTCCGCCTCGCGGCATCGCAGCTCATTGTACCGGCCATTGTAGCACGTGTGCAGCCCAAGACATAAGGGGCATGATGACTTGACGTCGTCCCCACCTTCCTCCGAGTTGACCCCGGCAGTCTCCTGTGAGTCCCCATCACCCCGAAGGGCATGCTGGCAACACAGAACAAGGGTTGCGCTCGTTGCGGGACTTAACCCAACATCTCACGACACGAGCTGACGACAGCCATGCACCACCTGTATACCGACCACAAGGGGGGCACCATCTCTGATGCTTTCCGGTATATGTCAAGCCTTGGTAAGGTTCTTCGCGTTGCGTCGAATTAAGCCACATGCTCCGCTGCTTGTGCGGGCCCCCGTCAATTCCTTTGAGTTTTAGCCTTGCGGCCGTACTCCCCAGGCGGGGAACTTAATGCGTTAGCTGCGGCACCGACGACGTGGAATGTCGCCAACACCTAGTTCCCAACGTTTACGGCGTGGACTACCAGGGTATCTAATCCTGTTCGCTCCCCACGCTTTCGCTCCTCAGCGTCAGTAATGGCCCAGAGATCCGCCTTCGCCACCGGTGTTCCTCCTGATATCTGCGCATTTCACCGCTACACCAGGAATTCCGATCTCCCCTACCACACTCTAGCTAGCCCGTATCGAATGCAGACCCGGGGTTAAGCCCCGGGCTTTCACATCCGACGTGACAAGCCGCCTACGAGCTCTTTACGCCCAATAATTCCGGACAACGCTTGCGCCCTACGTATTACCGCGGCTGCTGGCACGTAGTTAGCCGGCGCTTCTTCTGCAGGTACCGTCACTTTCGCTTCTTCCCTGCTGAAAGAGGTTTACAACCCGAAGGCCGTCATCCCTCACGCGGCGTCGCTGCATCAGGCTTTCGCCCATTGTGCAATATTCCCCACTGCTGCCTCCCGTAGGAGTCTGGGCCGTGTCTCAGTCCCAGTGTGGCCGGTCGCCCTCTCAGGCCGGCTACCCGTCGTCGCCTTGGTAGGCCATTACCCCACCAACAAGCTGATAGGCCGCGGGCTCATCCTTCACCGCCGGAGCTTTTAACCCCGTCCCATGCGGGACAGAGTGTTATCCGGTATTAGACCCCGTTTCCAGGGCTTGTCCCAGAGTGAAGGGCAGATTGCCCACGTGTTACTCACCCGTTCGCCACTAATCCACCCCGAAAGGCTTCATCGTTCGACTTGCATGTGTTAAGCACGCCGCCAGCGTTCGTCCTGAGCCAGGATCAAACTCTCCGTGAATGTTTTCCCGTAATCGGGACCACAACACGAGAGCGGAACGACCAGGTCGGAATATGACCGGTCGTTCACAGCGTCCTCGCTGTTGTTGCCCACCGGACCGTTAAGTGCCGGCAGGACTTTTCAAAGGAACCACCAACCTGCCGAAGCAGGCCGGGGTATCAACATATCTGGCGTTGACTTTTGGCACGCTGTTGAGTTCTCAAGGAACGGACGCTTCCTTCGGTCCCGTTTCACCGGGGCCCTCCGGGCGCTTCCCTTCGTTCTTGCGTTTCCGACTCTATCAGACGCTTTCGTGTCTGTTTCCCGGTCGAAGCGGGAGGAACATTCTCGCTTTCCAGTTCTTCGCTTTCGCGTTTCCCTTTCCGGCGAGTCCGACTCTATCAGTCAATTCCTTTTCCTCCGACCCGGCCCCCGCAGACATGCGGAAGCCCGATCCGGGCAGGGTCTCGCTGGAGAGAGTCGCCGCCGGCCCCGGGACGTGACGTCGCGGTGGGGCCAGGCAGATCTACGACAGTACAGGCTCGCCAGGAGACGAGGCAAATCGCCCCGGGGCCCTCCGGTCCGCCGAACCTCGGCTGAACGCGACATCTTGGACTGAATCGGTACTTAACATGACTTACGCTGCTGAGAAGTGCGTCTCCCCACGCCCACACGCGGGGGTGGCCATCGAGCAGGCATGCCCCAGTTCCACCTTCCGGAGGCACCCATGACCCATGTGACGTCCCCCCTCAGTGGCCAGGCCATCGGCCTGGCGGCGGTCCCCGACCCGGTCTTCTCCGGCGCGATGGTGGGGCCCGGTACGGCCATCGATCCCGACCGGGTGCCGGGCGAGGCCCTCTCGCCGGTCGCCGGCGTGGTGGTCTCCCTGCATCCGCACGCGTTCGTGGTGGTCGACGGCGAGGGACACGGTGTACTGACGCACCTGGGGATCGACACCGTCCAGCTCAACGGCGAGGGGTTCGAGCTCCTCATCAACAAGGGGGACTCCGTCGAGCGCGGGCAGGCCATCGTGCGGTGGAACCCGGCCGACGTCGAGGCGAAGGGGAAGTCGCCCATCTGTCCCGTCGTGGCTCTGGAGGCGACGGCCGAGGCGCTCTCGGACGTCCAGGAGTCGGCGCCGGTGGAAGCGGGAGGCGCCCTCTTCGACTGGAGGTGACCCGTTGCACGGCGGGCCACTCGGAGATCGACCGCGGGGGTTCCCCCACCGCACAACCGGAGACGGGTGACATGGAGACAACGCTGCGAGGCGTCGGTGTGAGTCACGGGGTGGCCATCGGCGAAGTACGGCACATGGGCACGGCGGTTCTGGAACCGCCGGTCCGGCAGATTCCGCCGGAGGAGACGGACCGGGAGCAGGGGCGTGCCCGCCAGGCCGTGGAAGCCGTCGCGGCCGACCTGGTCGCACGCGGGAACCTTGCCGGCGGCGAGGCGCAAGGGGTGCTGGAAGCCCAGGCCATGATGGCGCGGGACCCCGAGCTGATGACCGACGTGGAGCGCCGCATCGCGGAGGGGAGCACCGCCGAGCGCGGTCTCTACGACGCCTTCGCCGCGTACCGCGCGCTCCTCGCGAACGCCGGGGAGTACCTCGCGGGACGCGTCGCCGACCTCGACGACGTACGGAACCGGATCGTGGCCCGGCTGCTCGGAGTTCCGATGCCGGGTGTGCCGGACAGTGACAGGCCGTACGTGCTCATCGCGCGGGATCTCGCGCCGGCGGACACCGCGCTCCTCGATCCGGCCCTGGTCCTCGGTTTCGTCACCGAGGAGGGCGGCCCGACCAGCCACAGCGCGATCCTCGCGCGGGCGCTCGGGGTGCCCGCCGTCGTCGCGCTGCCCGGGGCCGGTGAGCTGGCCGAGGGCGTGGTGGTGGCGGTCGACGGCGGGACCGGTGAGGTGTTCGTCGATCCCAGCGCGGAGAAGCGCGCCGCGATGGAGGAGTCCGCCGCCGCGCGCGAGGCGGCGCTCGCCGCCTCGACCGGACCGGGTGCCACGGCGGACGGGCACCCGATGCCGCTGCTGGCCAACATCGGCGGTCCCGGTGACCTGCCGGCGGCGATGCGGGCGGGCGCGGAGGGCATCGGGCTCTTCCGTACGGAGTTCCTCTTCCTGGACGACAGCGCGCGGGCTCCCTCCGAGGAGAAGCAGGTGGCGGCGTACCGCACTGTGCTGGAGGCGTTTCCGCAGGGACGGGTCGTCGTCCGGGTGCTGGACGCCGGGGCGGACAAGCCGCTGGCCTTCCTCACCCCCGCCGACGAGCCGAACCCGGCGCTCGGGGTGCGGGGGCTGCGGAGTCTGCTGGACCACCCCGAGGTCCTGCGCGGTCAGCTGACCTCGCTGGCCAGGGCCGCCCAGGGGCTGTCGGTCCAGTTGGAGGTGATGGCACCGATGGTCGCCGACCGGACGGACGCGAAGAACTTCGCCGACGCCTGCCGCGAGGCGGGGCTGCGGGCGAAGATCGGGGCGATGGTGGAGATCCCGTCCGCCGCGTTGCGGGCCCGATCGGTGCTGCAGGAGGTGGAGTTCCTCTCGCTGGGCACCAACGACCTGGCGCAGTACACCTTCGCGGCCGACCGGCAGGTGGGTGCGGTGTCCCGGCTGCAGGACCCGTGGCAGCCGGCGCTGCTGGATCTGGTGGCCATGTCGGCGGACGGCGCGCGGGCCGAGGGCAAGACCTGCGGCGTATGCGGAGAGGCCGCGGCCGATCCGCTGCTCGCCTGTGTGCTGACCGGGCTGGGGGTCACCTCCCTCTCGATGGGTGCGGCCTCGCTCCCCCACGTACGGGCGACGCTCGCGCGGTACACGCTGGCGCAGTGCGAACGGGCCGCGGCGGCGGCCCGCGCCGCGGACTCCGCCGAGGACGCGCGGAGCGCGGCGCGGGCGGTGCTGGAGGGCGCGTAGGAGCGATCGAGGACCTGGTAGCGAGGGCTTCCCGCCGCAGTGGCGGGGAGCCCTCGCTCCTTGTCGCCTGTCCCCTGTCCCCTGCGCAGGGGACAGGGGACAGGGGGTTGGTCAGTGGTGGGGCCGGGGCGCCTCTGCCCCGATGTCGAATCCCGCGCGGTAGTCGACGCCCGGTTCGGGGCCGACCGGCTCACCGGTCCCGGCGTCGGTGCAGTAGGCGGCGAAGACCTCCCCCGCCGTCAGCGGGAGGAGGCTGCCCCGGTCGAGCCGCCAGCCGTGGACCCGGTCCGGTGTGTCGGGGCTGCTGGTGCGCAGGACGATTCCGCCGGGGGCCTCCAGCGCGATCCCGACGGCGAGCACGGTCGCGAGCTCCGTGCCTTCGGCGGGAGAGAGGACGGGCGGGGGACCACCGTCCTGCCGGGTGTGCAGGACGGCGAGGAGCCGGTCGTCGGTGGAGCGGATGGAGCAGACGATGTGGTGGGTGCCGGGGCCGGCGGCCTCCAGGAGCCGGAGCAGCAGGTGCGAGGCCCGGTCGAAGGCGCTCCCGCCGATGTCCTGGCCGCACTCCGCGCACGCGCCGAGATCCGCCAGGAGCACGGTGGCGTACTCCCAGGTGGCGCGGCGTACGACGCGGGAGACGAGGAGGGGGAGGAGCCGCTCCAGCGGCTGCCCGGTGTAGGGGACCGTGGCGCCCGCGGCCGCGATCTCGGCGGTGAAGTGGGTGCGGGCCTCCGCGCTGTCCGGGTCCAGCTTCCGCTCCGCGCAGAACTCCCCGAACTCCGCCGGGTCGAAGAGGGCGAGGCTGGTGCGGAGGCCCCGGGCGTCGAATTCCCTCAGCAGGCCCTCGATCTCGCGGAGGTAGGCGGTGTGGTCGTCGAACGGGAAGGTGCGGTAGGTGCACATGGCCGCGAAGTCCTGCGGGTCGACCAGGACACCGACCGTGCGGGGTACTTCGCGGCGCAGGGCGCGGCGGGCGGACCGGGGCCGCCGGTTCGGCGGGGCGCCGGTGCGCCCGGGTCGGCGGGGCGGATCGGCCGGGCGGTCGTCACGGTCGGTGCGTGCGGTGCGGTTCATGAGCGGTGCTCCCCCTGGGTACGGTCGAACTGTGCTCACTCAGCGTAACCAGGGGGTGTGACAACGCGGTCGTGTCAGGGGCGGGTGCGGGCCAGGTCGGCGTAGAAGCGGAGGAGCCCGACGTCGTCGACGGAGCCCGCGCTGACCGCCTTCTCCAGGGGGGTTCCCTGGAGAAGGCGCTTGACCGGGACCTCGATGCGCTTGCCGGTGAGGGTGTGCGGGATGCCGGGGACCTCGATGATCTCGTCGGGTACGTGTCGGGGCGAGAGGTTCTCGCGGAGCGTCCGGGCGATCGCGGTGCGCAGGTCGTCGTCGAGGGCGGCGCCGTCGGCGAGGTGGACGAAGAGGGGCATCCAGTAGCCGCCGTCGGGTTGTTCGATGCCCACCACGAGGGACTCGCGGATCTGGGGCAGCCGCTCCACGGCCTCGTAGATGTCGGCGGAGCCCATCCGTACGCCCTGGCGGTTGAGGGTGGAGTCGGAGCGGCCGTGGATGATCACGGAGCCGCGTTCGGTGAGGGTGATCCAGTCGCCGTGGCGCCAGACGCCGGGGTACATGTCGAAGTAGCTGTCGTGGTAGCGGCTGCCGTCCGGGTCGTTCCAGAAGCGCAGCGGCATGGAGGGCATGGGGGCGGCGACGACGAGTTCGCCGACCTCCCCGAGGTGCGGCTCACCCTGGGCGTCCCAGGACTGGAGGTCGGTGCCCAGGCAGGCGGCCTGGAGTTCGCCGATGTGGACGGGGAGGGTGGCGACCGCACCGGCGAAGCAGCTGCAGACGTCGGTGCCTCCGCTGACGGAGGCGATCCACAGGTCTTCGGTGATCTCTCCGTGGAGCCAGCGGAACCCGTCGGGGGGAAGCGGCGAGCCGGTGGTGGCCACGCACTGCACGCGGCTGAGGTCCAGGTCGCGGCCGGGGTGGACGCCGGCCTTGCGGCAGGCCATCACGTAGGCGGCCGAGGTGCCGAAGAAGGTGGTGCCGGTCTGTTCGGCGACCCGCCACTGGGCGCTGGTGTCGGGATGGCCGGGGCTTCCGTCGTAGAGCACGACGGTGGTGCCGGTGAGCAGGCCGGAGACGAGGAAGTTCCACATCATCCAGCCGGTGGAGGTGTACCAGAAGAAGCGGTCCTCGGGGCCGAGGTCGCAGTGGAGTCCGAGCTGCTTGTAGTGCTCCAGCAGGATGCCCCCCTGGGACTGCACGATCGCCTTGGGGAGGCCGGTGGTGCCGGAGGAGTAGAGGACCCAGAGCGGGTGGGCGAAGGGGACCTGCTCGAAGACGGGTTCCCTGTCGCCCCCGGTGAGGTCGGACCAGGCGAGGGCGCCGTCCGGGGCGGGGGTGCCGAGCAGCGGGACGTGGACGACGGCGCGCAGGGTGGGCAGTTCGCGGCGGAGCTCGGTGACGGTGGCGGTCCGGTCGTGCTCCTTGCCCCCGTAGCGGTAGCCGTCGACGGTGAACAGGACGACGGGTTCCACCTGCTGGAAGCGGTCGAGGACGCTGCGGGCGCCGAAGTCCGGGGCGCAGGAGGTCCAGACGCCACCGACGGTGGCGGTGGCGAGGAACGCGACGACGGCCTGCGGGATGTTCGGGAGGTAGCCGCTGACCCGGTCACCCGGGTTGACGCCGAGGGCGCGCAGCTCCGCGGCGAGGGAGCCGACCTGACGCCGGAGTTCGGACCAGCTCATGACGGCCTGGGCCTGCGTCTCGTCGACGTGGAAGAGGGCGGGGGCGTCGGCGCGGAGGGGGTCCTCGGCGGTGCGCAGCGCGTGTTCGGCGTAGTTGAGGGTGGCGCCGGGGAACCACTCCGCGCCGGGCATGGCACGGTTCGCGAGGACCGTCTCGTACGGGGTGGAGAAGCGGATGTCGAACCATGCGGCCACGGCGCCCCAGAAGGTGTCGAGGTGCTCGACGGACCAGCGGTGGAGTGCCGCGTATCCCCCCTCGGCGGGGGCACCGTGGTGTTCGGCCGCCCAGCTCTGGAACCGGGTGACGGCCGCGGCGGCGACCCGTTCGGGGCCGGGCTGCCAGAGGGGGGCTTCGTCGGCTGCTGAGGTCATCGGGCTGCTCCTGGCTGACGGGTGCGCGGGGTGGGTGTCCGCGCGTACGGGCGGGGACGCGATCACCGCACGGGGGACGATGCCATGGGAGCGTCCCCAGCACCAGAGCCGGTCGGCCGGGTCCGGACCGTGGCGCGCGGCGGGCGGCGCCGCGAGCCGTGGGGGCGGCCGGACCGGACCTGGTGTGTACTCCCGCCGGGCTCCGGGTGAACGGGAGTTGAACGGAACGCCCGCCGGGTTCGGCTGGTGGCAAGGTGAGCGCCATGGACGGTCATGACCTGGTGCGCTCGGTGAAGTCGATGGGTTCGGTCGGTGGGGTGCGGGCGGCCTGGCGGTCGTGGCGCGGGGACTCCTGGGCGCCGGCGCTGCGGCATCCGGAACTGGCCAGGGTGCCCGGGCAGGTCGTGGGGGCGGAGCCCGGGCCGGGGGGCGGGGTGGTGCGGTTCGCCCGTTCGGCGCTGCGCATCCGGGTGGCGGTCGGCGGGGCGGTGTTCTGGGCCTGGGACGGGGCCGGAGGGCTTCCGTCGTACGGGCTGCCGGGGACGGAGCCGGCGCCCGATCCTAGGGCGCAGCTGGAACCCGGTACGGACGGCGGCTGGCAGGTGGTGTCGGAGCGTCTGACGGTGTCGGTGTCGCGGGAGGGGGCGGTGGAGTTGCGGACGCCGGGCGGTGTCCCGTTGCGTCGGGAGGAGCCGCCGCGCTGGTGGGAGGCGGCCGGGGGAGGTCCCGCTCGGTGGGTGCAGCGGTCCCGGCTGCCCGCGGACGCACGGTTCTTCGGGGTGGGCGGCCCGGTGTCGGGGCCGCGGCCGCGCGACGGTACGTACCCGCTGGGTGAGGCGGATCGGGAGGGCGAGGGCACACCCGGTCGGCGGGACGGGGCGGGGGGTGCGCCGATGCCGGTGCAGTTCGTCGTCTCGGACGCGGGGACGCACCTGGTGTTCTACGACTGCACCGGATCGGGACGGATGACCGTCCGTGAGGGCGAGGAGGGTGCGGGTTCGGGGCACGACCGGCCGGGCGGGAGCGAGGTCCGGATGGATGGTGGTCCGTTGCGGTGCTGGGCGGTGGCGGGCACACCGGCGCGGGTGCTGCGCGGCTGGACGGCGCTCACGGGGGCTCCGGCGCTGCCGCCGGCGTGGGCGCTGGGACCCCAGCTCGCGGTGGCGGGCCCGGTGGACGCGCGGGAGGTACGGCGGATCGTCGCCGGTCACCGCGACCGCGGGATGCCGCTGAGCGCCCTGCATCTGGTCGGTGAGCGGGGCGGCCTGGGTGGCATGGTGCCGGGGCCTCCGGATGGCGTGGAACTGGTCTCGCTCGCCTCGGAGTTGCGGGCTCAGGGGGTGCGGCTCCTCGTGTCCGGGTCGGCGCCGCCACCGTCACCGTCCGGGGAGGGGCACGCGGCTGCCGGGGCGGACCCCGGCCCGGTGGCGGGGCGGTCGCTGGTGGGGCGCGCCCCGGCGGAGACGGTGTCCTCGGTTCCCGGTCCGCGCGAACGGCCCTTTCACCTCCGCACGCCGGTCCGGGCGGGGGCGCGGAGGTACGGCGGCGCCCGGTCCGACGGGGCGGCGGAGGGCTGGCCGGGGCTGCGTGCCGCGCTGGCCACGGTCATCGGGCTGGGCCTGTGCGGGGTGCCGTACGCGGCGCCGGACATCGACGCGTTCGAGGAGTCGGAGTCGCCGGAGCTGTATCTGCGGCGGCTGCAACTGGGTGCGTATCTGCCGCTGTTCCGGATCCGGGCCGGGGGCCGCGCCCGGGGCGGCGGGGGGTGCGGGCTCGGGGAGGAGGTGCGGGCCCACGCCCTGGCGGCACTGGCGGAGCGGGAGCGTCTGGGCCCGTACTTCGTGACTCTGGCGCACATGGCCCGGCTGACGGGTGCGCCGTACGTCCGGCCGGTCTGGTGGGAGGCTCCCGGCGACCGGGCGCTGCGGGAGTGCGAGGACGCGTTCCTGCTGGGCGACGGGCTGCTGGTGGCGCCGGTCTGGGAGCCGGGAACCGTGCGCCGGACGGTCCGCCTGCCGCG